>NZ_FKBR01000001.1 GCF_900078335.1 Bordetella trematum
TGACCAATCGTACCCACGTTCACGTGCGGCTTGGTACGTTCAAACTTGCCTTTTGCCATGATCTAAATCCTTTAACTCTCAAGGAAATTTGGTTTTTGCCACGCCCCGGTGACCGGGGACGTGGCGACGGTTATTTACTTGGCCCGAGCGGCGATGACTTCGTCAGCGACGTTTTTCGGAGCTTCGGAGTAATGCTTGAATTCCATCGTGTACGTGGCACGGCCTTGCGTCAGCGAACGCAGGTTGGTCGCGTACCCGAACATTTCGGCCAGCGGAACTTCGGCCTTGATGACCTTGCCGCCACCGACCATGTCGTCCATGCCCTGCACCATACCGCGACGCGACGACAGGTCGCCCATCACGGTACCGGCGTAGTCTTCCGGCGTTTCGACTTCGACGGCCATCATCGGCTCGAGCAGAACCGGGCTGGCGCGACGCATGCCTTCCTTGAAGGCCATCGAACCGGCCATCTTGAACGCATTTTCGTTCGAGTCAACGTCGTGGTACGAACCGAAGAACAGCGTGACCTTGACGTCGACCACCGGGTAACCGGCCAGAATGCCGGACGGCAGCGTTTCCTGGATGCCCTTGTCCACCGCGGGGATGTACTCGCGCGGCACCACATCGCCCTTGATGGCGTCCACGAACTCGTAGCCACCACCGGCTTCGAGCGGTTCGACCTTCAGGACCACGTGACCGTACTGACCACGACCGCCCGACTGCTTGACGAACTTGCCTTCCACTTCGTCGCAGGTCTTGCGGATGGTTTCGCGATAGGCCACCTGGGGCTTGCCCACGTTGGCTTCCACGCCGAATTCACGGCGCATGCGGTCAACCAGAATTTCCAGGTGCAGCTCGCCCATGCCGGAAATGATGGTCTGGCCGGATTCTTCGTCGCTGCGCACGCGGAACGACGGGTCTTCCTGAGCCAGGCGCGACAGGGCCAGGCCCATCTTTTCCTGGTCGGTCTTGGTCTTGGGTTCCACGGCCTGCGAGATCACGGGCTCGGGGAATTCCATGCGTTCCAGGGTGATGTGGGCGTCCACGTCGCACAGCGTTTCGCCGGTGGTCACGTCTTTCAGACCCACCACGGCGGCGATGTCGCCTGCCAGCACTTCCTTGATTTCTTCGCGGTTGTTCGCGTGCATCTGCAGCAGACGACCGATACGTTCCTTCTTGCCCTTGATGGGGTTGAAGACCGTATCGCCCGACTTCAGGATGCCCGAGTACACGCGCACGAAGGTCAGCTGGCCCACGAACGGGTCGGTCATCAGCTTGAATGCCAGCGCGGAGAACTTCTCCTTGTCGTCGGCGGTACGCGTGACGACATTGCCGTCATCGTCGGTGCCTTCGACCGGCGGAATGTCAACCGGCGACGGCAGGTATTCGATGACCGCGTCCAGCATGCGCTGCACGCCCTTGTTCTTGAAGGCCGAACCGCACAGCATCGGCTGGATTTCGCCAGCGATGGTGCGTTGACGGATGGCCTTGTTGATCTCGGCTTCGTCCAGCGAACCGGTCTCGAGGTACTTGTTCATCAGTTCCTCGGACGACTCGGCAGCCGCCTCGACCAGCTTCTCGCGCCACTCTTCGGCAGTTGCCTGCAGATCGGCCGGGATATCGCCGTAGTCGAACTTGGTGCCCTGGCTGGCCTCGTCCCAGATGATCGACTTCATCTTGATGAGGTCGACCACGCCGGTGAAGGTGTCTTCAGCGCCGACGGGGATCACGATGGGCACGGGGTTGGCGCGCAGGCGGGTGCGCAGCTGCTCGTAGACCTTGAAGAAGTTGGCACCGGTGCGGTCCATCTTGTTCACGAAGGCCAGACGCGGCACGCCGTACTTGTTGGCTTGGCGCCAAACAGTTTCCGACTGCGGCTGCACACCACCCACGGCGCAGTACACCATGCAGGCACCGTCCAGAACGCGCATGGAACGCTCCACCTCAATGGTGAAGTCCACGTGTCCCGGGGTGTCAATCACGTTGACGCGGTGCTCGGGGAAGTTGCCTGCCATGCCACGCCAAAACGCCGTCGTTGCCGCCGACGTAATGGTGATGCCACGCTCTTGCTCTTGCTCCATCCAGTCCATGGTGGCGGCGCCATCATGAACTTCGCCCAACTTGTGGTTGACGCCGGTATAGAACAGGATGCGCTCAGACGTGGTGGTCTTCCCTGCATCGATGTGCGCAGAGATACCAATGTTGCGATAGCGCTCGATCGGGGTTTTGCGGGCCATGGTGGATTAGTCCTTAAATTACCAGCGGAAATGGCTGAAGGCCTTGTTGGCCTCGGCCATCTTGTGCGTGTCTTCGCGCTTCTTCATCGCGGCGCCACGACCTTCAGAGGCGTCAATCAGCTCGCCTGCCAAACGCATGTCCATCGACTTCTCGCCACGCTTCTTGGCGGCTTCACGGAGCCAACGCATAGCCAGGGCCAGGCGGCGCACGGGGCGCACTTCAACCGGCACTTGGTAGTTGGCACCGCCAACGCGGCGGCTCTTGACTTCGACGATGGGCTTGATGTTGTTGATGGCCAGGTTGAAGACTTCGATCGGCTCTTTGCCGGTCTTGGCCTGGACTTGCTCAAGGGCACCATAGATGATGCGCTCGGCGACGGCCTTCTTGCCGTCCAGCATCACAACGTTCATGAACTTGGCGAGCTCGACGCTGCCGAACTTCGGATCGGGCAGGATCTCGCGCTTGGGTACTTCGCGACGACGGGGCATTTCTTGCTTCCTTGTGTCTGTTCAGTTGAACCGGGCTTGCGCTCGGCCATGGCCGCCTAGAGAGACGACCCCTTACGTGCTGCACACTTTCCAGCATCACACTGGCGCAGCTGCACATCTTCCAAGCCACGGGCCTTCCCGCAACCTGGGATACTGCTGTATTGCTTGCGGCTTGAAACGATCAGGCCTTCTTCGGACGCTTGGCGCCGTACTTCGAGCGAGACTGCTTGCGATCCTTGACGCCTTGCAGGTCAAGGGAACCGCGCACGATGTGATAACGCACACCGGGCAAGTCCTTCACACGACCGCCACGCACCAGAACCACCGAGTGCTCCTGCAGGTTGTGGCCTTCACCGCCGATGTACGAAATGACTTCGTAACCGTTGGTCAGACGCACCTTGGCAACCTTACGCAGAGCGGAGTTCGGCTTCTTGGGGGTGGTGGTGTAGACACGGGTGCAAACGCCACGGCGCTGGGGGCAGTTCTCCAGCGCGGGGCTCTTGCTCTTGATGATGCTGACTTCGCGCGGCTTGCGCACGAGTTGGCTAATGGTAGGCATGACCTTTGAAATCCCTTTTACGTACCACTGGTAAGTACTTACGTACTGTTCCTCCCGGTGCCTGATGCTAAGACGCCCGGGGAGGCAGTTTGCGCAAAACCGCCTCTGACGTGGGTGACGTAAAAGAGCGGGTCTTGCAGACAAGCGCGCAAAGTGTGCGGGGCACTTGCTTCACAAGCATGACACAGTGCTGATGGCCCAACCGTATGGCACGGGGTCAGCATTATCTCAGTGCGCCGGCCCATCCGGCCGGATCATCGGAATGACCTGACCGGCAAGTGCCGGGCGTGTGGGTTGCGGAAAGGAAGCCGATCAAATTCGTGACGCATCTGACAGGCTTTTGTGATCCGCAGCACCCTTGCTTTGCGCGCGAATAAAGCAGTAAGCCCTTTAGCTTAACCTAGTTAGCCAGGGCTGTCAAAAAAACTGCGCATTATTTGCGCGCGGGCAACGCAGGGGGACCTGGCGGCTTGGCTCAGGCGTGGGCGAACAGATAGCCGCTGCCGTATACCGTGCGAATAGGCAGGTTCAGTCCGGCCAATTCGGCCTTGCGGCGCAGGCGGCTGATGACCACATCGATGCTGCGGGTGCCGTTCAAACGGGCGTTCGTCCCCTCAAGACTGAGTTCGTCGGCCAGGCCATTTCGGCTGACCGCCCTGCCGCCGGCCTGCAACAGCGCCCGCACGATGAGGCGTTCGTTGGATGACAACGTCAGGGTGGCGCCCGTCGGCGCAGCCAGGGTCCAGTCCTGGTCACGCAGTTCCCACTTTCCGGTGGCGACCAGTTCCGCGCCCCCGTCGTTGGCGGCGCGCTCGTCCCAGGCTGGCAACCGTCGGGCCAGCGCCAGCAGGACGCAGATCAGCTCGCGCTCGTCCAGCGGCTCCTGCAGGGCGGCATCCGCCCCACTTTGCAGGCAACGCAGGCGCGCTTCCACGGGCATGTCACTACCCTTGACGATGATGCCCAGATCGGAAGACCCGCGCAGACGCGCAATCAATGCAAAACCCAGTTCGCCCAGCTGCCCCATATCGAGAACCACGATGTCGAAATGCTCTTCATTGAGCATGCCGAACAGTTCCAGCGGGGTTGAGCATCCCTTGGTGGAGATGCCTGCCTGCAATAAGACCGAAATTGCACGTACGCGGCTGGCTGAATCCGGCACCATTATCAGTGTGCTCAATTGTTTCATCACCAAGCCCTTTCTCTTTGAGCATCCGCCGGCAGGAAAAATCACCGCCCCCGATGCGATTGGAGAGAGTGTGACGCTCTATTGCGGTCCGCATCCAGTCAAGATTCGTCAATTTTGCAATGATTGACACTCGCTGTGTTTTCCAGCGATTCGGCCTATGTCAACACCAAGCGGTATCATGTAGGACTAAGAGAAGCCAGCGAGCGGTATTGCTGTCACGCGTCCCCTTGCCGCTCAACCTTTTTATGACACAGCACGGCCCATGCGAATCGCCTCACTAGAAGATGACCTGGACCAGGCCCAACAGATTCAACGGCTGTTGCAGGAGGCCGGTTACGAGTGTCGCAGCTTCCAGCAAAGCCAGGACCTGTTGGCCGCCCTGCGCGAAGAGACTTTCGATCTAATCCTGGTGGATTGGCATCTTCCCGATATGGATGGCGATGACGTAGTGCGCCACCTGCGCTCACGTCACGGCCTGTCGCTGCCCATCATTTTCGTGACCAGCCGCAACCTCGAAGAAGATCTGGTCGAAGGCCTGAGCGCCGGCGCCGATGATTACATCGTCAAGCCCCTGCGGCCGGGCGAACTGCTGGCCCGCGTGGCCGCGCTGCTGCGCCGCGCCCAGCCCAGTTCCCAGGATGCCCAGGCCTTCGAGATCGGGCCCTACGCGGTGGACCCGGTGCACCATGTCATCAAACTGCATGGGCAGCCTGTGCCGCTCGCACCCAAGGAGTACGAACTGGCACTGCTTTTCCTGCGCAACATAGGTCGCCTGCTGTCGCGCGATCTGCTGGCCGAAAGCGTCTGGAACCGTGAGATCCCTCCGACCTCACGCACCTTGGACACGCACCTGTCCAACATCCGCCAGAAACTGCAGTTGCGACCACAGAACGGCTTGCGCCTGACCTCTTCATACGCCCTGGGCTATCGCCTCGAACTAGTGACGCCGCCCTCAACCCCGCCGTCCCACTGACAACAGACAGAACATGATCGCGCCACTGTCTGGCGCGATCCGCAATCAGGAGAGTCGCAATGAACCGGAACCTCCGGCGTGCGTGCCTGGCGCTGAGCTTTGCCTTGACCGCCACTGCGGCCCAGGCACAGCCCGCCGGCGCACTGAACGATGATTTTATCTACCGCGTTCGCGCCGGCGACACGCTGGGCGGCCTGGCGGCCACCTATACCGGCAAAGAAAGCAACTGGCAGGCGCTGCAGCAGCTCAACAACGTAGCCGACACCCTGGCGCTGCCCATCGCGCTGGAACTGCGCATCCCGCTGTCCATGATCCCGGAGAAGCCCGGTTCGGCCCAGGTCGTCAGCCTGAGCGGCAGCGCCAGCGCCGACGGCCAGCCTCTGCAGGTCGGCAGCCAGCTCTCCGAAGGCGCGCAATTGACCACCGGCCCAAGCGGCTTCATTACCCTGCGCCTGACCGATGCCAGCGAAATCACTCTGCCGCCGGGCAGCAATGTGTCGCTGCAACGGCTGCGCCAGTTCGTGCATGTGCCGCTGACCGACACCATCCTGGCAGTCAACGACGGGGCCATGGAGTCCCAGGTCGCGCCGGAGGGTTCGGGCGTGGGACGTTTCGAGATTCGCGCCCCCGTGGCCGTCACCGGCGTGCGCGGCACCCGCTTCCGCGTCGAGGCCAGCGCCCAGGGCGCCAGCCAGTCCGTCCTGGAAGGCAATGTGCGGGTTCAGGCCCAGGCCCCCGGACAGCCCCCTGCCCGCCCGGTGACGGTGAAACAGGGCCAGGGTGCACTGGTGGGCGGCGGCGGCCAGATGCTGGGCGTGCACATGCTGCTGCCAGCACCGGCCTTGAGCACGCCGCAGCGCGGCGGCGGCGCCTGGCGCAGCGAGATCACTCCTGTCGCGGGTGCCCAGGCTTACGACGTCCGTGTGTCGCGCGATGCCGCAGGCATGCGCGTGGTGTCCGCCCAGCGCGTGACCGACACCCAGTTGCGTTTCTCGGCCCCCGGCCCCGGCACGTTCTACGTCAACGTCAGCGCCATCGACCAGCACGGTCTGGCCGGCTATGCCAGCCGGGCCCCCTTCGAGGGCGCCCTGGCCCTGGTCAGCACCGATGGCCAGCCCGTTGCCAGCGGCTCGGGCGGGCTGGTGACGCTGCAGGACTACTGATCCCGGCGCCATGGCCTCGCCGTCGGCTCCCGTGCAGCCTCTGTCCCGTTCGGGGCTGCTGCTGACCATCATGCTGACGGCGCTGGCCGCCCTGCTGGGCGCCTTTGGCGGCGCAAGCCGGGTAGATCAGGCGCTTTATGACCAGACGCTCAATCTGTTGAGCCGTCCCGCACAGCATGACATCGTGCTGGTCACGATCGACGACGAGGGCCTGCGAAAGCTGGGACGCTGGCCCTGGAAACGCCAGACTCACGCGGCCCTGCTCAAGCAATTGCGCGAGGCGCGCGCAGTCGGCCTGGATCTGATTTTCTCCGAGCCCGACCTGACCGATCCGGCAGCCGACGCCACGCTGGCGCAAGCCATCAAGGAGCATGGCCGGGTCGTGCTGCCACTCATCCTCGACAACCTGGATGACACGCAGCTCGCCCAGCCGCCGATTGCTCCGCTGGCCCGCGCTGCGGCTGCTCTGGGGTTCATCAACATTCCGGTCGATGGCGACGGCGTGGTCCGGCGAGGCGCATGGCAGCGCACCGCAGGCGACTCGACCGTCCAGCATTTCGCGCTGGCATTGATGCGCGCCGGCGGCCAGGCCGGGCAGGCACAACAGTTTGCACAAAGCGATGCGGGCCGCAGCCAGGCCACCCTGATCCCCTTTCGCGGCCCTCCCGGTCACGTGACCATGGTGCCCTACACCGAGGTCCTCGAAGGCCGCATCGATCCCGCTTTTTTCCGGGGCAAGTACGTGGTGGTGGGCTCCTGGGCCACCGGTCTGTCCGACTCTTTCCCGACCCCCATGTCACACCGCGCCAACGGCATGGCAGGCATGGAAATCCTCGCCAATATGCTGCAGGCCGCTCGCGACGATGACTCGCTGCGCACCGCAACAGCCTGGGAGAACGCGTTGGCAACGGCGCTGCCGGTGCTGCTGCTGTGCCTCATCATGCGACGCGGTTCCCCGCGCCTGGCCCTGACGTGGAACGTCCTGCTGCTGGTGTTGATCGTGCCGGGCAGCGCCCTGATGCTGCGCCTGGCCGATATCTGGTTCGCCCCCTCGGCCGCGCTCATCAGCCTGATGGTGTGCTATCCGCTCTGGAGCTGGCGCAGTCAGGAAACCATGTTGCGCTACATGGACGAGGAGCTTGTGCGCCTGCGCCAGGAACATACCCCGCTGCAGGAGCCTTCCCAGCCCTCCCCCAGAAGCCTGCTGGACAATCATTCGGTCGAGTACCGGTTGGCCCGCTTTCGCCATGCCATGGCCTTGCTGCGCGACTTGCGGCAATTCCTCACCGATGGCCTGGACGGTCTGCCGGACGCCTCGCTGGTGTTCGACCAGATGCAAGGCCTGCAATTTGGCAATCGCGCCGCACTGCAGTTCTTCAGCCAGCTCAAGCTGCCCGCCCCGCCAACCGGACAGGCTGCCTCTGCGGTGCTCCAGGCGCTGTTGCCGCAGGACGCCAGCGCACCGGTGCTGGCCGCCATGCAGGAAGCCGCCAGCCAGCCCCCACGCTCGGGCTGGAGCTCCGACATCGAGACGCGCACCCGCCATGGGCATGATGTCATCATCAAATGCGCCCCCATCCATGCCGGCGACGGCGCCTTTGCCGGCACTATCCTGACATTCAGCGACATCAGCGACATCCGCCAGGCTGAACGCCAGCGCGAGGAAACCCTGCGCTTCATCTCGCATGACATGCGTGCGCCGCAAAACGCCATTCTGGCCTTGGTGTCCATGCAGGATGAGGCCGCTCGGGCCAATCAGGAAAATGACACGCTGCGCCGCATCGCCCAGCTCTCGCGCCGCACCCTGCATCTGGTCGATGGTTTCGTGCAACTCACGCGCGCTGAATCCATGAAGATCCAGATGCTCGACCTGGACCTGGCCGATCTGCTGCGCGAGGTATGCGATGACTTCTGGGCGCCCGCGCAGACGCGCGACATCGTGCTCGATGTGGGCGAACCGCTGCCGGTCGCCTTCATCCAGGGCGACCAGGCGCTGCTGCGTCGGGCCATCGCCAATCTGCTGGACAATGCGATCAAATACAGCCCCCAGCACAGCCGCATCCGCATCAATCTGCAGGCCGACGGAGAAAGCTGGCTGATGAGCATCTGCGATCAGGGCCCCGGCCTATCTGCCGAGGATGCGGCGCGGGTATTCCAGCCCTTCTCGCGCATGGCTTCAGCGATGGCGGCCGATGCGGGTGGGGCCGGCCTGGGGCTGGCCTTTGTGCGCACGGTCGCCGAACGCCATCATGGCCAGGCCCAGGTGCGCAGCACCCTGGGAGAAGGTTCGTGCTTCGAATTGCAGCTGCCGCGCGCCTAACGGAATTGATGCCGTAGCGTGACCGGCGTGCCGGGTTTGACCTCGAGCGTCGCGTGATAGGCAGGCAGGTCGGCATTGCGCACCACAACCTTGTATTTTCCCGGCGACAGGCGCAACTCGCGCAAGGGCGGGCTGACGCCACGGTTCACGCCATTGACCCAGACTTCGCCCCAGGGTTGTATCTGCACGCCGACCGTCACGCGGGCAGGCGCCGCAGCCGGACGCAGCACTTCACGCGGCGAAACCGCCGGTGGTGCCGCTGGCTCGGCCGCAGCCTCGGCGGCCTCCTCGGCCGCGGACACAGGCGGCCCGGCAACGGGCGCTGCCCGCAAGGCGGGTTGCGCCCCTGTGGTGGCAGGCTCTGCGAGCGTCGTAGCGGGCGTCACGCGCAAGCCGCCGGCCAGCTGCGAGGCTGCGATCACTGAATCTTCGGAAGCCGTGAGCTGCTGCCACCAGTAGACGCCGACAGCCGCGCTGACCAACAGCAATGCCGCCACCAGGCCATACCGTCGCGAACGTGATGACACCGGTTGCACCGATACCATTTCGACCCTGGGCGCAGCCGATGGAAACGCCAGCGGCGGCAAGGTTTCCTCCTGAGTGTCGTCGGCGCAGCTGAACGACAGGCTTTCTGCCAGCGCCCCCACCGACTGCGGCCGATCGGCTGGATAAAAAGCCAATCCGGCATCGATGGCCTGCAGGAACGACAGGTCGTAACGCGGCAGCTCCCGATCGGCCAGGGGCCGATACGGCTCGCCATTCAGACGCTGCGGCGCGGCCGGAGGCAGTGCACCGCAGATCAGGGAGTGCGCCACCGCGCACAGGCTATAGACGTCGCTCCAGGGGCCCCGGGGCCATTGCGCCTCCTGCAAGTAAAACTCATAAGGGGAAAAACCGGCTTCCGTGATCGGCGGGCGTACTTCGTTCTGACGCGCCATGGCATCGGCTGCCATCAGGTGCGCCCGCCCGCTTTCATCCAGGCCGACGGAAGCCGTGGTGATATCGCCGCAGATGCGCCCGCGTTCATGCAGGGATTGAAGCGCCGGCAGCAGCTCGCTCAACAGCCGCTTGATACGCTCCTGGGGAACGCCACCTCGCGCCGTGGCGGCAATGGCGTTCAAGGGTCGATGGGCCAGCGGCGCAGCCCCGGCAAAAGGACTGCCAGCCAACGAGGGGCCTGCAAGGAAAGACATGTCGTTCTGTAAGCGGGCCAAAAGCCTGGAGGCGCCCGCAGTCGCGCTGATTCAAAAAGAGCGTGTGCCTGCCGGATGGCGCACACGGAGTAATGGACATTGGGTATTATGCCAGCGGCATCGCCTGACTCATATTGTCTTGGGTATTCCACAACAAAGACCTGCCAGGTCATAGAGAGCCACTTGAAGCCTTACTTTCTTTCTGCGCGCCGTCTGGGTCTGGCCGTGCTGTTTACCGCCCTGCTCGCCGGCTGCGCCCATCTTTCCCGCCCCGCCATCCCGACCGAAGCGCAGCAGCAGGCGCTGGCCCGCGTCGAAGCGGATTATCTGGCCGGCCGCTACGGCGACGTGATACGCCAGGTAGCGACTTCGGATGAGCTGGCCGGCGCGCCGGCCAGCATCCAGGTGCCTGCCCTCAAGCTGCAGGCCTTCAGCTATTGCGTCAGCCGCCACGAGGCGCTGTGCGAGGATGCCTTCGCCCGAATCCTGAAACTGGATCCGGACTTCACGCTCACGGCAGCTGAAGTCGGTCATCCGACCTGGGGGCCGGCCTACCAGCGCGCACGCCGCTGAGGCTGCGCCCCTCCCCCTTGGAAGCCCGCTCGCGGGCTTTTCTTTTGCCCGGTCGGCACAGCCGGCAGACGAAAAAAAACTGCCGGCCCGAAGGCCGGCAGTCTTGAGCAGGGGCGCCTTGCGGCGCCAGCGACATCCGCTTACTCGGCGGGCGTCTCGCCTTGCGGCGACAGCGGCTCTTCCACATCGATTTCGACCGCAACCGGGGCGTCTTCGAAGGGGTTGGCCAGCTGACGCGCGGCTTCGCGCTCGGCCGCCTCGAGGGCTTCCTTGTCCTTGCGGGCCAGGTGGTAAGCCAGGCCGGTACCCGCAGGGATCAGACGACCCACGATGACGTTTTCCTTCAGGCCACGCAGATCATCACGCTTGCCCATGATGGCCGCTTCGGTCAGCACGCGGGTGGTTTCCTGGAAGGAAGCCGCGGAGATGAACGAGTCGGTCGACAGCGAGGCCTTGGTGATGCCCAGCAGCACGTTGTCGTAGGAAGCCGGACGCTTGTCCTCGGCGATCACGCGATCGTTCTCGTTCAGCAGCTCGGAACGCTCGACCTGTTCACCCGGGATGAAGTCGGCATCGCCCGGATCGGTGATGTTCACACGGCGCAGCATCTGACGAACAATCACTTCGATGTGCTTGTCGTTGATCTTCACGCCCTGCAGACGATACACGTCCTGCACTTCGTCGACGATGTAGGTCGCCAGCTTCTCGATACCCTGCAGGCGCAGGATGTCGTGCGGGTCGGCCGGGCCGTCGACGATCATTTCGCCCTTGTTCACCACCTGGCCGTCGTGCACCAGCACCTGCTTTTCCTTCGGAATCAGGAACTCGTGGCTGACGCCTTCCAGGTCGGTGATGACCAGACGCTGCTTGCCCTTGGTGTCCTTGCCGAACGAAACCGTACCCGTGACTTCGGCCAGCATGCCGGCGTCCTTGGGCGAACGAGCCTCGAACAGTTCGGCCACACGCGGCAGACCCCCGGTAATGTCGCGGGTCTTTTGCGATTCCTGGGGAATACGCGCCAGCACTTCACCCACCGACACCTGCTGCCCGTCGCGCACCGTAATCAGTGCACCCACCGGGAAGGAGATGTTGACCGAGTGATCGGTGCCCGCAATACGGACATCTTCGCCGTTGTCGTTAACCAGCTTGATCTGCGGACGCATGGCGACCTTGCCGCTGCGCGTCTTGGGCGTGATCACCACGAGGGTGGACAGGCCCGTGACTTCGTCGACCTGCTTGGCCACGGTCACGCCTTCTTCGATGTTCTCGAAGCGCACCGCACCGCTGTACTCGGACACGATCGGACGGGTCAGCGGATCCCAGGTAGCCAGACGGGTACCGGCCTTGACGGCTTCGCCGTCGCCCACCAGCACTGTCGCGCCATAGGGGATCTTGTGACGCTCGCGCTCACGGCCGCCATCGTCATAGATCGCCAGTTCACCGGAGCGCGAGATCGCCACACGTTCGCCCTTGGCGTTGGTGACATAGCGCATCGTGCTGGTGAAGCCGACGGTACCGTTGGACTTGGTTTCCACGGCGCTGGCCAGGGCCGAACGCGATGCCGCACCACCGATGTGGAACGTCCGCATCGTCAGCTGCGTGCCCGGCTCACCGATAGACTGGGCGGCGATGACGCCGACAGCCTCGCCGACGTTGACGTGCGAACCACGACCCAGATCGCGGCCATAGCAGTGTGCGCACAGACCATGACGGGTTTCGCAGGTCAGCGGGGTGCGGATCTTGACTTCGTCCACGCCCAGGCGGTCGATCAGATCAACCAGGTCTTCGTCCAGCAGGGTGCCGGCCGTGATGGCGGTTTCCTGGGTATCCGGGTTGACGATATCGATGGCTGCCACGCGGCCGAGGATACGATCGCGCAACGGTTCGATGACTTCACCGCCTTCGACCAGCGCCTTCATCGAGTAGCCATGCGACGTACCGCAATCCAGCTCGGTGATGACCAGGTCCTGCGTCACGTCGACCAGACGACGCGTCAGGTAGCCGGAGTTGGCGGTCTTGAGCGCCGTATCGGCCAGACCCTTACGCGCACCGTGGGTCGAGATGAAGTACTGCAGAACGTTCAGGCCTTCGCGGAAGTTGGCGGTAATCGGCGTCTCGATAATCGAGCCATCCGGCTTGGCCATCAGGCCACGCATGCCCGCCAGCTGGCGAATCTGGGCTGCCGAACCGCGGGCGCCCGAGTCGGCCATCATGTAGATGGAGTTGAAGGACTCCTGGCGCACTTCTTCACCGTGACGGTTGATCACGGGCTCGGTGGCCAGCTGTTCCATCATCGCCTTGCCGACCTTGTCGCCGGCCTTGCCCCAGATGTCCACAACGTTGTTGTAGCGCTCCTGCGAGGTGACCAGACCCGACGAGTACTGCTTGTCGATTTCCTTCACTTCACGGCTGGCTTCGGCCAGGATGACTTCCTTGGCCTGCGGAATCAGCATGTCTTCCATGGCGATGGAAATACCACCGCGGGTCGCCAGGCGGAAACCGGATTGCATCAGCTTGTCGGCGAAGATCACCGTGTCGCGCAGACCGCAACGGCGGAACGACTGGTTGATCAGGCGCGAGATTTCTTTCTTCTTCAGTGCCTTGTTCAGCACCGAGAACGGCAGGCCGCGCGGCAGGATTTCCGACAGCAGCGCACGGCCGACCGTCGTTTCATGACGGCGCAGCACCGGTTGCCACTCGCCCTGCTCGTCGCGCTCGTACTCGACCAGACGCACCGTGATGCGGCTTTGCAGTTCGACGGCGCCGTTGTCGTAGGCGCGCTGCACTTCCGCGACGTCGGAGAAGAAGATCCCTTCGCCACGGCCGTTGATGCGCTCGCGGGTCGTGTAGTACAGACCCAGCACGATATCCTGCGACGGCACGATGGACGGCTCGCCGTTGGCCGGGAACAGCACGTTGTTCGAGGCCAGCATCAGCGTGCGTGCTTCCAGCTGGGCTTCCAGCGACAGCGGCACGTGCACGGCCATCTGGTCACCGTCGAAGTCGGCGTTGAAGGCCGCGCAGACCAGCGGGTGCAGCTGAATGGCCTTGCCTTCGATCAGCACCGGCTCGAAAGCCTGGATGCCCAGGCGGTGCAGCGTCGGCGCACGGTTGAGCATGACCGGGTGCTCGCGGATCACCTCTTCGAGGATGTCCCACACCACCGGCTCATGGCTCTCGACCAGCTTCTTGGCCGCCTTGATCGTGGTCGCCAGGCCCATCATCTCCAGACGATTGAAGATGAAGGGCTTGAACAGTTCCAGCGCCATCAGCTTGGGCAGGCCGCACTGGTGCAGCTTGAGCTGCGGACCCACCACGATGACCGAGCGGCCCGAGTAGTCCACGCGCTTGCCCAGCAGGTTCTGACGGAAGCGGCCGCTCTTGCCCTTGATCATGTCGGCCAGCGACTTGAGCTGGCGCTTGTTGGCGCCCGTCATGGCCTTGCCACGGCGGCCGTTGTCCAGCAGCGAGTCAACGGCTTCCTGCAGCATGCGCTTTTCGTTGCGCAGGATGATCTCGGGCGCCTTCAGTTCGAGCAGGCGCTTGAGACGGTTGTTGCGGTTGATGACGCGGCGATACAGGTCGTTCAGGTCGGAGGTCGCAAAGCGGCCGCCATCCAGCGGCACCAGCGGACGCAGGTCCGGCGGCAGCACCGGCAGCACTTCCATGACCATCCAGTCCGGCTTGATGCCCGACTTCTGGAAGCCCTCCAGCACCTTCAGGCGCTTGGAGATCTTCTTGATCTTGGCTTCCGAGCTGGTGGCCTTGAGTTCGCCGCGCAGGGTTTCGACCTCGCGATCGATGTCGATGGTGCGCAGCAGTTCGCGCACCGCTTCGGCGCCCATCAGGGCACGGAAGTCGTCACCGTATTCTTCGGTCTTGGCGAGGAAATCGTCGTCCGACATGATCTGGCCGCGCTTGAGCGGCGTCATGCCGGGCTCGATCACGCACCAGGCTTCGAAATAGAGCACGCGTTCGATGTCGCGCAGCGTCATGTCGAGCACCATGCCCAGGCGCGACGGCAGGCTCTTGAGGAACCAGATGTGCGCGACGGGGCTGGCCAGCTCGATGTGGCCCATGCGTTCGCGGCGGACCTTGGCGACCGTAACTTCG
Organism: Bordetella trematum; assembly: GCF_900078335.1. Classification (GTDB taxonomy): domain Bacteria; phylum Pseudomonadota; class Gammaproteobacteria; order Burkholderiales; family Burkholderiaceae_B; genus Bordetella; species Bordetella trematum. The sequence continues at coordinate 14,810 of NZ_FKBR01000001.1, forward strand.
ACACCGCACTTTTCGCAGATCACACCGCGGTGCTTCAGGCGCTTGTACTTACCGCAAAGGCACTCGTAGTCCTTGATCGGGCCGAAGATCTTGGCGCAGAACAGGCCATCGCGCTCCGGCTTGAAGGTGCGGTAGTTGATCGTCTCGGGCTTGCGGACTTCGCCGTAAGACCACGAACGGATCTTCTCCGGCGAAGCGAGGCCAATCTTGATGGCGTCGAACTGCTCGTCTTGCGAGACTTGCTTGAAGAGATCGAGTAGCGCTTTCATTAGTTACGCTCCAAATCCATGTCGAGGGCCAGCGAACGGATTTCCTTGACCAGCACGTTGAACGATTCCGGCATGCCGGCGTCGATCACGTGATCACCCTTGACGATGTTTTCGTAAACCTTGGTGCGGCCGGTGATGTCGTCAGACTTCACCGTCAGCATTTCTTGCAGGGTGTAGGCGGCACCATAGGCTTCCAGCGCCCACACTTCCATTTCCCCGAAGCGCTGGCCACCGAACTGCGCCTTGCCGCCCAGCGGCTGCTGGGTAACGAGCGAGTACGGGCCGGTCGAACGTGCGTGCATCTTGTCATCGACCAGGTGATGCAGCTTCAGGTAGTGCATGTAGCCGATGGTGACCGGGCGCTCGAACTGCTCGCCGGTACGGCCGTCGAACAACCACGCCTGGCTGCGCGAAGGCGTCAGCTGCATGTGTTCGGCAACCGGATCCGGGTAGGCCAGCTTGAGCATGATGCCGATTTCTTCTTCGGTCGCGCCGTCGAACACCGGCGTGGCGAAAGGCACGCCCTTCTTCAGGTTGTGCGCCAGCTCGATGACTTCGTCATCGGTCAGGGTCTCGATGTGCGCGCCGGCGCCGGTCGTGTTGTAGACCTTCTCCAGGTAGGCACGGATGTCCTTGACCTGAGCGTCGCGCTCTTCGAGCAACAGCTCGGCGATACGCTGGCCCACGCCCTTGGCAGCCCAGCCCAGGTGAACCTCGAGCACCTGACCCACGTTCATGCGCGACGGCACGCCCAGCGGGTTCAGCACGATGTCCACGGTGGTGCCGTCAGCCATGTGCGGCATGTCTTCGATCGGGGTGATGCGCGAAACGACACCCTTGTTACCGTGACGGCCGGCCATCTTGTCACCCGGCTGCAAGCGACGCTTGACGGCCAGATAGACCTTGATCATCTTCAGCACGCCCGGGGGCAGCTCGTCGCCCTGCGTCAGCTTCTTGCGCTTCTCTTCGAAGGCGAGATCGAACTGGTGACGCTTCTGCTCCAGCGATTCCTTGGCCTGCTCCAGCACCACGGCATGCGGCTCGTCGGCCAGGCGGATATCGAACCACTGCCAGCGATCCAGATCTTCCAGATAGGCCTTGGTGATGGTTGCGCCCTTGGCCAGCTTGCGCGGGCCGCCGTTGACGGTCTTGCCGACCAGCAACTTCTCGATACGATCGAACTGGTCGTTCTCGACGATGCGCAGCTGGTCGTTCAGGTCCTGGCGGTAGCGGCGCAGTTCATCGTCGATGATGGACTGGGCGCGCTTGTCGCGCACGATGCCTTCACGCGTGAACACCTGCACGTCGATGACGGTGCCGGTCATGCCCGAGGGCACGCGCAGCGAGGTGTCCTTCACGTCGGAAGCCTTCTCGCCGAAAATCGCGCGCAGCAGCTTTTCTTCCGGCGTCAGCTGGGTCTCGCCCTTGGGCGTGACCTTGCCCACCAGCACGTCGTCGGCGCTGACTTCGGCGCCGATATAGACGATGCCGGAATCATCCAGACGATTGAGCTGGGTTTCAGCCAGGTTGCTGATGTCGCGCGTGATTTCCTCAGGACCAAGCTTGGTGTCGCGAGCGACCACAGTCAGCTCTTCGATGTGCACCGAAGTGTAGCGATCATCCGCGACGACCTTCTCCGAGATCAGGATCGAGTCCTCGAAGTTGTAGCCGTTCCAGGGCATGAACGCGATCAGCATGTTCTGGCCCAGAGCGAGTTCGCCCAGGTCCGTCGATGCGCCATCGGCCAGCACGTCACCCTTGGCGACACGGTCGCCACGCTTGACGATCGGACGCTGGTTGATGTTGGTGTTCTGGTTCGAGCGGGTGTACTTGATCAGGTTGTAGATATCCACACCCACTTCGCCAGCGACGTTTTCATCGTCGTTGACGCGGATCACCACACGCTCGGCGTCGACGTGGTCGACCAGGCCGCCACGCAGGGCTTGCACGGTCGTGCCCGAGTCCACCGCCACGGTGCGCTCGATACCGGTGCCGACCAGCGGCTTTTCCGGACGCAGGCAGGGAACCGCCTGACGCTGCATGTTGGCGCCCATCAGAGCACGGTTGGCGTCGTCGTGTTCCAGGAAGGGAATCAGCGAGGCAGCCACCGACACGATCTGCGACGGGGCGACGTCCATGTAGTGCACGTTGCTCGGCGCCGTCAGCATGGTTTCGCCGGCTTCACGGCAAGCCACCAGGTCATCGACGAAACGGCCTTCCTCATCGAGCGCGGCGTTGGCCTGCGCGATGACGTAATGGCTTTCTTCGATGGCCGACAGATAATCGATCTGATCGCTCACGCGGCCGTCGATGATCTTGCGGTACGGGGTTTCCAGGAAGCCGTACTCGTTCAGGCGCGCATACAGCGCCATCGAGTTGATCAGGCCGATGTTCGGGCCTTCCGGCGTTTCGATCGGGCAGACGCGGCCATAGTGGGTCGGGTGCACGTCGCGCACCTCGAAGCCGGCACGCTCGCGGGTCAGACCGCCCGGGCCGAGGGCCGAGACGCGACGCTTGTGCGTGATCTCGGACAACGGGTTGGTCTGGTCCATGAACTGCGACAGCTGGCTCGAACCGAAGAACTCCTTGATGGCAGCCGAGATCGGCTTGGAGTTGATCAGATCGTGCGGCATCAGGTTCTCGGTCTCGGCCTGGCCCAGACGCTCCTTGACGGCACGTTCCACGCGCACCAGGCCGGCGCGGAACTGGTTCTCGGCCAGTTCGCCGACACAGCGCACGCGACGGTTGCCCAGGTGATCGATGTCATCGATCTGGCCACGGCCGTTACGCAGCTCGACCAGCACCTTGATCGTCTCGAGGATGTCCTCGTCGGTCAGCGTCATGGGACCGCTGGCGTCATCGCCACGGCCCAGACGGCTGTTGACCTTCATGCGGCCCACACGCGACAGATCGTAGGTCTCGTCGCTGTAGAACAGGCGCTGGAACAAGGCCTCGACCGCTTCTTCGGTCGGGGGTTCGCCGGGACGCATCATGCGATAGATCGCCACGCGAGCGGCGGTCTGATCGGCGGTGTCGTCCGTGCGCAGGGTCTGCGAGATGTAGGGACCGCGATCCAGGTCGTTGGTGTACAGCGCCTGCAGATCCAGCACCTTGGCGGCGCGCATGTTGGCGAGCACGCTTTCGGTGATTTCTTCGTTGGCGTGCGCGATCAGTTCGCCGGTGTCGGCGTCGACCACGTTCTTGGCCAGCACGCGGCCATAGAGGAATTCTTCAGGCACCGAAATGCGCTGGATGCCGGCGGCAGCCAGATCGCGCAGGTGCTTGGCGTTGATGCGCTTGTCCTTCTCGACGATCACCTTGCCGCTGCGATCGGTGATGTCAAAACGCGCCATCTCGCCCTTCCAGCGCTCGGGCACGAATTCCATCATCGCGCCTTCGCTCTTCAACTCGAAATTGTCGAAGTCGAAGAAGTGGGCCAGAATCGCTTCCGGGGTCATGCCGATGGCCTTGAGCAGAATGCTCACGGGCATCTTGCGGCGGCGGTCGACACGGAAGAAGAGCACGTCCTTCGGATCGAACTCGAAATCCAGCCACGAACCGCGGTAGGGAATCACGCGGGCCGAGAACAGCAGCTTGCCCGAGCTGTGCGTCTTGCCGCGGTCGTGTTCGAAGAACACGCCCGGCGACCGGTGCAGCTGGGACACAATGACACGCTCGGTACCGTTGATGACAAAGGAACCCGTGCTGGTCATGAGCGGAATTTCGCCCATGTACACTTCCTGTTCCTTGACCTCTTTGATGGTGGGCTTGCTGACCTCACGGTCCATCAGCACCAGGCGCACCTTGGCGCGCAGCGGCGAAGCGTAGGTCAAGCCCCGCTGCTGACATTCCTTGACATCGAACACCGGTTCGCCAAGCGCATAGCTGACGAACTCCAAGCGCGCCATCCCGTTGTGGCTGACGATCGGGAAAATCGACGTGAACGCTGCCTGCAAGCCTTCATTCAGACGCTCTGCGCTTATCGTCTCGGCTTGCAGGAAGGTGAGGTAGGATTGAAGCTGCGTCGCAAGCAGAAAAGGAACGTTTTGAACGTCTTCACGCTTGGCGAAGCTTTTGCGGATGCGCTTTTTTTCGGTGTACGAGTAAGGCATGAGCACTCCGACTCGAGGTTGCATGGACCGTCAACCACGGTCCCAGGTGATACGACTCCAGGAAACACCCCTGAAACGCCTACCATCAGGAGGGGTTTCCTGGAAACGCAAAAGCCCGGGGACGGCAAACTGTGCGCTGTCCCCGGGCAGATGACGCAAAGGTTTACTTGATTTCGACCTTGGCGCCAGCTTCTTCCAGCTTCTTCTTGGCGGCTTCGGCGTCAGCCTTCGGCAGCGCTTCCTTGACGGGCTTCGGAGCGCCGTCGACCAGGTCCTTGGCTTCCTTCAGGCCCAGGCCCGTCAGTTCGCGCACGGCCTTGATGACCGACACCTTGTTGGCGCCAGCTTCGAGCAGCACAACGGTGAACTCGGTCTGCTCTTCAGCAGCGGCGGCAGCGCCACCAGCAGCCGGAGCGGCGACGGCAACAGCGGCGGCAGCAGCCGACACGCCAAACTTCTCTTCCATTTCCTTGATCAGCTCGGACAGCTCGAGCACGGTCATGCCAGCGATGGCGTCAAGGATTTCAGCTTTGTTCAGTGCCATTTTTTAGAACTCCAAAATTGGGTAATGCCAGGGTTGGTTGTCGCTATGTCGTTCAACGAATCCCAGGGGCCACGCCGTATGATTAGGCGGCGGCCTTCTGGTCGCGCACCGCGGCCAGGCCACGGGCGAACTTGGTCGGAACTTCGTTGAGCGTACGCACGAATTGCGCGATCGGGGCTTGCATGGTGCCCAGCAGTTTCGAGAGCAGCTCTTCACGCGAGGGCATCGTGGCCAGAGCCTTGACGCCTTCTTGATCCAGCAGGTTGTTGGGCAGGGAACCTGCCTTGATGACCAGCTTGTCGTTGCTCTTTGCGAAACCGGCGAGGACCTTGGCCGCGGACACCGGATCAGCGCTGATACCGTAGATCAGCGGACCGGTCAGCTGCTTGGCCAACGGCTCGAAAGCCGTGCCAGCAACAGCGCGACGCACCAGCGTGTTCTTCAGAACACGCAGGTAGACGCCCGATTCACGCGCAGTTTTGCGCAGTACGGTGACAGAGGCGACGTCCAGACCACGGTACTCGGCGATAACAATCGATTGAGCCTTGGCAACTTCTGCCGCGACTTCCTCGATTACCACCGCTTTCTCTTGACGATTGAGACTCACGGTTTGAACACTCCATCAAAAGACGCTTGGGGCAGAGCCTTACACGTCAACCGAATGCGGCGCCTGGTTGAGTTCTTAGGGTAAAGAATTCTTCCTGGGGACGCCGTCTACGCTGGATCCGGCCTATGCTGCACCGGGATTAAGCGGCCTGTCCTATACGAGCGACAGGCTGCTCCAGCGGTCTTTGACAGCAACATCCGGAATAAACCCCGGATGCAGCCCAAAGTACTGTTTGCTATGGCTTGAAATTAAGCCGACAGCGAAGCGATTTCCACGCGAGCGCCGCCACCCATGGTGGACGAAACGGCGATCTTGCGCAGGTAGATGCCCTTGGCGGCAGCGGGACGGGCCTTTTGCAGGGCGTCGACCAGAGCAGCCAGGTTGGTTTGCAGTTGTTCGATGCCGAACGAAGCACGACCGATGGTGGCGTGAATGATGCCGGCCTTGTCGGTGCGGTACTGCACCTGACCCGCCTTGGCGTTCTTCACGGCGGTCACGACGTCCGGGGTCACCGTGCCGACCTTCGGGTTCGGCATCAGGCCACGCGGGCCCAGGATCTGGCCCAGGGCGCCGACCACACGCATCGTGTCGGGCGAAGCGATGACCACGTCGAAGTCCATCTGACCGGCCTTGATCTGCTCGGCCAGGTCGTCCAGACCAACCAGGTCGGCGCCAGCGGCACGGGCGGCTTCAGCCTTTTCGCCCTGGGCGAACACGGCGACGCGAACCGACTTGCCGGTACCGGCGGGCAGCACCACGGAGCCACGGACCAGTTGGTCGGACTTCTTGGGGTCGATGCCCAGCTGCACGGCCACGTCGATGGACTCATCGAACTTGGCGGTAGCGGTTTCCTTGACCAGGGTCAGGGCTTCGGCGACCGGGTACAGCTTGCTGCGGTCGATCTTCTGAGCGATGGCGGCGGCGCGCTTGGAAAGTTTAGCCATGATTAGACCCCCTCGACATTGATGCCCATGCTGCGGGCGCTGCCAGCGATCGTGCGGACCGCGGCGTCCAGATCAGCGGCCGTCAGGTCGGGCTGCTTGGTCTTGGCGATCTCTTCGGCCTGGGCGCGCGTGAGCGTGCCGACCTTGTCGGTATGCGGCTTGGCCGAACCCTTCTGCACGCCGGTAGCCTTCTTGATGAGGACCGTCGCGGGCGGGGTCTTCATGATGAAGGTGAAGCTCTTGTCGGCAAAAGCGGTGATCACCACAGGGATCGGCAGACCCGGCTCCATGCCTTGGGTCTTGGCGTTGAACGCCTTGCAGAATTCCATGATGTTCAGGCCGCGCTGACCCAGAGCCGGGCCAATCGGGGGGGACGGGTTTGCCTTACCAGCCGGCACTTGCAGCTTGATAAAGCCGACGATCTTCTTCGCCATGCTTTGCTCCTAACGGGTTTTAGCGCCCGCGACAGCGGGCTCCCCGGGGGGTTGAAATCAGGTCTTTTCGACCTGGCTGAAATCGAGTTCCACGGGCGTGGCACGGCCGAAAATCGTCACCGAGACACGCACCTTGCTCTTTTCGTAATTGACTTCTTCGACGTTGCCGTTGAAGTCCGCAAACGGACCTTCCTTGACGCGGACCATTTCGCCCACTTCGAAGAGGATCTTGGGACGCGGTTTTTCCACGCCCTCTTCCATCTGCGACAGAATCTTCTCGACCTCACGCTCGGAAATCGGCGTGGGGCGGTTGCCCGAGCCACCCAGGAAACCGGTGACGCGGTTGGTGTTTTTCACCAGGTGCCAGGTTTCGTCGGTCAGGTCCATCTCGACCAGCACGTAGCCGGGGAAAATCCGGCGTTCGGTGATCGATTTCTGGCCACCCTTGACTTCGACGACTTCCTCGGAAGGCACCAGGATGCGGCCGAAGGACGTCTGCAACGCAGCGCGTTCAATGCGCTCGTTCAGCGCCTTCTGAACGCTTTTCTCCATGCCGGAATACACATGGACGACATACCAACGTTTACTCATGCTCGTCCTTATTTCCAGCCCAGCAGCAGGCCGTAAAGTACCCACTCGATGCCTTTGTCGAGCACCCACATGAAGAGCCCCATGACCGCGACGAAGGCAAACACGATGCCCGTCATCTGGGTGGTTTCCTTGCGCGTCGGCCAGGAAACTCGCTTGACTTCGTTGTACGACTCTTGGGCGAAGCCGATGGTGCGACGGCCCGGCTCGCTGAGCAAGGCAAGAACTGCGGCGATCACCAGGCTGCCGACAAACACGCCAATGCGCGCCACCATGGGCTGAGCACTGAGGACGGAGTACCCGACGATGCCAGCAATAACGACAAGAACCGCCAGGCCGAGCTTGATCCGGTCAGCGGTGCTAGTAACGGTTTCTACGCTGGTATTAGACATTTTGCGACGCGAGCCCGCCCAGAATGCGCAACTCGCGATACTCTCCGGCGGGTGGTGGCAGGGGCAGTAGGAATCGAACCTACAACCTTCGGTTTTGGAGACCGACGCTCTGCCAATTGAGCTATACCCCTATGGCTTCAGAATGCAAGGCCACTGAACTATGTACGGCACCTTGCGGAACCATACATGATACTACTTTTGCCGTTTTTTGTGCAAGTTATTTGCACAAGGAAAGGGGGCCGGCTGGCCCCGCTCTCCTGAATACAACACTTAGGCGATGATCTTGGCGACCACGCCGGCGCCGACGGTACGGCCGCCTTCGCGGATGG
>NZ_FKBR01000002.1 GCF_900078335.1 Bordetella trematum
GGGAGGGCAGCAATGCAAACCCATCAAAGGAGCAAGTGTATGGAACCGAGTACCACGGGGGTGGGGGGCTGGGCGGCAATCAAGCTGGCGCTGGCGTTCGGACTGCCGGCGGCTCTGGCGGCAGCCTTGGGGCTGCTGATCATGCCGCCCCGCACGGCGCGGGAGTTCGTCACGCGGATTGTATGTACGGTGGTTAGCTCGTTCGCATTCGGGCCGCTGCTGGCTATCGGAATGCTGTCCTGGCGTCCTTCGCTGGCAGAGCAGGCGCATTGGCTGGCGCAGCGTGCCGGGACTGGCGAGGACAGCTTGCTGGCCATGCTCTACATGCTCGGGCCGTGCATGTTGCTCGCGGGGCTGCCGGCGTGGTGGGTATTGGGGGCGTACATGCGTTGTATGGCCAGCATGCGAGAGAAGGGCCTTTTGGCCTGGTTGGGTGAGGTGCGCGGGCGTTTGTTGGGCTGGCGCCGTGGCGGGGAGGGCTGATTGTGACCTTGGATCAGATCATCAAGTGGGCAATCAACCCGGCGCTGGCCCTGCTGCCCCCTGGCATGGATACGCCAGCTGCCCGCGTCATGCTGCTGTCCATCGGCCTGCAGGAAAGCCGCTTT
>NZ_FKBR01000003.1 GCF_900078335.1 Bordetella trematum
CAGGAAGGGGCCGATGGCCACGTTGCTGCCGGCGGTGGTCTTGAGCAGGTTGTAGGCGATGTTGCCGGCATCCACGTTGGGGCAGACCAGCAGATTGGCCTCGCCCTTGAGCGAGGACGACGGCAGGATGCGCAGGCGCAGGGCCTCGTCCAGGGCGCAGTCGCCGTGCATCTCGCCGTCGATCTCCAGCTCCGGGGCCTGGGCGCGCACCAGCTCCAGGGCCTCGCGCATCTTGGCGCCCGAGGCGGAACTGCCGGTGCCGAAGTTCGAGCGCGACAGCAGCGCGGCCTTGGGCGCGAGGTTCAGGCGCTTCATTTCCTCGGCCGCGGCAATGGTGAACTCGGCGATCTGCTCGGCGCTGGGATCGTCGTTGACGTGGGTGTCGACCAGGGCGACCATGCGCTGATCGAGCAGCAGGATGTTCATGGCCGCGTAGGTCTTGGCGCCAGGGCGCTTGCCGATGACTTCATCCACGAAGCGCAGGTGGTCGTGGTAGGCGCCCACCGAGCCGCAGACCATGCCGTCGGCATCGCCCAGGCGCACCATCATGGCGCCGATGAGGGTCATGCGCCGGCGCATCTCCACGCGGGCCATCTCCTTGGTGATGCCGCGACGGCACATCAGCTCCCAGTAGGTGGTCCAGTACTGGTGGAAGCGCTCGTCGTACTCGGGGTTGGTGACCTCGACATCCTGGCCCAGGCGCAGGCGCAGGCCGTACTTCTCGATGCGCGCGGCGAGCACGGCCGGGCGGCCCACCAGGATGGGCTTGGCCAGCCCCTCGTCGACCACGACCTGCACGGCGCGCAGCACACGCTCGTCCTCGCCTTCGGTGAAGACGATGCGGGCCCGCCCGCCCTCGCGCACGAAGCGCTTGGCGCTGGCGAACAGCGGCTTCATGAAGGCGCCGGAGTGGTAGACGAACTGCTGCAGCTGCTCGACATAGGCCTCGATGTCGGCGATGGGCCGGGTGGCCACGCCATCGGCCATGGCGGCCTGGGCGACGGCCGGAGCGATGCGCTCGATCAGGCGCGGATCGAAGGGCTTGGGGATGAGGTACTCGGGGCCGAAGGCCAGGTCATAGGTGCCGTAGGCGGCGGCCACGACCTCGTTCTGCTCTTCCTGGGCGAGCGCGGCGATGGCGTAGACGGCCGCCTTCTCCATCTCGCGGGTGATGGTGGTGGCCCCCACGTCCAGCGCGCCGCGGAAGATGTAGGGGAAGCACAGGACGTTGTTGACCTGGTTGGGATAGTCCGAGCGGCCGGTGGCCATGACGATGTCATCGCGCACGGCGTGCGCGTCCTCGGGCAGGATCTCCGGCGTGGGGTTGGCCAGGGCCAGGATGAGGGGGCGGGCGGCCATGGCGGCGACCATCTCGGGCTTGAGCACGCCGCCGGCCGACAGGCCCAGGAAGACATCGGCGCCCTCGATGACCTCGGCCAGGGTGCGGGCCTCGGTGGGCTGGGCAAAACGGGCCTTGCTGGGATCCATGAGGACGGTGCGGCCCTCGTAGACCACGCCCTCGATGTCGGTGGCCCAGATGTTCTGCAGCGGCAGCCCCAGATCGACCATGAGATCCAGGCAGGCCAGGGCGGCCGCGCCGGCGCCGGAGGTGACGACCTTGACCTGGGAGATGTCCTTGCCCACGACCTTCAGGCCGTTGATGAAGGCCGCGCACACGGTGATGGCGGTGCCGTGCTGATCGTCGTGGAAAACCGGGATGCGCATGCGCTCGCGCAGCTTGCGCTCGACGATGAAGCACTCGGGGGCCTTGATGTCTTCGAGGTTGATGCCTCCGAAGGTGGGCTCCAGGCCGGCGATGATGTCAACCAGCTTGTCGGGATCGGTCTCGTTGATCTCGATGTCAAAGACGTCCAGGCCGGCAAACTTCTTGAACAGCACCGCCTTGCCTTCCATGACGGGCTTGGAAGCCAGCGCGCCGATGTTGCCCAGGCCCAGCACCGCCGTGCCGTTGGAAATCACCCCGACCAGATTGCCGCGCGCGGTAAAGCGAAAAGCGTTG
>NZ_FKBR01000004.1 GCF_900078335.1 Bordetella trematum
AAAAATAGTGCATAATTCGGCCCCGTTCATCGAGAGGTGAACGGGCAAGCCGGAAAGCATGAGGCGCCAAGCCAAATGCCAACGGATTGTGACCTCGGGGGTATAGCTCAGCTGGGAGAGCGCTTGCATGGCATGCAAGAGGTCAGCGGTTCGATCCCGCTTACCTCCACCAAGGTCCCCTTCGTCTAGAGGCCTAGGACATCACCCTTTCACGGTGAGTACAGGGGTTCGAATCCCCTAGGGGACGCCAGTTCATTCTGGCAAGATGCCGAAAGGTATCGCCGCTGCGGAGCGGTAGTTCAGTTGGTTAGAATACCGGCCTGTCACGCCGGGGGTCGCGGGTTCGAGCCCCGTCCGCTCCGCCAAAATTCAAAGCCCTGCAGGCA
>NZ_FKBR01000005.1:0-104285 GCF_900078335.1 Bordetella trematum
ATGGATACGCCAGCTGCCCGCGTCATGCTGCTGTCCATCGGCCTGCAGGAAAGCCGCTTTGAACACCGCCGCCAGTTGGTGGGCCGACCGCCCAGGCCGGTAGGCCCGGCCAAGAGCTTTTGGCAGGGGGAGGAGGGCGGGGGCATGGTTCGGGGAGTTCGATTGCACGCGGCGACTCGCTCCCTCGCCGCGGAGCTGTACCGCGCACGAGGCGTGGCACCGAGCGATGCCGCGATCTGGGAGGCCATCGAATTTGACGACGTGCTGGCTGCCGGCCTGGCGCGGTTGCTCCTTTGGTCAGATCCGCAACGTTTGCCGGCTGTTGGCGATGAGGACGGCTCTTGGGCGCTCTACTTACGCACTTGGCGCCCTGGCGCTTACACCCGCGGGACGCCTGGCGAACGCAACGCGCTTCGCGCTAAATGGGCCTCGAATTACGGAGCAGCGATGAGGGAGGTTATCCATGCTGGCACTGATTGAGCGATTCAAGGGGTATCTGGTGGCGATTGGCGCCGCTCTGGCGCTGACGTTGGGGGCGTATCTGCGGGGGCGCAGCGCCGGCAAAGGGGCGGAACGTGTACGCCGCGCCGAACAGATCAATGAACAGGCCTCGCAGGCCCACAAGGAGGTTCGTGATGTGCAGTTGGAAACGGCCCGTATGGGTGATGACGCTGTTGCTGATGAGCTTGAGCGCGACTGGGTGCGCGGGACCGGAGCGGGTCGGCGTTGAGTACTGCGATCACGCGCGGCCGGTCTATTTCGATTCGGGGGCGCAGGTGCAGGCAACGCCGGGGGCGATCCGGCGCCAGGTGCTGGAGGGGAACAAGACCTGGGCGGGGCTATGTCGTTAAATCTTGCGGCGCGGCCATGCGTCACCCCTCGACCCACTGCATCCACCACCCCTGGTAGTAGCGCCGGCCGTCGATCTCTTCAAAGCCGCAGACCATCATTCCCCGGTCGGAACAGAACGTCAGTAGCTCCGGATCCAACAGATCGGGGATGGGGCTTTTCTCCGTCGCGCCGAACTTCGCCAGGCTGTCCATCGTCATGACGCGGACTTGGCGCCGCATGTCTTCTCGCGTGATTGAGTACATGCGGACCTTGCCTTGGACGGCGGGCGCAGGGTCATTGTCTCGGAGCTTCTCGCCAAGGTGATGGGTGCGAACGACGGAGCATTGCATGATTCTGCTGCGATAATGCTGTATGGATATGCAGTATATTGCAGCAGAATTGAGTGCGAGTTAAGCGTGTTTTACGGCGGTCTTTGCCGAAAGACGCTAGGGCTTGTTGAACCGCACCCTGAGCTTTCCAGCGATCAGTTCCTCTGACTCAGTATTGAAGCGAAGAGACAGAGTGTGAGCGTCCGAGATGATATACGGCGAAAGGGAAAGATTCACCACGACTTGGAACATGGTCACCGGATCCTCAGGCGAACCTATGCCCTTCAAGCGGTCGGCCATTCTTGCCAATTCGCTAGGATCCAGATCTTGCTGCTGAATGACCTCGTCATTTCGAAGAACAGTAAAGCTTAAACGCTCGAAGGGACGGTCGATCGGAGTAAACGCATAGCCAACTATGCACAACCTAGGCAGCAGAGCAGCGGGGGCGCCTTCACCAACAGGCAGAAGGGCCTCCGGGCGGGTAGCCACCAGTTCTCCGCCATATATTCCCATTACGGAGAGCTTGTCGCCCATCTCGGTACGGACGTCGTCACAGAAAAGGCAGTGGGCGTATCGCATCAGGCAACCTTTGACGAGCTTTCTGCCGATGTGGAGTCAAGCAGCGCATTGAGCTTATCCAAGCTCACAGACAGTGCGACGGCCAAACGATTTGCGGTATCTAAATAGATTCGGACTTGGCCTGCTTCGATCTTTGCAATATGGGACTGACTTGTACCGATAAGGTCGGCCAACTGTGTTTGCGAGAGGCCTTTCTGCAGACGCATCTTCGCCAATGACTGAGGCGCATCCGGATAAGCCTCTTCAGCCCAAATTTGGCGGGCGCGGATCAAACGGTCCTTAAATTCGGGGTCATGATCTTCCCGGATCGAACGTTCGACGCGCCTAGGCAGACGCCCATCCCGAGAAGATCGTTTAAGGGTGCCGGCGGGCTTGGTGAAGTTTTGTGCAATCGGCCCGGAGCCAACGCTTTCAACGACGACGCGGGATTCGGGGAATTGCGAGACGATCGTACTCAACACAAATTCTTTGTGATAGCGGATGTCTTGGCTCATAGTCGTAGTATTCCGGGTCGATGCCTGGAGGCGCGTCACGGTTTTTCTTTCTCGTGTACGCCAGAATGTGAATTTCGTCTTTTACGGCGTCAAGGCCGTAAATTATGCGATACGAAGTGATACGTCGTAACGGTCGAATGCGATAGATGTTGTAGCCCTGCGCATGGAGGCAGTCTATCGCCTTCATGTTGAACAGCGGGTCGGGGTGTTCGCCGTTGTATTGTGAGAGAGACCACAGGGCTTCCTCGCTTTCCTCTATTTGATCAAGAAAGACATGAAGCAGGGCGACGTCAGCCACGAAGCCTGCCGCTTCAAGGCGGTCGAGGTCGTCCTGAGCATCGTACGTATCATAGAGGGATCTCACTATATCACGCCAGATATATTTTCGCGAGGAGTTGGCCGTTTTGACCCTATTCTATGTCACAAACCGTCTTAGTTGAAAGCCTCAGGACATGGTGGGGACAGAGGTTCGGCGTTTGCCTATCCGATGGGATCGGCAGCAGAAAGTCCCGGCCTCGTTCGGCGCTAGTATGCAGCCAATCGCCGTATGCACCCTCGGGAAGGATTGTCACCATACGTTTTTCCATGCCCGCCTGGTGGTAGGCGCGGAAAAGCGGGTCTGCGTCCGCGTTGATGGTCAGCATCGTGTAGCTTTCGTGCCACTGACCTCCGGGGGGGGGGGCACGGACCGGCCACGCCCAGCGGCGCACCGTCTGCCCAGGTGAAGCGAGTAGCGACGGCCTTGCCTGAGCGCCAATCAGGTTCGAAGATCGCATCGGCAGGGATGATGCAGTGCTGCGCGCGGCGCCAAGCGTTGCGGAAGGTGAAGGCATTGGCGACGCGGTCGTCGCGCGCATTGAAGGTTGACAGCTTCTCAGCACCGGCCAACGCGTCCGGCGGGTTGATCCCGAGATCAGCCCCCAACGGCCCGTGACGGCTTCGATGTCCCCCTCCGCCTCGTCGCCCGCGTCATGCTCCGGCGGTCGGCGCACGAAGACTCCCTGGTAGCGCGGCCACATGTCGTACTTGCCGAGCACGCCTGGCTTGGTCACGCCAAACTTTCTGAGCAGCTGTTCGGCGTCTTTCAGCGTCTGGTAATGGCTACACATCAAACCCTCCAGGTAGGGCATCAGCATAGGCGTAGCGTCCATTGCGGGGCGCTATACAACTGGCTGTCCGGGAGCTGTGTGACCCGCGAAGGGCGCACAACCCGAAGGGCGAAACCGTGTTTCAAGCGCTCGGAGCTGGCTGCGCATAGCCGAGCAATCGTTCACCACATCCGAATTTGCGTTTTTATGTCCGTTACTATCAACGACGGAAAGCCGTCGCGGGCGTACAACCAATAGGACTTTCCAGCGCTCGAGATCCGCCAGCGCGCGCCTACGCCCTCTTGTACCTCCGTCGGCGGGCCGAATGTTTCGGTCAGAATCGTATGTAACTTATCGGCGTCGTTGGGCTCCCAAAGGCTATCGCTGAAAGACACCATATACGAAATGTGCGTCACTACCGACTCTTTGCCTTGCGACTCATAATGGTATGTAACGCGTCTAAAGACTCCCTTGTCGAGCTTCACGCTCAAAATTGAGCGTTCGTCAGTTAAAGCTTTGTCCTTAAAGTGCTCCTTGACCTTGGCAAGGGGCATGCCTATGGGTGTGGTTCGATATCCTACGGGATACGGGTTGCCCGCAACAAAAAGGTTGGCTTGTTGTGAGATGACCAGTTCCTTAGCCAATTGGGCATTCCGCTTTTTTTCCTCCTCGAGCGTCTTCTCTACTTGCTCGTGAGTTGCCTTCAGCTTCCTGAACTCTATAAGTTCGGCGCGGTTGCTCGCGTCTGAAATTGGTATGACGACAGTCTGAAAAAAAGTCGCCGTCGCGGCCGCTGAGATTACAGCGATGAGGATGGGATGGTTCTTCCAGTCCTTTGAGCTGCTGTCAGGTGCATTCGGCACAACGATTTGAAGAGGCTCTTTGCCGATACCGCGTCGGCGGCGCACGCGATTCTTTTTCGGTCTGGCTTGAGGCTCAACCTGGGATGTGTCCATCTTGCTCACGCTCTGCCAAAGGCAAATTTGGGGTTACCGATGACCCAATGAATAGAGTCCGCGTAACATATGGTAGCCGAAACGGCTAAGTCGCCGGGCATGGTTTGTTGATACAGCAGAGGGGCCGCTCAATAGCAGGTGGGGGCCAAATGAAGCGGACAGAATGCTGACCAAAAAGCCGACCGCGCCGCCCAAAACAGCCCAAAAAAAAGGCCGACTTTAAGGGTCGGCCTTTTTTAAGTGCTTGATATTGCTAGAGTATTTGGTGGAGCCGGGGGGAATTGAACCCCCGTCCGCAAGCCCTCCGCAGTCAGTTCTACATGCTTAGTCGATCTATTTGGATTTAACCCCTGACTTAGCCGATCAACGGGCCGGACAGAGGCGATTCACGTAATTTAAGCCTGAACCGTGTGACCCCAGCGCAGACCGATTCCTTGTGAATAACACTGCTGCGGTTCGAGGGTTGCCCCCCTAGGAAGTTGCCTTCCCCCGCCTGACCCAAGGACAGATCAGTGCAGCGGCTCACCGCTTAAGCGGCGAGAGCGAAACGCTCGTCGTTGGCGTTTAGTTTGTTTCCAGTGGTTTTACGAGCGTACTGGTGCTCGGCATGCCCTGAGCTGTTTCATGACCCACGTCGAATCCGGATCGGCCCCAAGGGAACTGCGTATTGTACGTTAAATCGGGTCGCAATGTAGAAATTCAAGGGCGCAGGCGGGCCAGCAGCGGCGTGATCGCATCCCAGAGCGCCTGGGGCGAGTCGACCGTTGCCTCGGCACGCCAGGCGCCGATGTCTTCGTCCTTGTCCACATAGCCATAGGCGGCGGCGATGGCGGGCATGCCGGCGGCATGGGCTGCCTGGATGTCGCGAAGATCGTCGCCGACATAGAGGCAGCGATGCGTACCGAAGCCGGCCAGGCGGGCGGCGTGCTGCAAGGGCAGGGGATGCGGTTTGGCGTGCGCGGTGGTGTCGCCGCAGACCAGTACGGCGCTGCGCTCGGACAGGCCGAGGAACTCGACGATGGGCTCGGCGAGATGGGTGGCCTTGTTGGTCACGATGCCCCAGGTCAGGCCCTCGTCCTGGAGTTGCTGCAGCAATTCAGCAATGCCAGGGAAGAGTCTGCTTTGTTGGGTCGATGCTTGCGCGTAGTCGGTCAGGAACTGCAGGCGCGTCGTGTCGTATTCGGGGTGGTCCGTGCCCATGCCCAGCGCAGCGCGCAGCAGGCCGCGGGCGCCCTGCGAAGCATAGGGCCGCAACGCCTCGTAAGGCAGGTCGGCCAAGCCGCGGTGGGTGCGCTGCCGGTTGGCGGCCGCAGCCAGGTCGGGGGCGGTGTCGGCCAGCGTGCCATCGAAGTCGAACAGAACCAGGGCGCTCATTTGCGGGTTGCCATCAAGTAATTGACCGAAGTGTTGGCCGTGAGGGAGTAGACCTGCGTGATGGGGTTGTATTCCATGCCGCGCATGCTGCAGGGGTTCAGGCCGGCCTGGCGGGCGGCGGCTGCCAGCTCGCTGGGCTTGATGAAGCTCTCGTAGCTGTGCGTGCCGCGCGGCAGCAGGCGCAGTACGTATTCGGCGCCGATGATGGCGAACAGAAAGGACTTGGGATTGCGGTTCAGGGTGGAAAAGAACACCCAGCCGCCCGGCTTGACCAACTCGGCGCAGGCGCGCACGACGGAGGCGGGATCCGGCACGTGCTCGAGCATCTCCATGCAGGTCACCACGTCGTAGTGCCCGGCTTGCTCGGCGGCCAGGGTCTCGACCGGGACGGCGCGGTACTCGACCTTTACGCCGGATTCCAGGCCATGCAGGCGTGCCACCTTGAGCGACTTCTCGGCCAGATCGATGCCGGTGACGTCTGCGCCGCTGCGCGCCATGGCTTCGGAGAGGATGCCGCCGCCGCAGCCCACGTCCAGCACGCGTAGGCCGCTCAGGCTGCCGGCCAGTTCCTGTATCCATTCCAGGCGCAGGGGGTTGATGGCATGCAGAGGCTTGAATTCGCTCTCGGGATCCCACCAGCGGGCGGCGAGGGCGCTGAATTTATCCAGTTCTGCCTGGTCGACGTTGACGCCGGAGCGGGTATGGGTATCAGCAGTGGTCATGGGGCAACTTGGTGGAATGGCCGTCGCCCGGGGGCGAATGGCAAAAAAAAGGCCTCGCAGAGCGAGGCCTTCATTGTAGCGGCTAGCGCTGCAATTAATTGCTGCGGCTGCCGACGATCTCGATTTCCACGCGACGGTTGCGGGCACGACCTTCGGCGGTCTTGTTGCTCGCGATCGGCTGGGCTTCGCCCTTGCCTTCCGTGTAGATGCGGTTCGGATCGATGCCCTGGCCAACCAGGTAAGCCTTCACGGCGTCAGCACGACGCACGGACAGCTTCATGTTGTAGGCTTCGGTACCGATCGAGTCGGTGTGGCCCACAGCAATGATGGTTTCCAGGTTGATGGCCTTGGCTTGCTGAGCGACTTGGTCGAGCAGCTGACGGCCTTCCGGCTTCAGCGTGGCTTTGTCGAAGTCAAAGAACGTGTCAGCGTTGAACACGACCTTGGTGGCCATGGGAGCCGGCTTGGGTTGCTTTTGGGCGACCGGAACGCCGTCGCAGCCGGGGATACCGGTGGCCGGAGTCCAGAAGGCGTCGCGCCAGCACAATTCGTTCGTGCCGTTCTTCCAAACGTCACCGAACGGATTGCGCCAGTTGTCCACCGTCTGAGCCGAGGCTGCACCAGAGGCCGTAACAGCGGCGAAGGCAAGCGCCAGAGCGAATTTGGAGGGTTTGTTCATGTTTCTCCTCGTTGAGCTTGAAGCTGGATAAGTGACTCGCAGCGACCCCCGCCGCATATCAGGAAAACGGGGCCAGTATAGCAACGCTCAGAATGGGTTCAAAGGGTCGCCACTGGGTCTCCTGCGTGCTGGGAACAATCTTAAGGCATTTGGCAATCTTTGGCTTCTGCTAAGCCTGTCCTGCGCCTCTGGATATGACCATTTCGCCACTCGGTGCATCAATCGTGTTGGTTTTTGGCAACAGGCTTGGGTCAAGGGCGGATTCGCCCGCCGACGGCGCCGGAAAGCGGTGTCGCGGGTGCTTTGGGATTGAAATGTTAGAATTTCCCGTTTACCCGGCCCGGGTCCCTCCTTACACACGATTCTGTCGATATCTATATATATGGATTCCTTTGCCAAGGAGACGCTTCCGGTTTCGCTGGAAGAAGAGATGCGCCGCAGTTACCTCGACTACGCGATGAGCGTCATAGTCGGGCGAGCCCTGCCGGATGTGCGCGACGGCTTGAAGCCCGTGCACCGGCGGGTGCTGTATGCGATGCACGAACTCAACAACGATTGGAATCGCGCCTACAAGAAGTCGGCGCGTATCGTCGGTGATGTGATTGGTAAATATCACCCGCACGGCGACCAATCCGTCTATGACACCATCGTCCGCATGGCGCAGGATTTCTCCATGCGCTACATGCTGGTCGATGGTCAGGGGAACTTCGGCTCCATCGACGGCGACAATGCCGCGGCGATGCGTTACACCGAAATCCGCCTGGCCAAGATCGCCCACGAGCTGCTGGCTGACATCGACCAGGAAACGGTCGATTTCGGCCCCAACTACGATGGCAGCGAGCAGGAACCGCTGTTGCTGCCGTCGCGCCTGCCCAACCTGCTGGTCAACGGCAGTTCGGGCATCGCCGTCGGGATGGCCACCAACATTCCGCCGCACAACCTGGGCGAAGTGGTCGAAGGCTGCCTGTACTGCCTGCGCAACCCGGAATGCACGATTGATGAGCTCATCGAGATCATCCCGGCGCCGGACTTCCCCACGGGCGGGATCATCTACGGCATGACCGGCGTGCGCGAGGGTTACCGCACCGGCCGCGGGCGCGTCATCATGCGCGCCAAGACGCACTTCGAAGACCTGGAGAAGGGCAACCGCCAGGCCATCGTGGTCGACGCCATTCCCTACCAGGTCAACAAGAAGACCCTGCAGGAGCGCATCGCCGAGCTGGTCAACGACAAGAAGATCGAGGGGATCTCGGACATCCGCGACGAGTCGGACAAGGACGGCATGCGCCTGGTCATCGAGCTCAAGCGCGGTGAAGTCCCCGAGGTGGTGCTCAACAATCTCTACAAGAACACGCAGCTGCAGGACACCTTCGGGATGAACCTGGTGGCGCTGGTCGACGGCCAGCCCCGCCTGCTCAACCTGAAGCAACTGATCGACTACTTCCTGCAGCATCGCCGCGAAGTGGTCACGCGCCGCACCGTCTTCCAGTTGCGCAAGGCCCGCGAGCGCGGCCACGTGCTGGAAGGCCTGGCGGTGGCGCTGGCCAACATCGACGATTTCATCGCCATCATCAAGGCGGCGCCGACCCCGCCGGTGGCGCGCCAGGAACTGATGGCGCGCGGCTGGGATTCGTCGCTGGTGCGCGAGATGCTGGACCGTGTCGACGGCGATGCCGTCGGCGGCCGCAGCGCCTTCCGCCCGGACGATCTTGCGATCAGCTTCGGCTTGCAGTCCGATGGCCTGTACCACCTGTCGGATGTGCAGGCCCAGGAAATCCTGAACATGCGCCTGCAGCGCCTGACCGGCCTGGAGCAGGACAAGATCATCGGCGAGTACAAGGACGTGATGGCCACGATCGCCGATCTGCTGGACATCCTGGCGCGCCCCGAGCGCATCACCGGCATCATCAGTGAAGAGCTGCAGGCCATCAAGGCCGAGTTCTCGACCTCGGCCAAGGATACGCGTCGCTCGGATATCGAGATGAACGCCACCGAGCTCGACACCGAAGACCTGATCACGCCGATGGACATGGTGGTCACGTTGTCGCACGGCGGCTACATCAAGAGCCAGCCGCTGTCGGAATACCGTTCGCAGAAGCGTGGCGGGCGCGGCAAGCAGGCCACCCAGATGAAGGAAAACGACTGGATCGACCAGCTTTTCATCGCCAACACGCATGACTACCTGCTGTGCTTCTCGAACCGCGGCCGGGTGTACTGGCTGAAGGTCTGGGAAGTGCCGCAAGGCACGCGCAACTCGCGCGGCAAGCCCATCGTCAACATGTTCCCGCTGGCCGACGGCGAGAAGATCACCGTGGTTCTGCCGGTCAAGGAGTTCAGCGAAGATCATTACGTCTTCATGGCGACCTCGCGCGGCACGGTCAAGAAGACCACGCTGGCCGATTTCTCCAACCCGCGCAAGGCCGGCATCATCGCGGTCGACCTCGATGACGGCGACTACCTGATCGGCGCCGACCTGACCGACGGCAAGCATGACGTGATGTTGTTCTCGGACGCCGGCAAGGCCGTGCGCTTTGACGAGAACGATGTGCGGCCCATGGGGCGTGCCGCGCGCGGCGTGCGCGGCATGATGCTCGAGGATGGCCAGACCGTGATCGCGCTGCTGGTGGCCGGCGACGAAAGCCAGAGCGTGCTCACCGCCACCGAGAACGGCTACGGCAAGCGCACGTCCATCGCCGAGTACACCCGTCATGGTCGGGGCACCAAGGGCATGATCGCCATCCAGACCACCTCGCGCAACGGCCGGGTGGTGGGGGCCGTGCTGGTCAATCCGAGCGATGAAATCATGCTCATCACGACGGGCGGCGTGCTGGTGCGTACCCGGGTGAGCGAGATTCGCGAGATGGGCCGTGCCACGCAAGGCGTCACGCTGATCAGCGTCGACGATGGCAGCGTGCTGTCGGGCGTGCGCCGCGTGGTCGAAAGCGATGCCGACGACGATGAAGGGCTGGACGAGGACACCGAGGGCGGGGATGATTCCGCTCAGACTGAATCGACTGAACCTACGGAGTAAGCAAGAAATGGCGCGCCCCTGGAATTTCTCGGCCGGACCCTCGGTCCTGCCCGAGACCGTGCTGCAGCAAGCCGCGGCCGAGATGCTGGATTGGCAAGGCAGCGGCATGTCGGTGATGGAAATGAGTCACCGCGGCCGGCAGTTCGTGCAGATCTGCGATGAAGCCGAAGCCGATCTGCGCGAGCTCATGAATATCCCGGCCGATTACGCCGTGATGTTCATGCAGGGCGGCGGCCTGGGTGAAAACGCGATCGTGCCGATGAACCTGATCGGACGGCGCGGTGCGCCTATGGCCGATTTCGTCGTCACGGGC
The DNA here is from genome assembly GCF_900078335.1 of Bordetella trematum. Classification (GTDB taxonomy): domain Bacteria; phylum Pseudomonadota; class Gammaproteobacteria; order Burkholderiales; family Burkholderiaceae_B; genus Bordetella; species Bordetella trematum. Next base: position 10,397 of record NZ_FKBR01000005.1, read on the forward strand.
CACTGGTCCACGCGTTCCCACAAGGAAGCCGGGCGCTATGGTGACGTGCACATCGCCGCCAGCAGTGCATTGCCCACCGAAATCGACGGCAGCGCCCGGAATGCCTTCACCTATGTGCAGGCGGTGTCGTCCTGGCAGGTGCGGCCCGAGGCCTCCTATCTGCATCTGTGCAGCAACGAGACCATCGGCGGTGTCGAGTTCACCGAGTGGCCCGACCTGGCCGAGCTGGGCGCGCCCGATGTGTCGCTGGTGGTGGATGCCTCCTCGCATTTCCTGTCGCGTCCGCTGGATGTCACCCGCTGCGGGCTGCTGTTCGCCGGCGCCCAGAAAAACGCCGGGCCTGCCGGCGTGACCGTCGTGATCGCTCGTCGCGACCTGCTGGGCAAGTCCCTGCCGATCTGCCCCTCGGCGTTTGATTACGCCAACGTCGCGGCCGAGCATTCGCGTTACAACACGCCGCCAACCTTCTCCATCTATGTGGCCGGCCTGGTCTACAAGTGGCTCAAGGCGCAGGGCGGCGTGGCCGCGATCGAGGCCGCGAACAAGGCCAAGGCGGATCTGCTCTATGGCTACCTGGATGCCAGCGGCTTCTACCGTAATCCGGTCGACCCGGCGGTGCGCTCGCGCATGAACGTGCCTTTCGTGCTGGCTGACGAGTCGCTCAACGACGCCTTCCTGAAGGGCGCCGAAGCCGCGGGCCTGCTGGCCCTGAAGGGCCACAAGAGCGTGGGCGGCATGCGCGCCTCGATCTACAACGCCATGCCGCTTGCCGGCGTGCAGGCGCTGGTTGATTACATGCAGGAGTTCGAGCGCCGCCATGGATGATTCCCTGCAGGCCAAGCTGCGGCCGCTGCGCGACCGCATCGACACGATTGACGCGCAGATCCTGGATCTGCTTAGCCAGCGCGCCCGCACCGCCCTGGAAGTGGGCGAGGTCAAGCACGCTGCCCAGGCCGATGGCCCGGTGCTGCGTCCGGAGCGCGAAGCCGAGGTCATCCGGGGTTTGCAAAGCCGCAATCCCGGGCCGTTTCCCAATTCGGCAGTCGCCGCCGTCTGGACTGAAATCATGTCCGCCTGCCGGGGGCTGGAGCGTGGCATGACCATCGCCTATCTTGGGCCGCAGGGTTCGTTTTCCGAGCAGGCCGCCCTGGAGCAGTTCGGTCGTTCGGTCACGCAGCTGCCTTGCACCTCCTTTGACGAAGTGTTCCGCGCCATCGAGGGCGGGCAGGCCGATGCTGGCATCGTGCCGATCGAGAACTCCACCGAGGGCGCGGTCAACCGCAACCTGGATCTGCTGCTGCATACGCCGCTCAAGATCATGGGGGAGCGTTCCCTGTTGATCCGCCACTGCCTCATGACCCAATCGGGCACCATGGAAGGCATCCAGACCATCTCCGCCCACCCGCAGGCGCTGGCGCAGTGCCAGGGCTGGCTGGCGCGCCACTATCCCGACCTCAAGCGGGTGGCGGCGGCCAGCAACTCGGAAGCCGCCCGCGTGGCGGCAGGCGACCCCACCGTGGCAGCCATTGCCGGGGAAGTGGCGGCGCCGGCCTGGGGGCTGAGCATCGTCGCCGCCGGCATCCAGGATGACGCCCAGAATCGCACCCGTTTTCTCGCGCTGGGGCACATCGAGCCGCTGCCCAGCGGCCGCGACAAGACCAGCGTGATTCTGGCCGTGCCCAATCGCGCCGGCGCCGTCTATGACATGCTGGCGCCGTTGGCGGTCAATGGCGTGTCCATGACGCGCTTCGAGTCGCGTCCGGCGCGCACCGGCCAATGGGAGTATTACTTCTACATCGACTGCATGGGCCACCAGCACGACAGCAACGTGCGCGCTGCCTTTGCCGCCCTGGCCGAGCAGGCCGCTTTCTTCAAGATCCTGGGCTCCTATCCGGCCCAGTAAATCCGGTTACGTCGTCATCATGTCGCAAGCAAACAAGACTCTCGTCGCGCCTGCCCACGTGGGTGCCATCGCGCCGTACCAGGCTGGCAAACCCATCGAGGAACTGGCCCGCGAGTTCGGCCTGGATCCGGCTGGCATCGTGAAGCTGGCTTCCAATGAAAACCCGCTGGGCATGCCGGAGTCGGCGCGCCAGGCCATGCTGGCCGCCGCCAACGCGCTGGCCCGCTATCCGGACCCCAACGGTTTTGACCTGAAGGCCGCCCTGAGCCAGCGTTATGGCGTGCCGGCCAGCTGGATCACGCTGGGCAACGGCTCCAATGACATCCTGGAACTCGTCGCCCTGGCCCTGCTTGAGCCGGGCAGCGCGGCGGTCTACGCCGAACATGCCTTTGCCGTCTACCGTCTGGCGACTCAGGCGCGCGGGGCGCGTCACATCATGGTTGCGGCCAAGGATCACGGCCATGACCTGGATGCCATGCTGGCCGCCATCGACACCGACACCCGGGTGGTGTTCATTGCCAATCCGAACAACCCGACCGGCACCTTCCTGCCGGGCGAGGCGATCGCCCGTTTCCTGGAGCAGGTGCAGCAGGCCCACGGCGAAAGCGTCACGGTGGTGCTGGACGAAGCCTATAACGAGTACCTCGATCCCGAACTGCGCTTTGACAGCGTGGCCCTGGTGCGCCGTTTCCCCAACCTGATCATTTCGCGTACGTTCTCCAAGGCCTATGGCCTGGCGGGGCTGCGCGTGGGTTTCGCGGTGGCCCAGCCGGCCCTGACCGATCTGCTCAACCGGGTGCGTCAGCCCTTCAACGTGAACACCCTTGCCCAGGCGGCGGCCATCGCCGCGCTGGCCGATGGCGAGTTCCAGCAGCGCTCCTATGCCACCAACAAGGCGGGCAAGGCGCAGCTGGTGGCGGCCTTCGATGCACTCAAGCTGCGTTACGTGCCCAGCTACGGCAACTTCGTGCTGGTGCACGTCGGAGACGCCGCAAGCATCAACCTCGAACTGCTCAAGCGCGGCGTGATCGTGCGCCCGGTGGCGGCTGACGGGCTGCCGCAGTGGCTGCGCGTGAGCATCGGCCTGCCGGCAGAAAACGAACGTTTCATTGCTGCGCTGACCGAGATCCTGTCTGCATGAGCCCGGAGCAACCCACTGGCCAGCCGGCAGCGCAAGTCCTGGTGCCGGTGCTGGCGGTCGTGGGGGTCGGGCTGATCGGCGGCTCGTTTGCCGCCGCGCTGCGCCGTGCCGGCCAGGCTGGCCGCGTGCTGGGCGTCGGGCGCAACCCGGCCTCGCTGGCCGACGCGCAGGCGATGGGGCTGATCGACGAAATCGTCACGCCCCAAGAGGCTGCCGCCCGTGCCGACCTCATCATGCTGGCGACGCCGGTAGGCAGTCTGGGGCCGATGCTGGTCAGCATGCGCGATCATCTTCAGGCCCATACCATCCTGACGGATGCCGGCAGCACCAAGGCCGAAGTGGTGGCTGCCGCCAGCCAGGCGCTGGGCGATCGCCTGGCAGCCTTCGTGCCCGGCCATCCGATCGCCGGGGCCGAACGCACCGGGCCGCAAGCGGCTGACGCCACCCTGTATGCCGGGCGCACCGTCATCCTGACGCCGTTGGCGCAGAATCCGCCGCAGGCCGTCCAGACCGTGCGGGCCGCCTGGCAGGCCTGTGGCGCCGAGGTGCTGGACATGGAGGCGGCTGAGCACGATCGCGTACTGGCCTCGATCAGCCATGTGCCCCATTTTCTGTCTGCGGCCTATATGGCCCAGGTGGCCGAGGCCGCGGATGCGCCGCTGCGCCTGGCGCTGGCGGGCTCGGGATTTCGTGATTTCACCCGCATTGCGGCCGGTTCGCCCGAGATGTGGCGCGACATTTTTCTTTCCAACCGTGCTGCCATGCAGACTGAGCTGTCGGCGTTGCGCGCCGTGCTGGATCGCTGCGAGGCGGCCCTGGCGGCCGAAGATGGCGAGGCCCTGCAGCAATGGTTGCAGCGGGCCGCGCTGGCGCGGCGCGGATGGCGCAAGGAGGCTTCCTGATGACGACTCACCCAGCCTATCTGGATCTGCCGCCGGCGCGTCGCGCCGCCGGCGTGGTGGCCTTGCCCGGATCCAAGAGCATTTCCAACCGTGTGCTGCTGCTGGCGGCGCTGGCCGAAGGCCGTACGCAGATCGCCGGCCTGCTCGACTCCGATGACACCCGTGTCATGCTGGCGGCCCTGCGCCAGCTCGGCGTGGCCGTCACCGACCAGGGCGATGGCTGGGTCGATATCGAAGGCACGCGCCGCTTCCCGGTCATGCAGGCCGATCTGTTCCTGGGCAATGCCGGCACCGCGTTCCGGCCGTTGACGGCGGCGCTGGCCCTGATGGGAGGCGACTACCGCCTCTCGGGTGTGCCGCGCATGCACGAGCGACCCATTGGCGATCTGGCCGAAGCGCTGCGCGCCTGGGGCGCCGATATCCGCTATCTGGGGCAGGAGGGCTACCCGCCGTTGCACATCGGGCCGAGCGCCCTGCGTGCCGACACGGTGCGGGTGCAGGGCTCGGTATCGAGCCAGTTCCTGACTGCGCTGCTGATGGCCGCTCCCCTGCAGGCGGCGGCCAGCGGCCTGCCGGTCACCATCGAAGTGGTCGGCGAACTGATCTCCAAACCTTATATCGACATCACCCTGAACCTGATGGCGCGTTTCGGCGTGACGGTGCAGCGCGATGGCTGGCGCGCCTTCACGGTGCCGGGCGGGGCGTGCTATCGCAGCCCCGGTGCGATCGCGGTCGAGGGCGATGCCTCCAGCGCTTCGTACTTCCTGGCGCTGGGGCTGCTGGGAGGCGGGCCGCTGCGTGTGACGGGCGTCGGCGCCCGGAGCATCCAGGGCGACGTGGCTTTCGCCGACGTGGTCCAGGCCCTTGGCGGGCAGGTCAGCAAAGGGCCTGACTGGATCGAGGTCAGCGGCCAGGGCGTCGCCGCAGGCGGGCAGGTCAAGGCGTTCGATGCGGATTTCAACCTGATTCCCGATGCGGCCATGACTGCCGCCGCGATGGCGCTGTTTGCCGACGGCCCTTGCCGGCTGCGCAATATCGGCAGCTGGCGCGTCAAGGAAACCGATCGCATCCACGCCATGCAGACCGAGCTCATGAAGCTTGGCGCGCAGGTCGAAAGCGGTCCCGACTGGCTGGCTGTCACGCCGCCGGCGGCCGGCGGCTGGCGCGACGCTGAAATCGGCACCTGGGATGACCACCGCATGGCCATGTGTTTTTCGCTGGCGGCCTTCGGGCCGGCGGCGGTGCGCATCCTGGATCCCGGCTGCGTCAGCAAGACATTTCCCACCTACTTCGATGTCTATGCCAGCCTGGTGAGCGGCTGAGACATCACGGACTCATCATGACTGCAAACGCTGCCGGCCAGGTGCCGGTCATTACCATCGACGGCCCGACCGCCTCGGGCAAAGGCACCATCGCGCACCGCGTCGCCCAGGCGCTGGGCTTTGCCGTGCTCGACAGTGGGGCGCTGTACCGCCTGACCGCGCTGGCCTGCCTGGACGCCGGTGTCTCGCCCCAGGACGAGGCGGCTGTAGCCGCCCAGGCGCAGCGCCTGGACGTGCGTTTCGAAGGCGACAACATTTATCTGCAGGGCCGCGAGGTCGGCGCGTTGATCCGCCAGGAGCATGTCGGCAACTACGCGTCCCAGGTGGCGGCTTATCCGGCTGTGCGTCAGGCCCTGCTGGAGCGCCAGCGGGCGTTTCGCAGCGCGCCGGGCCTGGTGGCCGACGGGCGCGACATGGGCACCATCGTCTTTCCCGACGCCCCGCTCAAGATCTTCCTGGTCGCCGATCCCGGGGCCCGCGCGCAGAGGCGTTATAAGCAGTTGATCGATAAGGGGATTTCTGCTAACCTTGATGACCTTTTGCGCGACATGCTTGAACGCGATGCGCGCGATATGCAACGTGCGGTGGCGCCTCTGGCCCCGGCCGCCGATGCGAAGGTGCTGGATTCCTCGCAGCTCACGATCGAGCAGACGGTGCAGGCCGTTCTCGATGACTGGCAGGCTTGCCAGCGTTGAGGCTGGGGGGCGAGTGCCCGGCAATTTGCAGTAAACACAATGTAGTGTCGGCGCCGCCGCTCTGTGGTGGCGCCGTGATTCAGGCCCTGACCGGCCATGTGTGCGCTCCCACGGGGCACCCCGCAAGGGCGGCACAACCGGCAGGTTTTCCCACTCCACTGCGGCGCGCAAGCCGTCGCGGTGTGTAGCAACGGCCATTTTGGCCCCATGGATTATTAACCTAATGTCTTCCGTTTCCACTACCGCCTTCGGTGGCGAAAGCTTCGCCGACCTGTTTGCCGAGAGCCTCAAGAGCCAGGACATGAAGTCCGGCGAGGTCATCAGCGCCGAAGTCGTTCGCGTCGACCATAACTTTGTCGTCGTCAACGCCGGTCTGAAGTCCGAGGCTCTGATTCCCCTGGAAGAGTTCCTGAACGACCAGGGCGAACTCGAAGTCCAGCCCGGCGATTTCGTTTCCGTGGCGATCGATTCGCTGGAAAACGGCTACGGCGACACCATCCTGTCGCGTGACCGCGCCAAGCGTCTGTCGGCCTGGCTGCAACTGGAAAAGGCCCTGGAAAATGGCGAGCTGGTTACCGGCACCATCACGGGCAAGGTCAAGGGCGGCCTGACCGTCATGACCAACGGCATCCGCGCCTTCCTGCCGGGTTCGCTGGTCGACCTGCGTCCGGTCAAGGACACGACCCCGTACGAGGGCAAGACGCTCGAGTTCAAGGTCATCAAGCTGGACCGCAAGCGCAACAACGTCGTGCTGTCGCGTCGCCAGGTGCTGGAAGCCAGCATGGGCGAAGAGCGCCAGAAGCTGCTCGAAACCCTGCACGAAGGTGCGGTGGTCAAGGGCGTGGTCAAGAACATCACCGACTACGGCGCGTTCGTGGACCTGGGCGGCATCGACGGCCTGCTGCACATCACCGACATGGCCTGGCGCCGTGTGCGTCACCCGTCCGAAGTCCTGCAAGTGGGTCAGGAAGTCGAAGCCAAGGTCCTCAAGTTCGACCAGGAAAAGAGCCGCGTGTCGCTGGGCGTCAAGCAGCTGGGCGAAGATCCGTGGGTGGGCCTGGCTCGCCGCTACCCGCAAGGCACCCGTCTGTTCGGCAAGGTGACCAACCTGACCGACTACGGCGCCTTCGTTGAAGTTGAAGCCGGCATCGAAGGTCTGGTGCACGTTTCCGAAATGGACTGGACCAACAAGAACGTCGATCCGCGCAAGGTTGTCACCCTGGGCGAAGAAGTCGAAGTCATGGTCCTGGAAATCGACGAAGACCGTCGTCGTATTTCGCTGGGCATGAAGCAGTGCCGCCAGAACCCGTGGGAAGAGTTCGCCACGAACTTCAAGCGCGGCGACAAGGTGCGCGGCGCCATCAAGTCGATCACCGACTTCGGCGTGTTCGTCGGCCTGCCCGGCGGCATCGATGGCCTGGTTCACCTGTCCGACCTGTCGTGGACCGAAACCGGCGAAGAAGCCGTTCGCAACTTCAAGAAGGGCGACGAGATCGAAGCCGTGGTTCTGGGCATCGATACCGAGAAGGAGCGCATCTCCCTGGGTATCAAGCAACTGGAAGGCGACCCCTTCAACAACTTCGTCGCCACCTACGACAAGGGCGCCGTGGTGCCGGGCACGATCAAGTCGGTCGAGCCCAAGGGTGCCGTGGTGACGCTGTCGGTCGACGTCGAAGGCTACCTGCGCGCTTCCGAGATCTCCTCGGGTCGTGTCGAAGATGCCACCACCGTGCTGAAGGCCGGCGACAACCTCGAAGCCATGATCATCAACATCGATCGCAAGGCGCGTTCGATCCAGTTGTCGGTCAAGGCTCGCGATAACGCCGAAACCGCTGACACCATCCAGCGCATGTCCGAAGCCAGCGCCTCGTCGGGTACCACCAACCTGGGCGCGCTGCTCAAGGCCAAGCTGGACCAACAGCGCAACGACGGCTGACGTGACCAAGTCGGAGCTGATCGCCGCTCTGGCGGCCCGCTATCCCCAGCTGGCCGCCCGTGACACCGATTATGCGGTCAAGACCATGCTTGAAGCGATGACCCAGGCCCTGGCCTCGGGTCAGCGCATCGAGATCCGTGGTTTTGGCAGCTTCTCGTTGTCGCAGCGGTCTCCGCGCGTGGGGCGCAATCCCAAGTCGGGCGAACAGGTGCTGGTGCCGGGCAAGCAGGTACCGCATTTCAAGGCCGGCAAGGAGTTGCGGGAACGCGTGGATCTGGCTGGAAACGGGGGGGAGGACAATGCTTCGGCCGAGTCTTCCGACCCGCTGCAGTCCGTGATGGACATGCACGCAATGCATTGACCACACGCGATCCTCGCGCCGCATGGCCCCTTGATGTTTCAAGGGGCTTTTTCGTTTCTGCGCGGCGTGTCGGAAAAAGCCTGGTCGTAGCGAAGGCGTATGGCCGTGCTTGCGCTTACAATTGACTATCTCATTCCTCTGGAGCATGCGCCATGCGCTACTTCGTCTGGGCCCTGCGTTTGATCGTGTTCATTGCCGTGCTGATGTTCGCACTCAAGAACACCGACCCGGTCGCCGTCAAGTTCTACGCCGATTATGTGGTGCAGGATGTTCCGTTGATCGTCGTCATGCTGGCCACCTTCGTGCTGGGGGCGGTGTTCGGCCTGCTGCTGACCGTGCCGGCCTCCATGCGCCGTCGCCGCGAGGCGCAGCGCCTGCGCCGCGAACTCGAACGCCTGCAGGCCAGCGATCAGGCCGTCCCGGTCGCGCCCGAGGCTGTCGCCCCGATGTCGCCGCTGTAACGCGGCATTTTTGATCGCATTCAAGAGCCGGAAACGTGGACTTTGAACCCTGGTGGCTGATTTTCGTACCAGTGCTGTTTGCACTGGGCTGGTTGGCGGCGCGCTTTGATTTCCGCCAGATGCTGCGCGAGACGCGCACGCTGCCGGACTCTTATTTCCGCGGCCTGAATTTTCTGCTCAACGAGGAGCCGGACCGGGCCATCGATGCCTTTGTCGAAGTCGCCAAACTCGATCCGGAAACCACCGAGCTGCACTTTGCGCTCGGCAGCCTGTTTCGCCGCCGCGGCGAAATGGAGCGCGCCATCCGCGTGCACCAGAGCCTCCTGAACCGCTCGGATCTGCCTCAGGCCGAGCGCGAGCATGCCCAGCATGAACTGGCGCAGGATTTCCTCAAGGCGGGCATGCTGGATCGTGCCGAGTCGGCCTTCGAGCAGCTCAAGGACACCGATACGCGCTATGCCCTGCCGGCCCTGCGTTCGCTGATCCGTATCTACGAATCCGAACACGATTGGCCGCGCGCCATCGAGGCCGTGCGCACCTTGCATGGTCTGGTCGATGAGCCGGTCCCGCAACTGGTGCACTACTACTGCGAACAGGCGCAAGGGGCGCTGGCGGCCAAGCCGGCCGATCTCGATGCCGCCCAGGCAGCGCTGGATGCCGCCGAGCACGCCGCCGAGGGCAGCGGGCGTGGCGGCCTGAGCCGCGGCTCCAAGGTGCGCACCGCCATGCTGCGCGCGCGCGTGGCTGCCCTCGAAAGCGACAGCAAGCGTGAACGCATGTACCTGGAAAGCATCCTGGCCGATGCGCCCGAGTATGCCGGCCTGGTGGCCGAGGCCGTGTTGAACAACTACCGTCAGGCCGGCGAGGAAGTCGAAGGTCTGGCGCGCCTGCGCACCCATTACGAACGTCACGCCTCCCTGGATCTGTTCAATGTGGTGTTTCGCGAGTTGCGCGCCCAGCAAGGCAGCGAGCCGGCCTGGTCGTTCGCACGCGAAGCGCTGCGCCTGCACCCGTCGCTGCTTGGCCTGGACCGCCTGCTCGAAGCCGAGCTGGCCGCGCCGTCGGGCGAGGCTGGCAAGCCGCCGGTGCCGGGCGCAGACCTGTCGCTGCTGCGCAGCCTGATCCATAAACATACGCAGCGCCTGGACCGCTACGCCTGCCGCAGCTGCGGTTTCCAGGCACGCCGGTTCTACTGGCAATGCCCGGGCTGCAACGCCTGGGAAACCTATGCGCCGCGTCGTCTGGAAGAACTTGAATGATGGCTTTTCCCGCCCAGGCCGTCGCGCAGTCGCGCGTGCTGGTCGTCGGTGATGTGATGCTGGACCGTTATTGGTTCGGCGAGGTGGAGCGGATTTCGCCCGAAGCGCCCGTGCCCGTGGTGCGGGTGGCGCGCCGCGAAGACAGATTGGGTGGCGCTGCCAACGTGGCGCGCAACATTGCCGCATTGGGCGCACAGGCTGTGTTGATCGGCGTGGTCGGCGCCGACGAGGCCGGTCAGCGCATCGCGACGCTGGCCGCCGAAGAGGGCGTGCGCACCGAGCTGCCGGCAGACCCGGGCTGTCCGACCACGCTCAAGATGCGCGTACTGGGACGCCAGCAGCAATTGCTGCGCGTGGATTTCGAAGAGCACCCCTCGGCGGCCGTGGTCGATGCGGTGCATGAGGCCCTGCTGCGCGAATTGCCCCATTGCGATGTGCTGGTGCTGTCGGATTACGCCAAGGGCACCCTGGCGCGGGTCGCCGAGCTCATCGCCCTGGCGCGCGCGCGCAAGATCCCGGTGCTGGTCGATCCCAAGGGCGCTGATTACAGCCGCTATCGGGGCGCGACCCTGGTCACGCCCAACCGCCTCGAAATGCAGCTGGCCGTGGGCCACTGGAGCGATGAGGACGACCTGACGCGCCGGGCCCAGGCCTTGCGCGAAGCGCTCGACCTCGAGGCCTTGCTGGTCACGCGCTCGGAGCAGGGCATGACCCTCTTTCTTGAGCAGGGGCGCGACCACGTCGACGCCCAGGCGCACGAAGTGTTTGACGTATCCGGCGCGGGCGATACCGTGCTGGCCGCGCTGGCGGTGATGCGCGCGGCAGGCCTGTCCTGGGCCGAGGCCATGTATTGGGCCAACCGCGCCGGCGGCATCGTCGTCGGCAAGCTGGGCACTTCGGTGGTGACCGGCGCTGAACTTGCAGGAGATACCCCATGATTGTGGTGACTGGCGCAGCCGGTTTCATCGGCAGCAACCTGGTGCGCGGGCTCAACCGCCGTGGCATCCATGACATCCTCGCCATCGACGACCTCACCCAGGGTGACAAATTCCTCAATCTGGTCGATTGCCGGATCGCCGACTACATGCATCACGAGGATGCGCGCGAGCGTCTGCGCGCCGGCACGCTGCCCAAGCTGCGCGCCGTGCTGCATCAGGGCGCCTGCTCGGATACCACCGAGCGCGATGGCCGCTACATGATGGACAACAATTACCGCGTCACCCTCGAATGGTTCGAGTACTGCCAGGCGCAGCGCGTGCCGTTTCTGTATGCCTCGTCGGCGGCCGTCTACGGGGCTTCGTCCGTCTACGTCGAAGACCCGGCCAACGAAGGTCCGCTCAATGTCTATGGTTATTCCAAGCTGCTGTTCGATCAGGTGCTGCGCACCCGGATGGATCGCCTGACGGCCCAGGTGGTGGGCCTGCGTTATTTCAACGTCTACGGTCCTCATGAGCAGCACAAGGGCCGCATGGCCTCTGTGGCTTTCCACAACATGAACCAGTTCCTCGCCGAGGGCCATGTGCGCCTGTTCGAGGGTTGGGACGGCTACGCCAACGGTGGGCAGAGCCGCGACTTCATTTCGGTGGAGGACGTGGTGGCCGTCAATCTGCATTTTCTCGATCATCCGGACGTCTCCGGCATCTTCAACTGCGGCACCGGGCGGGCCCAGCCGTTCAATGATGTGGCCGTCGCGGTGGTCAACAGCCTGCGTGCAGAACGTGGCGAGGCTGCGCTGCCGCTTGAGGCGCTGGTCGAGCAGGGACTGATCCGGTACATCCCCTTCCCGGATGACCTGAAGGGTCGTTATCAGAGCTTTACGCAGGCCAATGTGGACAGCCTGCGCGCGGCCGGATTCGATGCGCCCATGCGCGACGTGCAGGCCGGCGTCAGCGAGTACGTGCGCTACTGGCGCGCGCGCAAGTAGCGCGGCGCCGCCTTCGGGCCTTCCGTAAGGGCGGGCCCGCTAGGGCAAAACGGGGCACTCAGGGGGCGGCATGGCTGCCCCCTGACGCATTCTGGAGCCCGTGGCGGCGTGGGCCGCCCGCAATCCGGAGTCCATCCATGTCCCTGCCCCGTCTTTCCCTGCTGGCCCGAGTGATGCTTGCGGCAGCGCTGCTGGCGCCTGCCGTTTCGGCCCGGGCCCTTGATGTCAATCTTGCCGATGCGGCCCAGCTGACGCATCTCAAGGGGCTTGGCCCCGCCACGGCCGAGCGCATCGTGCGCGAACGTGAGCGTGGCGGCCCCTATCTGTCGCCCCAGGATCTGGCCGAGCGGGTGAGAGGCATCGGCGCACGCAAGCTGCAGGGCCTGCAGGAGGCCGGCCTGACGGTCGGGCCGGCAGGCCCTGCGTCAGCTTCCCGGGAGGCCGCGCGGCCCGCGGGCCGTCCGGGCGCACGGCCGGCCACGCCCACGCGCCGCCCCTGAGGCGGTGCTTCGCCCGGTGGCCCTTTTCGGAGCGCGGGTTTCCCTGCGCAGCGGCGCATCGGGCGGTTATCATCCTTGCATGAACGCCATTACCTATCCCACGATCGAGCAAACCGTCGGCCATACGCCGCTGGTGCGTCTGCAACGCATTCCTGGCGCCTCGGGCCAGGCGCGCGGCAACGTCATTCTCGCCAAGCTCGAAGGCAACAACCCGGCCGGTTCCGTCAAGGATCGGGCGGCCCTGTCGATGATCCTGCGGGCCGAGGCGCGCGGCGAGATCGCCCCTGGCGATACGCTGATCGAGGCCACCAGCGGCAATACGGGCATTGCGCTGGCCATGACGGCGGCCATGCGCGGCTACCGCATGATCCTCATCATGCCGGACAACCTGTCGGTCGAACGGCGCGCCGCCATGACTGCTTACGGGGCCGAGCTGATCCTGACGCCGGCCGCGCAGGGCGGCATGGAGTATGCCCGTGATCTGGCCATGTCCATGCAGGCCGAAGGCAAGGGCAAGGTGCTGGATCAATTCTCCAACGCGGACAACCCCCAGGCGCATATCGAAGGCACCGGCCCTGAAATATGGGATCAGACCGGCGGTCAGGTGACCCATTTCGTCAGCGCCATGGGCACGACCGGCACCATCGTGGGCGTATCGCGCTACCTGAAGTCGCGCAATCCCGCCGTGCAGGTGGTCGGCGCGCAGCCGGCCGAGGGCTCGCAGATCCCGGGTATCCGCAAGTGGCCCGAGGAATATCTGCCGAAGATTTTCGACCCTAGCGTGGTGGATGGCTACGAGTCGATTTCGCAGGCCGATGCCGAGGCCATGGCGCGCCGGCTGGCGGCTGAAGAGGGTATTTTTTGCGGGATCTCGTCGGCTGGCGCGCTGGTCGCGGCGCTGCGCGTGGCCGAGCGGGTCGAGAACGCCACCATCGTGTTCATCGTCTGCGATCGCGGCGACCGCTATCTGTCGACCGGCGTATTCAACTGAACTGGCGGTTTCTGGTACCCGAGCCGGCCTGCAAGCGATCGCAGGCCGGTTTTCTTTGGGCTTGCCGGCGTCAGCGCTGCCCCATGCGGGCGGAGATCGCGTCGGCCAGCTCTGCTACGGCGGTGGCGTAGAAATAGCTGCGGTTGTATTGCGTGATGACGAAGAAATTGCTGGTGCCGGTGCGGTACTGTGCCGTGCCGCGCGCTTCTTCGGCCAGGTCGACGATGCCCAGGGGACTGCTTTGCCAGCTGCCGCCGCTGGCGCCGGGAGCGAGGCGTGCTCCGGCCTGCTGCAATTGGGCCCAGCTGAGCTTGGGCGTCAGGCCGCCATCGACCAGCGCCGACGGATCAGCGGGCAGGATGACCGGGGCGAACACCGGCAGGCTGCGCTGCCAGCCATGGTTCTGCAGGAAACGGCCCACGGACATGACGGCATCGGGCACGCTGTGGCTCAGGTCGATGTGGCCGTCATCGTCGCCGTCGGCGGCATGGTGGGCGATGCTGGTCGGCATGAACTGAGGCAGCCCGATGGCGCCGGCATAAGAACCCAGCGTGTCGGGGGCCAGTTTGCCTTGCAGCGTCAGGGTGATGAAGTCGGCCAACTGGTTGCGGAACATGGCGACCCGTTCCGGGCGCACCGGTTCGGGGTAGTCGAAGGCCAGGGTGGAGAGGGCGTCGATGACCCGGAAGTTGCCCATGTTGCGGCCGTAGAGGGTCTCCACGCCGATGATGGACACGATGATGGAAGCCGGTACGCCGTATTGCTGTGCCGCCTGTTCGATGACGGAGCGGTTTTCGTTCCAGAATTCCACGCCCCACTGGATGCGCTTGGGCTCCACGAAGCGCCCGCGGTAGGTGTTCCAGCTGCGCCATACCTTGCGCCCCGGTATCGATGGGGCGATCAGGCGGGCTACGGTGCTGTTGTAGCTGGCGTCGTTGAGCAGCGCCATCACGGCGGGCAAGGGAAGGTTGCGCTCGGCAGCCAGCGCCTGGCCGAACTGTTGGACTTCGGGCCGCAGGGCTGCGCCATCGATCACCCTGGTCGATGGGGTTTCCTGGGGACGGTCCGGGCCGATGCGGATCGCCTGCCCGGGGGCCTGGCGCTGCGGCGCCTCGGCCGCTTCGGGAGGAGAAACCGCGGGGGAGGCACAGCCCGCGGTCAGGGCGGAAACAAAACAGATTTGCAGGAAACGCCGGGTGATGAACATAATCTTCCCTATGGAGACCATGTATATTACTCACCCCTCATGCAAACTGCATGAAATGGGCAGTTGGCACCCGGAAGGCCCGCAGAGGCTGGATGCCATTTCCGATCAGCTGCTATCCAGCGGATTGATGCCCTATCTGGCCGAAAAAGAGGCCGGCGTCGCCAGCCGCGAGGATATTCTGCGCGTGCACAGCGCCTATCATCTGGATCGCCTGCGCGAGATGGCGCCCGAACATGGCTATACCGCCATCGATTCCGACACCCTCATGAACCCGCATACCCTGGATGCCGCCTACCATGCCGCGGGGGCCGGGATCACGGCGGTCGATGCGGTCATGGCCGGCGAGGCCAGCACGGTTTTTTGTGCAGTGCGTCCACCCGGGCACCACGCCGAGCACAGCCGCGCCATGGGTTTTTGTTTCTTCAACAATGTCGCCATCGCAGCACGTTATGCGCTCAGCCGATACGGCCTGGAGCGCATCGCCATCATCGATTTCGATGTCCACCACGGCAATGGCACCGAAGAGGCGTTTGCCGGCGACGACCGGGTGCTGATGTGCAGTTTCTTTCAGCATCCCTTCTTCCCCAACAGCGGCTTCGAACATCCCGCCAGCAACATGGTGAACGTGCCCCTGGAGGCCTATGCCACCGGCGTGGCGGTGCGCCAGGCCGTGCAGCAGGAGTGGCTGCCGCGACTGCAGGCCCATGCGCCGCAACTGCTGTTCATTTCGGCTGGTTTCGATGCCCATCGCGAGGACGACATGGCGCAGATGGGGCTGGTCGAAGCCGATTATGCATGGATCACGGATCGCCTGGTCGAGGTGGCAGATCGCTATGCGCAAGGGCGGATTGTGAGCACGCTGGAGGGCGGCTATAACTTGTCCGCACTGGCTCGCAGCGTGGTCGCGCACATGCGATCCCTTTCTAAGTTGTAGAATCAGGAAAAATTTGTGCAATGCAACTCCCGGTATTCCACCGGGGTGTCATCTTTTTGGAGGCTGCTGGATGAAGGTATTGGTACCCGTCAAGCGCGTCGTTGACTATAACGTCAAGGTGCGCGTGAAATCTGATCAGACCGGGGTGGACATCGCCAACGTGAAGATGTCGATGAACCCCTTTGACGAAATCGCCGTCGAGGAAGCGACGCGCCTGAAGGAAAAGGGCGGCGTGACCGAGGTCGTGGCCGTGTCTTGCGGCGTGGCCCAGAGCCAGGAAACCCTGCGCACGGCCATGGCCATCGGCGCTGACCGTGGCGTGCTGGTGCAGACCGATGCCGAACTGCAGCCCCTGGCCGTGGCCAAGCTGCTCAAGGCGCTGGTCGACAAGGAACAGCCGCAACTGGTGATCCTGGGCAAGCAGGCCATCGATGACGACGCCAACCAGACCGGCCAGATGCTGGCCGCGCTGCTGGACTGGCCGCAAGCCACGTTCGCCAGCAAGGTCGAGCTGGGCGACGGCCAGGTGACGGTGACGCGCGAGGTCGACGGTGGCCTGGAAACGCTGACCCTCAAGCTGCCGGCGATCATCACGACCGACCTGCGTCTGAACGAGCCGCGCTACGTCACGCTGCCCAACATCATGAAGGCCAAGAAGAAGCCGCTCGACACGGTCACGCCTGAAGAGCTGGGCGTGGACGCCGCGCCGCGTCTGAAGACCCTCAAGGTCACCGAACCGCCTGCGCGCAAGGCTGGCATCAAGGTGCCGGACGTCGCCACGCTGGTCGAGAAACTCAAGAACGAAGCCAAGGTGATCTAACAATGACGACGCTTGTTATTGCCGAACACGACAACGCCCAACTGAAGGGTGCCACCCTGAACACCGTGGCCGCCGCCGCCAAGCTTGGCGGCGACGTGCACGTGCTGGTGGCGGGCAGCAACGCCCGCGCCGTGGCCGAGCAGGCTGCCGCCGTGGCCGGCGTGTCCAAGGTGCTGCTGGCCGACGCCCCGCAACTGGCCGAAGGGCTGGCCGAGAACCTGGCCGCCCAGGTGCTGGCCGTGGCGTCGGGCTACAGCCACATCCTGTTCCCGGCGACCGCCTCGGGCAAGAACGTGGCCCCGCGCGTGGCCGCCAAGCTGGACGTGGCCCAGATCTCCGACATCATCGCTGTCGAGTCGGCCGATACCTTCCAGCGCCCCATCTACGCCGGCAACGCCATCGCCACCGTGCAATCGGGCGATGCCGTCAAGGTCATCACCGTGCGCACCACCGGCTTTGACGCCGTGGCCGCCAGCGGTGGCTCGGCTGCCATCGAAGATGCCGCTGCCGTGGCGGATTCGGGTCTGTCGTCCTTTGTCGGCCGCGAAGTCGCCAAGAGCGACCGTCCCGAGCTGGCCGGCGCCCGCGTGGTCGTCTCCGGCGGCCGTGGCATGGGCAGCGCCGAGAACTTCAAGATCCTCGATCCGCTGGCCGACAAGCTCGGCGCGGCGCTGGGCGCTTCGCGTGCCGCCGTCGATGCCGGCTACGCCCCCAACGACTGGCAGGTTGGCCAGACCGGCAAGATCGTTGCGCCGCAACTGTATGTCGCCGTCGGCATTTCCGGCGCCATTCAGCACCTGGCGGGCATGAAGGACTCCAAGGTCATCGTTGCCATCAACAAGGACCCGGAAGCGCCGATTTTCGGTGTTGCCGACTACGGTCTGGTGGGCGACCTGTTCCAGGTGGTCCCGGAACTGAGCAGCGCGCTGTAATACGCTGACCGGTGACGGCAGGAAACCGCGGCCTTCGGGCCGCGGTTTTTTTTCGTTCGTCGTGCGTGTTCCGACCCGCCGCTAGCCTGCTATTGCAGGCGGGGTGGGCTTGCTGCCGGTCAAGCCTGATAGTGTCGCGGGCGCCTGGCCTGCACGAGGCCAGACATGACAGGTTCGTGAGAGCCCCGGGGGTGCAAGCCCGGCAAAGTAACCGTGGCATTGGACACCATGACGTGCTCTGTGAGTTTTTTCGAGGCGATGCCGATCGCGGTGCTGTTCATCGCGGTGGGCCTGGGCTGCCTGCTGGGCAAACTACGTATCGGCCCCGTGGCGCTGGGCGGGGGCTGCGGCACGCTGATCGTGGCGCTGGTGCTTGGCCAGACGGGTTGCCAGGTGAGCGGACAACTGCGCGAGTTCGCCTTCGTGCTCTTCATTTTCGCCATGGGATATGCGGGCGGGCCGGGCTTTTTCGCCAGCCTGAATCGGTCCAGCCTGCGTTTCATGGCGCTGCCGCTCATGGAGGCGGTGCTGGTGGTGGCGATCGTCCTGGCGGCGGCACGCTGGTTCGGTTTCGATGCCGGCACGACCGCCGGGCTGGCTGCCGGCGCGGTGACCGAGTCGGCCGTGCTGGGCACCGCTTCGGAGGCCCTGCGCCAGCCGGGGTTGACCGCGGCCCAGGCTCAGCTGGCGCAAGCCAATATCGCCACCGCCTATTCGCTGACCTATCTGGTGGGTATGTTGAGCATCGTGTTCTTCACCAGCCAGGTGGCGCCGGTCCTGCTGGGCATCAATCTGCGCCAGGCGTCGCGCAAGCTGGAAACCCGGCTGGGGCATTTGCCCGGGCCCTTTCAGGGGGCTGATGCCGACCTGTCCCAGCTGGCTACACGCGCCCATCTCGTGCAGCAGGCCGGCGGCCTGACGGTGGCGCAGGCCGAACAGCGCCTGGGCGGGCAGGCGGCCATCACCCATGTGCTGCGCGCCGGCCGCAAGCACGTCGTCCAGGCCCGGGAGATCCTGCAGCCCGGCGATATCGCGCTGATCATCGGGGGGCGTGCGGCCTTGCAGCGCGCCACGGAGCAGTTCGGTCCCCAGACCGCAGTGCCGCAGGCCCATGCCGATGCGGCGGCGTTGCAGGTGCGTCGGGTGGTGCTTCATCGCCGGGGTGCCAGCGGCCGGACGCTGGCGCAGCTGGCCGAAGCGGCCGGGGTGCGTGGCGTGGTCATCAAGCAGGCCGTGCGCGCCGGGCATCGCATCCCCACGACCCAGGACACGCCTTTGCGGTATGGCGACGTCCTGGAGCTGGCCGGGGCGCAGCCGGCCCTGGAGGCGGCCATCGCCGGCGTGGGCAGCGAGTTGCGCTCCGACGGGGCCACCGACCTGATCTTCCTGTGCGCGGGCGTGCTGGCCGGACTGGGGGCAGGGAGTCTGTCGGTGACCCTGGGCGGGCTGCCGCTGTCGCTGGGTAGCGGGGGCGGGGCGCTGCTCAGCGGCCTGGCTTGCGGGTGGATCGCGACCCGATACCCGACGCTGGGACAGGTGCCGCCCGCGGCGCTCGGACTGCTCAAGGACCTGGGCATGGTGGTGTTCATCGCCTGTGTCGGCTTGTCGGCCGGTCCGCAGGCGATTACGCTCTTGAAAGCACACGGCCTGATTCTGCCTGTCATGGGCCTGCTGGTATCGTTGGTGCCTGCGTGCGCTTCCCTATGGATCGGGCATAAACTGCTCAAGATCGAGGGGCCGCTGCTGCTGGGGGCCATTGCCGGCCAGCATGTCAGCACCCCGGCGGTCAGTGCGGTGATTGCCCAGGCTGGCAGCCCGGTGCCCATTCTGGGCTATACCGTCACCTATGCCATCGCGAACGTGATGCTGCCGGTGCTGGGCCCCTTGATCGTGGCCCTGGCCCATCGCCTGGCCTGATGCCGGCAACGGCGATTCCCCATATACCCCAGGGCGGCATGAGCCGCCTGATTGCAGATTGAACGGAGACATCATGAGCTACACCACACCGCTGCGCGATATCCGGTTTGCCATGCAGGAACTGGCCGGATTGGACGAGATCCTCAAACTGCCGGGTTTCGAGGAGGTCGAGCCCGATGTGGTGGACGCCATCCTCGAGGAAAATGCCCGTTTCGTGCAGGAAGTGGTGGCGCCGCTGAATACCGTGGGGGATCGCCAGCCACCGGTCTGGCGCGACGGCGAGGTCAGCAGCGCGCCGGGTTTTGCCAAGGCTTTTGCCGAGTACGCGGCCGGCGGCTGGCAGGGGCTGCTGCATCCGACCCAATGGGGCGGGCAGGGGCTGCCTCAGCTGGTGGCCGCACCAGCGGCCGAGAACATGCAGTCAGCCAGTCTGGCGTTCGCCCTGTGCCCCATGCTGACGGACGGCGTGATCGAGGCGCTGCTGTCGGTTGGTTCGCCCGAGCAGCGTCAGACCTACGTGCCCAACCTGATCGGCGGCCGCTGGACCGGCACCATGAACCTGACCGAACCGCAGGCCGGCTCCGACCTGGCCATGGTGCAGACCAAGGCCGTCCCGCAGGATGACGGCAGCTACCGGCTGTCGGGTCAGAAAATCTTCATCACCTATGGCGAGCACGATCAGGCCGAGAACATCATCCATCTGGTCCTGGCGCGTCTGCCAGACGCGCCGGCCGGGGTCAAAGGGATTTCGCTGTTCATCGTGCCCAAGTTCCTCGTCAATGCCGATGGCTCGCTGGGGCCGCGCAACGACGTCTGGTGCGCCTCGCTGGAGCACAAGCTCGGCATCCATGGCAGCCCGACTGCCGTGCTGCTTTACGGCGCAGGCAAGGGCGAGGTGGGCGAGGGTGCAATCGGTTATCTGGTGGGCGAGGCCAATCGCGGCCTGGAATACATGTTCATCATGATGAATGCGGCCCGCTATGCGGTCGGCCAGCAAGGTATCGGCCTGTCCGAGCGCGCCTATCAGCTGGCGCAGGCCTACGCCCGCGAGCGCATCCAGGGGCGTGCGGTGGAAGGTTCGGCCGGTCCGGTGTCGATCTCGCACCACCCGGATGTGCAGCGCATGCTGCTGACCATGCGTGGCCTGACCGAAGCCGCGCGCGCCATCTCCTATGTGGCGGCTGCCGCGCAGGACAAGGCCAACCACCATCCCGACGCCGAGGTCCGCACGCGCAACCGCGCCTTCTATGAATACCTGGTACCCATCGTCAAGGGCTTTTCCACCGAGAGCGCGGTGGAGGTGGCCTCGCTGGGCGTGCAGGTGCATGGCGGCATGGGGTTCATCGAGGAGACCGGCGCGGCCCAGCACTATCGCGATGCCCGCATCCTGCCGATCTACGAAGGCACCACGGCCATCCAGGCCAATGACCTGGTCGGGCGCAAGACGTTGCGCGACGGCGGGGCCGCCGCCCATGCCTCGATCGCGGCCATGCGCGACACCCTCAAGGCGCTGCAGTCAGCCAGCGGGCAGGTGCCGATGGAGTACCGCGAGGGTTTCTGCCTGCTGCGTGACAACTTCGATCAGGCGATCCAGGCCTACGAGGGTGCGGTGGCCTTCGTGCTGGAGCAGGCGGGCGACCATGTGCGCGCCGTGTTCTCGGGCAGCGTGCCCTACCTCATGCTGGCCGGGGTGAGCCATGGCGGGTGGCAGATGGCCCGTGCCGCACTGGCTTGCCAGCGCCACATCCAGGCCGGCAGCCAGGATCCTTTCCATGTCCAGAAGCTGGGGACGGCGCTTTTCTATGGCGCCCATATCCTGCCGCGGACACTGTCGCTGTCGGCGGCGGTGCGGGCCGGCCTGGTGGCCGATGCCAGCGCAGCCCTGGCCGGCGTCGCCTGAGCCGGCGGAAAGGTTGGCGTTAGAACATAAGGTTATATGGTTTGCTTATTTCCATGGCTGTGGGTTTGATGCCAGAATTCCTGCACGCCAACCATCCTGGAGACTCGCATGGCACATCTTCGTCTGGGCGATACCGCGCCCGATTTTGAACAGAAATCGTCCATCGGCACGCTGCGTCTGTATGACTACCTTGGCGATCAATGGGGGGTGCTGTTCTCGCATCCGGCCGATTTCACGCCGGTGTGCACCACGGAACTGGGCTATACCGCCAAGCTGGCCGATGAGTTCGCCCGGCGCAACGTGAAGGTGCTGGCGCTGTCGGTGGACGATGAGGATTCGCATGGCAAATGGATCGACGACATCAATGACACGCAATCGACCCGGGTGAACTTCCCCATCCTGGCCGATGCCGATCGCAAGGTGTCCGAGCTCTACGACATGATCCACCCGAATGCCAACGCCACCCTGACGGTGCGTTCGGTGTTCATCATCGACCCGGCCAAGAAAGTCCGCCTGATCATCACCTATCCGGCCAGCACCGGCCGTAACTTCGACGAGATCCTGCGCGTGATCGACTCGCTGCAGCTGACCGACAACTACAGCGTGGCCACGCCGGTCAACTGGAAGGACGGCGAGGACGTCATCATCGTGCCCTCGCTCAAGGACGAGGCCGTGATCAAGGAGAAGTTCCCCAAGGGCTACAAGGCGCTGCGTCCGTATCTGCGCATTACTCCGCAGCCCAACAAATAAAGCGGCGACTTCCCCCGCTTGAGACAGCCAGGCCCGGTGCCTGGCTTTTTTTCGTCCGCCAGCCGCGGTTATGACGGCAGGTGATGAGCTGCCAAACAATCGGTCGTTCCCTGCATCGCGTGCTCGCCCCACACTGGCGCGATGGATGTCTTGCGGGAGCGATCATGATGCAACGGTGGGCCAGGGCCTGGCATGGCCTGTGGCGGCAAGGTCGTCAGGGGAGGGCGGCGACGCTTGCTGAGCTGTTTCTGCTGGGTTGGGCGCCGGCGGTGCTGCCGCGCCCGGGCAGTCCGGTGCGCGGGGCGGCGAGCGCCAGCGAGAAGCCGGCCTCGCCATCCTCAGCGACTTAGTGTTGTTTTTTTTCAAATTCCTTTGCGCACAGGGGTTTAGGTGCCTTTCCCGGATGGCGAAATCGAATCCGGCCCACCCTCGCGGGCATTGGGGTACATTGCAGAACACCCTTTGAGGGATTTCGGGGCTTGTCATGAGTACTGGTTTTTTGTACAGTACTTTCATGATGAGAACCGAACATTCGCTTTCCGCCGGTCTTGGGTCCCCGGCAGCCGCCCCCGCCGCCTTGCGCGGTCGGGGTGCGGTGACTAATGTTCGCCATCGCTTCGAGGACGTCGAGCGCGAGGCTTTCTATGATGGCTGGTCGGGCGACGATGCCTGCGCCCAGCCCGATCCGGCCTACGACACCTGCCAGGACATTCCCGATGACGATGTCTGCCAGGCGCTGCCCGATGACGACATGGGCGGCGTGGCGGCCCGGCCCGGTTGCGGTACGCCGGTGGTGGCGGAGCCGTCGGCGCAGGCGCCCCTGCATGAGCAAGGTGCGCAAGCCGGCGCCGAGCCGCCCCCCGTTGAGCCCGAGTCCGAGCCCGAACCCGAGCCCGAACCCGAGCCCGAACCCGAACCCGAACCCGAACCCACTTGCGGGCAGCGTCGCATTCCCGTCGTTGCCGCAGCGCGCACGCAAGTGCGGGTAGAGCAGGCACGCAAGCTGTTGTCGCGCAACGATTCGCCCGACATTCCCTTCGATCAGGCCGTCAATCCTTATCGCGGTTGCGAGCACGGCTGCGTCTATTGCTATGCACGGCCGACCCATGCCTATCTGGGCTATTCGCCGGGGCTGGACTTCGAAACCCGCCTGGTCGCCAAGGCCAATGCCGTGCAGGCCCTGCGGGCCGAGCTGGCGCGTCCCGGCTACAAGGTCTCGCCCATCAACATCGGTTCGGCCACGGACGCCTATCAGCCCATCGAACGCACCTGGCGTCTGACGCGAGGGCTGCTTGAGCTGATGCTGGAGACCCGGCATCCCCTGACCCTGGTCACCAAGAACGCTCTGGTCGAGCGCGATATCGATCTGATCGCCGCCCTGGCGCGCGAGCAACTGATCACCGTCTTCATCAGCGTCACCACGCTGGATGCGACCATGGCGCGCACGCTGGAGCCGCGCGCCTCGGCGCCGTGGCGGCGCATCGAAACCATACGCCGCCTCGCGCGTGCCGGCGTGCCGGTCGGGGTGCTGGTGGCGCCGGTCATTCCCTTCATCAACGATGAGTCGATGGAGCGCATCCTGGAAGCGGCTGCCGAGGCCGGGGCGAGCACGGCTTCGTACACCGTGGTTCGCCTGCCCTGGGAGGTCAAGACGGTGTTCGAGACCTGGCTGCATACCCATTTCCCCGACCGTGCCCAGCGGGTGCTGCATCGTATCGAGGACCTGCGCGACGGGCAGCGCAATGACATCCGTTTCGGTACCCGCATGCGGGGCACTGGCGTCTGGGCCGATCTGCTGCGCCAGCGTTTTCAGATTGCCGCACGCCGGCATGGCCTGAGTGAAAACCGGCCCGAGCTGGCGCTCGACAAATTCCAGGCTCCGCTGCCCCGGCAACCCCGCAGCAGCCCTGCCGAAGTCGCCCGTCAGGCAGGGCAGATGGCGCTTTTCGAAGATTGATCTGTTTCCCCCTCCAGCCCCTTTTGCCTTGCATCGCGCGACCGGGCCGGCTTTACCAAGGAGTTTTGTCATGACAGCGGTTTCGCTTTCTGCTGATGCCCTGCTTCCCCAGGCCGATGCCCGTCCCAGGCGGGCGGCCCGCAGCGTGACGGGCTGGCCGTTCCAGGCTGCGCCCGATGCCATCGCACCGGACCTGGCTGCCGATGGGCGGGGCGTCGAGGCCGGTGTGCCCGAGGCCGGCGGCGCACAGGCTGCCCGCCAGGCGCAAGAGGCCCTGTTGATGGCCTCGCACGTCGAGCGTTATCAGGTTTTGCTCGCGCGTGAAATGCGCCGCCGCATGGCCTGGGACGTGGTCATGGTGGTTTCGTGGGGCGCATTGGTTCCGGCCCTTATGTGGCTGGGGGCGGCGGCCGGTTTCTGAGCGACAGCCGCTGGCGTCGCTATGCACGGCCTAAACTGCCCGGCCTCAGCTGCCTGGCCTATGCTTCCTGGCCAGAGCCCCCTGGGCTGCGGCCCCCCGCTTGTCTCGGGCAGCGGGAATCTCATGACGTTTTTTCACTGATTGTTTTTCTGGCAGTTTGCTGCGGGCTGCCGGCCTGCTTGCTTCCCGATCCGGGTTGTTTCCTGATCCGTCTTCCCGGCTGTGTTTCTGCCTGTTTTCCCGGCCATGGGCCCCGATGCCCTGTTTCCTCAGGGTTGTTTCCTCTTATTTGCTGAGGGTCCCGATGCGGCGTCGCGGTGCGTGTCGAGGCTGTCGTCGCCTGAGGCGACAAGCTGCCTGTCAGTTCATGCTGAGCAGCACGACGCCGACCAGGATCGCCCCGCAGCCGGCCAGCCGTCCGGGGCCGACCTTCTCGCGCAGCAGGAACATGCCGGCCAGCGTGCCCAGCATCATGGACATTTCGCGCGCCGGCGCCACCAGACTGAGGGGGGCGCCCATGCGCAGCGCGTACAACACCAGGATGTAGCCCAGCGGCGACAGCAGCCCGACGCCGATTGCCAGCCCCCAGTACCCCCGCATGGCTGCGATGTTCTGCGTGCGGCGCTGCAGCACGTGCGGGGTCATCATCAGGGTGCGGGTGACGCAAGTGAACCAGTCGAACACCACGGGCATGATCAGCAGCATCTTGACGCCGTAGGCGTCCACCACCGTGTAGGAAGCGATGAAAAGGCCGATGAGCACGCCCCAGCGCACGCCGATCCAGGCCTGGGGCGTGCGGAACAGCGTCAGCCGGCCTTGCGTGGCGATCAGCAGCACCCCGCCGACCACGCAAAGCATGCCGGCGACGCCGCCGGCCGTGCCGGTTTCGCCCAATAGGGTGAAAGCGCCGATGGTAGAGAGCAGCGGGCCGGTGCCGCGTGCAATGGGGTAGACCACCGACAGGTCTGCCACCTGATAGCCGCGTTGCAGGCACAGGCTGTAGCCCAGATGCAACAAGGCTGACGCCAGAATGCACAGGGCGACCGGCCAGCTCCACGTCATGCCTTCGTGAACCAGGACCCAGATGACCCAGGGGGCGTAGATGATGCTGGCCGCCAGCCCGTAGGCAAAGACGAACACCGGACCCACCATGGCCGCCCGCTTGGCCAGGATGTTCCACGTCGCATGCGCCATGGCGGCGAGGATGACCAATGACAGGGCGGTATACGACATGGTGGACGCGAAGCGGTGCCGGCATGGGACGAAAGGGAAGAGCGTACTTGAATCCGTCTCGGACTGCACCCAAGCCCAGTGGTTAAAAAAAGAGCAATGTTGTAGAATTTACGGTTTGCCAACACTCATCCTCTGCTTGCGGCAGTACGGCGGCTTTGGCCGGCGAATCACAGAGGGTTGAAAAGGCGGTTTCGATCGGGGCGCGTGCATCGCGGGCGCCGGTTGAGAGTGGCGGTGGGCCTTGCCTGCTGTCTGTCACGCTTTTTTGCCACCGGAGCGAATTCTGGCAAAGCGCTTCGGGAACCAGACCCGCAATGACACGATGATTCAGGAGTTACCATGAACCTTATCGCTCAAATCGAGCAGGAAGAAATCGCCCGCCTGACCGGTGGCAAGCCCATGACCGAATTCGCCCCGGGCGATACCGTGATCGTGAGCGTGAACGTGGTCGAAGGCACCCGCAAGCGCGTCCAGGCCTACGAAGGCGTGGTCATCGCCAAGCGCAACCGCGGCCTGAACTCTTCCTTTATCGTTCGCAAGATTTCGTCGGGTGAAGCCGTGGAACGTACGTTCCAGCTGTACTCGCCGCAAATCGCCGCTATCGAAGTCAAGCGCCGTGGCGACGTGCGCCGTGCCAAGCTGTACTACCTGCGCAGCCGCTCGGGCAAGTCGGCTCGCATCAAGGAAAAACTGGTCAGCAAGCAAGCCAAGGCTACGGCTTAATGACCGGGCGTTCCGGCAGTCAGCTCTACCGAGCAACTGCCGGACGCATTTCCGGGTTAAAAAGGCACCTGTCTGGTGCCTTTTTTTCGTCCCTCGCGAGCGGACCACTTGCGGTCTGTCTCAAGAGCGTTCGTGGCGAACGAAAGGCATCCTCCATGTTTAGTGAGTTATGTCCAACTCTTTGATCATGCGTGCGCGCCGGCCCCCGGTCCGGCCCAGTTTTGACCCTCAAGTGCAGCCCTGGCAATCCGCCGACAGCGGTCTGGCGCGCGTCGGCCCCCAGGCGCTGACGCCAGAAGCGCTGCGGCGCAGCCTGCTGCCGGCGCGGCAATGGTTGCTGGACCCCTTGGGCCGCAACGAGGTGCGTTATCCGGAGCGCGAAGGGGCGTTGGTGATGGCGGCCGTGCTCATTCCCATGGTGATGCGCGCCCAGGGCGTGAGTGTGATGTTGACGCAGCGCGCCGCGCATCTGCACGATCATGCAGGCCAGATCAGTTTTCCGGGCGGGCGGGTCGAGCAGGAGGATGTGTCGCCGGTAGCCACGGCCCTGCGCGAGGCCCAGGAAGAGACGGGCCTGCCGCAGGACAGCGTGGAAGTGCTGAACAGTATGCCCGAGTACGTGACCGCCACGGGTTACGCCATCACGCCGGTGGTGTCGCTGGTGCGGCCCGGGTTCTCGCTCGCGCCGGATGCCGGCGAAGTCGCCGACGTGTTCGAGGTGCCGCTGAGTTTCCTGATGGATCCGGCCAACCACCGCCTCTACGAGGCCAGGCTGGCCAACGGCCAGGTGCGCCAATACTACGCCATGGCCTGGGAGAACCGGTTCATCTGGGGCGCCACGGCCGGCATGCTGCGCAATCTGTACAAGAGCCTGGCGATGCCCTGAGGCGCGCGGCCTAGTGGGTGGAGGCCCGGCGCGCCGCGTGCAGCCAGCCCAGGCCAGCGCGCGTGTCGCCAGCGGGACGGTACTCGCAGCCGACCCAGCCGGCATAGCCGAGTTCGTCCAGCAGTTGAAACAGGTAGGGGTGATTCAGTTCGCCCTGATCCGGTTCCTGGCGCAGCGGCACCCCGGCGATCTGGATGTGGCCGACGCGGCCGGTTGGCAGGTAATGGCGCAGGCGCATGCTCACATCGCCCTCGACGATCTGGCAGTGGTACAGGTCCATCTGCACCTTGATGTTGGGGGCGGCGCAGGCCTGCGCCACCTCGTGGGCGTGGGCCTGGTAGTTGAGGTAGTAGCCCGGGATGTCGCGCGGGTTGATCGGTTCGATCAGGATGTCGATGTCTACGGCCGCGGCCTGTTCGGCGGCGTGCTGAAGGTTGGCCAGATAGGTTTCGCGCAAGGCTTGCGGATCGGTTCCGGGAGCCGGGCAGCCGGCCATGACGTGCAGCCGGGGCGACATCAGGGACACGGCGTACTCCAGACCTTGCTCCAGGCTGGCGCGAAAGTCCGCTTCCCGACCCGGCAGGCAGGCCAGGCCGCGCTCGCCGCGAGCGGCGTCGCCCGGCGGGGCGTTCATCAGAATCAATTCGAGGCCGTGGCCCTGCAACTGTTCGCGCCAGCGGGCGGGCGTATGGGCATAGGGGAATTGCATTTCGACCGCCCGGAAACCGTCCTGGGCGGCTTGCGCGCAGCGTTCCAGCATCTCCACTTCCGGATACAGCGTTGAAAGATTGGCGGCAAAGCGAGGCATGTCTGCGTTCCCTGTCGGCAAAGGGGAAAGTGTAGCCGGGCGGGCTGCGCGCCGGTCGGAGGGGGGTCAGTAGCGACGTGCGCCTTCGTTTTCGGCCACCAGGCGCTCGTAGAGCGCATAGCGGCCGGCGTCGATCCGGCGCTCCTGGAGGGCCGCCACGACGCCGCAGCCGGGCTCGTGCCGGTGCGTGCAGTTGTAGAAGCGGCAATGTTCGATATAGGGCGAAAACTCGGGGAAACCGCGCAGGATGTCTTCGCCGCTCAGGTGTTGCAGACCGAAAGCCTGGAATCCCGGCGAGTCGATCAGTTCGCCGCCGGGCGCCGGCAGGTGGTAGAGCCGGGTGCTGGTGGTCGTGTGGCGGCCCATGTCCAGCGCGGTGGAGTATTCGCGCGTGGCCGCCTGGGCCTCGGGCACCAGGGCATTGAGCAAGGTAGATTTGCCCATACCGCTTTGCCCCAGTAGCAGATTGACGCGGCCGGCCAGGCGGGGCGCCAGGCGCTCGTGCACCGCTTCGGGTTGTTGGGCGCTCAGCTCGATGACGGGCACGCCCAGGGCCTGGATCGGCGCGAGCCGCTCGCGTGCGCCGGGCAGGCCGGCGCTCAGGTCGGTTTTGTTGAGAATTACCAGAGGCTCGATGCCGGCGCTCCAGGCGCCGGCCAGCGCGCGCCCGAGCAGATCCTCGGAGAAGGTCGGCTCGACCGCCACCACGATGAGCAACTGATCGACGTTGGCGGCAAACTGCTTGGTGCGCATCTCATCGGAGCGGAACAGCAGATTGCGGCGCGGCAGGATG
Organism: Bordetella trematum; assembly: GCF_900078335.1. Lineage (GTDB taxonomy): Bacteria > Pseudomonadota > Gammaproteobacteria > Burkholderiales > Burkholderiaceae_B > Bordetella > Bordetella trematum. Next base: position 39,073 of record NZ_FKBR01000005.1, read on the forward strand.
GCTTCGATGGCGCCTTCATCGGCGCCCTGCGGCTGGATCCGGACCCAGTCGCCCACGGCCGGGCCGGTTTTCTTGCCGCGCGGGAAGCATTTGCGTACGCTGCCGTCGTTCAGCTCGACGCTGTAGTGGCGTCCGTGAGCCGCGATGATGCGGCCCTGGGGGAGGTCGACGCTCATGCGGCGGTTCCTTGTTGCAGATGCTGGATGCGGATCGCCGCCGGCGGATGGCTGTCGTAGAAGGCCGAGTGCACCGGGTCGGGAGTCAGGGTGGCGGCATTGTCGTCATACAGTTTGACCAGGGCCGCCACCAGATGGCCTGAGCTGCTGTGGCGGGCCGCATAGCGGTCGGCCTCGAATTCATCGCGCCGCGAATACCAGCTGAAGATCGGGGTCAGCAAGTAGGTGAAAACCGGCATGACCAGGAAGAACAGGATCAGCGCCATGGCGTTGTTGGGCCCGCCCAGCTGCGGCGTGACGCCCAGGCCCTCGTAGAACCAGGACTGTCTGGCCAGCCATCCGAGCAGCGCCAGAAAGAGTAGGGCGCCCAGCATGCTCAGCACAATGCGTCGCAGGATGTGGCGATGCTTGAAGTGTCCGAGTTCATGCGCCAGCACGGCTTCGATTTCGTCGGCGTTCAGGCGGCTGAGCAGCGTATCGAAAAAAACGATGCGGCGATTCTTGCCGAAGCCGGTGAAGTAGGCGTTGCCGTGAGCCGAGCGGCGCGAACCGTCCATGACGAACAGGCCGTTGAGCGCGAAGCCGCAGCGCTGCGTCAGCCCCCGGATGCGTTCGGTCAGGGCCGGGTCATCCAGCGGCGTGAAGGTGTTGAACAGCGGGGCAATGTAGGTCGGTGCGATAAAGATCAGCAACAGGTTGAAGGCGACCCACAGCACCCAGGCCCAGATCCACCAGAGCGTGCCGGCCTCGGCCATCAGCCACAGGACGGCCGCGGCCAGCGGCAGGCCCAGCAGGCAGGTCAGCGCCAGCCCTTTGAGCGCATCGGCGGCGAACAGCCCCGGCGTCATGCGATTGAAGCCGAAGCGGCGTTCCAGGCGGAACTGTCGCCACAGGGTGAAGGGCAGGCCGGCCAGGGCCAGCAGCAGCGCCACGGCGCCCAGCAAGGCCAGTTGCTGCACGAGGCCGTGGCCGAGCCATTGCGCAAGCAGGGTGTTGAGCCCTTGCAGGCCGCCGAAGAGTGTCAGCCCCACCAGGATGGCGGCGTCGTAGGCGCGCTCCAGCAGGCCCAGGCGCACCCGCGCCACCGTGTAGTCGGCGGCGCGTTGGTGGCTGTAGAGGCCGATGCGGCCGGCGAATTCCGTCGGCACCGTTTCGCGGTGCTGCGCAACGTGGCGGATCTGGCGCGTGGACAGCCACAGGCGCACGGCGAAATCGGCCAGCAGGACAGCGACAAACAAGACGGTAAAGTTCAACAAGCAGGCGTCTCCGGCGGGTGTGCGAAAATCCAGGGTTTGCTTCAGGGACAAATTATATGGCTGTCAACGAAAACCGCTTGGTCTGGCTCGATATGGAAATGACCGGGCTGGATCCGGAAAAGGAACGCATCATCGAAGTGGCCGTGGTCGTGACCGAGCCTGACCTGCGGGTCGTGGCCGAGGGGCCGGTGCTGGTGATCCATCAGCCCGACAGCCTGCTCGACGCCATGGATGCCTGGAATACCTCGACCCATGGCCGCAGCGGCCTGATCGACAAAGTGCGCGCCTCGACCCTGACCGAAGCCCAGGCCGAGCGCCAGCTGATCGATTTCCTGGCCCAATATGTGCCGGCGGGAAAGTCGCCGCTGTGCGGCAACACGATCAGCCAGGACCGTCGCTTCATGTTCGCCTACATGCCCGAACTGGAGCGTTTCTTCCATTACCGCAACCTTGACGTGAGCACCCTCAAGGAACTGGCGCGCCGCTGGGCGCCGTCCGTCTACAAGGGCTTCGAGAAAAAGAGCCGGCACGAGGCGCTGGCCGATATCTACGAGTCGATCGACGAACTCCGCTACTACCGCGAGCACTTCATCAAGGTATAGGCCCCGGCGCAAGGAGCGGCCATGGCGATCTACAGCGTGGCGCAGTTGCGGCGCATCGAGCGGCGCGCCGCTCAAGAGGGGTTGGACCTGATGGCTCGCGCCGGCCGGGCTGCGGCCGATTTCCTTGCCGCCCGCTTGCCGGCGGGCGGCAACGTCCTGGTGCTTGCCGGGCCGGGCAATAACGGCGGCGATGCCCTGGTGGCCGCCACCTGGCTGCAACGCCAGGGCAGGGCGGTCGAGGTGGTCCTGCCGGGCGATCCGGCCCGCCTGCCGCCGGATGCCAGATTGGCCTATGCCATCTGGCGCGAAGCCGGCGGACGTGAAAGATCGGATCTGCCGGCGGCAGCGCCGGCGATGGTGGTCGACGGGTTGTTCGGGATCGGCCTGAACCGTCCCCTGGAATCCGACTGGCAGGCCATGATCGATACCGTCAATGCCTGGCGGGCGCCGGTACTGGCGCTGGATGTGCCCAGCGGTCTGTCGGCGGCAACCGGCCAGCCTCTGGGGAGGGCGCTGCAGGCGCGCTGGACCCTGTCTTTCATCGGCACGCCGCCGGCCCTGGCAGCAGGGCAGCCCTGTCTGGGCGAACACCACGAATGTGATCTCGGCTTGTCGGCGCGGTGGCGGGCGCAGGCGCTGGCAGACTGACAGCAATCAGCCCGCCGCCGGCCGGCCGCCGAAGCGCTGGTCGATGGCCGGCGGCAAGGGCCGGTAGTGCGTATTCTCCCGGCTGGCGATCGCCTCCAGATGGATTTCCGAAGCGTCGAACAAGGCCCAGTACAAGCGGGCGCAGAGTTCGCGCGCAGCGCTGCCCGGCCAGCTGTCGGGCAGCATCGGCATCGGCAGTTGGGGGTCGTGCAGCACGATGCGGCGCCAGCGGTGCAGCAGCAGCACCCGCAAGGCAAAGGCCTGCGCGGGGCTGGCGTGCGCGGCCCACGCCGTCAAGGGCGAGAAGCTGCGGGTGAACAGGCGATATTGCTCGGCCACGGCATCCAGGTTCCAGCACTGCGGCACCAGACTGGCAATGGGTAGCCCGCCGGCGTCGGCCAGGTCACGCGCGGCCAGCACCAGGGCCTTGTCGGGAATGCCGAGTTTTTCCAGGATGTCGTGCGCGGCGCGCGCCTCGGTGGCGGGGTGGGCGAACAGGCCTGGCGCCACCAGGGCGAACCCTTCCCATTCCAGCTCACGGCGCAGCTCGGCGCGCTCGGCCAGACCGTTGGCCCCGTTGCGCGGCAGCGCCACCAGTGTCCACTCGCCGTTCCAGGCCTGTGGCGGACCGTCGTAGATGCGTTGCGAGGCCAGTGCGGTCAGCCGACGCCCGGTGTCGGTCATCAGATAGAGGCTGCGCCGGCCATGGCGCTCGGACTGCAGCCAGCCTTGGGCCACCAGCCTGAACACGCTGGTGCGCAACAGCCTTTCGTTGACGCCGACCGGCGCCAGCAATTCGATCAGATCTCCCAGCCAGATGGCGCCGCCATGCGGTCCCAGCGCATCACCCAGCAAACTGACGCACAGCGATTTGGCGCGCGGGGGGTCTTGCTTGAGCAGGCGGGCGAGAAAACGGTCGAGCGACTGCGAGGGGGAACTAGCCATAAAAAAGGGGCGCAGCGGCCCGGGGGAAGGGGTTGTATTTAGTCTGGGCAACATGATACATAACTCTGATGTGATACAGAATCTGGTTTGACAATGGAATTTTTGTATTAAATAATCCGACCATAGAGAAACTGCATTGGCGCGCCCCGGGCCTGCCATCTGCCGAAGGAGACAACTATGTATGCACAACTGGTGGATACCGGCGTCAAGAAACTGCGCGGTCAGGACGAGCTGTCCGCCCCTGAGCAGGCCTTCCAGCGCCGCATCGATGAGGGCGTGCGCATCGAAGCCAAGGACTGGATGCCCGATGCCTATCGCAAGACGCTGGTACGCCAGATCTCGCAGCACGCCCATTCCGAGATCGTGGGCATGCTGCCCGAAGGCAACTGGATCACCCGCGCCCCGTCGCTCAAGCGCAAGGCCATCCTGCTGGCCAAGGTCCAGGACGAGGCCGGCCATGGCCTGTATCTGTACAGCGCCGCCGAAACCCTTGGCGTATCGCGCGACGACCTGATCGACGACCTGCATTCGGGCAAGGCCAAGTACTCCAGCATCTTCAATTACCCCACCCTGAGCTGGGCCGACATCGGCATGATCGGCTGGCTGGTCGATGGCTCGGCCATCATCAACCAGATTCCGCTGTGCCGTTGCTCCTATGGGCCGTACGCGCGCGCGATGGTGCGGGTCTGTAAGGAAGAGTCGTTCCACCAGCGCCAGGGCTATGACCTGCTCATCCAGATGTGCCTGCATGGCACGCCCGAGCAGAAGGCCATGTGCCAGGATGCCCTGAACCGCTGGTGGTGGCCGGCCTTGATGATGTTCGGCCCCTCGGATGCAGATTCGCCCAACAGTGCGCAATCCATGCAGTGGAAGATCAAGCTCTTTTCCAACGACGAGCTGCGCCAGAAAATGGTCGACCAGACGGTCCCTCAGGCCGAGTACCTCGGCCTGACGGTGCCGGATCCCGACCTGAAGTGGAACGCCGAGCGCGGCCACTACGATTTCGGCGAGATCGACTGGGATGAGTTCTATTCGGTGATCAAGGGCAATGGCCCGTGCAACCGCGAGCGCCTGGCCGCGCGCGTGAAAGCGCATGAAGACGGCGCCTGGGTCCGTGACGGCCTGGCCGCCTACGCCGAGAAGCAGGCCCGCCGCAAGGTCGCCTGAGCCCCCTGGGCCTTTCCGCCTTTCCTTTCCACCCTTGCACGAACAAGGCGCGCCGTGGCGCGCCGGGGATACGCATCATGAGCAAAGCATGGCCCCTTTGGGAAGTCTTCATCCGCAGCCAGCACGGCCTGGCCCATAAGCACGTCGGCAGCCTGCATGCGCCGGATGCCGAGATGGCCATCAACAATGCCCGCGACGTCTATACGCGCCGCAACGAGGGCCTGAGCATCTGGGTCGTGCGTGCCGCGGACATCGTGGCCAGCAGCCCGGGCGACAAGGAGCCTTTGTTCGAGCCGGCCAACAGCAAGGTCTATCGTCATCCGACCTTCTTCCCCATGCCGGAAGAAATCAAGCACATGTGAGGCAGGCATGGACAAGCATCTGTTTGAGTATCTGCTGCGCCTGGGCGACAGCACGTTGATCCTGTCGCAGCGCCTGTCGGCCTGGTGCGGTCACGGGCCGGTGCTCGAAGAAGACCTGGCCCTGACCAATACTGCGCTCGACCTGCTGGGTCAGGCGCGCATGTGGCTGACGTTGGCCGGCGAGGTCGAGGGCGCGGGGCGCGATGAAGACCAGCTGGCCTATCTGCGCGATGTGCACGAGTTCCGCAATTGTCTGCTGGTCGAGCAGCCCAACGGCGATTACGGCGCCACGATGGCGCGTCAGTTCCTGTTCGACACCTGGCATTACTTCCTGCTGCAGGGCCTGGTGCAGTCGAGCGACGAACGCGTGGCCGCCGTGGCCGCCAAAGCCATCAAGGAAGTGACCTATCACGTGCGCCGCGCCGGCGATCTGGTGGTGCGCCTGGGAGACGGCACCGAAGAGAGCCATCGCCGCATGCAGAACGCCATCGATGCGGCCTGGCGTTATACAGGCGAACTCTTCGTCGATGACGAGGTGGATCTGGACGTGGCCGGGCGTGGCATCGGTGTTGCGCTGTCCGGACTGCGCGCGCCCTGGCTGGAGCATGTCACCGAGGTGCTGCAGGAGGCCACCCTGGAGGTGCCCGAGGAGGCGCAGGCCTTCATGCCGCTGCTGCGCGGCGGGCGCCAGGGACGCCACTCCGAAGAGCTGGGCTATGTCCTGGCCGAGATGCAATACCTGCAGCGCGCCTATCCCGGAGCCAGCTGGTAATGCGCGCCGCACCGCTGGACAGCGCCCGGGTCATGGAATGGCTGCACGCCGTGCCGGACCCCGAGATCCCCGTCCTGTCGGTGGTCGATCTGGGCGTGGTGCGCGCCGTCGACTGGCAGGACGGCACGTGGGTGGTCACCATTACCCCGACCTACTCGGGCTGCCCGGCCATGCGCGAGATCCGCGAGGACATCGAGCGCGTGCTCGCCAGCCATGGTCTGGCGCCGGTTCGGGTGGAAACCCGGTTGTCGCCGGCCTGGACCACGGACTGGATGACCGAGCGCGGGCGGGCCGCCCTGAAAGACTACGGTATCGCTGCGCCCGCCGAACGCGCCATCGATATCTCCGGGATCAGCCGCCGACAGGCCATGCCGGCCATCGCCTGTCCGCGTTGCGGGTCGCGCAACACGCGCCTGATCAGCCATTTCGGTTCCACCTCCTGCAAGGCGCTCTATCGCTGCATTGCGTGCCATGAGCCCTTTGATTACTTCAAGACGCATTGACCGGATTCTCATGAGCCAGCCCCAATTCCATTCGCTCAAGGTCGCCTCGGTGGCGCGCAACACCCGCGATGCCGTGGTGGTGACCTTTGACCTGCCCGCAGACCTGAACGAGGTGTTCCGCTTCCGCCCGGGCCAGTACCTGACGCTGCGCACCCAGCTCGACGGCGAGGAAGTGCGCCGCTCGTATTCGATCTGCTCGGCGCCCGAGGACGGCGTGCTGCGCGTGGCCATCAAGCAGGTCGAGGAAGGCGTCTTTTCGAGTTGGGCCAACCAGCAGTTGCAGCCCGGCCAGACGCTCGAAGTGATGGCGCCGGCCGGCAACTTCACGCTCGATTTCGACGCGGCGAATCAGCGCCACTTTGTGGCCTTTGCGGTGGGCAGCGGCATCACGCCGGTGCTGTCGCTGGTGAAAACCGCGTTGTCGGCCGAACCCGAGAGCACGTTCACGCTGTTCTTCGGCAACCGCGCCTCCTCGTCGGTGCTGTTTCGCGAAGAGATCGAAGACCTGAAGAACCGCTACATGCAGCGCTTTTCGCTGGTCTACATCATGAGCCGCGAAACCCAGGACATCGAGCTGTTCAACGGCCGTCTGGATGGCGACAAGGTCGAGCAACTGCTGGACACCTGGCTGGCCGGGCGCGAGGTGGACTATGTGTTCGTGTGCGGGCCGCAGACCATGACCGAAAGCGTGGTTGAGCGGCTGGCCGCGCGCGGGCTGGACAAGTCACGCGTGAAGTTCGAACTGTTCGGCGCGCCCAAGGGGCCGCGCAGCCTGCGTACCGGTCGGGATACGCCCGCCGCGCCCGGCAAGGGGCAGTGCGAAGTGACGGTCATCCAGGATGGCTATCAGCGCAGCTTCACCATTGCCAAGAACCAGGACAACGTGTTGGACGCGGCCCTGGCCCAGGGTGTTGAATTGCCCTATTCCTGCAAGGGCGGTGTCTGTTCGACCTGCCGCTGCAAGGTGATCGAGGGCGAGGTCGACATGGATGCCAACTTTGCGCTGGAAGACTACGAGGTCGCGCGCGGCTTCGTGCTCAGTTGCCAAAGCTATCCGGTCACTGACCGGCTGGTGCTGGATTTCGACCAGGAAACCTGATTTTCAGGCCAGCCACTGCGCTGGCCAGTCTCGGGGCTGACCCGCCCCGTCTATTGCGAATCTATAAGAACCATCGGAGAGAAGGCAGTGTCCCAAGCATTCTTTGAACGTCATCAGCCCGTCCTCGAACAGGCCCTGGCTGCGGCCCGCGATCGCGGCTACTGGAGCCCCTTTGCCGAGTCCCCCAGCCCGCGCAATTATGGCGAGACCGCCGCACAGGATGGCCAGGCCGCCTTCGAGCAGGCGCTGGGCAAGGACTTCGCCCTGGACGGCGTCGCGGCCGAAGACTGGGTCAGCGAGGCCACGTCGCCGTTCGGCCTGGCGCTGAACATCCGCTATCCGCAGGTTTCGCCCGCCAGGCTGATCGCCTCGGCCCAGGCCGCCGCTGCCGACTGGCGTCGCGCCGGCCCGCGCACGTGGGTGGGCGTGTCGCTGGAAATCCTGGCGCGCCTGAACCGTCGCAGCTTCGAGATGGCGCACGCCGTGCAGCACACCACGGGCCAGGGTTTCATGATGGCGTTCCAGGCCGGCGGCCCGCATGCCCAGGATCGTGGCCTGGAGGCCGTGACCTACGCCTGGCAGGAAATGTCGCGCATCCCGGACGTGGCCTTGTGGGAAAAACCGCAGGGCAAGCATGATCCCATCCGCATGGAAAAGCGTTTCACGATCGTGCCGCGCGGTGTGGCGCTGGTGATCGGCTGCTCCACCTTCCCGACCTGGAACGGCTATCCGGGCCTGTTCGCCAGCCTGGCCACGGGCAACCCGGTGATCGTCAAGCCGCATCCGGCCGCCATCCTGCCGCTGGCCCTGACGGTGCAGATCGCGCGCGATGTGCTGCGCGAGGCGGGCCTGAATCCCGATGTCGTGCAGCTGGCCGCCCATGCGGCGGGCGACGATACCGCGCAGCGCCTGGCGCTGGATCCGGCCGTCAAGCTGATCGACTTCACCGGCAGCTCGGCCAACGGCCAGTGGCTGGAAGACAATGCCCGCCAGGCCCAGGTCTATACCGAGAAGGCCGGTGTGAACCAGGTCATCATCGATTCGGTCGAGGACCTCAAGGCCGTGGTGCGCAATCTCGCCTTTTCGCTGGGCCTGTATTCGGGCCAGATGTGCACCGCGCCGCAGAACATCTACGTGCCGCGCGATGGCATCCGCAGCGCCGAAGGCCATCTGTCGTTCGATGACGTGGCCGCAGCCATCGGCGCCAGCGTCGAGAAACTCTCGGGCGACCCGGCCAAGGCCGTCGAACTGATCGGGGCGATCCAGAACGAGGCCACCGCGCAGCGCATCGAGCAGGCCCGCGCCCTGGGGCTGCCGGTGCTGGCCGAATCGCGCGCGCTGGAGCATCCGCAGTTTCCGCAGGCGCGGGTGCGCACCCCGCTGGTGCTGCGCGCCGAAGCCCGGGACGTGCGCATCTTCCAGGAATGGTTCGGGCCGATTTCCTTCGTCATCGCCACCGATTCCACCGCGCACAGCATCGAACTGGCACGCGAGACGGTGCGCGAGCATGGCGCGCTCAGCCTGTCGGTCTACACCACCGATGAGCAGGTGGCCGAGCAGGTCCAGGAAGCCGCCGAAGTGGCCGGCGTGTCGTGGTCGCTCAACCTGACCGGCGCGGTGTTCGTCAACCAGACCGCGGCCTTCAGCGACTTCCATGGCACCGGCGCCAACCCGGCTGCCAACGCGGCGCTGTCGGACAGCGCTTTCGTGGCCAACCGTTTCCGCGTGGTGCAAGCCCGCCGCCACGTCTGAAGGAGCGCGCCATGACATTCCATGACATCGCATTTTCCCTGGAAGGCGGCGTTGCCCGCCTGACCCTCAACCGCCCGGACAAGCTCAACAGCTTCACCGCGCGGATGCACGGCGAAGTGGCCGAGGCGCTGACGCGCGTCGAAACCGAAGGCGCGCGCGTCTTGCTGCTGACCGGCGCGGGCCGGGGCTTTTGCGCCGGCCAGGATCTCTCCGAGCGGCGTCCGGCGGAGGATGGCAGCCCGCCCGACCTGGGCGAGACGGTCGAGCGCTACTACGCGCCGCTGGTGCGCCGTCTGGCCGCCTTGCCAATGCCCGTGGTGGTGGGCGTCAATGGCGTGGCTGCGGGGGCGGGTGCGAATCTCGCCTTTGCCGGCGATATCGTCATCGCCAAGGAGTCCGCCAGCTTCATCCAGTCGTTCTGCCGTCTGGGCCTGATTCCGGATACCGGCGGCACCTTCGTGCTGCCGCGGCTGGTGGGCCGTGCGCGTGCGGCCGGCCTGGCTTTGCTGGGCGATAAATTGCCGGCCCGCCAGGCCGAGCAATGGGGGCTGATCTGGCAGTGCGTGGCCGACGAGGAGTTCGAGGCGACCCTTGAGACGCTGGTCGGCCAGCTGGCCCAGGCGCCCACCAAGGGGCTGGCCTTCACCAAGCGCGCACTGCAGGCGAGCCTGTCCAATGATCTGGCCACCCAGCTCGACCTGGAGCGCGACATGATGCGCGAACTGGGCCGCAGCGCCGACTACGCCGAAGGCGTGGCCGCCTTCCTCGACAAGCGTCAGCCGGCGTTCAAGGGGCAATGATGCAGATTCCCACCGATCCGCAAGCGCTGGCCGATGCGGTCAGCGAAGCGATGTTCGCCGAGGATGCAGCCTCCCAGGGGCTGGGCATGAAGGTCGTTGAAAGCGGCCCAGGCTATGCCAGGCTCACCATGACGGTGCGCCCCGACATGCTCAACGGCCACAAGACCTGCCACGGCGGTTTCATCTTTGCCCTGGCCGACAGTTGCTTCGCCTTTGCCTGCAATTCGCGCAATGTCAGCACCGTGGCCTCCGGCTGCGTGATCGACTATCTGGCGCCGGGCTTTGAGGGCGATGTCCTGACCGCGGTCGGGCAGGAGCGCTCGCTGGCCGGGCGTACCGGCGTCTATGACGTCACCGTCACCAATCAGGAGGGGCGCAACGTCGCCATTTTCCGCGGCCGCTCGTATCGAATAAAAGGGCAGATCATCGGTCAAGCCGAGACCTGAGCCCCGAGGATTTCCTTGTTGCGAATGCGGCCCCGGAGGGGGCCGCGCTGAATTTCAGGAGTGAGACACCATGCCCAACACGATGAGCAAGCCGGGGCTGGACCCTATCGAACATGCCAGCCGTGACGAGTTGCAGGCGCTGCAACTCGAACGGCTCAAGTGGACGGTTCGCCATGCCTACGACAATGTGCCGCATTACAAGCGCGCCTTTGACGCGGCCGGCGTGCATCCCGATGACCTCAGGCAGCTTGCCGATATCGCCAAGTTCCCCTTCACCACCAAGAAGGATCTGCGCGAGAACTACCCCTTTGGCATGTTCGCCGTGCCGCGCGAGCAGATTTCGCGCATCCACGCCTCCAGCGGCACCACCGGCAAGCCGACCGTGGTGGGCTACACCGCCGGCGACCTGGACAACTGGGCCAACCTGGTGGCGCGCTCGATCCGGGCGGCCGGCGGCAAGCGGGGCGATATCGTGCACGTGGCCTATGGCTATGGCCTGTTTACGGGCGGCCTGGGCGCGCACTATGGCGCCGAGCGCCTGGGTTGCACGGTGATCCCGATGTCGGGCGGCCAGACCGAGAAGCAGGTTCAGCTGATCCAGGATTTCCGTCCTGACATCATCATGGTCACGCCCTCCTATTTCTGCAACATCATCGAAGAGCAGCGCCGCCAGGGCATGGACCCGCGCGAGAGTTCGCTGCGCATCGGCATTTTCGGCGCCGAGCCCTGGACCGGGCAGATGCGCCACGACATCGAGCGCGAGGCCGGCATCGACGCGGTGGATATCTACGGCCTGTCGGAAGTGATGGGCCCGGGCGTGGCCAGCGAGTGCGTCGAGACCAAGGATGGTCCGGTCATCTGGGAAGACCACTTCTATGCCGAGATCATCCATCCGGAAACGGGCCAGCCGGTGGCCGACGGCGAGTCGGGCGAACTGGTGTTCACCTCGCTGACCAAGGAGGCCATGCCCATCATCCGCTATCGCACCCGCGACCTGACCCGCCTGCTGGCGCCCACGGCCCGCAGCATGCGCCGCATCGGCAAGATCACCGGCCGCAGCGACGACATGCTGATCGTGCGCGGCGTGAATCTGTTTCCGACCCAGGTCGAGGAGCTGGTGCTCAAGATCGACCAGCTGGCGCCGCACTATCAACTGGTGCTCTCGCGCCAGGGCAACCTCGATGAGCTGGAGATCCTGGCCGAGCTGCGGCCCGAATTCGGTCATCTGGGCGAAACCGAACGCGGCCAGCTTTGCAAGCAGTTGCAGCACGCCGTCAAGTCATACATCGGCGTGAGCGCGCGCATCGGCCTGCACGACGCTGGCGGCATCGAGCGCACCTTGACCGGCAAGGCCCGTCGCGTGGTGGACAAGCGCCCCAAGGATTGACGGGTCGCGAGGAGGAAAACGGGCCGCGGCCCGTTTTTTTTGGCCCTCGAAGGGATGCAAAGGCGCAGCGGCAGGGACGAAAAAAAAGGCCGTCGGGAGACGGCCTTTGAGTGTTAATAAACGGTTGTTATGTTCGTGTCAGGGGGGCGTGCCTCAGAAGCCCACGGCCTGGCCGTCGCGGCGCGAGTCCGAGGCGGCGATATAGCCGCCGCCGGGCAGGCGCTGGATCAACTGGGCCGAGCCGAATTCCAGGCTGTCGGCCGGGGCCACGGCGACGTTGTGGCCGCGATCGCGCAGCGTCTGGACCACATCGGCCGGCAGGTGCGCCTCGACGTTGACCACCGGGCCGTTCTCGACCCGAAAGCGCGGGGCATCGCTCATGGCCTGCGGGTTCTGGCCGAAGGCGGCCAGTCGCGTGGTCATCTGCAGATGGCCCTGGGCCTGCATCGAGCCGCCCATCACGCCGAAAGACATCACCGGCTGGCCGTCCTTGCTCAGGAAGGCCGGAATGATGGTGTGCATGGGCTGCTTGCGCGGGCCGACCTGGTTGGCGTGGCCCGGGGTGAGCACGAAGTTCAGGCCGCGGTTGTGCAGGCTGATGCCGGTGCCCGGCACCACCACGCCCGACCCGAAACCGTGGTAGTTGGACTGGATGAAGGACACCATGGTGCCTTGCGCATCGGCGGCGGTCAGGTAGACCGTGCCGCCCGTGGACGGCGCGCCGGCCAGCGGCGTGGCGGCGCGGTCCATCGAGATCAGGCGGGCGCGCTCGGCCAGGTACGCCGGATCCAGCAAGGCGGCGGCGTTCACGCGCATGTGAGCCGGGTCGGCAATATGGTGATGCAGGTCGGCGAAGGCCAGTTTCATGGCTTCGATGCTGACGTGGTAGTAGTCGGCGCTGTCGCGGCCCATCGATTCGAGGTCGAACTGCTCCAGCATGCCCAGCGCCATCAGGGCCGAAATACCCTGGCCGTTGGGGGGGATCTCGTGCAGGCGGTAGCCGCGGAATCCTTGCGAGATCGGCTCGACCCATTCGGGCTTGTGGGCGGCCAGGTCGTCGACGGTGATGGCGCCGCCGGTTTCACGCGCGTAGGCCGCGATCTTCTCTGCCAGGGCGCCGCGGTAGAAACTCTCGCCGCCGCTGTCGGCAATGTCGCGCAGCGTGCGTGCCTGCTCAGGAAAGCGCCACCATTGACCGGCCTCGGGGGCCTTGCCGTCGGGCAGGAAGGCCTGCGCGAAACCGGGTTCTTTGGCCAGTCTGGGCGCCTGGGTGGCCCATTGGCGTGCGATGGTGGGCGAGATCGGGAAGCCGCGCTCGGCGTATTCGATGGCCGGCTCGAAGAGCTGGGCAAAGGGCAGTTTGCCGAAGCGCTCATGCAGCGCCTTCCAGCCGGCCACCTGGCCGGGGACGGTGACCGTACCCCAGCCCGTGGGAGGCATGGTGTCGCGGCCGGCGAAATACTCGGGCGTCCAGGCAGCCGGAGAGCGGCCGCTGGAGTTCAGGCCATACAGCTTGCCCTCATGCCACACCAACGTGAACATGTCGCCGCCGATGCCGTTCATGACCGGCTCGACCACGGTCAGGGCGATGGCCGTGGCAATCGCGCTGTCGACCGCGTTGCCGCCGGCCAGCATCATGCGCAATCCTGCCTGTGCCGCCAGCGGCTGGCTGGTGGCGACCGTGTTGGAAGCAAGCACGGGCATTTTTTTCGAGGCGTAGGGGAAAGTCCAATCAAAAGGCTGTGACATGGCAGGGCGTTTGCAAAAGGAGTTCGGCGCGACAGGGATCGCGCAGGGTGGCGAATTGTATTCTTGGATAATTGGATCCAGTTTTATGTTAGCCTAGTTTTGCCCTGCATATCCGGATTCCCGGTAGCCGGTGGCGATATCATTCATCCCCCTGACTTTTCCGCCCCGACCTCGCCTTGCACAAATCCGCCCTGACGGCCGAAGAAGAGGCCTATCAATTCATCCAGCAGCAGATCCGCCTGGGTCAGTTCGAGCCGGGCATGCGCCTGGTGCCGGAGACCATCGCCAGCCAGATCGACACCAGCCGCATGCCGGTGCGCAGCGCGCTGCGCCGGCTGGCCGCCGAGGGCCTGGTGGAAATCCGGGCCAACCGCAGCGCCGTGGTGCGGGGCCTGAACCGCGAGGACATGCGAGAGGTCTTCGAGATGCGCGCCGTGCTCGAAGGGCTGGCGATACGCAATGCGGTGGCCAACATGGGGCCGCAGGCCATGCGCCGTCTGCGTGGGATGCTGGATCTGCTGGCCGAGGACGATATCGACTGGACCACGGCCCACCGTGAATTCCATGAGTACCTCTGCAGCTTCTGCAACCAGCCCCGGTTGCTGGGTCAGATCGCCGAGCTGCATACGGTGGTCGAACCGTACATGCGGTTGTGGTCCGCCCAGCCCGAGCATGGCCTGCGTGCGCGCGCCTCGCACGACGCCTTGATCGAAGTGCTGCGCACCGGCGATCCGCAGGCCTGCGAACAGGCCATGCGCGAGCACGTGATGCGCACCGTGCCCGCTTTGCTGGCGTTTCTGCGCTAGGCCAGCGTCGGCCTATCTGGCGTAGACCAGATCGCGCAGGCCCAGCGACAAACCGGGCCAGTAGGTGATCACCAGCAGGCATACCAGCACGACGCCCACGAAGGGCAGCAGCGGCCGGATCAGGCGTTCTACCGGCAGCTTGGCGACCGCGCAGGCGGCAAACAGATTCACGCCGAAGGGCGGCGTGACCATGCCCAGCGCCAGATTCACCACCATGATGATGCCGAAATGCACCGGCTCGACGCCGAACTGCATGGCGACCGGCAGCAGCAGTGGCGCCAGCACGACGATGGAGGCCGAGGTTTCGATGAACATGCCGATGACGAACAGCGCGGCGTTGATCCCGAGCAAAAAGCCTGTCTGGCTGTCGAACAGCTGCGACAGCCATTGACCCAGCGCGTCCGGAATGCCGGCGCGATTGAGCAGAAAGCTGAACACGCCGGCGTTGGCGATCAGGAACATGATCACGGCCGTGGAGATCACCGAGCGGTGCAGGGTGAGCGAAATGTCCGGCAGCTTCAGGCGCCGGTAGACCAGGGTGCCGATCAGCACGGCGTACACCACCGCCACCACCGAGGCTTCGGTGGGTGTGAAGATGCCCCCGTAGATGCCGCCCAGGATGATGACCGGCATCAGCAGTGCCAGCCAGGCGCGCTTGAAGGCCTGCCACAGCGGCAGGCGGCCTTCGCCATCGCGTTTGCCCAGCCCGTTGCGCCGGGCGTAGAGCCACACGTAGACCATCAGCGCCAGGCCGATCAGGATGCCGGGCACCACGCCGGCGATGAACAGTTCGCCGGTCGAGGTGTCGGTCGAGACGGCATAGAGAATCATCGGAATGGATGGGGGGATGATCACCCCCAGTTCGGCCGCGCTGGCCTGCAGCGAGGCGGCGAAGGGCGCCGGATAGCCGTGGCGCACCATCGCCGGGATCAGGATGGCGCCGACCGCGAAGGTGGTGGCCACGCTGGAGCCGGCCACGGCGGCGAAGATCATGCAGGTCAGCACGCAGGTGCAGGCCAGCCCGCCCTGCATGCCACCCACCAGACTCTTGGCGAACTCCACCATGCGTTCCGATATCCCGCCGGCTTCCATGAGGTTGCCGGCCAGGATGAAGAAGGGGATGGCCACCAGGGGGTATTTGTCGAGCGCGGCATAGATCTGCTGCGCGAACACCAGCCAGGGCAGCCCGCCCACGGAGATGCCGGTCAGCGCGGCCAGGCCGATGGCAATGGCCACCGGCACCGACAGGCCGAAGAAGATCAGCATGGAAAGAATCATCAACTGCGACATGGTCTACTGCCTGAAACGATGCAGCGTCCGCTGCGGAAGGCCGCCGCGCGGGGCGGGGGCGGTTCGTTCAAGTACGCCGGCTCAGCCCTGGGCGTCGTTGCGCTGCGGGGCGGCCTGCGCGGGCCCTTGGGCCCAGCGGGCGATGATGGCCAGCGCTGCCAGCGTGGCCCCGACCGGGATGGCCAGGTAGATCCAGGAAATGGAGATGTCCAGGCTGGGCACGTTCTGGAAGCGCACGCGCCAGGTCATCTGGCCGCCTATCCAGGCCAGCATCACCATGAAGACGGTGCAGATCAGAGCGATGAGGTGCTCCAGCAGGCGCTGCGCCCGTCCGGCCAGGGCGTTGCGCAGCAGTTCGACGCTGATCATGGCGCCATGACGAAAGGCCAGCGCCACGCCCAGGAGCACGGCCCAGATGAGCAGGGCGCGCGTGGCGACCTCGCTCCAGTCGGCGGGTGAGCGCAGCACGAAACGAGCGATCACCTGATAGAAGGCGCAGGCCGCCGCCGCGACCAGCAGGCATTGGGCCAGCAGCGACACGAGCGTGAACAGCCGGCGTTCGGCAAGACAGAGCAAAGACATGGCGAATCACCCGTAAGAGAGAGACGAAACAGCGCAGCCGCCTGAAAGGGCGGCTGCGGCTGATGGCGCTTACTGGGTGTCGCGGATCGCGTCGATCAGCTTCTTGTCGAATTTCTTGTAATACTCGGGGTAGGCCGGCTGGACGGCCTCGGCGAAGGCCTTGCGATCGACCTCGGTGACCTGCATGCCTTCTTTCTTGAGCTGCTCTACGCCGGTTTTCTCGATGTTGTCGACGTAATCGCGCATGGCCTGGGCCGACGCCTTGCCGGCCTGGTCGAATTTGGCCTTGTCGTCGGCGCTCAGGTCGTTATAGGCGTTGGCGGACATCAGGATCAGGGCCGGGCCGTAGACGTGGCCGCTCAAGGCCAGGTGCTTTTGCAGTTGCGACAGCTTGGCCGAGGTGATCACCGAGAGCGGATTCTCCTGGCCGTCGATGGTGCCTTGCTGCAGGGCGGTGGCCACTTCCGGCCAGGCCATCGGGGTGGGCAGGATGCCGATCTGGCGGAAGGCCGTAATATGGATCGGATTCTCGGTGGTGCGGATTTTCAGGCCCTTGGCGTCGGCAGGCGTACTGACCGGGCGCACATTGTTGGTCAGGTGGCGAAAGCCCTGTTCGCCCCAGGCCAGGGCGACGATGCCGCGCTCGGGGAACTTGGCGAGCATATCCTGGCCTATCTTGCTGTCGAGCACGGCGCGCGCATGGGGCAGGTCGCGCAGCAGGAAAGGAATGTCGAACACCCCGGTCTCGGGAACGAAGTTCAGCGTGGCGCCGGTGGAGACGATGGCCAGATCGATGGTGCCGATCTGCAGGCCTTCGATGACTTCGCGTTCGCCGCCCAGGGCGCTGTTGGCGAACTGCTGGATCTTGTACTTGCCCTGGCTGGATTCTTCAATGGACTTGGCGAAGGCGTCTGCCCCGGCGCCATAGTGCGAAGAGGTCGACAGGGCATAAGCCATCTTGAGGGGGGCTTGGGCGCTGGCGGACGTTGCAAACGCGCAGGCGGCCACCAGGCCGGCGACAAGCCAGGACTTACGCATAATGTCTTCTCCGAAGGTTGGGGTTTTTTTGTTTTCAGCGGCGGCCTTGTGGGCTGCCCTGCAGGAATAATAGCGGGATTCAATGGCTAAACACGCGCGGGATTCGGATTCAACCATGATGGATTTCCCTGATGGGCGCAGCGGCTGGCGCGCTGCCTGGCGGCTGGGCTGGAGCATGGCGCGGCGCGATGCGCGCGCCGGAGAGCTGCGTCTTCTGGCCCTGTCGCTGGTGGTCGCCGTGGCGGCGGTGACGAGCGTGGGCTTTCTTGCCGACCGGGTGTGGCGGGCGCTGGAGCGCGATGCCGCGCAGATGCTGGGCGCCGACGTGGTGCTGCAGGCCGATGCGCCGATCCCCCAGGAGCAGCTGGCCCAGGCCGCGCAGCACGGACTGCAAGTCACCCAGACCCTGCAGTTTCCTTCCATGGCGATGGCGGGCGATGCCGCGCAACTGGTTTCGGTCAAGGCCGTCAGCGCCGGGTATCCCTTGCGCGGCAGCCTGCGGGTGGCGCCGGCCCCTTTCGAGCCCGATGCGCTGACCCGCGATGTGCCGGCGCCCGGCACGGTCTGGGCCGATCCGCAGTTGCTGACCCTGCTTGGCCTGTCGGCAGGCGACACCCTCCAACTGGGCGATGCGACCCTGAAGGTGGAGCGGGTGCTCACCTATGAGCCTGACCGGGGCATGCAGTTTGTCAATGTGGCGCCGCGCCTCATGATCAACCGGGCGGACCTGCCGGCCACGGGGCTGGTAACCGAAGGCAGCCGGATCGGTTACGCCATGCTGGCGGCAGGCGACCCGGCCGCCGTCGCCGGCTTCGAGGGCTGGCTGGGCCAGCACCTGCAGCGCGGGCAGCAGTTGGCCACGCTGGAGTCGGGCCGACCGGAGATGCGCCGCATGCTGGATCGCGCACAGCGCTTCCTTGGGCTGGTGGCCTTGCTGGCGGTGCTGATCTCGGCTGTGGCCGTGGCGCTGGCCGCAGGCCGTTTCATGGCGCGTCATCGCGACGGCGTGGCGGTCATGCGCTGCCTGGGGGCCAGCCAGACGCTTGTCACACGCATGCTGTGGGTCGAGTTTCTGTTGCTGGGTCTGGCAGCCAGTCTGGTGGGTTGTCTGGTGGGCCTTGGCGTGCATCAGGCGCTGGTGTCGGCCCTGGCCGGCCTGATCGACACGCAACTGCCCGCCGTGTCGTGGCAGCCGGCAGCCCAGGGTTTGCTGACCGGTCTGTGCATGCTGCTGGGCTTTGCCCTGCCGTCGCTGGCCCGGCTGCGCCAGGTGCCCCCGGCACGGGTGCTGCGGCGCGAAGAGGGCGGCCTGCCGGGGCGCAGCCTGGGCGCTTATGCGCTGGGGGCGGTGGGCCTGGCCTTGCTGATCTGGTGGGTGGCGGGCGATACGCGTCTGGCCCTGGCCGCCGCCGGCGGCTTTGCGCTGGCGCTGGGTGTGTTCGCTGCCGTGGCGGCGCTGTGCGTGCAGGCGCTGGCGCGGGTGCGCCGCAGCCTGGCGGGCGCGCCGGCCTTGCGCTTTGCCCTGGCTGGCGTGGTGCGTCGGCGCGCGGCCACCATCACCCAGGTCTGCGCCCTGGCCGTGGGTTTGATGGCCTTGCTGTTGCTGGCGCTGACGCGCAGCGATCTCGTCGAGGGCTGGCGCCATGCGGTGCCGGCCGATGCGCCCAATCGTTTCCTGATCAACATCCAGCCCGAGCAGCGCGAGCCGGTGCTGGCGCGTCTGCAGGCGGCGGGCTTGCAGGCGGCGTCGGCCGGCGAGTCGCCGTTGTGGCCCATGGTGCGTGGACGGCTGGTCGAGATCAACGGCAAGCCGGCCAACCCGGACGACTACAGCCAGGATCGCGCCAAGCGTCTGCTGGATCGCGAGTTCAACCTTTCTTATGTCGAGCAGGCCCCGGCCGGCAACCGCCTGCTGTCCGGCCGTTGGCTCGATCCGGCTGCCCATGAGGTGTCGCTGGAGTCCGGGCTGGCCACCACGCTGGGCCTGAAAGCGGGTGATGTGTTGACTTTCGACGTGGCGGGCGAGGCCGTGCCCGTGACCGTCGCGGGCACGCGCCGGGTCGATTGGGATACCATGCGCGTGAACTTCTTCGCCATCCTGTCGCCGGCCGCGCTGGCCGACAAGCCGCAAAGCTGGATCACGGCCTTTCATCTGCCGCCTGAGCGCGCAGGGGTGCTGCGCGATCTGGTGCGCGAGTTTCCCAACCTGACGGTCTTCGATGTCGGGGCGATTCTGGCGCAGTTGCAGACGGTGCTCGAAGAAGTCGTGGCGGCGGTGCAGTTGCTGTTCCTGTTCACGGTCGGCGCCGGAGTGCTGGTGCTGGCCACGGCGCTGTCGTCCACGCGCGATGAGCGCCTGCGCGAAGCGGCGATTCTGCGCGCGCTGGGCGCTACGCGCGCGCAGCTGGCGCGCGCTCAGCGCCTGGAGCTGATGGCCATCGGTGCGCTGGCCGGCCTGCTGGCGGCTGCCGGCGCCTGGGCCGTGGCCTGGCTGCTGTCGACCCAGGTATTCGAATTCGCCCTTACGCCCAGCCTGTGGCCCTGGCTGGCAGGCCTGGCGGGGGGCATGGGCGCGGCGGGGCTGGCCGGTATGCTGGCCTTGCGCGGGGTATTGCGTGCGCCGCCCCTGGTAACTTTGCGAGATGCATGATGACGACCACCCGAGTCGAAGCGGTCTTTGAGCCGCTGGATACCACCAAGACCATTTTCGAGCTGCTGGGCGGCGAGCCCGGCGTGCGGGCGCTGGTCGATCGCTTCTACGACCTGATGGATCTGGAGGCGGATTTCACCGCCTTGCGCGCCACCCACGGCGCCAGTCTGGACGCCGCGCGCGACAAGCTGTTCTGGTTTCTCTGCGGCTATTTCGGCGGGCCGGACCATTACATCCAGCGCTTCGGCCACCCGCGGCTGAGGGCCCGCCATCTGCCTTTTTCGATTGGCGAGACCGAGCGTGACCAATGGGTGGCCTGCATGGGCCGGGCCATGCAGGATCAGCAGATCGATCCGGCGCTGGTCGAGCGCCTGCTGCATTCCTTTTTCGGCGTGGCCGACTGGATGCGCAACCGCTGAAGGCTTATCCGCGCCCGGCGCGCAGCGCCGCGGCCAGCCGGGCCGTTTCGGCCAGTGCGCCGGCCACCCCCTCGGACTGCAGGACTTCCACCAGGCGCGTCCCGACCGCCACCAGATCGGCATGGCGGCCTACCAGGGCGGCCTGCTCGGGCGTGCGTACGCCGAAGCCTGCCGCGATGGGCACGGCGCTGCGGTTTCGTATGGCCTGCAGCGCAGCGGCGATGTCGGTGTTTTCGGGCAGGGCCGAGCCCGTGGTGCCTGCCAGCATGACGTGATAGATGAGGCCGCTGGCCTGCGCGAGGATGCGGTCCAGGCGCGCGTCTGGCGTGGTCGAGGCCGTCATGCGGATGAGATCCAGGCCGAGCTGCTGCGCCTGTTGCCCGATTTCGCTGGCGTGTTCCGGCGCCAGGTCGACCAGGATGAACCCGTCCACGCCGGCCCGGGCGGCATCGGCCAGATAGCGCGCCACCCCATAGCGCAACAGGGGGTTGAGATAGCCCATCAGCACCACCGGCGTGGCGTTGTCCTGCTGACGGAAGTCGGCCACCAGTTCCAGGGTGCGGGCCAGGGTCTGGCCGGCGCGACGGGCCCGCTCATTGGCCAGTTGCAGCACGGGGCCGTCGGCAATGGGGTCGCTGAAGGGCATGCCGAGCTCGATCACGTCGGCGCCTGCCTGCGGCAGGCCGCGCAGTAATCGCAGGCTGTCTTCGTAGCCGGGGTCGCCGGCCGTGAAATACGCTGCCAGACCGGCCCGGTCGGCCTCGCGCAGGGTATGCAGTCGGTGGGCCAGGCGCTTCATGGCGATGTCTCCTCGAATTGCTGAACGGTTTTCAGATCCTTGTCGCCCCGGCCGCTCAGGCAGACGACCAGGATCTGGTCTGTGCCCATGGTGGGGGCGAGCTCGCGCGCATAGGCCAGGGCATGGGCGCTTTCCAGCGCCGGGATGATGCCCTGCAGGCGGGTCAGCCAGCGGAAGGCGTCCACGGCCTGCGCATCGGTGACCGAGGCATAGGTCACGCGTGCGGTATCACGCAGCAGTGCATGCTCCGGTCCCACGCCCGGGTAATCCAGCCCGGCCGAGATCGAGTGGGCATTGGCGATCTGGCCGTCTTCGTCCTGCAGGTAGTAGCTGCAGCAGCCATGCAGCACGCCCATGCGCCCCTGGCCCAGGCTGGCCGCGTGTTGCGCCGTGTGCAGGCCATGGCCGCCAGCCTCGATGCCGTACAGGCGCACCCCCGGTTCGTCGAGAAAAGGATGGAAGAAACCCATGGCGTTTGAGCCGCCGCCCACACAGGCGATCATGGCGTCGGGCAGTTGTCCGGTCTGGTCGAGCAATTGCTTGCGGGTTTCCTGGCCGATGACCTTCTGGAACTCGCGCACGATCCAGGGATAGGGGTGGGGTCCGGCGCCCGTGCCCAGCAGGTAGTAGGTTTCGTCGGGGTGGGCGATCCAGTCGCGGATGGCGGCATTCATGGCTTCCTTCAGGGTGGCGCTGCCCTGGTTCACCGTGCGCACTTCGGCGCCCAGCATCTTCATGCGCGCCACGTTGTCGGCCTGGCGCGCCACATCGACGGCGCCCATGAAGATCACGCAGGGCAGGCCGTAGAGCGCGCATACCGTGGCGGTGGCCACGCCGTGCTGGCCCGCGCCGGTTTCGGCGATGATGCGGCGCTTGCCCATGCGCCGGGCCAGCAGCACCTGGCCCAGGCAGTTGTTGATTTTGTGGGCGCCCGTGTGGTTGAGGTCCTCGCGCTTGAGGAACAGCCGCGCGCCGCCCAGGGCATCGCTGAGCGCGCGGGCATGGAACAGGGGGCTGGGACGACCCACGTAGTCGGCCAGCAGGGCGCGGTACTCGCTCCAGAAACCGTCATCCTCGCGGATCTCGCGATAGGTGCGTTCCAGATGGTCCAGCGTGGGGATCAGCGTCTCGGGCAGGTAGCGGCCGCCGTAAGGGCCGAACTGTCCTTGCGCATCGGGGGCGTCGGGGTGATGGAAGCTAGGCATGGTCTGTATCGGTGAGGGACATGCCAGTTATGGTAGCGATGAGGAAACGACAGATAAATCATAGATTTCTTGTTCATAGCTATTAGATTATCTAATATCTATTTATGAGAATCCTGCCCCCCCTGAACGCCTTGCGCGTCTTTGACAGCGCCGCGCAGCACCTGAACCTGTCCGTGGCCGCCACCGATCTGCAGGTGTCGCACAGCGCCGTGAGCCAGCAGATTCGCCAGCTGGAAAGCTGGCTTGGCTGCAAGCTGTTCGAGCGCCATTCCGAGGGCGTGCACCTGACGCCAGCCGGCCAGCGGCTGCAACGCGCCTGCCAACCGGCTTTCGACCTGCTGGAGCGGCAATGCGTCGAGCTGCGCGATCGCGCAGACCTGGATCAGGTCGTGCTGGGCGCGCCAGCCAGCCTGCTGGCTCATTGGCTGATCCCCCGGCTGGAGCATTTCGAGCAGGCGCATCCCCACAGCCAGGTCCGCCTGCAGACCGCCACCGACATCGCCCTGCTGGAGCGCGGGGTTTTGGATGTGTTGATCGTGGCCGACGTGCATCAGGCGCCGGGTTTGCTGCGCCTGCCCTTGCTGGCCGAGCAGACCGGGCCGGTTTGCAGCGCGGCGCTGGCCGCCGGCATCGCGCAGCCGGCGGACCTGTCGGCCTCGGTCCTCCTGCATACGTCGTCGCGGCCGCAGGCCTGGGAGCAATGGGCGCGCGCGCAGGGCTGGGTGTTGGCGCCGGAGGCCGGGCAGCGGCAGTTCGATCAGTTGGGCCATATGCTGGAGGCCGCTGCCGCCGGCCTGGGTGTGGGTATCGCGCCGCAGATGCTGGTGCAAGGCCATCTGCGCGATGGGCGTCTGGTGGCGCCGCTGGGTTTTCAGGAAACCGGCGGGCACTTCAATCTGTATTGCCGCGCAGAAACGGGCGGCCTGGTCCGCGATATCTGTCGCTGGCTGGCCGACGAGGCCGGGCAGGGGTGACGACGCCGCTTTTGCCGAGGGTCGCTTTAGGCGTCAAAATGCGCTTCTGCCAGGCGGGTGCCGGCAGAGCTTATGAGTCGACAGTGCGAGGGCGGGTGGTCGTAGATGCTGGACAGAACGATGCAAGAGAGCGGCGTGACGGCCGATAGCGAGGCCGGGCAGGGCTATGCGCGCCTGGGCTTCGAGGGCGGGGCGATGCTGTTCGATCGCGCGCGTCTGGCGCCGCCCGGCCCGCAATGGCTGCGGCCGCAGCATTATGGCGACCAGGCCCGCGCCGTGCAGGCCGGTGGCCGTCAGGCAGCCTGGTTCGTGCAAGGCCCGGGCTGGCAGGCCGTGCTGCGGGGCTACCGGCGTGGCGGCCTGGTGGCGCGCCTGTCGCGGCAGCGGTATGTCTGGACGGGCGAGGCCGGCACGCGTGCCTTTCGCGAGTTCCGTCTGCTGGCGCGCCTGCATGTGCAGGGGCTGCCGGTGCCGCAGCCGCTGGCGGCAGCCTGCTGGCGTCATGGCCTGACCTACGAAGCCGCCATCCTCATCGAACGCATCGAGGGCGCGCGCGCGCTGGCCCAGGATCTCACGCCGGCCGCCTGCGAGGCCGCCGGGCAGGCCATCGCGTCGATGCATCGCGCCGGGGTCTGGCATGCCGACCTCAATGCCTTCAATATTCTGCTGGATCCGCAAGGGCGGGCCTGGTTGATCGATTTCGATCGCGGCCATGCGCGCGGCGTGTCGGCGCGTCAGCGCCAGGCCAATCTGCAGCGTCTGCGGCGTTCTCTGCGCAAGGTTGCAGGCCCGCAGGGCGAGGCGGCCTGGCATCGTATTCATCAGGCGTATCAGGCCGCCGGGGCCTAAATACAACAATTGCGCCAGCCCCCTCGGGCAACGTCGTGCAAGTTCGCCGATCGATGGTCCGGGTCGGCCCACCCCCCCTTTAAAAGGCTTTATCATTTTGCCTTTTGGAAACTCTGGAATCTGCAAGGGGCTCGCGATGAAATCCTCGGCGGGAATGCGGGTGGTGGCAGGGCTGGCGCTGGCCGCAGCGGCAACCTCCACGGCAATGGCGCAAAGCAACAAGGTCGTCAACGTCTACAACTGGGCGGAATACACCGCTCCGGACACGTTGCCGGGTTTCGAACGCGAAACCGGCATCAAGGCCCGTTATGACGTCTACGACAACAATGACACCCTGCAGGCCAAGCTGCTGACAGGCAAGTCGGGCTACGACATCGTCGTGCCGTCGACCCATTACGCGTCGCGGCAGATCGAGGGCGGGCTGTTCCAGAAGCTGGACAAGTCCAAGATCCCCAATCTCAAGAACCTGGATCCGGACATCATGGCGCTGGTGGCCCAGGTCGATCCGGGCAATGAGTACGCCGTGCCCTGGGGCTATGGCACCAACGGGCTGGGATACAACGTCACCAAGGTCAAGGAGATCTTTGGCCCGGACGTCGACCTGGCCAGCTGGGACATGCTCTTCAAGCCCGAGAATGCCGCCAAGCTCAAGGATTGCGGCATCTCCATGCTGGACGAGGCGGCCCAGGTGTTTCCGGCCGTGCTCAAGTACCTCGGCAAGGACCCCAACAGCGACAAGCCCGAGGACTACAAGGCGGCCCTCGAAGTGCTCAAGCAGATCCGCCCCTACATCCGCCAGTTCAGTTCGTCGGGCTACATCGACGAGCTTGCCGTGGGCGACCTGTGCATGGTCTACGGCTTCTCGGGCGACGTGATGATCTCGCGCAGCCGCGCCAAGCAGGCCAAGAAGCCCTACGAAATCGATTATTTCATTCCGCAGGGCGGGGCGCCGGCCTGGTTCGATCTGATGGTGATCCCCAAGGATGCGCCGCACCCCGATGAGGCGCATGCCTTCATCAACTACATCGAAACGCCGGAAGTCCACGCGGCCATCACCAACACCATGTTCTACCCGAACGCCAACAAAGAGGCGCGCAAGCACGTGGTCAAGGATGTCGCGGACAACCCGATGATCTACCCCTCGCCCGAGGTGTCCAAGTCGCTCTACGTCATCAAGGCCCAGCCCTTGCCCGTGCAGCGCCTGCAGACCCGCATGTGGGCCGAACTGAAGTCCGGAAGATAATCCATCATGAGCGATAGCCGTTACTCGGCCCCGCATAGCGCCGATCCGGACGAGTTCGTCAAGATCGTTGATGTGGTGAAGATTTTCGATGACACCGTCGCGGTGCGTTCCGTCAACCTGGCGGTGCGGCGCAACGAAATCTTTGCCCTGTTGGGAAGCTCGGGCAGCGGCAAGTCGACCTTGCTGCGCATGCTGGCCGGCTTCGAGGATGCCACCTCGGGCATGATCCTGCTCGATGGCGAGGACATCACGGCCGTGCCGCCTTACCGGCGGCCGGTCAACATGATGTTCCAATCGTATGCGCTGTTTCCGCACATGACGGTCGAGGCCAATGTGGCCTTCGGCCTGAAGCAGGAAGGCGTGGACCGCGCCGAGATCCACGACCGCGTCTTCGAGGCCCTGGATCTGGTGCAGATGGCCGGCTACGCGCGACGCAAGCCGCATCAGCTCTCGGGCGGGCAGCAACAGCGCGTGGCGCTGGCGCGCAGCCTGGTCAAGCGGCCCAAGCTGCTGCTGCTCGACGAACCCATGTCCGCGCTCGACAAGCAGATCCGCCAGAAAACCCAGATCGAGCTGGTCAAAATCCTGGAGCAGGTCGGCGTGACCTGCATCATGGTCACCCACGACCAGGAAGAAGCCATGACCATGGCGCACCGGCTGGCCGTCATGACCGACGGGCAGATCATCCAGTGCGGCACGCCCCAGGAGGTCTACAACTTCCCCAATTCGCAGTTTGTGGCGGGCTTCATCGGCAGCACCAATCTCTTTACCGGCACCATCGTGGTCGATGAGCCGGATCACGTCGCCATCGAAAGCGAGGAGCTGACCCGTCCGCTGTTCGTCAACCACGGCGTGAGCGAACCGCTGGGCATGGAGGTGCACGTCTCCATTCGCCCCGAGCGCCTGGTGGTCTCGCGCGAGCAGCCCGAGGGCGACTACAACTGGGCCCATGGCATGGTGAGCCACATGGCCTGGATGGGCAGCTACGCGCTCTATCAGATCCGCCTGGACTCCGGCAAGGTGGTCGAGGCCAGCGTGCCCAGCCTGCAGCTCTCGGCCATGGATGCCCCGGGCATCGACGAAGAGATCTTCGTGCGCTGGGCCGCCGACAGCGCCACGGTGCTGGCATCATGATGCGCAATTTCCTGCGGGGGCGCCTGCCCTCGGGGCGCACGCTCGCCATTGCCGTGCCCTTCGCCTGGCTGGTGCTGTTTCTCTTCATTCCTTTCTTGCTGGTCTTCAAGATCAGCTTCGCCGAGCAGAAGTTCGGCATTCCGCCGTACACCTCACTGGCCGAGATCCAGGACGAGGTGGTGCAGTTCAGCCTGTATCTGCGGGGCTATGTCCTGCTGTTCACGGACAACCTGTACTTCGCCACCTACCTGAACTCGGCCAAGATGGCCGCCGTCACGACGCTGTGCTGCATGCTTATCGGCTACCCGATGGCGTACTACATTGCGCGCAGCACGCCCCGCTATCGCAACCTGCTGCTGCTGGCGGTCATCCTGCCCTTCTGGACGTCGCTGCTGCTGCGCGTCTATGCCTGGGTGGGCATCCTGCGCAACGACGGCCTGCTCAACAAAGTTCTGATGGGGCTGGGCATCACGGCCGCGCCGCTGGAAATCTACCGCACCGACCTGGCGGTCTACATCGGCATGGTCTACGCCTATCTGCCGTTCTTCATCCTGCCGCTCTACGCCAACCTGGTCAAACTGGACCTGCGCCTGCTGGAAGCCGCGGCCGACCTGGGCGCGCGCCCCTGGCAGGCGTTCTGGCGCATCACGCTGCCGCTGTCGCGCCCGGGCGTGATCGCCGGCGCCATGCTGGTGTTCATTCCCTCCGTCGGCGAGTACGTGATCCCGGAGATGCTGGGCGGCGCCGATACCCTGATGATGGGTCGCGTCATGTGGAATGAGTTCTTCAACAATACCGACTGGCCCATGGCGTCGGCGGTGACCTGCGTCATGGTGTTGCTCTTGCTGGTGCCGCTGGCCTTCTTTCAGTACAACCAGGTCAGGCAGCAGCGCACGGCCGGAGGGCGCACATGAAAGGCCCCAACAAGACCTTGCGTAATCTGGCCTTGGGGCTGGGGTACTGCTTTCTTTACGTGCCCATCCTCAGCCTGATGGTGTTTTCGTTCAATGACTCGCCGGTGCTGACCTCCTGGAGCGGTTTCTCGCTGCGCTGGTATCACACGCTGTTCCAGGACGAGACTTTGCTGCGGGCGGCCTGGTTGTCATTCAAGATCGCCGTGCTGACCGCCACGGCCGCCACCATCATCGGCACCTGGGCCGGCTATGTGCTGGCCCGCATGGGCCGCTTCAAGGGCTTTGGCCTGTATCTGGGCATGCTGAGCGCGCCGCTGGTCATCCCGGAAGTGGTGCTGGGCATTTCGCTGCTGCTGATGTTCGTCGAGATGCGCACGCATTTCGGCTGGCCTGAACAGAACGGCATGTTTACCATCTGGATCGGCCATGTGACGTTGTGCATGGCCTTCGTGGCGGTGGTGGTGCAGTCGCGCATCCGCGACATGGACCGTTCGCTCGAAGAGGCCGCGCTCGATCTGGGCGCCACGCCGCTGCGGGTGTTTTTCTCGATCACGTTGCCGCTGATTGCGCCGGCGCTGGCCTCGGCCTGGCTGCTGTCGTTCACTCTGTCGCTGGATGACGTGGTGGTCGCCTCCTTCCTGTCGGGGCCGGGTTACTCGACCCTGCCCATGGAGGTTTTCTCGCGCGTGCGCCTGGGCCTCAAGCCCGAGGTCAATGCTCTGGCCACGCTGTTCATTCTGGCGGTGGGTGTGTGTGTCATCATTGCCAACCGTCTGCAGACCCGCAAGGAGAATTGATCCATGACGACCCTCTTCGGACTGACCAAGTGCAGCACCTGCGTCAAGGCCCGCCAGTGGCTGCAGGAGCGCGGCATCAAGCACGAATTCATCGACTACCGCGACCATCCCGTCGAGGGCGAAACCCTCAAGTCGTGGGCCGGCAAGCTGGGCGGCTGGGAGAAACTCGTCAACCGCGCCTCCATGACCTGGCGCAACCTGACCGACGAGCAGAAGGCGGTCAACAACGATACCGAGTGGTTGCGCCTGATCTCCCAGTATCCGGCGCTCATCCGTCGTCCGGTGCTGGTGACCGAAGATGGCGATGTCGGGGTGGGGTTTTCCGATAAGCGCTACGGTGAGCGCTTCGAGTGAGTGCGCCGCGGCGTCCCTGACGCCGCTGCCCGACGCTTTCTTCAATCGCGATGCCGCCACCCTGGCGCGCGAGTTGCTGGGCAAAGTGATCCGGCGGCGTCATGGCGGCCTGTGGCTGTCGGCCCGCATCATCGAAACCGAGGCCTACTACCTCGAGGACAAGGGCAGCCATGCCTCGCTGGGCTACACCCACAAGCGCCGCGCCCTGTTCATGGATGGCGGCACCATCTACATGTACTACGCCCGGGGCGGCGATTCATTGAATTTCAGCGCCCGCGGGCCGGGCAATGCCGTGCTCATCAAGTCGGCCTATCCCTGGCTGGATGCCGTGTCGGGCCAGGCTTCGCTGGCCGCCATGCAGGCCCTCAATCCGGATGCGCGCGGCCAACCTCGCCCGCGCGAGAAGCTGTGCGCCGGCCAGACGCTGTTGTGCCGCGCGCTGGATCTCAAGGTGCCGGACTGGGATGCCCGGGGCTTCGATCCCACCCGCTTTTTCGTGACCCGCAGCGAGCCGGCCCTCACGCGCATCATCCGTTGCGTGCGCTTGGGCATCCCGCCCGGACGCGACGAGCATCTGGCCTATCGCTTCGTGGATCCGGCCTATGCCGCCTGGTGCACGCGCAATCCCTTGCGCCGTGGGCAGCAGGCCGGGCGCGATTTCGATTGGGTCGACGGGCGCGGACGCGTCCTGGCTTGATCTTCAGTCGGGCACCGGCGCGGGCAGTTTGGCGCGCAGCTCGGCATACTTGCGCGCAATGCGGCGCTGGTTCAGCCGCCGGCTCCAGGCATAGAGTGGAATCGCGGGCAGCACTCCGAAACCATCGACCAGATACAGGCCGTGGCGCCCGTCGGCGTTGTAGCCCACGGCGACATTGCTGGCCGAGATGTCGTGCAGCACCACATGCGCATCGGCCAGGTCATCGAAGAAGCGGTCCAGCTGGGCGGACAGGCGTTGGGTGAACGCTCCCTGCTTGGCCAGGTCCTTGATCGTGGGGGCGATTCCACCCTGGGCATCGCGGATCTTTTCCACCAGCAGGCCGGGGCCCATGTCGGTTTGCGCCAGGCCCAGGATGCGGGCCATCGGCAGCAGCCAGACCCCGCTGGGGCGGGTGGCGGCGGCGACATACTCGTTGATCTCGTTCAGGTACACCCGATAATCGTTTTCACGCTGAAACTGCTTGTACCAGCGTTTGAAAGGACGCTTGGCCAGATAGACCGAGCGCGCCTCCATGTCCATGACCTTGACCAGCAGCCAGGGTTCGTACGGATGCTGGAAGACATAACGATCCCCGCCCTGAGCCAGCGGCTGGGCCTGGCTCAGTTCGAGCGGACCGAAAAGCGTATGAAAACAGGATTCTTCTGTTTGAGACGAGCGTAAGGGGGTCGGCATGGGGCCCGTTCAGGCGCGGTGCGCAGGGTTTTGTTATTTCACCAAATATCTTAACTTTCCTTGCCTTAACGGAAGCTGACAGTTTCCTGAAACAGAGGGGCGGGGTTTCCCGCGCGTGTTGCCGCTGTGCTTTCCTATAATCCGGGTTTCAGGAGACGGTATTGCTGGATCAAGAAGTATTGCTGTGGATTGCGGCGGGTGGCGCTGTGCTGGCCGCCTTGCTGGCGTTGTGGGCCTGTCTGCGTCCGGCCGCCAGCCGGGCCGACATCCATGCCGTGCTGGATGCGCTGGAGCGCAGCGAACGGGGCTTGCGCGGCGATCTGGCCGAGAGCCAGCGCGAGGGCCGCCGTGAAGCAGCCGAGTCCCTGGCGCGTTTCGGCAGCCAGTTCGGCGAGCGCCTGCAGGGCCTGGTCGAGATCAATGACCGGCGCATGCTGGAAATCCGTCATACCGTGGATCAGCGTCTGCAGTCCCTGCAGGCCGACAACGGCGCGCGGCTGGAGGAAATGCGCCGCACCGTGGACGAGAAGCTGCATGCCACCCTGGAGCAGCGCCTGGGCGAGTCTTTCCGTCTGGTGTCCGAGCGCCTGGAAGCCGTGCACAAGGGGCTGGGGGAAATGCAGCATCTGGCCGCCGGGGTTGGCGATCTCAAACGGGTGCTCACCAATGTGAAGTCGCGCGGCACCTGGGGCGAGGTGCAACTGGCCCGCCTGATCGAAGACAGCATGACGGCCGAGCAATATGCCCGCAACGTCAAACCGGTACCGGACCGCAACGACATCGTCGAGTTTGCGATCCGCCTGCCCGGCGGCGACGCCGGGCCCGTGTGGCTGCCCATCGACGCCAAGTTTCCCAAGGAGGAGTACGAGCGTCTGCTGGCTGCCCAGGACGCGGGCGACCCTGATGCCGCCCGCACGGCCGGCCAGGCGCTGGCGCGCGCGGTCGAGCTGCAGGGCAGGTTGATTGCCGACAAGTATGTCGCCCCGCCTTTCACCACGGATTTCGCGATCATGTTCCTGCCTACCGAGGGACTGTACGCCGAAGTGCTGCGCCAGCCGGGGCTGGTCGACAAGCTGCAGGGCCTGCGCGTGAACGTGGCCGGCCCGACCAACCTGGCCGCCATGCTCAACAGCCTGCAGATGGGCTTTCGGACCCTGGCAATCGAGCGCCGATCCTCGGAAGTGTGGCAGGTGCTGCGTGCGGTCAAGACCGAGTTCGGCAAGTTCGGCGATGCGCTGGCCAGCGTCAAGAAGTCGCTCGACACCGCCAGCAGCAAGATCGGGCAGACCGAGACGCGCACCCGCGTCATGCTGCGCAATCTGAAGTCGGTGGAAGCCTTGCCGGAGCCCGAGGCCGAGCGGCTGCTGGGCGATGAGCCCGCCGGGACGACGTCCGATGCGCTAGACTCGGAATCACAACGCAGCTAGGCGCTGGCCTGCCGGACGGCGCCGTCGGTCCAGGAGATCCGCCATGACGCCGTTGCCGCATCCGTTCGCCACGCACCAGGTGTTCAACCAGGTCGAGCCGCTGGACGACTATTCCCTGTTCGATACCGATCTGCCGCTGCGCGAAGCCGTGCAGCGCGAAGGCGCAGCCTGGGCTTTGCCCGAGCTGGGCGAGTTCGGGATCTGGCTGGGCCGGGCCCAGGCGCTGGCGGCCGGGGCGGCCGCCAACCGGCATGTGCCGGAACTCCAGGCCTACGATCCGCAGGGCCGGCGCATCGACCGGGTGCGATTTCATCCCGCCTGGGATGGCCTGTTGGCCGGCGCGCTCGGTCGGGGGCTGCACAATCGGCCCTGGGCCTTGCCCGGCCCTGGGGCGCACGTGGCCCGCGCCGCCGGTTTCCTGCTGCAGGGGCAGGTCGAGGCGGGAGTGCTGTGCCCCGTCACCATGACCTATGCCGCCATTCCCTTGCTGTTGCGCGAGCCCGATGGCGCGGTCGCTTTCACGCGGGATTGGCTGCCGCGTCTGTATCACCGGGGCCACGATGGCAATGATGCTCCGCTGGCAAGCAAGCGCGCCGCGCTGATCGGCATGGGCTTGACCGAAAAACAGGGCGGCTCGGATCTGCGCGCCATCACCACGCAGGCCCAGCCGCTGGGGCGCGCCGGCCAGGGACAGCCGTATGTGCTGACCGGCCACAAGTGGTTCTTTTCGGTGCCGCAGGCCGATGCGCATCTGGTGCTGGCGCGTTGCGATGCCGGCATCAGCGCCTTTTTCCTGCCGCGCTGGATACCCGGGGGCGGCACGCGTAACGCGGTCAGGATCCGGCGCTTGAAGGACAAGCTGGGCAATCGCAGCAACGCGAGCGCGGAAGTCGAGTTCGAACAGGCCTGGGCCGTCTTGCTCGGAGAGCCGGGGCGGGGGCTGGCGCTGATGCTCGAAATGGCGGCCACAACCCGTCTGGATTGTGTGCTGGGCAGCGCCGCGCTGATGCGCCAGGGTCTGGTTCAAGCCTTGCATCACGCCGCCCATCGCCAAGCCTTTGGCAAGCCCCTGCTGGCGCAACCGGTCATGCGGGCCGTGCTGGCCGATCTGGCGCTCGAGAGCGAGGCGGCGATGTTGCTGGGGCTGCGCCTGGCGCGCGCCATGGATGAGCGCGGGCGGCAGGATGCCGCGGCACGGCTGCTGCGGGTCGCCACGCCGGCGGCCAAGCTGTGGGTGTGCAAACGCGCCGTGAACGTGCTGGGCGAGGCCATGGAGGCTCTGGGCGGCAACGGTTATGTCGAGGAGGGGCCGCTGGCACGGCTGTACCGGGAAGCGCCGGTCAACGCCATCTGGGAGGGCTCCGGCAACGTGATGGCGCTGGACGTGCTGCGCGCCCTGACACGCGAATCGGATGGTCTGGCAGCGCTGGAGGCCGAGATGCGTCTGTCCCGCGGGGCCGACGCGCGCTATGACGCCGCCGTGCAGCAGTGGCTGGCGCAGGCCGCTGCTCCCCAGGAGAGCCAGGCGCGGGCCCTGGCTGCCGGCCTGGCGCGCCTGTTGCAGGCGGGCCTGATGCTGCGCCACGCCCCGTCCGGGGTGGCCGATGCCTTCGTGGCCAGCCGGCTGCAGGGCGGTGCTACGCTATGGGGCGAGAGCCTGCCCGAGGCGGCCGTCAGCGGGATACTGGCCAGGGCCTGGCCGGGGATCGGTTGAGTTTTCTTCCGCCTTTCCCTGCTGGCGCGGGCAATGCTGCCGCCGGCGCATCGTGCCGGCTCGGCCGCCACTCAGGCCGCAAGCCGCCTGATGCGCGCAGGTCGCAGGCCCACCGCTTGTCCCTGCCGGCGGGCGCCTTCATAATCCTGTCACACTCGGGTCATAAGCTTGCGGGTCAGCAGGTTCCCCGTGTGATTCGCCATCAGAAGGGGCAGCCATGAGACCAAACACGCAGGGAGTCCGGATGACGGAGCACACCAATAAACAGTTCGACGCCGACCTGGGCGCAGTCCGTTCGCAGTTTCTGCAAATGGGCGGCATCGTCGAGGCCATGATCCAGGAGGCGATCGAGGCGCTTGCCTCCGGCGACATGACGCTGGTCGAGAAGGTCCGCGAGCGCGAAAAAGAGGTCAACCGACACGAGGTCGAGATCGACGAGCGTATCGGCCTGATCCTGGCCCGCCACCAGCCCACTGCCATCGACCTGCGCACCATGCTGGCTGTCTCGAAAATGCTGACCGACATGGAGCGCTCGGGCGACGAGGCTGAAAAGGTCGCCACCGCCGTGCGTCGCATGTACGAGAACAGCCATCAGCAGCATATCCCTTTGATCGAGCTGCGTCACATGGCGGTCAGCGTCGGCAACATGCTGCATCAGGCCCTGGATGCCTTTGCGCGCCTGGACCCCATCCTGGCTGCTCAGGTCGTGCGCAGCGACAAGGAAGTCGACAAGGAATGGAAGGCGGCCCTGCGCAATCTCATCACCTACATGATGGAAGATCCGCGTACGATCTCGCGCGCCATCGACATGATCTTCATCGCCCGTGCCCTGGAGCGCATCGGTGATCATGCCAAGAACATGGCCGAGCGCGTCATCTACATGGTCAAGGGTGCCGATGTGCGCCATACCGGCGTGAAGAACACCGAGCGCCTGGCGCGCGGCGAAGCGCCGATCGTGCCGGAAGAAACCAAGCCCGAAGCCTGATCCGGCGGCACTGCAAACAAAACGGCCTGACGCGAGTCAGGCCGTTTTGCGTGGGGGAGGGCCGGGCTCAGGCCGACGGCGGCACGTAGCCCTGGGCCTCGACCTGGCCGTCCTCGAACAGGAAGCGCTCCATCTGCTGCTGCAGATACTTGCGGGCGCGGGCATCGGCCAGATTGAGACGGTTCTCGTTCACCAGGCGGGTCTGGATCTGCTTCCATTCCTCCCAGGCTTCCTTGGAGATCTCACGCCAGATGCGCGCACCCAGGTCGCCAGGGTAGGGCGGGAAATCCAGACCTTCGGCTTCGCGCTTGAGTTTGACACAGGTGATGGTACGGGCCATGTTGTGCTGCCAGGAAGAGTTTCAGATGGCCCATTTTAACGGCCTGGCCGGGCCATAGACCCTGCACCGAGCAGGGTCTATGCCGGGTTACAGCTTCTTGATGAAGATGAGGCTGTTGCGCGTGCGGTTGTAGGAGGCCTGCTTGGTGGGCGGCAGGTCGGAGATGCCGCCCTGCACGAAGCCGCGTTTCATGAACCAGTGCGAGGTGCGCGTGGTCAGCACGAACAGGCGACGCGCGCCGGTGGCGCGGGCGCGTGCCTCCATGTGGCGCAACAGCAGATCGCCTTCGCCGGTGCTTTGCCATTCCGGGTGCACGATGAGGCAGGCCATCTCGGCCATGTGGTCTTCCGGGTAGGGGTAGAGCGCAGCGCAGCCGTAGATGACGCCATCGTGCTCCAGTACCGTGAAGTGCTCCACGTCGCGCTCGATGACGCCGCGCGGGCGCGGCACGAGCGTACCATCGGCTTCCAGCGGTTCGATCAGGCTGAGCAGGGCGCCGACGTCGTCCAGGGTGGCCGGGCGCAGGTCATCGAGCTTGTCCTCCACCACCATGGTGCCCACGCCATCGTGGGTGAAGATCTCCAGCAGCACGCTGCCGTCCAGCGAGTAGGGCACCAGGTGGGCGCGCGCCACGCCCCGCTTGACCGCCAGCGAGGCATGGCGCAGAAAGAAGGCCGTGTCCTCGTCCAGCTCGCCCTTGCTCAGCAGGGCATCGGCGTCGATGCGGGCCAGCTCGGTGTCCACGCTGCCGTCCTCGTCGTGCACGCCATCGGCGCCCGACAGGAAGATCAGTTTCTCGGCGCGCAGCGCCACCGCCACGCTGGTGGCCAGGTCTTCCATGGCCAGGTTGAAGGCCTCGCCGGTTGGCGAGAAGCCCAGCGGCGACAGCAGCACGATGGAGCCGCGCTCGATGGCGAACTTCAGCGCCTCGACGTCGATCTTGCGGACATGGCCGGTGTGCTTGTAATCCACGCCCTCGATCACGCCGGCCGGCCGGGCCATCACGAAGTTGCCGGAAATGATGCGCACATGTGAGTTCGACATGGGCGTGTTCGGCAGGCCCTGGCTGAAGGCGGCCTCGATATCCAGGCGTAGCTCGCCTGCGGCTTCCTTGGCGCATTCCAGGGCGGCGGCGTCGGTGGGCGCCATGCCCCGGCCGAACTGCTGGCTGTAGCCTTTCAGGCTGAGCTGTTCGTTGACCTGGGGGCGCGAGCCATGCACCAGCACGAGATGCACGCCCAGTGCCGACAGCAGCGACAGGTCCTGCACCAGGGCGTTGAGCGCGCCGGCCTGTACCAGCTCGCCGCCGAACGCCACCACGAATGTCTTGCCGCGGAACGCATGCACATAAGGCGCCACTTCTCGGAACCATCGCACGAACTGCGCCGGGGCGAATTCAGGTGCTTCAAGTGCGGAGAATGTATCGTCTTCCAGATCGGGCATGATGGTTGTTTGGTTTGGACGGGGATGTCGGCGCACCGCCGCGCGGGCGGTGTGGCTGGCGGCCCGGGTCTCGGGCGGCTGCCGAAATTATAGGGCGCTTGCAGGCAGGGCGTGGTCATGCCGGCCCGTGTGGCGGCGAGAAATTTATAATGCCGCCTCAAAGGATACAAACTCATGCCCGAAACTCCCCGCCCGGCAGCGCCGCCCAAGCGGCCCGCCCGGCCCCCACGGCCCATTCCGGCCGTCACCTATCCCGAGGACCTGCCTGTCAGCGCGCGGCGCGAGGAGATCGCGCGCGCCATCCAGACGCATCAGGTCGTGATCGTCAGCGGCGAGACCGGCTCGGGCAAGACCACCCAGCTGCCCAAGATCTGCCTGGAGCTCGGGCGCGGCCGCGAGCGCATGATCGGCCACACGCAGCCCCGGCGGCTGGCCGCGACCTCGGTGGCCAAGCGCATTGCCGAAGAGCTGAACACGCCGATGGGCGAGGTGGTCGGTTATCAGGTGCGCTTCAATGACCGCACCGGGCCGAATGCCGCGGTCAAGCTGATGACTGACGGCATCCTGCTGGCCGAATCCCAGCGCGACCCGCTGCTGCGCCGCTATGACACCATCATCATCGACGAGGCGCATGAACGCAGCCTGAACATCGATTTTCTGCTTGGCTACCTCAAGCAGCTGCTGCCGCGTCGCCCGGATCTCAAGGTCATCATCACCTCGGCCACGATCGATGCCGAACGGTTTTCGCAGCATTTCGCCGATGCCAGCGGGCGTGCTGCGCCGGTGATCGAAGTGTCGGGCCGGCTGTATCCGGTCGAGTTGCGCTACCGGCCCGTGCAGGAGCCCCAGGGCGACGAGTCCGGCGCCAATGCCGCCCGCCCGGGTCGCGAGCGCCTGGGGGGCGACGAAGAGCGCGACCTCATCGATGCCATTGTCGATGCGGTGGGCGAATGCGCCCGTCATGGTCCGGGCGATGTTCTGGTGTTTCTGCCGGGCGAGCGGGAAATCCGCGAGGCGGCCGAAGCCCTGCGCAAGCGTCATCCGGCCGGCACCGAGATCCTGCCGCTCTACGCCCGGCTGTCGCAGGCCGAGCAGGAGCAGATCTTCCATCCGCGCGGCAACAGCCGGCGCGTCGTGCTTGCCACCAACGTTGCCGAAACGTCGCTGACCGTGCCGGGCATCCGTTTCGTGATCGACAGCGGCCTGGCGCGCATCAAACGTTATTCCTGGCGCAACAAGGTCGAGCAGTTGCGCATCGAGCCCATCAGCCGGGCGTCGGCCAACCAACGGGCCGGGCGTTGCGGCCGGATCGGGCCGGGCCTGTGCATCCGGCTTTACGACGAGGCCGATTTCAACGCACGTGCCGCCTTTACCGATCCCGAGGTGCTGCGTTCCTCGCTGGCTTCGGTGATCCTGCGCATGAAGGCGCTCAAACTCGATGACATCGAGCAGTTTCCCTTTGTCGAGGCGCCGCCGGGGCGGGCAGTGGCCGATGGCTACCATCTGCTGCAGGAGCTGGGCGCCATCGAGATGTCCGGCGAGCAGGGCGGCTTCGCGCTGACGCCTACCGGGGTCGAGCTCGCACGTCTGCCGGTCGACCCGCGCATCGGCCGCATGATTCTGGCGGCTCGCGAGCAGCAGTGCCTGACCGAAATGCTGATCATCGCTGCGGCCTTGTCGGTGCAGGATCCGCGCGACCGGCCCATGCAGGAGCGCGAGGCCTCCGAGGCCGCGCACGCCAAATTCAACGATGACAAATCGGAGTTCCTGTCGTTTCTCAAGCTCTGGCGCTGGTATGGCGAACAGGTGCAGCACAAGGCTTCGCAGCGCAAGCTGGTGGCCCTGTTGCGGCAGAACTTCCTGTCGCCTGTCCGTCTGCGTGAATGGCATGACGTCCATAGCCAGCTGATGGCGCTGGTCGGCGAGCAGGGCTGGCGTCTGAACGCCAGCGAAGCCACCTATGAGCAACTGCATCTGGCGCTATTGAGCGGCCTGTTGGGCAATATCGGCTCGCGCAGCGAAGAGGGCGGGGGTTACCTGGGGGCGCGCGAAATCCGTTTTCACATCCATCCGGGGTCGCCGCTGCAGAAAAAAGCCGGGCGCTGGATCGTCGCCGGCGAACTGGTGGAGACCACCCGCCTGTACGCCCGTTGTGTCGCCCGCATCGAGCCGGTCTGGATCGAGCGCGTGGCGGCCCATCTGCTGCGGCGCAACTGTTCCGACCCGCGTTGGGAAAAGAAGGCCGGGCAGGTGGTGGCCAACGAGCGCGCCACGCTCTACGGCCTGACGATCTACGCCGGGCGTCGCGTTCATTATGGGCGCATCAACCCCGAACATGCGCGCGAGCTCTTCATCCGCCAGGCGCTCGTGCCGGGCGAGATCGACACTCGCCTGGCTTTCGTGGCTCATAACCGCAAGCTAATCGCCGGGATCGAGAAACTCGAGCACCAGACACGCCGGCCCGACATTCTGGTCGATGACGAACTGATCTACGCCTTCTATGATCGCCAGATCCCGGCGGGCATCAGCCAGACCGCTTCGCTCGAAAAATGGGTGCACGGTCTGGACAAGGAGGCCGCCTCGCGGCTGCTGCTCACGCGAGACGAGCTCATGCGCCACGAGGCAGCCGGCGTCACCACCGAGGTCTTCCCCAAGAAGGTCGAGTGGCAGGGCGTCAGCATGGCGCTGGACTATCATTTCGAGCCCGGCTCGGCGCGCGATGGCGTGACCTTGTCGGTACCCTTGTTCGCCCTGAACCAGCTCGATGCCCAGCGCTGCGAGTGGCTGGTGCCCGGCATGCTCAAGGAAAAGGTGCACCTGCTGCTCAAGTCCCTGCCGCAGAAGCTGCGCCGCCATTGCGTCCCGCTGCCGGACTACGCGGCAGGGTTCTACGATCGCTGGTTCGAGCAGGCTGCCGACCCCGGCAAGGGCCTGCTCGAGGCCATCATCGAGGACATGTGGAAGCAGGTCCAGGTACGCCCGCTGCCGGCCGACTTCAAGCTGGAGACGCTGCCCGCCCACCTCTTCATGAATTTCAAGGTGGTCGACGAACACGGCCGCATGCTGGCGGCCGGACGCAATCTGGCGCAGCTGCGGGCCGAACTGGGCAAGCAGGCCCAGGCCACCTTTCAGCAGCTGGCCGCGCGCGATACCGAGGTGGCCCAGGCCCTGGCGCACGAAAACCTCACGGCATGGACCTTCGGGCCGCTGCCTGAAATCATGGAGATCCGGCGCCGCGGCCAGTCGGTCATTGGTTATCCCGCCCTGGTCGACAAGGGCGCGCACTGCGACCTGGACGTCTTCGATGATCCCGAAGAGGCGCGTCGCCATCATCGTGCAGGGCTGCTGCGCCTGTTTCGCATCGGGCTGCGTGAGCAGGTCAAGTTCCTCGAAAAGAACCTGACCGATCTCACCAAGATGAGCATGTTCTACATGGCGCTCGGTACGCAGGACGAGCTGAGGGACCAGATCATTGATTGCGCGCTTGCGCAAGCCTGTCTGGGCGAGCCCTGGCCGGCCGATGCGCAGCAGTTCGAGGCCAGACGCCTGGATGGCAAGGGCCGCCTGGGGCTGCTGGCCCAGGAAGTGGCGCGCCTGGCCATGGGCGTGCTGAGCGAGTACGCGGCTCTGCAGCGCAAACTGGTGCAGGCCAAGCCGCATGCCCAGGCCTATGCCGATCTTCAGCAGCAGCTCGGGGCCCTGATGCCGAAGTGGTTTCTGCGCGATGTCCCGTATGGGCAGCTGGCCCATTACCCGCGCTACCTGAAGGCGGCAACCGCGCGTATCGACAAGCTGCGCGCCGATCCGGCGCGCGATGCGCGCCTGATGGCCGACATGGCGCCCTTGCTCACGCTCTATCAGCGTGCACGTTCGGCCCTCAAGGGCGCGTCCGATCCGCGTCTGGACGAGTTCCGCTGGCTATTGGAAGAGCTGCGCGTGGCCTTGTTCGCCCAGGAGCTGCGCACACCCATGCCGGTGTCCGTCAAGCGGCTGATGAAAACCTGGGAGTCCTTGCAGCGTTGAGCGCGCGTCCCCGGCGGCGGCCGGGGCGGGCGGGGCTCAGAGCGCCAGGAAAAGCGCAATGACCAGGACGATCAGGGCGACCTTGGTGATCTTGTAGACGGTCTTGTTCCAGGCCTTGAACTGGCGGCGCTTCTGGTCGAGGTGCCAGTGCAGGTGGGTCAGTTTGTTGATGGCGCCGGTCTGGTCGCCGGCATCGTTGGGCGAACTGGCCGCTGACATGACCTTGCGGCCGAACCAGCGGTTGAAGGACTCCGCCCAACCCCATTTCAGGGGCCGTTCGACGTCGCAGAACAAAATGATGCGATTGCCTTCGCTCTTGTTGTGCGCTTCGTGGACATAGGTCTCGTCGAATACCACGCTTTCGCCATCGCGCCAGCTGTAGCTGTCGCCATCGACCACGATGTAGCAGCGATCGTCATTGGGCGTGGCCAGCCCCAGGTGATAACGCAGCGAGCCGGCAAAAGGGTCGCGGTGGGCATTGAGCTTGCCGCCCGGCGGCAGTTCGGCAAACATCGCCGCCTTGACCTTGGGCAAGCCCTTGAGCAGGGCGACGGTCTTGGGGCACAGCTCTTCGGCCGAGGGGTGGCGGGCGTCATACCATTTCAGGTAGAAGCGCTTCCAGCCGTACTTGAAGAAGGAATTGAAACCGATGTCGTCGTGCTTCTCGGCTGCCTTGATGCGGCGCAGCTCGGCCATCTTCAGGGCTTCGTCGCGGATGATTTCCCAGTTGTCGTCCAGCACCTTCAGCTCGGGGATCTCCCGGCTGGTCAGGTAGGGGGTGGTCGGCACGCGCGAGCACAGCACCATGAAGGCATTGACCGGCGCCAGGATCACCGAGTGATCCAGCAATTGGCGGGTCAGCGGCAGCCGCACGCGGCCACGGAAGTGTGCAAACAGGATGGAAGCCAGCCAGAGGCCGGGGATCAGCCATTTCATTTGGGGACGGATTACCTGTCGGTATCGTGAGTGAAGTCTCTTATTGTCCCACATCCCTCGCAGCGGATGTTTTGATAAAAGTGGCATCCGATGCGTGGGCGCCAGGCGCCCGCGGCAGCGCTCCCGGCGGGCAGGCGCGCAGGTACAATTCCGCCCATGTCCGAAGCCGCAGTAACTCCCCCCCCTTTCGTGCATCTGCGTGTCCATTCCGAGTTCTCGGTGGTGGACGGCATCGTGCGCATTCCCAGCCTGATCAAGCGTGTGGCCAAACTCGGCCAGCCCGCCGTGGCCCTGACCGATCTGTCCAATATTTTTGGCCTGATCAAGTTTTACCGGGCCGCTCGTGGCGCAGGCATCAAGCCGATCGCCGGCTGCGATGTCTGGATCAGCAACGACGAAGATCGCGACAAGCCGTTCCGCGCGCTGCTGCTGGTGCGCAACCATGCCGGCTACCTCAATCTGTGCGAGCTGCTGTCGCAGTCTTTCCTCACCAATCAGTACAAGGGCCGGGCCGAACTGCGGCGCGAATGGCTGCGCGACCAGCAAGGCCTCATCGTGCTCTCGGGCGGGCGCGGCGGCGACATCGGCCATGCGCTGGAGGCGGGCAATGCCGCCGGGGCGCTGGCTTTGGCGCGCCAATGGGGCGAGATGTTCCCGGGCGCCTTCTATATCGAATTGCAACGTGCCGGCATGGACGGCGACGAGGCCTATACCCAGGCAGCCATGCGTCTGGCCGCCCAGGCCGGCCTGCCGGTGGTGGCCACGCATCCGGTGCAATTCCTGGACGGTGACGAATTCCAGGCCCATGAGGCGCGTGTCTGCATTGCCGAGGGCGAAATCCTGGCCGACCCGCGTCGGGTCAGGCGGTTCTCGCCCCAGCAGTATCTGCTCAGCTCGCAGGAGATGCACCAGCGCTTCGCCGACGTCCCCTCGGCGCTGGCCAACAGCGTCGAGATCGCCAAGCGCTGTAATCTGTCGCTGGTGCTGGGCAAGCCCCGGCTGCCGATCTTCCCGACGCCCGACGGCGTCACCCTGGATGATTATCTGGTGCAGCTCTCCGAAGAGGGCCTGGAGAAGCGTCTGGAGTTCCTGTTCGCCGACCCGGCCGAACGCGATCGCCAGCGGCCGGCCTACTACGAGCGCTTGCGCTGGGAGTGCAAGACCATCATCCAGATGGGCTTTCCGGGCTACTTCCTGATCGTCCAGGACTTCATCAACTGGGGCAAGAACAACGGTGTGCCGGTGGGGCCGGGCCGGGGGTCGGGGGCCGGCTCGCTGGTGGCCTATGCGCTGGGGATCACCGATCTGGACCCCATCCGCTATGACTTGCTGTTCGAGCGCTTCCTGAATCCGGAGCGGGTATCCATGCCCGACTTCGATATCGACTTCTGCCAGGACAACCGCGAACGCGTCATCGAGTACGTCAAGGAAAAATACGGCCGCGCGGCGGTCAGCCAGATTGCCACCTTCGGTACCCTGGGCGCCAAGGCGGTGGTGCGCGATGCCGGGCGCGTGCTGGACATGCCGTATATGTTCTGCGACGGCCTGTCCAAGCTGATTCCATTCAACCCGGCCGATCCCTGGTCGCTGGAGCGCACCCTCAAGGATGAGCCCGCCTTCAAGGAACGCTACGACCAGGAAGAAGAGGTCCGTGCGCTGGTCGATCTGGCGCAACCGCTCGAAGGCTTGACCCGCAACATCGGCATGCACGCCGGTGGCGTGCTGATCGCGCCGGGCAAGCTGACCGACTTCTGCCCGCTGTATTGCCAACCGGGTCAGGAAAACAGCGCGGTATCGCAATTCGACAAGGACGACGTCGAAGCCGCCGGCCTGGTGAAGTTCGACTTTCTGGGGCTGCGCAACCTGACGATTCTCGATTGGGCGGTGCGTTATGTGCGCCAGTTCAATGCCGAGTTGCGCGATTTCGACATCATGGCGCTGTCGCTGGATGATCCGGCGGCCTACAAAGTGCTGTGCGATGCCAACACCACCGCCGTGTTCCAGCTGGAATCGCGCGGCATGAAAGAGCTGCTCAAGAAGCTGCGGCCCAACACGTTCGAAGACATCATCGCCATGCTGGCGCTGTATCGCCCCGGGCCGCTGGAGTCCGGCATGGTCGACGATTTCGTCAACCGCAAGCACGGCCGCGCCTCGGTAGACTACTTCCACCCGGACCTGGAAGGCACCCTCAAGAGCACCTACGGGGTCATCGTCTACCAGGAACAGGTGATGCTGATCTCGCAGATCATCGGCGGCTACTCGCTGGGTGGCGCCGACCTGCTGCGGCGGGCCATGGGCAAGAAAAAGCCCGAAGAAATGGCCAAGCATCGCGAGTTGTTCCAGAAAGGCGCGCAGGAAAAGGGGCATGACCCGGATCTGGCCGTCAAGCTCTTTGACCTGATGGAGAAATTCGCCGGCTACGGCTTCAACAAGTCGCACTCGGCGGCCTACGCCCTCATTGCCTACCAGACGGCCTGGCTGAAGGCCTATCATCCGGCCGAGTTTCTGGCCGCCACCCTGTCCTCCGACATGGACGACACGGACAAGGTGCAGATCTTCTGCCGCGACGCGCGCGACAACGGCGTCGACGTTCTGCCGCCCGATGTCAATGAGTCGGGCTACCGCTTCGCCCCGGTCGAAGACAGCTGGACTGCCAAGGGCAAGCCGCCGCGCACCATGCGCTACGGCCTGGGCGCGGTCAAGGGCACCGGGCAGGGCGCCGTCGAGGAGATCCTGCGTGCCCGCGAAGAGGGCGGCCGCTTTGCCAACCTGTTCGATTTCTGCCGGCGCGTAAGCAAGCATGCGGTCAACCGGCGCACCATCGAGGCGCTGATCCGCGCCGGCGCCTTTGACACCATCGAGCCCAACCGTGCGGCCCTGCTGGCCTCGGTGGGCACGGCCATGGAGGCGGCCGAGCAGGCGGCGCGTAGCGCCAACCAGGTCTCGCTGTTCGGTGACGACAGC
Source organism: Bordetella trematum (assembly GCF_900078335.1). Classification (GTDB taxonomy): domain Bacteria; phylum Pseudomonadota; class Gammaproteobacteria; order Burkholderiales; family Burkholderiaceae_B; genus Bordetella; species Bordetella trematum. Next base: position 83,013 of record NZ_FKBR01000005.1, read on the forward strand.
AGCGAGGTGGTGGCCGGCGAGCTGGCCAAGGTCGCCCCCTGGAACCTGCACACCAAGCTCACCGAAGAGAAGGCGGCGCTGGGCTATTTCTTCAGTGGCCACCTGTTCGACTCCTGGCGCGACGAAGTACGCCGCATCGTGCCCATGCCGCTGGCGCGGCTGGAGCCGCAACGCGACCTGCAATGGATGTGCGGGGTGCTGGCCGGCGTGCGCGTCATGATGACGCGGCGCGGCAAGATGGTCTTTGCCGTGCTGGATGACGGCACCGCCCAGGTCGAGATCTCGGTGTTCAATGAACTCTACGAGAAGCATCGCAACCGTCTCAAGGAAGACCAGCTCCTGATCGTGCAGGGCAAGGTCAGCAATGACGAGTATTCCGGCGGCATGCGCATCGTGGCCGAAAACCTGTTCGATCTGCAGCTGGCCCGCGAGGCGCGTGCGCGCGCCTTGCGCGTCACGCTCAACGGCCAGGCCGATGCGGCGCGCCTGCGCCAGCTGCTCAACCCTTTCCGGGCCGAACCCGAGAACGGCATCCCCGGCGTGCCGGTGGACATCATCTACACCAAAGACAATTTCCGTTGCACGGTGCGCCTGGGCGAGGAGTGGCGGGTCCGCATGGCGGATACGCTGCTGCAGAATCTGGCCGACTGGGCCAAGCCCGAAGGTGTGGAGGTCAGCTACTGATGCAGCCCTTGCGTATCGTTCATTCGGAGGCCGCCACCAGTTTCGGCGGGCAGGAAGGGCGCATCTTCAAAGAGATGCACGCCATGCGTGAGCGTGGCCACCACATGGAGGCCATCGTCCAGCCGGATGCCCAGCTCGGCGAACGCCTGCGCGATGCCGGCTTCACCGTGCATACGCTGTACATGGACGGCCCATGGAATTACGTGAAGGGCGTGCTGGCCTTGCGCCGCCTCCTCAAGCGGGGCCGTTACGACGTGCTCAATACGCATAGCCGTCGCGATACCGTCATCGCCGCGGCGGCCGCAAGATTGGCCGGCACGCCGCTGATCGTGCGCACCCGCCATCTGTCCAACAAGGTCGGCTCGCTCTGGAGCTACACCGGCCTGCCGCAGCGCGTGACTACGGTCAGCGACCACGTGCGCGACGGCCTGATCGCGCGCGGCGTGCCGCCCGATCACATCGCCACCCTGTATTCGCCCATCGTGTTGCCGCCGCCGGTCGAACGCTCCACCTTGCGCGACGAGCTGGGTCTGGCCGACGATGATCTGATCGTGGGCTGTGTGGCCGTGATGCGCGCCACCAAAGGCCACAAAGACCTGATCGACGCCATCGCACCGCTCTTGGCCGGACATCCCAAACTGCATCTGGTTTTCGTGGGTGGCGGCTCGCCGGTGTTCGAGCAGACCCAGGCCTATGTGGCCGAACGGGGGCTGCAGTCGCGCGTGCACCTGATGGGCACGCGACGCGACGTGCCCAACCTGCTGGCGGGGTTCGACATCTTTGCGCTGGCCACGCAGCAGGAGGCCTCGGGCACGGTCTATGTCGAAGCCGAAGCCAGCGGCCTGCCCGTGATCGGCACTGACGTGGGCGGGGTATCGGAAATGATGCGGCCCGATGTCACCGGCATTCTGGTGCCGCCCAAGGACGGCGCAGCCCTGACCGAAGCGCTGCGCCGCCTGATCGAAGATCCGGCGCTGCGCCAGCGCATGGGCCAGGCCGGCTGGCGCATGGTGCGCGAGGAGGGCGTTTTCTCACCCGAGCGCCTCGCCGAAAACACCGAAGCGGTCTATCGCAAATGGCTGGCCGAGCTCACACAATGAAAAACGCCCCCAACGTGCCGGTGCTGATGTATCACCACATCACACCCAAAGGCGGCATGATCGCCGCCACGCCCGCCGTGTTCGAGGCCCAGATCGCGGCGTTGGCCCGCGCCGGGTACCGGTCGCTGACCGGCGATCAGTTCGCCGCCTATCTGGCCGGCGAGCCGGTGCCAGAGAAATCGGTGCTGATCACGTTCGATGACGGCTATCTCAACAACTGGGTCCATGCCCATCCCATCATGCAGCGCTACGGCATGCACGGGATCATCTTCCTGATCACCGGCCTGGTCGGCGACGGCGCGGCCCGCCCGCACGCTGGCTGCGGCGAGCCGATTCCGGCCGACGTCGATCACGACGAATCGAAGCGCCTGATCGCGCAAGGCCGCAGCGACGACGTCATGCTGCGCTGGAGCGAAGTGCAGGCCATGCTGGATGCCGGCACCTTCGAGTTCCATTCGCATACCCACACGCACACCCGCTGGGACAAGACCTGCGGCCCGGACATCGAGGCCAAGCGACGCCATATCGCCCAAGAGCTGGCCGATTCGCGCGCCACCCTGCAGGCGCGGCTGGGCGGGGTGAGCGATCACCTTTGCTGGCCGCAAGGGTATTTCGATGCCGATTACGTCCAGGCCGCAAGGCAGGCAGGTTTCCGGCATCTCTACACTACCGATCCGCTGGGCCAGAACCGGCCCGGCGCCGATCCCGGCCATATCTTCCGCTTTGCGGTGCGCAACCGGGGCGGCGGCTGGCTCAATCGCCGCATCTGGCAATCACGCGATCCTTTCGTGGGGCAGCTCTATCATGCCTGGAAGGGCCTGAAGAAACGCTGGAGAAAGCGCGCATGAGTCTGTCGGTCATCATCATCACCAAGAACGAGTCGGCCAACATCCTGGGCTGCCTGGAGTCCGTGGCCTTCGCCGACGAATTCATCGTGGTCGACTCCGGCAGCACCGACGACACGGTCGAACTGGCGCGCAGTTTCGGCGCCAAGGTGCAGGTCACGCCCGACTGGCCCGGTTTCGGGCCGCAGAAGAACCGCGCCCTGGATCTGGCCACCGGCGACTGGGTGCTGTCCATCGACGCCGATGAGCGCGTCACGCCGGAGCTGGCCGACGCCATTCGTCAGGCCATGGCCCAAGGGCAGGCCCAGGCCTATGAAATGCCGCGCCTGTCGTGGTTCTGCGGCCGTTTCATCCGCCACAGCGGTTGGTGGCCCGATTACGTGCTGCGGCTCTGGAAACGCGGCACGGCACGCCTGACCGACGCCGTGGTGCACGAGAAAGTGGTCGCCGACGGCAAGGTCGAGCGCCTCGAACCCCACCTGGTGCATTACCCCTATCCGGACTTCGAGTCGCTCATCAACAAGGTCAATCGCTATTCTTCGGATGGCGCGGCGATGATGCACGCCAAAGGGCGGCGCGCCAATGTCCTGACCGCGCTGGGACACAGTTTCTGGACCTTCGTGCGCATCTATCTGCTGCGGCGCGGCTTTCTCGACGGCCGCCACGGGCTGGTGCTGGCCGTGACGGCCGCCTCGGGCAGTTTTTATCGTTATGCCAAGCTGATGCTCAAGTCCGAACCCGGGCCGCCCAAGTGAAGATCCTCTATACCAACTTTCACCCGCGCAATGGCGGCGGCCACGTCACCTACATCCTGAATCTGGCGCGCGCGCTGGCGCCCGAGCACGAGATCGTCGTCGCCACGCCATCGACCAGCCGGCTGTACCGTTATGCGCAGTCCGTGCCGGGCGTGCGCGTGGTGCCGATGACCTACACCACGCGGCTGTCCTCCTGGTTCGGCGACCGGCGCGCGCTGCGCCAGCTTATCGGGCGCGAACGCTTCGACATCATTCATTGCAACGGCAGCGCCGACCACAAACAGGTCATGCTCGCCACGCTGGGGCGACGCCGCGCCCGGGTCATCTTCACCAAGCACAATGACCATCCGCTGGCCAGCCTGGGCAATGCCCTGCGCGCACGCCTGGCTACCGATCATGTCATCGCCGTGAGCGACTACGTTCGCCGGTTGGTGGAAGACTCTCCCTATCGGCGGCTGCCCATCAGCACGATCCGGCATGGCATCGATACCCATTTCTATGCGCCGCCCGCGGCCGGCAGCCAGGACAAGCTGCGCGCCTTGTATTTCGGCGAGAACTGGCGCGGCAAGCTGCTGCTGGGCAGCGCCGGAGGTACCGATTTCGACAAGGGCTGGCTGGATCTGGTGGATGCGGCGGGCAGCCTGCCCGAGCCATTGCGCCAGCGCATACGCATTCTGGTGGCCGGCGATCCACCCAATGAGGCCAAGCTGGCGCGCGTTCGTGCCGCGGGCATGCAGGATCAGATGGTCTTTCCCGGCCTGCTCGATGACGTGCGGGCCGCGCTGGCCGCCTGCCATGCGGGTTATGTGCTCTCCTATCGCGAAGCGCTTTCCTTTGCCTGCCGCGAAATGATGGCCATCGGCCGTCCGGTGCTGGCCAGCGACGCCGGGGGGCTGCCCGAGAACATCACCCCGGGGCAGGACGGCTGGATTGTGCCTGCCCGTGACGTCGCGGCCATCGCCCGGGTGCTGCAGGACATGCTGGCCGATCCGGCCATGCTCGAACGCATGGGGCAGGCCGCACGCCAGAAGGCGCTGCGGGAATTCAATCTGCACGATTTCGCCCGCGCCACGATGGATGTGTATGTCGCCGCGCTGGCCGGCCGCTGAGGCGCAAGTTCTATAATTGTCTGCATGAACTCCTATCCCATCCTCATGTATCACCAGATCGGCACGCCCGGGCCGCGCGGCACGCCGTATCGCGGCCTGACCGTGCACCCTGACGACTTCCGCCGCCAGATGATCTGGATGCGCCGGCTGGGTTATCGCGGCCTTTCCATGCGCGATCTCATGCCCTATCTGCGCGGCGAACGCCAGGGCAAGGTCTTCGGCGTCACCTTTGACGACGGTTATCGCAATGTGCTGGACAATGCGGCGCCCGTGCTGGCCGATGTGGGGTTCACCGCCACCAACTATTTCGTTGCCAACCAGCTTGACGGCGGCAATGTCTGGGATGCCGAAAAAGGCATTCCGCATTCCGGCCTGATGAGTGCGGCCGAAATCCGCCAATGGCACGATGCTGGCCACGAAGTCGGGTCGCACACGCTGGATCACGTTCACCTGCCGCAGATGGCTCCGGATGAGGCGCGTCGCCAGATCCGCCAGTCCAAGGACGTGCTTGAGCAGGTCGTGGGCGCGCCGGTGACGGCCTTCTGTTATCCCTACGGCGATCACGGCCCGGAGCATCTGGCCATGGCGCGCGAGGCCGGCTATGACAACGCCACCCTGACGGTGCGCGGACGCGCCTCGGCGGCCGACGATCCTTTCGGGCTGCCCCGGGTCACCGTGTCGCGCTCCACCCGCCTGCCCACTTTCCTGCTCAAGACGCTGACCGGCTATGAAGACCGCCGCCGGCGCTGAGCCGCGCCTGCGCATAGCCCTGCTGGTCGACCGCTTCGGCAAACGCTTCGGCGGTGCCGAAGCCTATGGCGTGGAGCTGATGCGGGTGCTGTCGGCCCGGCATGATGTCAGCGTCATCGCACGCGAGTACGACAGCGATCTTGAGCTGCCCTACCTGCCGGTGCGGGTCAGCCGGCGTCTGCCGAGCTGGATGCGGGTGCTGTACTTCGCCTGGCGGGCATCGCGTCTGACGCGCCGGGGCGGCTTCGACATCGTGCATTCGCACATGAATGGCTGGGCCGGCCAGGTGCAGGTAATGCACGTGACCCCGGTGCGCTACAACCGGCTGCACGGGGCGGGTTTCTGGCGGCGTCTGGCGGCCTGGGTCAGCCCCAGGCTGGCCACCTATCTGTGGCTGGAGCATTTCCGAGTCCGCCAGGTGCCGGGCAAGCGGGTCGTGGCCGTGTCGCAATTGATCGTCGACCAGATGCACGCGGCCTACGGGCAGGCCCTGCCGGTCTCGACCATCCCGCCGGGCGTGCATCTGCCGGCGCCGGCGCCAGCGGGCCAACGCGCAGCGACGCGTGCAGCCCTCGGCTTGGCCGAGGGCCAGATCGCCTGTCTGCTGGTGGCGCGCAATCCGCTGCGCAAGGGATTGCCCGCATTACTGGCAGCGCTGGAGCAGCTGCCCGCCAACTATCGTCTGCTGGTGGTCGGCGCCGATGCGCCGGCGCGCCAGGCCGTGGCGCAAAGCCCGGTGGCCGATCGCGTCTGTCTGGTCGAGCCCACGCCCGAGGTCGATCGCTATTACGCCGCGGCAGATATCTACGCGCACCCCACCCTGAATGACAGTTTCGGCATGGCGCCCCTGGAGGCGATGGCCCACGGCCTGCCGGTCATCATCAGCCCGCCGGCCTACTGCGGCTTTGCGCAGTACCTGAGCGATGGCAAGGATGCCTTGATCCTGCAGGACCCGCGCGACGGGCAGGCGCTGGCAGCCGCGCTCGGGCGTCTTGGCGGCGATGCGCAGCTGCGCGCTGCGCTGGCTCAGGCCGGGCATCAGCTGGCAGTGCGCCAGAGCTGGGCGGCCGTTGCCGGGCGCTATGAAGCGCTCTACCGTGAGGTGCTTGCCGCGCAGTCCCGGGCACGCTAGGTCACCAAGCTGCAGTGATCACAGCAGCTTGTAAAAGTAGCTCGTGGCGCAGGGGCGGCCGTCAGGTTTCAGGGCATAGTTCGGGATCTCGCCGACCCGGATCCAGCCGTGGCGCGCATACAGACGTTCGGCTTGCCCGCCTGTTTCCGTGTCCAGCACCAGCATGCTTTTCCCCTGTTCTCTTGCCGCCTGCTCGGCCGAGGCCAGCAAGCGGCCCGCCACGCCCTGGCGCCGGGCGCGGCGGTGCACCAGCATTTTGGCAATGTCGGCCCGATGCGGCTGGTTGGGTGGCATGGACGTGATCAGTTGCACAGTGCCCTGAACCGTGCCGGCCGGGTCCTGTGCGATCAGCAGCGTGCGCTCGCCGCGGGCCACGCTCCCGGCCACGCCATGCCAGAAGTCCTGTGCAACCTTGCGGGTCAGCGCTTGCATGAAGCCCACCGAAGCGCCGCCTTCGACGCAGTCGATCAGGATTTCGGCCAAGGCGTCAGCCAGCGCAGCGGTCTGAACGCCGTTCAGGCTGCGGATTGCTATGGGATCGCTCATGAGTCGGGGGGGGGGCGGGCGGGGATCAGGCGTTCGACGTTTCGCGTTCCAGCCACGTCAGCCACTGCAGGGCCTCTTCCCGGTGGCTGCCGCACATGTCGGCGCTGGGCTGCAAGGAACTGCAGACTGCGGGGCGTTCTGGCTGGCCGAAGATCCGGCAGCGCAGGTGCTCGTCCAGCTGCACGCAGGGCGTGCCGGCGGGCTTGCCCTGTGGCATCCCGGGGATGGGGCTGGAAATCGAAGGCGCGATGCAGCAGGCCGCGCAGCCCGGACGGCATTGCATCGGCCTACACCCAGCCGCGCAGCCAGTAAACCAGCAGGCCCGCATACTCCTTGATGATGGAACGGCTGGCATCCAGCGTGCGGGCATCCGGCAGCCAGGGCGACAGCGTCGAGTCCGGCGGCAGCACGATCTGCGGTGGGGCCGGGGCGGCGATGGCCTGCACGCCCTGTTTGGAGAACGCCGCCATCGAGCGCGGCATGTGCAGCGCCGAGGTCACCAGCAGGACCTTCTTGATTTCGTTGGCGCGCAGCGTGTCTTCGGTCAGGGCGGCATTCTCGTAGGTGTTGCGGCTGGCGTTCTCCAGCACCAGGGCCGAATCCGGCACGCCGCGCTGACGCATGCGGTGCGCCATGCCCTGGGCTTCGCTGACATTGCCCTCCAGGGCGCCGCCCGACAGCACCACCTTGGGCGCGCGGCCGGCCAGATAAAGGTCGGTCGCCGTATCCACCCGCATGATGGCGGTGTCCTTGTCATAAGGCAGGAACCAGTTGGCGCGACCGTTGGCCGTATTGCCTCCCAGTACGACGATGGCGTCGGCCGTGGGCGCTTGCCTGGGGTCCTGGTAAGGGTAGCGGTGTTCGAGCGCACCGCCCAGCCACAGCGAGGTCGCCGGCAGCGACCAGGCGAACACCCAGATCAGGCCCGCGGCCACCAGGGCAGCGGCGGTCTTGCGCCAGCGCAGCAAGCCCAGCACCACGCCCGCCACGATCAGGGCGATGCACAGATTGACCGGGATGATGAGATTGGTGAGGTAGCTATTGATTTCCATATCCACGTACTTGCTAAGTGCCTGTGTCGGTCAACAGTCGCAGCGCCGTGCCCTCGACTTCGGGCAGTGCGGGCCAGGCGTCTTCGGTCCCCAGGCATACGGCACGCGCCGACCAGGGGCCGGTGCGCTCGCGCCGCGTCACGCCGAACAGGGTGAGTTCGCGGGCGTTCGCCGCGGCAGCCAGATGCGAGACGCCGGAATCATTGCAGATGACGAGCGCGGCGCTTGCGGTCAGGCTGGCGAAGGCGCCCAGGCCCAAGGGCGGCAGGAGCTGCGCGCTGGGCGCGGCCTCCCGGGCTGCCTGCGCTTCCTGCGCAGGGGGGCACATTACCACGGTATGCCCCTCGCTTTGCAAGCGTCGCGTCAACGCGTCGAACTGAGGCCACACTTTGATTTTCCCTTTGTGCAGGCCGGTCGCGGTGGGGGCGATCAACACGAAAGGGCGCCCCGCCAGGCCGGCCTGTGCCAAGGCGGAGCGGGCCTCGCTCTGATGGCGCTCGGTCAATGGCAGATCCAGCGAGGGGCCCGCATCCGGCGCGCCGGCAGGCAGGCCCCAGGTCTGCAGAGCCTGGCGCGTCAGGTAGTACCAGGATTGCACGGCGTGCAGCGGCGCGGACGGTTTGGCGACAGGCCAGCGCAGCAAAAGACTGCGCCCATCGTCGCGGTAGCCTGCGGCGGGCACGCCGGCCAGGCGGAAGACCGCCGCGCTGGACAAGGAGTCGGGCAGCAACAGGCCCCGGGCCGCCGGACGGCCCTGGGCGGCGCGGTGGCGCGCGACGGTGGCGCGATCGCTGCGCCAGCGCCCGCTCATGGGCAGAAAATCCGACTTGGGCAGCCCGTCGAGCAGGTCGCGCGCCCAGGGACGGGCGCAGATCACCAGCGGCATGCCGCTGGCCTGCAGCAGACGCAGGCTGGGCAGGCTCATGCAGACGTCGCCCACCCAATTGGGCACGCGGACATAAAGGGTGGGAAGAGCGGACATAGTCAGTGGCTTGGCCCTGGCGGGCGGGTTTATCGGCTTGGGCCTGCCGTCGGCGGGCGCGAGGGTACAATTCTGCCCATGATTGTATTCAAGCGAGTTGAGTCTTGACTTCAGGCGTACGTGATGCAAGCGCCGGCAACGAGCCGGTCAGGACGGTGTTGTGGCACCGGATCTACAGCCGCGTCGGCTCCCACTGGAAGGGGCTGCTGCTCGCCGTTCTGCTGATGGCGGGGGCGGCAGCCACTCAACCCACGCTGGCCGTCATCATGAAACCGCTGATCGACGGTGGGTTCGCTGGCGACAAGCCGCAGTACATCTGGACGGTGCCGCTGGCCGTGGTGGGGTTGATTTTCCTGCGCGGGGTCTGCAACTTCTTCAGCGACTATCTGTTGGCGTGGGTCGCCAACAACGTCCTGCTGGGCATCCGGCGCGAGATGTTCGACCGCCTTCTGAGTCTGCCCGATGCGGACTTCAAGCGTGGTGACACCGGGCGCCTGCTCAACCGTTTCACCATCGACGCCGGCAACGTCACCGGTTACGCCACCGACGTGCTGACGGTGCTGGTGCGTGAAACCCTGGTGGTGATCTCGCTGATCGGCGTGCTGCTGTACATGTCCTGGCTGCTCACGGTCATCATCCTGGTGGTGATGCCGGTTTCGATCTGGATCGCGCGCAAGTTCGCCCGGCGTCTGCGGCGCATCAACCGCGAAACCGTCAACATGAACGCCGAGCTGACCCGCGTGGTGAGCGAAGGCATCGATGGCCAACGCGTGGTCAAGCTGTTCGACGGTTTCGAGGTCGAGCGCGGCCGCTTCGCCTACGTCAATGCGCGTCTGCGCCGCTTCGCCATGCGCACCGCCGTGGCCGACGCGGCGCTCACGCCCTTGACTCAGGTCTGTATCTCCGTGGCGGTCGCCGCCGTCATCGCGGTTGCCTTGGGCCAGGCGAATATGGGCGCGCTCACGGCCGGCGCCTTCGCCGCCTTCATGAGCGCGCTGGCGCAGATTTTTGATCCCATCAAACGCCTGACCAACCTCGCCAGCAAAATGCAGAAAATGCTGGTCGCCGCCGAAAGCGTCTTCACGCTGGTGGACCAGATCCCCGAGGTTGACGAAGGCACCCGCGAGCTGGCTGAGCCGGTGCGCGGCAAAATCCAGTTCCGTCAGATCGCGCATCGCTATCCCGACGCCGATCACGACACCCTGCGCGACATCGACTTTACGGTCGAGCCGGGCCAGACCATCGCGCTGGTCGGGCGCTCAGGCAGCGGGAAAACGACGCTGGTCAACATGCTGCCGCGCTTCGTGCTGCCGACTTCGGGCGAGATTCTGATCGATGATGTGCCCATCAACGAACTGAATCTGCGCAGCCTGCGTTCACATCTGTCGCTGGTCAGCCAGGATGTCGTGCTTTTCGACGACACCATCGCGGCCAACGTGGGCTATGGCGCGCTGGGCAAGAAGGCGGACGATGAACGCATCATGGCCGCGCTCACCGACGCGAATCTGCATGATTTCGTCAAGAGTCAGCCGCAAGGGATCCATACGCAGGTAGGGGAAAACGCCGCCCGCCTGTCCGGCGGACAGCGTCAGCGCCTGGCCATCGCCCGCGCGCTGATCAAGAACGCGCCTATCCTCATCCTGGACGAAGCGACGTCGGCGCTCGATAACGAGTCCGAACGCCAGGTGCAAAGCTCGCTGGAACGCCTCATGCACGGGCGCACCACACTGGTCATCGCGCACCGCCTGTCCACGGTGCAGAATGCCGACCGCATTATCGTGATGGATGCCGGGCGCATCGTCGAACATGGTCCGCACGCAGAACTGCTGGCGGCTGGCGGCTTGTATGCCACGCTCTACAACATGCAGTTCCGGGACGATTGAGGCAGCACAGGTCTGAAAATACGGGGTTTTTACGAACCGTCATATTTCCTCAAAAGTCCATCCGTTAGACTGATCACCCTTGCAAAGAGAGTCTGCCGTTCACGCGGACCTTCTTCCGGGCGCCTTCCACCAGGGAGGCGCCCGTTTCGTTTCCGGGGCCGTGGCGTGCGGCGCTGTCGCTTCAGGCCGCCGCGTGGGTGGCCAGCCAGTCGCGCAACGCCGCGTTGACCTCGACTTCGGGGTTCGAGAAGGCCATCGCCACATCGGGCGACAGCCACAGGGTCACGGTTCTCTGTTCTTGGCGGTGCTCTGCCTCTTGAGAGGCAGGGCCATTGAGTCCGGGGTGACTCCAGACGATGCTAACCGCTTTGGCGGGGGAGGGGTTGTGCTTGCGCATGGCTGAGTTCCTCGCTGCGTGTATCCGGCCCGGCAGGCGTCGTGACCACGGCGCCGAACCGTTGACGCCGGCCGGCAGGGCCGCGTCCTGTGGGCTCGGAACGGATAAGTGCAGTCTATCGAGTGGCCTCGGGCAGACCTGCCAAACCAGGCGTGATTTCGTACAAAATCGACACGATACGTGGTTGCGCTGCGTGCCGCCCCTAGTTGTCGAAACCGTTGGCTGGCTTGTCGATGAGGGCCAGCTCCGTCAGCAGGCGCGCCAGATCATGTTGCCGGTGCACATGGGTTTTGCGGAAAATCGTTTTGATATGCGAGCGTATCGTCGACTCGCCCAGCGATTGCAGGATCGCAATCTCCTGCGGCGTATGGCCCTGCGCAAGCTTCTCGGCCACGCGGGCCTCGCTCACGCTCAAACCGAACACCTGCTGCAAGAGCGCGCGGGCAGGCTCCCTGGGTTGCACGGGCCACACCATCAGCAAGGCAATGCGCCCGGAGGTGCCTCGGGTCGCGTCTTCCTCGCCCACTGGCAGCGCGACGCAGATTGCGCCTGACTGCTGGTTCTCATCCGATAAGCGAATCGAAGCGACCTTGGGCGCCGTGCCGGGTCGCCCCTGGGCCTGGCGCAGGATGTTCAGCAGGGCGTCGCGGTCGCGCACCCGCCCTCGGCAAGCCAAGGGGCATTGCGGTTGCGACAGCCACGCCTCGGCCGCACGGTTGGCCTGCTTCACACCTCCCAGGGGGTCGACCATCATGATTGGGAAACTGAGCGCATCGAGCGCGCTGCGCTGCCATAGTTGAGCCTGCTGCAGGCCTTGCAGGCGTTGCCGCAGGCGCAAGGTCTGTTGCAGGCTGGCATGCGCCGCGGCAATGGCGCCAGCGTCCTCCTGCTCGAAGGGCGCCTCTCCTGCCAGTTTGTGAATGGACAGTATGCTGCCCGGGGATTCCGGCGTATCCACCCGATGTGCCATCAGATAACCCAGGTCATAACTGCGCATGAAATCCTGGTAATAGCGGCTGCGACGGATGAATGTATGGCCCAGCGCGGTCCAGTCGAGGTACTGTTCGCCATCGGCCGACAGCACATCCCGCATGCCATTCATCGGGTTGATTTCACGAAACTCCGCCTCGTAGTCCTTCAACAGGCTCGGCGACACCTCGACCGGCTCCAGCACATGGAATTGCCCGCTGCGCTCATCCCGCGTCATGATCGCCAGATAGGAGGCCTTGGCCAGGCCGGCAAGCTGCATCAGGCCGTCATTCCAGGCCGTATCGGACAGTACCCCTGCCAACAGGGCGCGTTCCACTGACAGCAAGCGTTCAGGTTTCATCGTCGGCCCTGTATGAATGAGAGGCGATTTCCCTTTCTGGCGGCGCCCAAGGCCGCTTCAACCTATCGACCGGCCAGCCTGCTCCCGGCGCGACGGTCTGTCGGTTTATGTAACGTCAGGTTTCTTGATTTGATGAATTATCAATGAGCCCTTCAGGCCAATGAAAGCCAGGGAAACCCTGGTCTGCGCCTCGGCGTGGCGCCAGGGCGGACAAAAAAGCCCCGGCGCAAGCCGGGGCTGGTGAAGCGGGGCGTCTGGAGCCGCCGGAGCGCTTCAAATCAGGATTATGTCGTAGTGTTATCGTTAATTATAAAAATAGTATAAAAATCAATTGGTTGGTTTTTATTTTGCGTCGCTATTTTATTCTAGCTACCCATTTGGCTACCCACTTGAACCGTGCTTGCCGTCTGGCCGGCCGGGCTTATGCCCATCTGGGCTGCCACGGCGTTGACCGATTCTGCTGTGATGCCAACGCTACGGGTGGCGCCGATCTTACCCTTGACGAACTCGCCTCGCTGGCACATCCGGTAGATCGTCGCGGTCGAGACGCCCAGTGCTTTCCTGGCTTCAGAGACACGGTAGATCAGCTTCTGGGTATGGTCCATCTCAACTCTCCTTCGTTGCGCCGGCGTTGGCGCTGTGTTCGTTGTTCGGGCGCTGGCCGTGCGTCGCCGTGCTGCTGGCGTTGGGGGTCATGCTGTTTCCCTGTTGAATGCATCCCACGCCGTCAGGTAGGGATGGTTCCGGCCTCTCTTCCAAGACTCTTCGATGATGAGCGCCAGGCTGATTGCTCCCTCGGGGGCGCTCAGACGCTCTCGACAGAACCGGATGAATGGGCGGATGGCGCCGCCGATTTCGTTGGGGTCGATGGCGTAGGGTGCGCTGGGCGTGGCCAGCGTTGTCTCGAATAGGCCGAGCGGCCTCATGCTGACACTCCGGTAGGTGTGGGGTACGATCTTCGCGGCACAGCTTGTGTATCCTGGGAGAAGCCATGCACGATTCAAAATGGCCCGAAGTGATCGGCTTAAGCGTTGTTGCAGTTGCGACGGCGGCGGTGTTTGTGCCGTGGGACCGAATCGGCCCGTTCAATTGGGAAGCATTGGCAGCAGTCGGAACGCTAGCGACAGCAATCGTCGCAGTGGCTGTGCCTGCATGGCAGCATATGCAGGCGAAGAAGGCGGCCGCGCTGCAGCAGTTGCATGTCGACTGGTCTTTGGCGCATCAACTAAATTGGCTCGTTGCGGATCTAGCGAGAGTGACGCAGGATTGGGAGCGACTCTGCAGTGTTCCCAACGCCGAACGGCTTCAATTGCTTGCGACTCAGATTGATTCAGCCCGGGTGCAGACGCGTGACGTACGCGCATTGATACTGATTGCGGAGGCATCAGGGGTTGCACGGGACTTGGCTAGTGGGGAAGGAGAAGGACGCAGCGCGGATATCGGGCCAAATCTTTTGAAACGGAAGTTTCTGTATGTAGATTGTGCGGAGCTTCTATCCCGTTCACAGATGCGACTATCTAATGTGAATAGAGGTCTTTCGGACTGGATGGAGCGCCTTAGGGTGGATTTTGGAGCGCTTAAGGAAACTCCGTTAGAGTTCAAAGTGTTCGGCGATTGTGATGATTTCTAGAGTGTCTACAGTCAAGCGTTTGCGTGAGTTTCCGGGTTGTGTTGTCCCAGACGCTGTTTCCCTGCGTGACTCATAGGTGAGACCATTGACCCTAACCCAGTTTTTAGTACCGATCTAAATTAGAGAAATCCGGCATGATTTCACCATACGGAATAGGAGCCATGCCGTGAAGAGATCGAAGTACACCGAAGAGCAAATCGCTTTTGCGTTGAAGCAGGCCGAACTGGGAACTGCCGTGCCCGAAGTCTGCCGCAAGATGGGCGTGAGCGAAGCCACCTTCTACAACTGGAAGAAGAAATTCGGGGGGCTCGGTCCCTCGGAGCTGCGACGACTTCGCCAGCTTGAAGAGGAATGCAATCGACTCAAGCGCCTGGTTGCGGACCTGTCACTGGACAAGGCCTTGTTGCAGGACGTTCTGGCAAAAAAGCTCTGAAGCCTTCGCGGCGCCGCTTACTCGTGGATGATCTGATGAAGCGCTACGGCGTCGGGGTGACCAAGGCATGCGCCGTCGTCATGATTTCCCGGTCGTTGTATCGCTACGAATCGTGCCGACGCGACAGTGGCGCGCTGATCATGCGAATCCACGAGATCGCACATACGCGGGTTCACTACGGATACCGGCGTGTACACGTGATGTTGCGCCGCGAAGGCTATCGGGACAATCACAAACGGGTCTACCGTTTGTATCGCGAACAAGGCTTGTCCTTGCGGCACAAGCGCCCCAAGCGCAATAAGTCGGCGCAACGTCGCCAGCCCAAAGTGATCGCACAAGCGATCAATGACATCTGGAGCATGGACTTCATCATGGACCAATTGTTCGACGGCCGCCGTCTGCGTGCATTGACCCTGGTCGACAATTACACCAGAGAGTGCCTGGCCATCGACATCGGGCAAAACCTGCGGGGTGACGACGTGGTGGCGACGCTCGGGCGAGTATGCGCACTGCGTGGCTTGCCGCGCGTCATCAAAACCGATAACGGCAGCGAGTTCATCTCCAAAGCCATGGACAAATGGGCATACGAAAACGGGGTGGAAATCGACTTCAGCCGGCCCGGCAAGCCGACGGACAATGCGCAGTGCGAATCCTTCAATGGCCGCTTCCGTCAGGAATGCCTGAACAGCCACTGGTTCTTGTCATTTGCCGACGCCAAGGAGAAAATCGACGCTTGGCGGACGTACTATAACGAGGTTCGTCCCCACTCTGCGCTGAAGTGGCAGGCACCTGCGGAATATGCGCGCCAGCACTTGGCCGACGGCCAAATTGCCAACCTCAATGAGCCGGAAATCTCTACTTCTGATCCGGACTAATTCGGGGTTAGGGTCAGCTCATCGCGGCTCTGGGTCGTGGCGCTACCTCTTCAATCGGCACGCGTTCTATAGCCCCACTCCCGGGGCAAGGCGCGCACCGATAGCCCCTGATCTTTCTTGAGCAGTAGGGGGTTGCGTGCTGGGCCTAGTCGTCCTTGCGGACCATCGGCCTGTTCTATCGCTTGGCTGGTTGTTAAAGAGCGGGTACTGCTGGCGCTTCAACGCGGCCCTACTAGCTGGCTTCCGCCTAGGCGTTCTCTGCTGCGTTCTGCGCTTCCGTTTGCTGGGCTTTGGCCTAGGCGGATGGAGGTGCATGAATGAACAACAGCAAAACTTTGCTATATCGGTCAGGCAAAACTTTGCTCATTCGTTCGAAGACTGATCAGTTACGATTGATGATTCGTTTTGTTACTGGAGGCTGCTATGGCCAGCGGACAGGAGTTGAGGCCGCGCAAAGGTAAGGGCGGGCGTTGGTTTATTAGGTCAAGCGGGGGAGGCGTGAGTTTTGATACTAGAGAAGAGGCGGAGGCCTATATAGCAAAAGAAAGCAGCCCGCCCGCCCCGGCCTCTATCTCACGCCCGTTTATTGGCATTGCTGTGATAGCTATTGGTGCTGGACTATATTTCGCGTTCGGCGGAAAGGAAGGCGCAGCCAAGGAGTGCGGCGATGAGACGATGGCTTATGTCATGTCGCAGAAGGCGGCCGCCCAACAATTGCGTTCGCCAGGCACCGCGAAGTTCGCGCTAATGCCCGAAGCTAAAAGCGTTCGCACCGACACCTGTAAATTTTCGATCTCGTCATGGGTTGATGCGCAAAACGGTTTTGGCGCAACAGTCCGGACACGCTATACCGCAGATATGGAGTATTCGTCCGACTCAAAGACTTGGCGTGCGCTTGACGTGAAGTTTGATCAGTAGTTTCTTGAGGGAACGGCCCGCCCTGCAAGCTACATCCCATTTGTCGGCGCGTTCATTGGCGGCGCCGACTCCTCATCCAGCGTGGTGCAACTGCACTTTGACGCAGCGGGTAAGCTCGTCCAGCACTCCGGCTAGCAGAGCAATTAGGGACCGGGGGCCGGGGTGAAGCAGGACCGGTGGACTCCGTTCCAGATCAGCCCAGGAAGCCGTAGGGGGCGTCAAAAACGCAGTACTCTGCGCGGATGGTGGGGTTGAATAGAGGAAGAGCAGGCACTCCGCTTGGCCCGCTACCTCAAAGGAAAGAAAGATGACCCTGATCCGAGCCTCGATCCACAAGATGCAGACCAAGCATGGCGACGAAGTGGAGTACGCCAGGCTGCTATATCGGGACTCTGCCGGCACCTTCATAGGACAGTCGCTGAGGCTGCGGAGGTTGTCGCCGGAGTTGCTGGGCCTTGCCCGAGCAGGCTATGGCATCAACCGTTGAGTCCAGAAAGCAAAAAGCCCCGTGAGGGGTTTTTGCTTGGGGATCATCAGAATTGCCTAACATAGATTCACGTGACTTGAATCGTTAATTAGCAAAAATCAGACAGAGTCTGACGCCTTAGCGCTTGGTACATTTCGAGTAATATTAAGTCTCTGATTCTTACAAAATGGAGATTTAAGATGAAGGGTGCGTTCGTTGGGGTGCTCGCTTTGGTGTTGTCCGGTTGTGCGTCGATAACAGGGGAGAAGACCCAGCTTGTCCGAGTGGACGTTCTGGATGAACAAGGGGCGGCTGTCGGCGATGCCAAATGCGAACTAAAAAATGACAAAGGCGAATATCAGATCGAATCAGGCAAGCATGCCATGGTCAATAAATCGGGTGAAAACCTGAGCATTAGTTGTAAGTCTGCACAGCGCACCGATGAGGCGAGCGGAACGGCTATTTCTCGAGCTGGCGCCGGTATGTTCGGCAATATTCTGTTTGGCGGAGGCATTGGAGCCATCATTGACCACAACAGAGGGACTGCATACAACTATCCAGAGTGGGTGCAGGTTGTATTCGGTCGTATCGTTACTTTTGATCGCAGTAAATATACAGAAGGGAGGCCAATGCAAGGCGATGTAGTCGAGGTGGCAGAGGCGAAAGAGGCCGCGACTTCGAGTGCCTCGATTGCAACTCCTGTTTCTGCGGTTGATCGTGCTAGCGACTTGCCTCAGAAATAATTGCCTGTTGGTAGTTTTTTTCATACCCCCGTTACGGGCTTTGTCGCGTGTGCGAAGGGCAATCATCTGAAGCTAAGGAGTGCGGAGTGGTTGCCGCCAAAGACGCTGTATCCTGCGGGGATGTTTGAGCCTGCAAAGTACGAAGCCCCTTCGGAGGGGCTTTTCTTTTAAGGGGCCGGCTCGGCTAGGGTACTGTCCCGCGCTAGGCGCCATTCAAATGAGAAAGCCACCCGGAGGTGGCTGAATGTGAAGGGCGCCTTAACCCTTGTCTGCATCTTCAAGATCCAGGCTGGCCTGTCCCTCAAATCGGGGGTGCAGCCGGTTCAGCTTAGTGATGAAGTCCGGATAATCGGAAGAGAGTTTCATAGCCGTCACGACCGACGCCAGGTGTTCGCGCAATTTCGGATGTCCGATTTCTTGCGTAAGACGCCGATGCAAATGAGCCTTCCTTTCGTCCTTGGCGGCTTGCTTTTTTAATTCTTCGAGCAATCCTGGCGCCACCCGAGAATAGACAATGTCATTTGTCAGCACACCGAAGTACTGCGGCCGGAAGCGAGGGTTATCGGGGGGGTACTTGAGACCCCGCAGACGGAACAGTTGTTCGTAATAGTCTGTGGGGAACGCTTTCACATATGGTTGCAGCTCTTTAGCAACGAACGCCTCGAGAATCTTGGCCAGTTCGTTCTTCGCTCGATCTTTCTCGTAACCAGTGGCTTCATCAACGAGGGCAATAATCCCTACGCGAGCGAAACCGCGCACTAGAATTTCGCACTGCTTAGCGATTGCTTGCTGGGTCGTAGTCAGGGGGCCGGCTTCGCGTGCAGCCAATACTCCTTCGCAAATATCGGCGAGGACGGTAGCTGGATAGCCGTGGGCTGAGCGACCTCCATGTGGCGGGATAAATTCGATTGGGTTTCGCAACGCCTCTGCAAGCTGGTTTTTTGCGTAGGGGCGGATGCTGTCAGATTCGACAAATTGGACAAGGCGGCTGTCCCCGGATCGAGTAGACCCGGAGGAGATCTTCAGGGCACCGTTCAGGCCGGTCAAGGATAAAAGTCGAGTCCCATCCTCCAGGACATAGCAAGGGATCTCAATGTCGCCGAGCCGCAGGGGATGATCAGTCGAACCGTGCGTAGCCACCGGCAATTTGGCCTTCGCAGCCTTTGCTTTTGCGGCCTTGCGTGCGGACTCGGACCGCTGCTCAGGAGTGAGGCTTTTAGCCCGCGCCGCGCCACCTACAGCCCGCCCCGTCACCTTCTTATCAGTCATGCGCATCACCTTTTATTGGCTTAGATGCGTGCATTATTTCATGTTGCACGCAAAAAACAATCATATGCGTGCAAAATGGCGAATTCAGTGCATGGCGGGATCACAACACTGTTGTGCCTCAACCGATTAAGACCGCACCCACTGCCCCCGCTCATCCTCTCCCAACTGTATGCCAGCCCACACCACTCGCCCCAGCACTCTGACCGAAGCATCACCCTCTAGGGGGATATCAGGATGCTGTGCATTAAACGACTTCGCCACCCAGCGCCCGGTCAGCCGATCCTTAGCCACCGTCTTGACGATCATCTTCCCTTCGTAGTTGATGGCGTAGACGCCGCCGGCGGCCACGTCAGACAACGTCAGGCCCAGATCCGGCACAACAAGAAGGGCAGCGCCGTCGCGGATGATAGGTTCCATGCTGTCCCCTTTTGCATACACGACTCGACCGCGGCCGGCATCCGCGCCAACAGAGCGCAGGAAAGAGCGGCGGAACTGGACGAAGCCAGTCTGTTCCTCGGTATGGCTCTCGATACTCTCTCCGGCAGCCAGGCGCATATCGCGGAGCTCGGGGACTTTTTCGAATCGCTCATTTGCCGCCTGGGGCTCACCCGGGTCTACGTTGGCTACGACCGTCCTATCCAAGTTCAGCCTTGGAGGCGGGGCATGCTCTCGGTCATCGACAGGCCTCCCACCTTCCCATGGAGCCAGCTCGACCGGCGCCATCGGGAACGGATCTTCCTCATCGGGGCTGGGGACGTCGACGGCGCCCACTTTCGAGGCAGGCGAGGAGGGGAGGCTCTGCTGTCCGGAGCTATGGGGCTTTTCCTGGGGCCGCAAAAGCTCCCAAGGCGCGACCCCAAGCACTTCGGCAAGAACCTCTACCTCACTGAGCTTCGCAGATGGGAGTTTGCCGCTCTTGCTTGGTTGGCGCCGGCTCGGGCTCAGATAGAGGCTGATCGTTGTTTGCCCGATGCCCGATAGTTTTGCCAGAGACGCCTGCCTATGACCCTGCTGATCCATCAGCTTGGCAAGGTTGGTAGCTAGGACGTCATTCAGGGAAAGCTTCTTCATTGGCGCAGTGTTCAATTTCTTGCTAGCAAAGTGTTGCTATTGTTTGGCCGTGAGCACACAAACCATCGAATCTCGCGTCCGAGAGCAGCTTGCAGGCCTTCGTGGAGAGTGGAAGCGAGTAGCGGACGCCCCGGGCGTTAGCTACTCGTGGATCTCGAAATTCATGAACGGCCATATCCCGAATCCGGGGACACGGACTCTGAATCGTCTGCAGGACGGTTTGAGTGGTCGTCGTCGCCAGAAACCCCTGAGGGCGCGGGAGGCGGCGTGACGGAGGCGTCCGCGCGCTCTGCTCTTAAGGCTTCAAGCCTCTCGACCTCTGCCAGCATCTCAGAGATAAAGGTCAGGGTCATTGTCCCGAGCAGGAATGCTGGGCTTTTGGCGCTCAAAGCGTAAAGTGCCGCCGATGGCGGGCTTAGCAGTAGCCCCCTTTAGCAATGAAGCGAGCAGAAGCCTCCTTGCATCTCAACCCATCGGGCTGGCGATACTGCTCCACCTCCTGGCACTAGGTTCTTGCAAGGTTTTCCGGCTTTGGTTCGTCCTGCGCAGTAAACGTTGAAATTGGAATCGTGCCAATCAAGATATTGCTGGCGAAGAACCCCGCGTTTCTGTGCTAGAAATGCTGGCGGATCGGAGAGATAGCGAGGAAGCTCCTCGGGTGAAACGGGCATTTTTTCCCAACCCTGTGGCCCGAGATTTCCCCAGAGAAAGGTGATGTCTCGCTCCACGAGATACTTGATGAACTTCTCGATGTCTTGCATGCGTTAGGTCTCCTGGGCGTCTGTTCTAAGGTTTGGCAGCCAATTGGCCGGATCTCCGAGCAATTTCGTGAGGCGATCTCCAAGAGTATCGAGGTCTCTTTTCCCTGGGTAACATGGTTTGACGCTGGTAGGTTCGTGTTGTGCGCTTTGCTTTCTTGTGATTTAGGCCTAGGTCAATAACGTCGGAAGAGGCCCCGAGTTCATCCATGATAGTGGCACTTGTGCGGCGAAGGTAATGCTGGCTCCTGTGGCCGCCAGGCGGACAGGCATCACGGCCTTGCGCAGCCTGCGCGGCGATTCCAGCAACTGAGCCGTCATCTGGTCCCGTTCCAAGACACAAGACTCCTTGGCCAGACCCGCAGCAAATTGTCGTAGATCTGGCCCATCAGACTCGGCGGCCGCTTTAGGTCGCCGGACACCTGCTGCAGGCGCAGCAGCGCCGAGCGCAGCTCGCTGGAGCTCCCACAGCAGCGCGAGCACGTCTCGCTGCCCGGGGTTCCGGTCCTGGATTGCGCGCAGCTCAGCGAGGGTGAGGGGGGGGG
>NZ_FKBR01000005.1:104340-107561 GCF_900078335.1 Bordetella trematum
CATTTCCACCGCAGTGGTTCTACGCGATGAGCCTGATCGCGTTTCGCGCGTTACCAGTTGCCTGGACCTCGCCCTGGTGGCTCACATACAGCGCGGCAAGTTCCGCGAGCGCGTCCCGGCGCTCCGGCCAGTATGTGTACTGGTCATAGATACCCTCAACGCCAGGCAGCTTGTGGTTCAGGCACATCTCCGAGATATCGCGCATGACGCCCAGGGAGCGCAGATATGACTTGGCGGTGGATCGAAGGTCATGCAGAGTGAAGCGGCGGACGTCAGGCTTGTGCCCGGCCAGCCAATAATCGATGGCGAAAGCAATGGTGTTCTCGTCCACATGGTGATCGCCGCCGTTGCCTTCCAGCCGAGCAACCCAGCGAGCCGGCAATAGGTAGGCGGACTGCATCACCAGCGCATCCAGCTCTCTGAACCACTCAACCACCGGCGGGGCAAGTGGGATATCAACTGCCGGCCCTGTCTTGCTTGATGGGATGTGCCACCTACCGGCACCGAGCCGAGCTATGGTGTGCTCGTCGGTGAAGATGTGTTCGCGCCTGGCCGTATACAGCTCACCTACACGCGCCGCCGTGGCCATCAGGATTCAGATCGACAGCTGGTTCTGCCTGTTCATTTTGGCATTCATGACCTCGCGAATTTCGTCCTCTGTAAGCATGAGGCGCTTTTTCACGGGGGGGGGGCGAGTGCCGATGACGGCTTCGAGGCTGATCCCCATGGTGGGGTTGACGACGATCAGGCGCTGCCCCGCGGCGAACTTGAAGAGCTCGCGGGCAACTATATAAAGGGTCTCGGTCTCGCGCCACCCGTCGGTCTGGTCGCGCCATCCAGCCTTGCGCTTGGCAATCAGGTCGACAATCTCCTGGGGGGTGACGTCCTTGATTGGCCTGGTGCCGAGCGCTGCCTCGATCAGCTTGAGCTGGCGGCCGTAGGTTCGCACAGTGCTGTTGGCCAAGTGGTGAAGGCGCTTCTCTATATAGTCAGCGATGAGATCCCGAACGAGCGTGGCGGTGCGTGCTTCCAGCTTGGCTGCAGCTTTCAGCTCGGCCGGGTCTTGCCCCTGATCAACTTCGACGCGGCGCTCTCTGGCCATCCTGCGAGCATCGGCCAGGCCGATATCGGGGTAGTTGCCCAGGGTCAGCTCGCGCCGCCGGCCTGCTGCTCGATATCGCAACACCCACGAAGCGGTGCCTGCCTTTGATAGCGTGAACGTGAGGCCGCCGCCGTCTGACTTTGCCACAGGACCGCCAGCGCGGACCTACCCCTTTATCTGAAGATCGGTCAGCAGGCCCTGCAGCAGGCGCTTTGTCGGCATGATTTCTCCCTGTTTGGGTAGCCAATTGTGCAGGCTACCCGTCGAGCTACCCAATTTTATTGGGATTGGAGGATAACCCGGGATATCGTCTGGCAAAAGAAACCCCGGATTTACCGGGGCTTATGAGTGAATATGAGAAGATGAGATAGCCCAGGAACATCAGATAAGGATTATGTCGTAGTGCTCTTGGGAGTAGCTGCCTTCGACCTCCAGCGAGATCGGCTTGCCCACGAAATCGCCCAGCATGGCCAGGTGCTGGCTTTCCTCTTCCAGAAACAGATCGATCACGCTTTGCGCGGCCAGCACGCGGAACTCTTTTGGGTTGAACTGGCGCGCTTCGCGCAGGATTTCCCGCAGGATGGCATAGCAGACGGTGCGGGGCGTGCGGACATTGCCGCGCGCCTGGCACATCGGGCAGGGTTCGCACAACTGGTGGGCCAGCGAGTCACGCGTACGCTTGCGCGTCATTTCCACCAGGCCCAGCTGCGTGAAGCCATTAACCGTCATGCGCGTGCGATCGCGTGACAGGGCCTTCTTGAGCTCGGCGAGCACCGTGTCGCGGTGCTCCGGGTCTTCCATGTCAATGAAATCCAGGATGATGATGCCTCCCAGATTGCGCAGGCGCAGTTGCCGCGCGATGGCCTGGGCGGCTTCCAGATTGGTCTTGAAAATCGTGTCATCGAAGTTGCGGCCGCCGACAAAGCCGCCGGTATTGACGTCCACCGTGGTCAGGGCCTCGGTCTGGTCCACGATCAGGTAGCCGCCGGATTTCAGGTCGACGCGGCGCGACAGGGCGCGTGCGATCTCCTCGTCGACCTGGGCGGTGTCAAAGAGGGGGCGCTCGCCACTGTAATGCCGGATGCGCGGCAACACCGAGGGGGTATAGATCTTGGCCCACTCCTGGAGCTCGGCGGTGGTGCTGCGAGAGTCCACCTGGATCATGCCGGTATCCGGGCCGGCCATGTCGCGCAGCACGCGTTGCGCCAGCGTCAGGTCCTGGTGCAGGAGGGTAGGGGCTGGCTGGCTGCGCGCTGCGGCCTGCACGCTGCTCCAGAGCTTGCGCAGATAGGCCAGATCCGCTGCCAGTTCTTCATCGCTGGCGCCTTCGGCCTGCGTACGAACAATGAAGCCGCCTTTCTCGCCTTCGGGCACGAGGGCTTGCAGCCGTTCGCGTAACTGGTGGCGCTCGGCCTCGGAGTCGATTTTCTGCGAGATGCCTATATGTGGGTCGTGAGGCAGGTAAACCAGCATCCGTCCGGCAATGCTGATCTGGGTGGACAGGCGGGCGCCCTTCGTGCCGAGCGGATCCTTGATGACCTGCACCATGAGGGTCTGCCCCTCGAAGAGCAGCTTCTCGATGGGCGTGGCGGTTTGTCCCTGGCTGCGCTCCTGGCGATTCTCGCGCAGATCTGCAATATGGATGAAGGCGGCGCGCTCCAGGCCGATATCGATGAAGGCGCTCTGCATCCCGGGCAATACCCGGACCACCCGGCCCAGATAGATGTTGCCCACGTGCCCGCGCTGAATACTGCGCTCGACATGCAACTCTTGCACAGCCCCCTGCGCCACGATGGCTACACGGGTTTCAAAAGGGGTGACGTTGATCAGAATGTCTTCAGTCATTATGGTCCGTGCATCTTGGAGGGATGCGCTAGGGTACCGTACTTGTAAGGGCGTGCGAGCGGACAACCCAGCTGTTCCAACGGATGCCGGGTCATCGATTTTTAAAAAAAGTGCCATATTCCTGACACAAGGAAATCTTCTGTGCTATAGTTCGCCCCCTCGCAGCACAGAACACAACGCAAGCGCTCCGGCGCCGGGTTGTTCAAGTGAGGCGAGCCGGAACGAAGCGGTTCCCGGGCAGTGCTCCAGGGCGGTTATCGCAAAGCGAAACGTC
>NZ_FKBR01000006.1 GCF_900078335.1 Bordetella trematum
GCGGCCGCGGCCGCCGCCGCCCTGCAGGAGCAATCCCAGCAACTGGCCGAGGCGGTGGCGATATTCAAGCTCAGCGGGGGCGAAGTCATTGACGTGCCGAGCGCGCAACTGGAAGGCAGCTACGGCCGCCCCATGGTGGCCCAGGGTTAAGCCGTCCCGCACGGGAACACGGCTGCCGCAGGCATGCGGCAGCGTTCAGATCGATGACGATCCGGGTAGGCCGGATCGTCTTTTTCAATGCAGGTGACGGGCCTAGGCGCTCAAGATTCATGACAGGAGACAGCTCGTGCGTGTGAACCTTCCTATCTATGATGTCGAAACCCGGCTGCGGGATGATCAGTATCTGATCTCGCGTACCGACACGAAGGGCCGCATCGTCTATGCCAACCCGGCATTTGTCGAGGTCAGCGGCTTCGAACGCGATGAGTTGATGGGGAAGGCCCACAACATCGTGCGTCATCCCGACATGCCTTCGCAGGCCTTCGAGGATTTCTGGAACACCCTGCAGGCCGGCCGCTCCTGGCTGGGCGTGGTCAAGAACCGCCGCAAGGACGGCGGCTATTACTGGGTGCTGGCCAATGCCACGCCCATCTTCGAGGATGGCGAAGTGGTGGCCTACTCCTCGGTGCGGGTGCGCGCCAGCGACGAGCAGATCGAGCAGGCCGAGGAACTATACGCGCAGTTGCGCGAGAACCGCGCCCGTGGCTGGCGCCTGAAGGGCGGGCAGCCGGTCTACACCGGCTGGCGGCGTTTGCTGCGCATGACCGTCGCGCCCCTGCGGCGCGGCGTGCGCGGGCGCATGCTGCGCTCGGCCTTGATATCGGGCGGCCTGTTCGGGGGCCTGGCCGGTTGGCTGCTGTACGAGAACTGGTCGGCGCTGAGTCCGCTTCAGGCCGGCCTGGGGACCGGCGCCGCGGCGCTGGGGGTGCTGGCGATCCTGGTGGCGCAATGGCGCGCCGCGCGCGGCGTGCTGGGCCCGATGCACGAGGCGGCGGACATGGCGCGCCAGGTGGCCGCCGGCAACCTGACCACCCGCATGTTCTTCGATTCGCACGATGAAGTGGGCAGTCTGGCCTTTTCCCTGGACGTGATGCGCAAAAGCCTGATCGGCATTGCAAGCGATGTGCACGAAGGCATCGCCGGCACCGCGCGCGCCGCCATGGAAATCGAACAGGGCAATCAATCCCTGTCCCAGCGCACCGAAGATCAGATGGCCTCGCTGCAGAACACGGCGGCCAGCATGCAGGAGATGACCTCCACCGTGCGCCAGAACGCCGATCATGCCCGGCAGGCCAATTCGCTGGCGGCCACCAGCATGCAGGTGGCGCGCCGGGGCGGCGAAGTGGTCGATCAGGTGGTGCATACCATGCACGGCATCTCCGACAGTTCGCGCCGCATCGCCGATATCGTCACCATCATCGAGGGCATCGCCTTCCAGACCAACATCCTGGCGCTGAACGCGGCGGTCGAGGCCGCGCGCGCCGGCGAGTCCGGCAAGGGCTTCGCCGTCGTGGCCGGCGAGGTCCGCAGCCTGGCGCAGAAAAGCGCTCAGGCGGCCCGCGAGATCAAGGACCTGATCGAGGACTCGGTACAGCGCGTCACCGAAGGATCCTCGCAGGCCGAGCGCGCCGGCGCCACCATGCAGGAAATCGTCGAGGCGGTGCAGCGCGTTACCGACATCATCGGCGAGATCTCGGTGGCTTCGCAGCAACAGGCCAGCGGCATCGAGCAGATCGATCAGGCCGTCTCCGAAATGGACGGCATGACGGTGCAGAACAGCAGTCTGGTGCAGGAGCTGGGCGCGGCCGTGGCGCAACTGGGCGGCCAGTCGGCCACATTGCATGAAACCATCCAGGTCTTCCGGCTGGAGCGCGGCGCAGGATCCCCGGCGCCGATCGCGAACGTACGCCGTCTGTCCTGAGCGACCTGCGGCCCGCCAGGCCGGCAATCCGGTGTGGGAACGGCAGGGCAGCCTGCCGCGCGGGGCCGGCCGATGTCGGGCCGGCCTAGCCCCTGCAGCCGCATCCGGGGTGCGCTGAGCGCCGCCTTGCGGCGTTTGCGGTGTTGCGGCTCAGCGTCCGGGCGACGCCGGGCTGGAGAATCCGTTGGCCACTTCACTCATGGCGTGCAGGCCGCGCTGGAACAGATGCTCCAGGAAGGGGGCGGCATGGGGCAGCACGGCGGTCAGCACCAGCAGGCCGACGATCAGCATGATGGGGAAGCCCACCGCAAAGACGGTCAGCTGGGGCGCGGCGCGGTTGAGGATGCCCATGGCAAGGTTGATGGTCAACAACGCGCAGATCAGGGGCAGGGCGAGCAACAGGCCGCTGGTGAAGACCACGCCGCCCCATTGCACCAGCACGCCCCAGCCTTCGCGGTGCATGACGCCGGGGCTGAGCGGCAGGACGTCGAAACTGCGCACCAGGGCGGCCAGCACCAGCAGGTGGCCGTCCAGCGCCAGAAATACCAGCATCGCCAGGATGTTCAGCAGCCGCGACAGCACGGCGGTGTTGGAGCCGGTGGCCGGATCGAAGAACGAGGCGAACGACAGGCCCATCTGCAGGCCGATGTATTCCCCGGCCGTTTGCACGGCGGCGAAGACCAGCCGCATCGTGAAACCCATGGCCACGCCGATGAGCACCTGCTGCGCGAGCAGCAGCAGGCCTTCGTAGCTGCTGGGCGGCACCGGCGGCAAGGCCGGCAGGCCGGGGGCGATGGCGGCGGTGAGCACAAAGGCCAGGCCGATCTTCACCTTGATGGGAATGGCCGATTCCGAAAACAGCGGCGCGGTGCCCACCAGGGCGAGCAGGCGCACGAAAGGCCAGAGGAACTGCGCCATCCAGCCGTTGAGCTGCTCGATGGTGACCTGCAGCACGGTCTAGGAAACCAGCATGGGAATGCCGCCGATGAGCTGGCGGATGTAGTCGACCAGCATATCGATCAGCCAGGGACCCAGCAGCACCAGCACGCCACACATGGCCAATAGCTTCGGGATGAAGGACAGCGTCATCTCGTTGATCTGGGTGGCAGCCTGGAAGATGGCGATGGCCAGGCCGACCACGAGCGTCACCAGCAGCAGCGGCCCGGCCAGCGCCAGGGCGACTTTCATGGCCTGGTAGGCCATGGTCATGACGGTTTCGGCAGTCATTGTGCGGGATTCCGGGTCACAGATAGAAGCTCTTGGCCAGCGAACCCAACAGCAGGTTCCAGCCGTCGGCCAGCACGAACAGCATCAGCTTGAACGGCAGCGATACCGTGACCGGCGGCACCATCATCATGCCCAGCGCCATGAGCACGCTGGCCACGACCAGGTCGATGATCAGGAACGGAATGAAAATGGTGAAGCCGATCTGGAAGGCGGTCTTCAGCTCGCTGGTGATGAAAGCCGGAATGAGGATGCGCATCGGCACGGCCTGGGGGTCTTCGATCTTGCCCTGGTTGGACAGATCGGCGAACAGCGCCAGGTCGGTCTCGCGGGTCTGGTGCAGCATGAAGCCATGCAGCGGCTTGGCCGCCCGTTCGACGGCCGCCTCGAAGGTGATGCTGCCCTGGCTCAGCGGCTGGTAAGCCTCGGTGTAAATGCTGTCGAACACCGGCGACATGGTGTAGAACGTCAGGAACAGCGCCAGGCCCACCAGCACGTGGTTGGGGGGAGACATTGCCGTCCCCATGGCGCTGCGCAGCAGGCCCAGCACGATGATGATGCGGGTGAAGCCCGTCATCATCAGCAGCGCGGCTGGCAGGAAGGACAGCGAGGTCATCAGCAGCAGGGTCTGCATGCTGAGCGAGTAGGTCTGCGAGCCGCCCGGCCCCGGGGTCGCGGTCAGCGCGGGCAGGGCGGCCTGGGCCAGTGCGGCGCCTGGCGCCAGCAGCAGGGCGGCCAGGGCGGCAAGCCCGAGACGGGGCAAATACGAAGAAAAAGCAGCGGTCATGGCGGGAGGCGGCGGCCGGTCAGGAGCGCTTGAGCGCCTGGCCCAGTACCTGCGCGAACGCGGCCGGCTCAGGGGCCTGTCCGGCGGGCAGGGTGTGCAGCGTGGTGATCTGGCCGGGCGTCACACCCAGCACCAGCCAGGTCTGTTCGACTTCGACGATCACCACGCGCTGGCGCGGCCCCAGACTCTGGGAGGCAATCTGACGCAACAGCGGACCGCCGGCGCGCCGGCCCAGGCCCGCGCGGCGTGCCAGCCAGCCGGCCGCCAGGATGGCGGCCAGCACCAGCAGCAGGCCGATGATCATGCGCGTCAGGCTGGCGTCCGGCATGGTGTCAGCGGCGGTTGTTCAGGCGATTGATGCGTTCGGACGGGGTGATGATGTCCGTCAGGCGGATGCCGTACTTTTCCTCGACCACGACCACTTCGCCCTGGGCGATCAGATAGCCATTGACGAAGATGTCCATCGGCTCGCCAGCCAGGCCGTCGAGCTCGACCACCGAACCCTGGCCCAGTTGCAGCAGGTTCTTGATGGTCAGGCGGGTGCGGCCCAGTTCGACCGTCAGCTGGACCGGCACGTCCATGATCATGTCGATATCGTTGACGCCTGCGCCGCCTTTCTGGTCCAGAGGCTTGAAGACGGCCTGGCCGGCAGGCTGGGCCTGGGGCGGCGTCGGCTGCGCGGCGGCCGGGGGCGTGTCGGCGGGCTGCGCGGCCGCCTGCTGTTCAGCCATGGCGCTGGCCCAGTCATCTTCGGCCCGCAGGCCGTCGGCCTGGGTGGCGGGCGCCGCGCCGCGTGCCTGTTCGGCCAGTGCGTCGGCCCAGTCGTCAACTGCGCTGCCGGCGTCCGGCCGCTGGGTGTTGTCATTCATGGTCGGAAGCCTCGTGGATATCGTCTTGATTGAGCATGTTCTGCACGCGCAGCGCGTAGCGTCCGTTGAAGACGCCATAGCCGCACTCCATCAACGGCACGCCGTCGACATGGGCAGTCAGGGTTTGGGGGATGTCCAGCGGCAGCACATCGCCGGGCTTGAGGTTCATCAGCATGCCGATGGTCGCCGGGATGCGGCCGAACTCGGCCACCAGGTCGATGTCGGCGCTGCGCACCTGCCGCGAAAGCTGTTGCGCCCAGCGCTGGTCCACCTCTTCGAGCGCGGTGTCCTGCAATGGCCGGGTGAGCAGGTCGCGCACCGGCTCGATCATGGAATAGGGCAGGCAAATGTTCAGGTCGCCGCCAGTGGCCCCGAACTCGATATGGAAGGATGACACGACCACCACTTCGTTGTTGCCGGTGATGCTGGCAAACTTGGTGTGCATCTCCGAACGCACATACTCGAATTCGATCGGGTAGACGGGCTCCCAGGATTTGCCGTAGCTCTCCAGGGTCAGGTTGAGCAGACGGCGGATGATGCGCTGCTCGGTGGTGGTGAAGTCGCGACCCTCGACGCGTGTGTGATAGCGGCCATCTCCGCCGAACAGGCTGTCGATCACCAGGAACACCAGGCTGGGGTCGTAGGTGAACAGCGCCGTGCCGCGCAGCGGTTTCATCTGAATCATGTTCAGATTGCTGGGTACCGGCAGATTGCGCTCGAAGTCGGCGTACTTGAGGATCTTGATCGACCCGACCGTGATATCGGCGCTGCGCCGCATGAAGTTCAACAGCACGTGGCGCATGGTGCGCGCAAAACGTTCGTTGATCAGCTCCAGCGTTTGCATGCGGCGGCGCACGACGCGGTCGGGCGAACTCAGGTCATAGGCGCGCGGGCCTTCCTGCTCGTTCGGCTGGCGTTGCTTGTCGTCGCTTTCGCCGGTGACGCCTGCCAACAGGGCGTCGACTTCGTCCTGGGAAAGAAATGACTCGTAGGCCATGCTTATTGCACCACGAAGGCCGTGAACAGAACGTCGGTGACGTACTGCCCGTCAGGCAGGGGCGCGAACGGCCTGTTGATGCTGGCCTGCAGGGCCTTGGCCATCGCCAGCTTGCCGTCGAGCGACTGCACCACCTGCGGCTTCTGCGAAGACAGCACCATCAGCACGCGATTGCGGACCTCCGGCATGTAGCGCTCGATGCGCTGGCGGCTCTGGTCATCGCTCACGCGCAGGGTCAGGCCCAGATGCAGGATGCGTTCATTGTCACCGTCGCTGAGCGTCACGGTGAACGCTTCCAGCGGGATGAAGATGGGCGCCGGCACGACCGCCGGCTGGGCCGGAGGCGGCACGAAAGTGGTCGGCATCGCTCCCGTCATCTGCCCCGGGGCCTGGCCAGGGCCCTGGTTCTGGCCGACGCCCAGCTGCACCGCATACTGCTGCTGTTGCTGGTAGCGCGACAGGAAGTACCAGGTGCCCGCCACGCTGGCCACGACCACGATCAACAGGAGCAGGAGCGCCAGCACGATGCGCAGCAGCTTGCCGGAGCCGCCGGCGGGTGCGGTGGAGGATTTGTTAGTGGCCATCGGTATTGGTGTGTCGGGGCGAGGCGCCGGGGTTGATCGAAACCGGTTGATTCTGCCCCAAGTCGCGCTGCCCCAGGCAGGCGAAAAACAGGGCGAAAGCAGGGTATCTCAGGCTATTGCCGCCAAAGCGGGGCGCGCTCAGGCATAGGTATTGACCAGTCCGTCGTGGTGTACGGCCTTGCGGGCGGCGGCAATGGTCTGCGGAAGGGCTTCCGGCGTGTCCGGCACGCTGCCGGAAGCCGTCGCCGTGGGCGCACCGTTGCCTTGCTGTTGCCGGGGCTGCTCCTGGCTGCCCACATCGGCCTGGCCCAGGGCGATACCGGCCTCGGCCAGCGCCTGCTGCAGTTGGGGCAGGGCGGATTCCACCGCCTGGCGTACGCTGGCATGGGCCGAGACGAAGCTGGCGCTTGCCACGCCGTCATGCAGGCTGAGCGTCACGCGCAGCGGCCCCAGATCGGGTGGATCCAGGCGCAGCTCGGCCGTATGCGTGCCGTGTTGTGCCGCGACGCTGAAACGGGTGACTTCGCGACCCAGTTCATTGCCCCACTGGCTCGCGCCGACCGGCAAGGCAAGCTGCATCGCTGGCGTGGCGGGGGTGGCGATGGGCGCCGACGGCGTGGCCGCGAAGAAGCCGGCCTGGCCCATCGCCGGCAGCATATCGGGGGTGTCGCGCTCACGGGGAGCTGGCGCTGCGTTGAGCGTCTCGGTCGCCGGCTGGGCGGGCGGCAAGAGCGCAGTCAGCCCGGGGCCGGGCGGCAGGGCCGCCGCCGGCAGAGATTGTTCTGAGGCCTGAGGCGGCGCCGGCTCAGGCGGCAGGCGCAGGGTCGGCCCGGTGGCGGCGGGCGTCGCCGGCATGGCGGGCGTCATGGCCAGGTCTGCAGGCGCCAACGGGGGAGCTGGCGGCGCCGGTCGGGCCGCCGTGGCCTGCGGCAGGACCGGCTGCGGCGTGGCGGCGGCTGCCGTCGTTGCCCGCATCTGCGCCTGCAGGTCGGCTGCCTGGCTGGCGATTTCCAGGGCCTGTTGCGGCAGGGCCGGTGCCAGGTCGCCCGGCGCGGGTAGGGCCACGGCCTCGACGGGCAGCGCCAGCACCGGCGTCTCCGCGGGCAGCGTCTGGGGCGTCAGGGGCGCGTCGCTGTCGTCCGTGCCCGTGTCCGCCCGGGCGGGGAGCGTGCCGGTTGCGGTCGCCGGGGTGGGCGTGCGCGGGGCGCTGCTGTCTTGCTGGCGAGCCAGCGTCTGGGCAAAGCCGTCGCGCTTGTCGCGCGCAGCGGCCGTGTTGTTGGAGGCGGCAGCATTGCCCGGCGTGGGCGCGGCGTTGGCCAGAGGGATCGGCAAGGCGGGACTGGTCATGGCAGAGCCTTAAAAACCGGCCCGGCGATGCGCCAGGCGGGCGGAGATTTCGTCATTGGCGCGCTGCTCGCGGCGCGCTTCGGTCAGGGCGCGTGAACGCGCATCGCGTTGGGCCAGGGTGTCGAAGGAGTTGAGCCGGCGCTTTTCCTGCTGCCAGTGCAGGCGCGCCTGGGCCAGCTGCTGTTCGGCCTGGTGCAAGACGTTGTATTGCTGGCGTATGGCGTCATCCAGGGTGTTGATGAAGCGCTGGTAGTTCTGGCAATCGGCGGCCGACATGCCGGCGAGCATGGCGTCCTGCAGGCGCTTCAGGTAATCCTGCCGGTAATCCTGCAGCATTTCGAGCTGCTGGCCGGCGCGCGCGTGTTCGGCGCTCAGACGGCCCAGTTCGCGCGAGGCGGCATCGGTGCTGTCCTGCGCCAGGCCGATGAGCATATCCAGCGGCAGTTGACTAGGCATGAGCGTCTCCGAGGGCGAAAGTGGCGCGTAGGATTTCCTGCGCATCGGCGTAGCTCACGCTCTCGCCGATGTTCTGCTGCAGAAAAGCCTCCAGGCGCGGATAGCGCGCGATGGCTTCGTCCAGCTGGGGGTCGGCGCCGGCGACATAGGCTCCCACGGAGATCAGGTCGCGGTTGCGCTGGTAGCGTGACAGCATCTGCTTGAAGCGTCGCACCAGGTTGAACTGCTGCGGCGGGATGAGCGACGTCATGGCGCGCGAGATCGAGGCTTCGATGTCGATGGCCGGGTAGTGCCCGGCTTCGGCCAGCTGGCGCGACAGCACGACGTGGCCGTCCAGGATGGCGCGGGCTGAGTCGGCGATCGGATCCTGCTGGTCATCGCCTTCGGCCAGCACGGTATAGAAGGCCGTGATGGAGCCGGCTTTGCCGTCCGGCCCCGGAGCGCCCATGCCGGTGCGCTCGACCAGCGCCGGCAGCTTGGCGAACACCGATGGCGGATAGCCCTTGGTGGCCGGCGGCTCGCCGATGGCCAGCGCGATCTCGCGTTGCGCCATGGCGTAGCGGGTGAGCGAATCCATGATCAGCAACACATCCAGGCCCTGGTCGCGGAAGTACTCGGCCAGACGGGTGGCGTAGGCGGCCCCCTGCAGGCGCAGCAAGGGCGACACGTCAGCCGGCGCGGCCACGACGACCGCGCGCGCCAGGCCTTCGGCGCCCAGGTTGTGCTCGATGAATTCCTTGACTTCGCGGCCGCGCTCGCCGATCAGCCCGACCACGATGACGTCGGCCCGCGTGTAGCGGGCCATCATGCCCAGCAGCACGCTCTTGCCCACCCCGGAGCCGGCAAACAGCCCCATGCGCTGGCCGCGCCCGACGGTGAGCAGGCCGTTGATGGCGCGCACGCCGACATCCAGCACCGAATCGATCGGCGCACGCGACAGGGGGTTGATGGGCTGGGCCGCCAGGGGCGCGAGTTGCGCTCCGACCAGCGGGCCCAGACCGTCCAGGGGGCGGCCGGCGCCATCGACCACCCGCCCCAGCAGGGCATTGCCGACCGGCAGGTGGCGGCCCAGCTGGGGCTGGGCGTTGCCATTGAGCTCGGCTTTGCGGGGCAGCGGAATCGCCTGCTGTACGGCGGGTTCGGCCGGTACCACGCGAGCGCCGGGCGGCAGGCCGGAAATATCCGCCTGCGGCATGAGGTACAGCGTATTGCCATCGAAGCCGACCACTTCGGCATCGGCCCAGTAGTCATGGCCGCGCGCGATTTCGATACGGCAGGCCGCAGCAACCGGCAGACGCAGGCCCGTGGCGTGCAACACCAGGCCGGTGGCCCGCGTGATGCGTCCGGTCGCCAGCGTCGGCTCGATCGAGGCGGCCCGGATCGAGCCGATCTGCAGCTGGGTGCGCCAGCGTTCGATCACCGGTACGGCAGGCGGCGTACTCATGCCGTTTCCTCCCAGGGCTGGTTACGGCCCAGCGCGGCGGCCACCCGCCGCCAGCGGGTCTGCAACGTGGCATCGATGTCGCCATACGGGGTCTCGGCGCGGCAGCCGCCGCGCGCGATCGATTCGTCGCTGAGCACGCGCCAGTTGCCGTCGCGCAGCTCGTCGGCCAGATGCAGACGCACCAGCTCCAGATCGTCGGGGTGCACCCACAGGCGCAGCACCGCAGCCTGACTGGCGGGCGGAGTCTGCAGCACCTCGCGCAAGGCGGGCAGAAGGCTTTCGGGTTGCTCGCGCAGGGTGGTGCGCAACACCTGTCCGGCAATATCCAGGGCCAGCGTCAGCAGGTCCTGGCCCAGCTTCTCTTCGATCTGCGTCAGGGCGCCTGCGCAGGCCGTGGCCAGCGTGGCCAGGCGTTGCGCCTCCTCGCGCGCCTGGGCGCGACCCTCGGCCAGGCCGGCGGCCAGACCGGCCTCGTGGCCGGTGTTCCAGCCTTGTTCCTGGCCTTGCTGCAAGCCGGCCTCCAGGCCCTCGGCATGGCCCTGGGCGTGACCCTGGGCATGTCCTTCGGCTTCGGCCTCGGCGCGCCACTGGCGCAGCAATTCGGCCGGATCCGGCCCGCAGGGTTCCTGCGCCTCGGGAGCCGGCGCGGGCTCGGCCGGTACAGGGTCGAACGAGGTCATCTGCCAACGCCGCCAGGGTTGGCCGAAGTTCCCATCGTGCAACGGCGTCTCAGACATAGGTGTCGTCGCCCTGGTTGCCCAGGGTAATCTGGCCGCTCTCGGCCAGACGGCGGGCGATCTGCAGGATCTTCTTCTGTTCGCTCTCGACCTTGGACATGCGGATGGGCCCCTGCGCGTCCAGATCCTCGCGCAGCATCTCGGCCGCACGGCTGGACATGTTGCGCAGGAACTTGGCGCGCAGCTCTTCCGGCGCGCCCTTGAGCGCCACCATGAGGGTGTCGTTGTCGATTTCCTTGAGGATGAGCTGGATGCCCCGGTCCTCGACCTCGATGAGGTTGTCGAAGACGAACATCTCGTCGACGATTTTCTGCGCCAGGTCAGCGTCGCGTTCGCGCAGGCTGACCACCACGGCCTCTTCCTGGGCCGAGTTCATCATGTTGAGGATCTCGGCGGCGGTACGCACGCCGCCCATCTTGCTGCGCTTGGCGCCCTGGCCGGCCAGCACGGAGTTCAGTACTTCGGTCAGTTCGGACAGCGCCGCCGGCTGTACGCCGCCGAACGTCGCAATGCGCAGCATGACGTCGTTGCGCAGGCGTTCCGAGAGCATGCCCAGCACGCCTGCGGCGCGGTCGCGCTCCAGGTGCACCAGAATGGTGGCGATGATCTGCGGGTGTTCCTCGCCGATCAGCTCGGCCACGGTATGCGCGTCGAGCCAGTTCAGGGCGTCGATGCCGCTGCTGCCGTCGCTGGCTTCCAGGATGTCCTCGATCAGGCCGGCGGCGCGGTCGCTGCCCAGCGCCTTGGTCAGCACGGTGCGGATGTAGTCATCCGAGCCCAGGGTCACCGCCATGAACTGATCGGCCTCCTGGCGGAACTCCTCGAGCACGTTGGCCACATCGCCGCGCGTGACCTGCTTGAGCGTGGCCATGGTGGCGCCAACCTGCTGGACCTCGCGGGCCGTGAGGTACTTGAAGACTTCGGCGGCCGCGTCCTCGCCCAAGGACATGAGCAGCACGGCGCTACGGGTCAGGCCGTTCAGGGCATTGCTTTCAGGTTTCATCGTTCGTCATCCAGGCACGCAGCACCATGGCCACGGCGCGCGGGTCCTTGGTGGCCATTTCTCGGGCGCGTTGCAGGTTGTCTTCGTAGCGGCTGATCTCCTTGGCGCGGGCGGTGGCCTGTGCTTCGCGCTCGGCTTCCTGGCGGGCGATGGCGGCCAGCTCCGGATCTTCCTGCGGATAGAAGTGCTCGCTGATCATGGGGCGCACCTTGCGATAGGCCCAGAACACGATCAGCAGGCCGAACACCCAGGCCAGGGCCGTCTTCACCATGTCGATCAGTTCCGGGTCGCGCCACAGCGGCGTGCTCGGCTGAACGTCGTTGAACTGGCTGTTGACCACGTTGAGCGAATCGCCGCGCGCGTCGGAGTAGCCCATGGCCTCACGCACCAGATTGGTCAGCTTGTTGAGTTCGTCGGCCGGCAGGGCCTGCGGCTCGCCGTCCTTGTCGGGCAGGTGATTGACCACCACGGCGACCGACAGCCGCTTGATCTGGCCGGTCGCCTGTTTGACGTGGCTGATGGTGCGGTCCACTTCATAGTTGGTGGTCGCATCGTGACGTTCGGTGCCTGGCGCGGCGTTGGCCTGGCCTGCCGCGTTGGCCTGGCCGGCGGCATTGCCCTGGCCGGCGGCAGGGGCCGGATTGGCGATCGGCGCCTGCGGGGCGGCCGGCGGCTGGTTGCTCAGCGCGCCCGGCACGCCCACGGCCGGCGCCACGCCAACCTGGCGCGAATTGCTGGTCTGCTGGCTGCGCACGGCGGCCTGGCCGGGTTCCTGGTTGGGGCGGTAGATCTCGGAGGTTTCTTCGCGGCGTGCGAAGTCGACCTCGGCGCTGGCCTGAGCGTGGACGTTGCCGGGGCCCACCAGCGGATTGAGGATGGTCAGGATGCGTTCGACCGTGCGCTGCTCGACCTCGCGCACAAAACGCATCTGGTCGGCATCCATGCCCATGCCTTCGCCGGCCGGCGCCGACAGCAGGCGGCCGTTCTGGTCCACGATGGACACATTGTCCACATTCAGGTCCGGCACGCTCGATGCCACCAGCCACGCGATGGCCGACACCTGCGCATCGGCCAGGCCGCGGCCCGGATAGAGATTGAGCAGTACCGAGGCGGTCGGCGGCTGGCGGTCACGCACGAACAGCGATTGACGCGGCATGGCCAGGTGCACCCGGGCGCGTTGCACCGAATGCATGGCCTCGATGGAACGCGCCAGCTCGCCTTCCAGGCCGCGCTGGTAATTGATCTGCTCGGCGAACTGGCTGGCCCCGAAGCGGGCGTTGTCCATCAGCTCGAAGCCCACCGAGCCGCCGCGCGGCAGGCCCTGGGCGGCCAGCTGCATGCGCGCGTCGTAGACCCGGTTGGCCGGCACGAGAATGGCGCCGCCGTTGTCGCTGAAGCGGTAGGGAACGTTCATTTGGCCCAGCGCGGAGACGATGGCGCCGCCATCGCGGTCTTCCAGATTGGAAAACAGCACTTTGTAGTCAGGCTCGCGGCCCCAGAGCGCCAGGGCCACGATCACCGCCACCACGGCGGCCGCGGCGCCCATCAGCACGGGTTTGGGCAGGGTGCGCAGTTTTTCCAGAACGGGAAACCTGGCCAGCAAGGACGAGCTCAGGGTGGCCTGCTGGTTCATTGGCGGCCCCCGCAGGCAACGCGGAGCGTGGAGTGAAGCGACATGGACGGGATGGGCAAGTTACAGATGCAACCAGCTTTGACTAGGGACGCTGGATTATGGCTGTGGCCCCGGTTATCCCAATCGATGAACACAAGCGGTTTTCTGGCGTTATTTGCGCGCCAGACCCGGGCGCCGGCCTGGACCTGCAGGGCTGGCGCAGGCAAACGGCGAAGTGCGGCGCAATTTGCCTGCTATTGATGCCACTGCGCGCGTGCGGGCCCTGATAGGCTTGCCGCCATCGTGTGTAAATGACGGCAAGGAAGAGAACGCCATGACGCCAGCGGGTATTTCGGGCATCGAAAACATGTTGCAGCAAATGCGTGCCGTGGTGCGCGTGGCCCAGAATCAGGCCGCCAGCCCGGCAGAGCTGGCTCCCGCCTCCGGAGGCTTTGCGGCCGAACTGCAGGGGGCGATCCGACGGGTATCGCAGACGCAGAACGCCGCGACCGCGCAAGCCAAGGCGTTCGAGCTGGGTTCGCCCGATGTCTCGCTCAACGATGTGATGATCGATCTTCAGAAGGCCAGCCTGGGGTTCCAGGCCGCCGTGCAGGTACGCAACCGCCTGGTTGCCGCCTATAAGGAAATTTCGTCGATGTCGATCTGACGGCCGCGCAGGCCGGGCGCGCTTCAGTGCGGGGGCGCCAGGGGTGTGTCGCGCTGCAGCAGTGTCGGGAAGTCGCTCACCATGGCCACGCTATTGTCGGCAAAGTGCAGCACCAGCGGACGTCCGGCCTCGAACAGCAGCTTGCCGCCGTGGCCGGCATCAAGGACCAGATTGATCGACAGCCTGCCGCCCAGCAACTGGACGCCGCTCGAGGTAGCGCCGGTCTGAAGCAGGTCTTCGGGGCGCCAGAACAGAATGCGCGCCTGGGCATCGGCGCCCAGCACGCGGATCGCCCATTCATGGCCCTGCCCATCGTTGGCGCGTGCTGCCTGGAAGGCGCTGGCGGCACTATGCAGGGCGAGGTCGATTTCGTCCTGATCGCGCAGCAACTCGGTATGCATCAAGCCTTGCGGATAACGGGTGGAGGGCATTACGGCCTCGCGGCAGAAGCGGCTGTGGACGCGGCGGCTTGCGCATCCAGTTGATAGAGCCAGGCCAGCAACTGCGCCACAGCGGTATACAGCTGCGGCGGAATGTGTGAATCCAGATCGACCTGCATCAGCAACCCCACCAATTCCGGAGATTCATGGACATAGAGGCCGTGCTCCTGCGCGCTGCGCACAATGGCATCGGCCAGTTGGCCATAGCCTTTGGCAACCACGCGAGGCGCGGTTTCATTGGCATCGTAGCGCAAAGCGATCGCACTGGAGCGCTCGGCCGGCGTGAGATCGTCTTGGCTCATGGATCCAGGAAGGAGTAGTCGGTGGTCAGGAAGGGGCGCGGCGCCTCTGTCTGCACCGTCAGGCTGCCGACTGCCAGGCCTGCCGCGTCCAGGCTCTGGCGCAGCGCGGGGGCGTGCGCGTCCAGAAGGACCGCGCTTTGCGGTGCAATCAACTGCAGCACGACTTGCTGGCCTGCCAGGGTCAGGCGTGCCTGGACTTCACCCAGTTGCGGCAGGCGCAGCGTCAGGCGGGTCGACCAGTGGCTGTCCGGATCTTCGGGCGCCTCGCCATACGGGTCGCGGCGGACTTCCCATTCCATTTCCGCGCCCGGCCAGGGTTGGCCTTGCCACTGGATTACCTGGTTGGCGAGGATCTCCAGTTGCTGGCGCACCAGCGCATTGCTCTCGGGGTGGACCCCCGGCACCGGCGTGCCTGCTGCCGTGGGCGCGGCCTCGGGCGAGCTGGCCGCCGGCGACAGGGAGACAGCGCTGCCGCCGGGGGGCGGCAGCGTCGGCGGGTCTTTGCGCGCGGCCGCGGCAGTCGGGGTGGTCAGCGGCATGGGCGGCGGCTGTGGCAGCCTGGCCTGCGGTTCGGCGCGCAGGCTGTCCGGGGTGCGTTTGCCGAAGGCCAGGTCGCTCAGGTGGGATTCATAGAAAAGCCCGCTGTTTTCCAGGCTCTGGCGCAACGCCTGCGCAAAGTGCGGGGCGTCGGGGCGGGCCATCACCGCTGCGCCAGCCGGTTGCACGCCGGGGCCGCTTGCGGCGACCCGAGCGTTGGCGAGCTGGGTCGCGCCCGCCTGGGCAGTCGTGCCGGCGGGCGGCGTCCACAGTGGTGTGCGGCCCTGCGCAGGCGGGGCCGTCTCGGGATACTGCGCCAGCAAGGCCAGGATCACCCGCGCCGTGCCGCCCAGGGTGGTGGGCGCCGAAGCGGTGCTGTCCTGGCGTGTGACGAGCAGCCGGCTGGCCAGCAAGGCGGCGCTGCGGGCGTCCAGCGCCGGAGCCTGCCGCTCGCTGCGCAGGCCCTGTGCGTCGGCCTGGCGCGGGCCGCGGGTGGCATGCTCGCTCTGCCCGGGTCTGGCCGCCTCGCCGGGGCGGGAGACGGCGTCGGGTCGCGCGCCTGTGACCAGATTGGCATGGGCAGCCATGGTGGTGCCCAGCACGGCGTCCAGGCGCTGCACCAGGACGTTGCCCAGTGCGGGCGGGCCGACGCTCATGCGTCGCCTGCCGTGCCGCCGTAGGTCGCCAGCAGCGTGTGCTGGCGCTTCATGCGGCCCAGCAGGTCGCTCAGGCGCGCCAGTTGCGGCATCGCCAGGTCGCGCACGGCAGCGTCATTTTCCAGAATGCGGACCAGCAGGTCGTACTTCATGGCGCGTGACGCCTCATCCAGGGGCATGCCTGGTTCCAGTGCGCGCAAGTGTTCGACCCGCTCGACGTACTGGTGGCCGTACAGCAGCACGCGGCCCCAGTCGCCGTCGCGGGCGGCGGCCAGCATGTCGCCGGTCGCCGTGGCGATGTCCTGGTAAATGTCGAGCACAGGGACTTGCTGCGTGAGAGCCATCATGGAAATCTCGCAATCGGAGGCGAAGGGGGAGGAAGGGGCGGTCAGGTGGGCGTGTCCGGAATGACCGGATCCACAGAGGTCTGCCAGGCCGAGGAGAGCTCGAGCAGCAACTGATCGGCGAGGTCCAGCTGCGCTGTGTCGGCGTGCAGGTTGGCCTTGAGCAGGGTACGGGTAATGAAGTCGTAGAGTTCCGAGAGGTTGCGGGCGATCTCCCCGCCTGCCTCCAGATTGAGCCCTTGCTTGAGGCCTTCGTCAACGATCCGGGTTGCCTTGGCAATCGCCAGGCCGCGCTCGGGCACCCGCCCGGCTTCCATGTGCAGCCGCGCCTGCGCGATGGCGGCGCGCGCGCCCCGGTACAGCAAGGTGATGAGGCGCTCGGGGGCGGCGCTCATCACTTCGGTCTCCAGGCCGATATCCTGGTACGAACGGGCTGAATAGCCCGAGGGGCGGCGCATGGCGTAGGTCATGATGGCGTATCGCTACTTCTTGGTGTTGTTCAGGGCGGCGAACTGCTGATTCAGATACTCGCTGGTGCCCTTCATCTGGACGACCAGGGCGTCCAGCTTGGCGAACTGCGTGCGGTAAAGGCTCATGGTTCCGGCGATCTGCTGCTCGGTGGATTTGTATTGCTTCTCCAGCGAGGCGAGCTGTTTTTCCAGCCCGGTGGTGCGACTCTTGATCGAACCCTCGGCGCCGAGGATCTTCGAGGTCGCCTCGTTCATCTTGGCAGACAGGCCATCCGGGCCCGCGAAAACGCGCGTCACATCGGTGATGTTCTCGGCGGCGACCTTGTTGAACTTCTCGCTATCGAACTTGAGCTGGCCGTTGTTCGGATCGATGCTGATGCCCAGCCCGGTCAGCGTGCGGATATCGCCTTCCGGCGTGGCCACGCGCAATGCCGCCGCCACCGACGCCTGGATGCC
Source organism: Bordetella trematum (assembly GCF_900078335.1). Classification (GTDB taxonomy): domain Bacteria; phylum Pseudomonadota; class Gammaproteobacteria; order Burkholderiales; family Burkholderiaceae_B; genus Bordetella; species Bordetella trematum. The sequence continues at coordinate 16,854 of NZ_FKBR01000006.1, forward strand.
GCGCACCGTGCCGTCGCCGGTCAGGGGGCTCTGGCTCTCCTTCTGCACGTCGAAGGCGGTCAGGCCGGAAATCGTCACCTGCAAGGCGTTGTAGGCATTCACGAAAGCCTGGGTCAGCGTGTGGACTTTGGTCACGTCCATCGCGATCTTGACTGTGGCGCCCGGGCTGTCCTCGGCCGTCACGGCGCTCAGATTCAGCGTCACCCCGTCGATGGCCTGGGTGACCGTGTTCGACTGGCTGATGACGGCCACGCCGTTGATGGTCAACTCGGCGTTCCTGGCCTTGACCTGTTCCTGCATGCCGGTGCCGCTGGCGCCGGCGGTGAAGTTCAGCTTGTCGGCCAGCTCGCTGTTGCCGCTGATCTCCAGCTTGGTGACCGCGGCTTTCTCGCCTTCGCTCTTGGCCGTCAGCATCAGGTAGAAATTGTCCTGGCCGTCATTGATGACGGTCGCGCTCAGGCCCAGCGAACTGTCGCCATTGATGGTCTTGGCGATACCGTTGAGCGAAGTGTCCGAGCCAAGCTCCAGGGTTTTCACCTTGCCGTCGATCGTCACGTTCAGGGTGCCGCCGGTGCCGTTGTCTGCGGTACGGCTGCTGAAGGCGCCCGAGCGCAGCGATTGCGCCATGGCCAACTGGGTCACCTTGACCGTGTAGTTGCCGGCCGACGCCTTGTTGTCGGTCGAGGCGGTCAGGCCATCTCCGGTGACCGTCGTGCTCAGGGTGCTGGCGCTGCCCATCTTTCCCAGGTCGGCGGCGGCTTTCTGTACGGCTTCGACCGCGCCTTGAACCTTGCCGAAGGCGGAGATCCGCGTCTCCTGACTGGCCTGCTGATTGGCAATCAGTTGCAGGCGCCGGTTTTCTGCCTTCTCCAGCTTGTCGAGCGTCTCTTGCAACGGCAAGCCGGACGAGCCGAGCGACGAAATGGTGGCCATGGGGTACTCCTTCCAGGGAATGCGATTTTGTCAAATTCTTTGCTGTGGCGAAGCGTCGTGAAAGGGCATAAGGTCGGGCTAGTTCTGGCTTTTCAGGCCCGCGCGACCCGCGCCCCGGCGGTTCAGACGCTCGTGCTTACGGCGTTGCCTTGCATCGACACGATCATCTTGGCGATGCGGATGACGGCATCCGAAGGGATGGTGCGAAGCACCTCGCCGCTTTCCGCGTCACGGACCGACACCACGATTTTCTGCAGTTCCGGGTCCATTTCGAATTGCAGCTCGGTCGACCAGGCGCGCAACTGCTTGTTGATTTCATCCAGGGCGGCCTCGGATGAGGCGGGCTGATCGCCGCCCGACCGGGGGTCGGGCGAGGCATTGTTGTGGCTGCCCTGGCTGCTGGCGCCGGCGGCCGCCGGAGTGGCCAGGGCGGCAGGATCGGGCGGCAGCGCCGGCGCGGCCGGCGCCGAGGCGACATGCAGGGCAGGGCTGATGGGGCTGACTTCCATGGTCACTCCAGCAAGCGATGACGGCATAGGGGATACGGCCTGGCGCGTGGACCGGGCGGTTCGGCTGGCTATTCTCACGCTACATAACGGCCGCGCTGCGCCAAACTTTAGGCGCGCGGCGAACTTGGTCGCCAGGCGGGGGGCGCCTGCTAAAATGTCGGTTGTCTTACTCTAGTCGTCGCCATGCTTTCTCGCCCCGACGCCTCGGCCAGCCTGGCCGATTGGCTGCAATACCTGGAATCCCTGCATGCCAAGCCCATCGACATGGGCCTGGATCGCGTCAAGGCGGTGGCTGAACGCCTCGCGCTCAAACTCGACGCCGTGACCTTCGTGGTCGGAGGCACCAACGGCAAGGGCTCGACCTGTGCCATGCTCGAAGCGATTCTGCAGGCGGCGGGCTACCGGGTGGGTCTGTACACCTCGCCGCACCTGATCGATTTCAACGAGCGCGCGCGCGTCAACGGCCAGATTGCCTCGGATGCCGACCTGATCGCCCAGTTCCAGGCGGTCGAAGCGGCTCGCGGCGACATCAGCCTGACCTATTTCGAGTTCACCACGCTGGCCATCATGCGCCTGTTCGCGCAGTCGCCCCTGGATGCGGTCATCCTGGAGGTCGGCCTGGGCGGGCGGCTGGACGCCGTCAACATCGTGGACGCCGACTGTGCCATCGTCACCAGCGTGGATCTGGATCATCAGGACTATCTGGGCGATACCCGCGAACAGATCGGCCTCGAGAAGGCCCACATCTTCCGTCCCGGGCGCGCAGCCATCTGCAGCGATCCGGTGCCGCCGCAAAGCCTGCTGGACCATGCCGCTGCCATCGGCGCCGATCTGTGGCTGTTCGGCCGTGATTTCAATTACTCCGGCGATCGCCAGCAGTGGGCTTATGGCGGGCGCGAGACGCGCCGCAATTCGCTCGGCTACCCGGCGCTGCGCGGCGCCAATCAATTGCTCAACGCCTCGGCCGCGCTGGCGGCCCTGGAGTCGGTGCGCATGCGCCTGCCGGTGCCGCAGCAGGCCGTGCGGCTGGGTCTGTTGCAGGCTGCCTTGCCGGGCCGCTTCCAGATCCTGCCCGGCCAGCCTCTGATCATCCTCGACGTGGCGCACAACCCGCATGCTGCCGCCGTGCTGGCTCAGAACCTCGACAACATGGGCTATCACCCCTACACCCACGCGGTATTCGGGATGCTCAACGACAAAGACCTGGCCGGCGTGGTCGGCAAGCTCGGCACGCGCATCGACCACTGGTACTGCGCCGGCTTGCCGGGGCCGCGCGGGCTGTCGGGGCCGCAGCTGTGCGAGCGCGTGCAGCAGGCGCTGGGTGATGCCGCGCAAGGCCCCGATGCGCCGACCCTCAATGCGTACGAGGATGTAACTCAGGCGCTTGCGGCGGCCCGCGAAAAGGCGGGTGAGGGTGATAGAATCGTAGTGTTCGGGTCCTTTTTTACGGTGGCCGGCGTTTTGCAGGCCCTGGGGCGCCGAGCTTGAACGCAACCGCCGTCTGGCCCGCAGCCAAACGCCTGCAACGACCGCCGGTCTTGCGCGCAGACCTGGCCGCTAGGATGTGAGTTCCATGGGTTTGTTCACACGCAAAGATTCCGCCTCCGAATCCTCGCCTTCCCGGCCGCGTCCGTCGGTCTCCAGCGAGGCTCAGGCGGCCGAGTTGCGGGGCCGTGCAAGGCGCCGCCTGGCCGGCGCCATCGCCCTGGTGCTGGCGGCCGTGATCATCCTGCCCATGGTGCTCGATTCCGAGCCCGTGCCGGTGGCCGATGATATCCCCATCAATATTCCCAGCCGCAATACGCCGTTCCAGCCCAATCTGGCTGAGCCGGCGCCCGCGCCCGCCGAGCCCGGGGGCGATGGCCAGCCGGCCGGCGAGGGCGGGGCGCCTGCCACGGTCACGCCGCCGCCGGCGGTGACGACCCCTGCGCCCGCCGTCACGCCGCCGCCGGCGCCGCCCGTGGCGCCGCTTGCGCCGGCTCCCAAGCCCGAGCCGCGCCCGGTGGAAAAGCCGGTCCCGCCCAAGCCGGTCGAAAAACCCAAGCCCGAAACCCGCTCCGATGACGGCGCGCGCGCCCTCGCGCTGCTGGAGGGCCGCAGTCCGGCCGAGGCGCCCAAGCCCAAGCCTGCGGCCACCAAAGGCAATTTCGTGTTGCAGGTGGCGGCGTACACCACCCAGGCAGACGCCCAGGAGCGGCGCAGCAAATTGCATCAGGCCGGCGTCACCAACGCCTTTGTCGAGCAGGCCAACATCAATGGCAAACAGCAGTACCGCTTGCGCGTGGGGCCCTTCCCCTCGCGTGAGGCGGCCCAGGCTGCCCAGGCGCGTCTGCGCACGCTGGGTTACGACAACGGCTTCATCGCTGCACAGTGACCGGCTTCGACTTCGTCGTCATTGCAATACTGATCGTGTCCGGCACGTTGGGGCTGGTGCGCGGGCTGCTCAAGGAAATGCTGTCGCTGGTCGCGTATCTGGTCGCTTTCGCGGCAGCGATCTGGTGGGGGCCGACGGTCTATACCTGGCTGCAGCCGTATATCGAAACCGATCTGCTGCGCATGGGCCTGTCGTATGCGGCCGTCTTCATCATCGTGCTGCTGGGCGTGGGGCTGGTCAACATGACGCTGTCGGCGCTGATACGGACTACCGGCCTGTCGCCGGCCGATCACGGGCTGGGCGGGGTATTCGGGCTGGCGCGCGGCCTGCTCATCATCGTGGTGCTGGTATCGCTGGCCGGTTACACGCCGCTGCCCGAAGAGCCCTGGTGGAAGGACGCGATGTTTTCGCCGTCGGCCATGGATGCCGTACGCAAGATCAAGGCCGCGCTGCCGCCGTCGCTGGCCGCCTGGCTGCCGTACTGAACTGCGGTTTGTTTTACGTTTCACCTCTATATATCTAGGAACTCACCATGTGTGGAATCGTCGGGGTCATTGGGCGCGGGCCGGTCAACCAGCTGCTCTATGACAGCCTGCTCCTTTTGCAGCATCGTGGCCAGGACGCTGCGGGCATCGCAACGGTGCATGGCAATCACTTCAACATGTACAAGGCGCACGGCCTGGTACGCGACGTGTTCCGCACGCGCAATATGCGCGCCCTGCCGGGTTCCAGCGGCCTGGGGCAGGTGCGTTACCCCACCGCCGGCTCCAGCGCCAGCGAAGAGGAAGCCCAGCCGTTCTACGTCAATGCTCCGTTCGGCATCATGTTCGCCCACAACGGCAACCTGACCAACTGGCGCGAGCTGCGCGAATCGCTCTATCGCGTCGATCGCCGGCACATCAACACCAATTCCGACTCCGAAGTGCTGCTCAACGTGCTCGCGCACGAGCTGCAGTCGGCCGCCAATGGCGTGTCGCTCGACGAGGACGCCATCTTCCGCGCCGTCTCGGCCTTGCACAACCGCGTGCGGGGCGCCTATGCCGTGGTGGCGCAGATTTCCGGCTACGGCATGCTGGCCTTTCGTGACCCGCATGGCATCCGGCCGCTGTGCATCGGGCGTCAGGACACCGACGAGGGCGTCGAGTGGATGGTGGCCTCGGAGTCTGTTGCCCTCGACGGCAATGGCTTTACCTTTGTGCGCGACGTCCAGCCGGGCGAGGCGGTCTTCATCGACCTCGACGGGCGTCTGGTCAGCCGTCAGTGCGCCGACAACGCCGAGCTGGTTCCCTGCATATTCGAGTACGTTTATTTCGCCCGTCCGGACTCCCTGATCGATGGCGTCTCGGTCTATGCCGCGCGTCTGCGCATGGGCGAGTATCTGGCCGACAAGGTGGCGCGCAATATGCGGCTGGGCGATATCGATGTGGTGATGCCCATTCCCGACTCCTCGCGCCCGGCCGCCATGCAGCTGGCCGCGCGCCTGAATCTCGATTACCGCGAGGGCCTGATCAAGAACCGGTACGTGGGCCGCACGTTCATCATGCCCGGTCAGGCGGTGCGCCGTAAGTCGGTGCGCCAAAAACTCAATGCCATCGGCATGGAGTTCAAGGGCAAGAACGTGCTGCTGGTCGATGACTCCATCGTCCGTGGCACCACCAGCCGTGAAATCGTAGACATGGCCCTGGCCGCGGGGGCCAACAAGGTGTATTTCGCCTCGGCGGCGCCTCCGGTGCGCTACCCCAATGTCTACGGCATCGACATGCCGACCCAGGCCGAACTGATCGCCACCGGCCGCGACGACCAGGAAATCGCTCGCGCCATTGGTGCTGACGGTCTGGTCTATCAGGATCTGGCGGACATGCAGCAGGCGGTGCGGGATTTCAATCCGACCCTCAAGCGTTTTGAGGCGTCCTGCTTCGACGGGCAATATGTCACCGGCGACATCACGCCGGAGTATCTGGCGCGCCTGGGCGAGCAGGCCCGCAGCGAGGTCGATCCCGAGCTGGTGGCCAGCGGTCTGCAGTCGAACATGGGTTACGCCGCCAACCGCGGTTGAGCGTCACTCGAAAAGCGGCTTGATGCCGCTGAAAGAAAAACAGGGGCGCCTCGTGGCGCCCCTGTTTTGTGCCGAGAGCGGACTCAGCGCGCGACCCGCCCCAGGGCCACCGGCAGCGCCATCAGGAACAGGATCACGAACAAGGCCAGGCTCCAGAGGGCGTATTCGATGCCCAGCACGCTCACCACGGCATCCATGCAGGTGGCGTAGATGCCGAAAACCCAGGGCAGGGCGGATTCCAGGCCCGTGCCGGTCATGAAGCGGTCGGCGAAGGTCTGGTCGCAGGACAGCATATTGGCCGCGACGGTGTACTGGTACAGGGCTGCGGCCATGCCGCAAAGCGCCAGCAGGCTGGCCAGGGCGGCGCCCAGACGCGCCAGCGCCGGCGCCAGCGCCCCGATCAGGCTCACCACGCCAATGACCACGAACACCAGTCGTTGCAGCACGCACCAGGCGCAGGGGGGCATGTCGAAGACATGCTGGGACAGCAGGGCCAGACCGACTGCCGCAAAGCAGAACAGGGCGATCAGCAGCAGTAGGCGTTGTCGGGTGAAGGTCATGGGCGATACCGGCCGGGAAAAGGCCGATTGTATGCCTCAGGCCGGCTTCTGGGGGGCGACGTGGCGCGAATCTTCGCCTGCCAGCGCATCGAGCACCGCATATTCGAACTGCATCTGGCTGCGCGGGCGTTCCAGCGCGGCGCCGGAAATGATGAAAACGTCTTCCACCCGATCGCCCAGCGTCATGATCTTGGCGGTGACCAGGTCCACGTCGTGGTCGGCCATGACCCTGGCCAGGGCATACAGCAGGCCGGGACGGTCGGTCGCGGTGACCGACAGCCGCCAGGAACGGCTGCGTTCGTCGGGTTGCAGTTCAGCCTGGGGGCGCACCGGAAAGACGCGCGACAGCCGCGAAGGGCGGCTGCGCATCAGCGTGCGTGACGGCGCGGCGCGCGGGTTGCTGCTGATCTGCAGCAGCCGCTCGCCCAGCTCATGTTCGACCAGCGTGGCCTGGGCGCGCAGATCCGTGTCGGGGCTGGTGGGCAGCACGATGAAGCTGTCCAGCGCCCAGCCATGGCGCGTGGTGTGGATGCGGGCATCCTGGATATTGAGCGCCTTGCCGTCGAAGTAGCCGCAGATGTTGACGAACAGGTCCGGCATGTCGCGGGTATAGACCATGATCTGCAACCCACCACCCTGTTCGGTCAGGCGCACCCGCACCACCGGATTCTCGGGCTGCACCTGGTAGTACAGGTGGCGGGTGTGCCAGGCGATCTCAGAGGCGTCATGGCGCAGGAAATAGGCCACGTCCAGTTGCGCCCAGAAGGCATCGCGGGCGTCATCGCGCAGCCCGGCCAGGCGCGTCAGGCGGGCGGCTTCTTCCTTGCGCTCGGCCAGCACCGTGTTGGCGTCCTGCGGGCCGCCCAGGGCGTTCAGGGTCAGGCGGTAAAGGTCTTCCAGCAGTTTGCCTTTCCAGGCGTTCCAGACCTTGGGGCTGGTGCCGCGGATATCGGCCACCGTCAGCAGGTAGAGGGCGCTCAGCCGACGCTGGCTGCCAACCTTCAGCGCGAAGGCGTTGATGACCTCCGGGTCGGAGAGGTCGCGTTTCTGCGCCACATTGGACATGGCGAGGTGTTCGCGCACCAGGAACTCGGCCAGTTCGGCGTCTTCGGGGGCCAGCCCGTGCTCGTGGGCGAAACGCCGCACGTCGCGCGCGCCCAGTTCGGAGTGGTCGCCGCCGCGTCCCTTGGCGATATCGTGAAACAGCGCAGCCACATACAGCAACCAGTGCCGCTCCAGTCCGGCCATCAGCTGGCTGGCCAGCGGATACTCGGAGGCATGCTCGGGCATGGTGAAGCGGCGCAGATTGCGAATCACCGTGAGGATGTGCTGGTCCACCGTGTAGACGTGGAACAGGTCATGCTGCATCTGGCCGACGATGCGGCGGAACACCGGCAGGTAGCGCGGCAGGATGTTCAGCATGGTCATGCGCCGCAGCTCATGCACGATGCCGCGCGGCTGCTGCAGAATCTGCAGGAACAGCTTGCGGTTCACCGGATTGCGTCGGAACTGGGCGTCGATGCGGTGGCGCGAGTGCCAGATGGCGCGCAGCGTGCGCGCCGACATGCCGCTGAGCTCCGGGTGCTGCTGCATCACCAGGAAGGCGCGCAGCAGCAGCTGCGGTTTGCGCTCGAAACAATCCTCCCGGATGATGTCCAGGCGCTCGTGCAGGCTGCGGAAATCCTCGTCGATGGCGCGGGCATCGCTGTCCGGACGCGGGAAGAGTCTTTCCTCTATGTTCTGCACCAGGATCACATTGAGCTGGGTGACCAGCCGCGCGGCCCAGTAATAGCGCTGCATCAACAGCTCGCTGGCGCGCCGCGTGGCGGTGGATTTGATCCCATAGACCTCGGCCAGCGCCGGTTGCAGGTCAAACAGCAGGCGATCTTCGCGTCGCTCGGTCAGCAGGTGCAGTTCGATGCGCAGGCGCTTGAAGGCCTGTTCGGCGCGGCGCAGGTCGCGCGCCTCGGAGGACGTCAGCAGCCCGGCGCGCGCGACGGCGCGCCAATTCTGGCCGAAGCCGGCCGCGCGTGCCATCCACAGGATCACCTGCAGGTCGCGCAGGCCGCCCGGCGACTCCTTGGCGTTGGGCTCCAGCGCGTAGGGGGTGTCCTGGTAGCGCACGTGGCGCTGCTGCATCTCGACCCGCTTGGCCTGAAAGAAGGCGCGCGCATCCAGCCGGGCCGCCATGGCCGCCTCGAACTGCTTCATGAGGCTGCGGCTGCCGGCCAGCCAGCGCGACTCGAGCAGCGCAGTCTCGACTGTGATATCGGCGTTGGCTTCGGTTTCGCACTCGGCGATGGTGCGCACGCTGTGCCCGGGCTCCAGCCCCAGGTCCCAGAGCGCGGCCACCAGGGCCTCGACGGAGGCGGCGTCGGCTGCGGCGGGGGGCGCGGGCAGCAGGATCAGCAGGTCCACGTCGGACCCGGGGTAAAGTTCGCCGCGCCCATAGCCGCCCACGGCAGCCAGGGTGGCGCCGACCGGCAGGGGGCGCAGCTTGATCAGCTCGCGCAGCGCCTGATCGACGATGCGGCGCAACTCGGACAGCAGGGTGTCCGGCCGTGGGTGCGCGCGGAACGCCATCAGCGCGTTGGTGCGCGCCGTCTGCATGCGCGTCTTGATGGGGGTGAGATCAAGCGGGCTCATGCGGAACGGCGGCGCGGGTCGGGCGGGTTCAGAGGGTCGGAACGATGACCGTCTCGGGCACGAAGGCCGGCGGGCGCGGCATGCCGGAGGACACCGTCAGCACCTCGCAGCCGGTGTCCGTCACGCAGATGGCGTGCTCCCACTGGGCCGACAGGCTGTGATCGCGCGTGACCACGGTCCAGCCGTCCGAAAGCTGGCGGATTTCGCGCCGGCCGGCGTTGATCATCGGCTCGATGGTGAACAGCATGCCGGTCTTGAGTTTCACGCCGCTGCCGGGTTTGCCGTAGTGCAGCACCTGCGGATCTTCGTGAAAGCGCTGGCCGATGCCGTGGCCGCAGAACTCGCGCACCACGGAAAAGCCCTGCGCCTCGGCGTACTTCTGGATGGCGTGGCCGACATCGCCCAGCGTGGCGCCATTGCGCACGGCGGAAATGCCCTTCCACATGCATTCGAAGGTGACGTCGGTCAGGCGGCGTGCCAGGATGCTGGGTTCGCCGACGTAGTACATGCGGCTGGTGTCGCCGAACCAGCCATCCTTGATGATGGTGACGTCGATATTGAGCACATCCCCGTTCTTCAGCACCTTGTCGCCCGGCACCCCGTGGCAGACCTGATGGTTCACGGAGGTGCACAGCGCGCCAGGGAAGGGCGGGTAGCCCGGAGGAGCGTAGCCGACGGTGGCCGATTTGACCTTCAGTTCATTGGTGAGGAAATCGAGGGCGAGCTTGTCGAGTTCGCCCGTGGTCACGCCGGGCTTTACGTGCGGCGTGATGAAATCGAGAATCTTGGCCGCATCCCGGCAGGCGGCGCGCATCTTGTCCAGGTCGGCGGGGTCGGTAACTATGCCCATGTATCAGCTTGAGTATCGGCTTTGAAAAATAGTACAATTATAGGCTTGCCAAAAAACCTTGCCCTTTTAGTTTTGGTTTTGACAGTTCAGCGGCATTGCGGATCCCCTTGTAAAGGCTTTTTTCGGGGTGCTCCGCTAAGCCTGTCCGGAGTGTCGGGCGTGGTCAGCAGGATAGTGTAACGAAAGAGATCGGCGCAGATGTTTCGCGCGGGCGCTTCGCAAGGCGCTGGCGTGCCGGCATCGTACCGTGGATGTGGCGAAGGCATGTCCCGGGCGTGTGGTTTCCTTGCGTTTGCCAAGGTGGTTTTTGTTTTGGGTCTGCCCATGCGGGAAGGCCGGGTGCTCAGGCGCGGGCGCCGTCGTTGCGAAGGAACGGCGGGGGTTGCAATCGAGGTCCGGGCGGCTTGCGCGGCCAGGCATCAGGGCACGGACAGGGCCGGGCATCGCCGCTTTCCGCCGATTGCTCACGATGTGACGGGCTGGCTCGATCAACCGGGCTGCAAGGATGATGTTTCAGGCAAGAAAGCAGTAAAGCAGAAATCGGGCGCGGTGGATGCGGCGCGAAGGTATGGCCGGTAGGCTGTCCAGGCACGTCCACAAGCAATCTCGATCACGTTTTAGAGCGGCGGTGCAGGCGCGGTGTGGGCGCCCGGCTTAAGTTCTCGCGGATCCTCCGGGTTTCGCTGGAGAAATGCCCCGGGCCCTGATGCGGGCAGCCGGATTCCGTCGCCAACAAAACGGCCGAGATTCGCCGTGGTCTAGCACCACGACGGTCGTCTGGGTTTGTCGCGAGCGCAATATCGGCGTGTTGCGATCGGCCGGCCCGTTTCTGTTTCTACCCCTGCCGGGTTGCCGGCAGGTAATCGCGTGTCAAGCCACCCAGGGTGCCGCAATGACGGTGCAGGCTTGATGCAAGACCCAACCCTCGGAGATAGTTATGTCCCTTATGCGTGAAATGCTCGAAGCCGGTGTCCACTTCGGTCACCAGACCCGTTACTGGAACCCGAAGATGGCTCCCTACATCTTCGGTCACCGCAACAAGATCCACATCATCAACCTGGAACAGACGGTCGCCAAGTTCCAGGAAGCCGCCAAGTTCGCCAAGCAGATCGCTGCCCGCGGTGGCAACATCCTGTTCGTCGGCACCAAGCGCGCCGCCCGTGAGCTGGTCGCTGCCGAAGCCGAACGCTGCGGCATGCCCTACGTCGACGCCCGCTGGCTCGGCGGCATGCTGACCAACTTCAAGACGGTCAAGAGCTCGATCAAGCGCCTGAAGGACATGGAAGCCATGGTTGCCGACGGCAGCGTCGAGCGCCTGACCAAGAAGGAAGGCCTGTTGTTCCAGCGCGAGCTGGACAAGCTGAACAAGTCCATCGGCGGCATCAAGGACATGCCCGGCCTGCCCGACGCCCTGTTCGTGATCGACGTCGGCTACCACAAGATTGCCGTGGCCGAAGCCCGCACGCTGGGCATCCCGGTCGTGGCCGTGGTCGATACCAACCACTCGCCCGACGGCGTTGACTACGTCATCCCCGGCAACGACGACTCGGCCCGCGCCATCGCCCTGTATGCCAAGGGCATCGCCGACGCCGTGCTGGAAGGCCGCGAGCAGAGCCTGAACGGCCTGGTGGAAGAAATCACCGAAGCCGAAGAGTTCGTCGAAGTGCAGGAAGACCAGGCCTGATAGGCCGGTCCGGCCCGCCGGTCATCCGGCGGCGCCCACGCCGAGGCGGGCTCCCGCCTCTGACCCTGCGGGCGGCTAACGCTGCCTGCAGGGTGTCTCAAAGAATCAAACCGATGTCCCGGTGCTGTCCGGGGCATGTCTTAGCGAATTGGAGCAAACATGGCTGAAATTACCGCTGCCCTGGTCAAGGAACTGCGCGAGAAGACCGACGCACCCATGATGGAGTGCAAGAAAGCGCTGACCGAAGCTGACGGCGATCTGGCCCGTGCCGAAGAAATCCTGCGCGTCAAGCTGGGCAACAAGGCCAGCAAGGCCGCCACGCGTGTGACCGCCGAAGGTCTGGTCGGCCTGTTCATCGCCGCCGACGGCAAGCAAGGCGCCGTCATCGAAGTCAACTGCGAAACCGACTTCGTTGCCAAGAACCCGGACTTCATCGAGTTCGTCAGCAAGCTGGCCGAACTGGTTGCCGCCAAGAACCCGGCCGACGTGGCTGCCCTGTCCGAACTGGCCTTCGGCGAAGGCACCGTCGACACGACCCGTACCGCTCTGGTCGGCAAGATCGGCGAGAACATCTCGATCCGTCGTTTCCAGCGCATCGAAACCCCGAACTCGCTGGCCAGCTACCTGCACGGCGGTCGTATCGGCGTGCTGGTCGAATACGCCGGCGCCGAAGAAGTGGGCAAGGACCTGGCGATGCACATCGCCGCCACCAAGCCCAAGGCCCTGAATGCCGACGGCGTGCCTGCCGCCGACATCGAAGCCGAGCGTTCGGTCGCCGCCCAGAAGGCCGCCGAATCGGGCAAGCCGGCCGAAATCGTCGCCAAGATGGTTGACGGTTCGGTGCAGAAGTTCCTGAAGGAAGTCACGCTGCTGTCGCAGCCCTTCGTCAAGAACGACAAGCAAACGGTTGAGCAGATGCTCAAGGAAAAGGGCGCTTCGATTTCGCAGTTCGCTCTGTACGTCGTTGGTGAAGGCATCGAGAAGAAGACCACCGATTTCGCCGCTGAAGTCGCCGCCGCCGTTGGCCAGGCCTGACGCGTCAATCGAGCCTGTGGGCCGGTGCAGTGGGGCAAAATCCCCTGTGACCGGCCCGTTTCTTGTCTTACACTTTCGTCGGATCGTTTCTCGGGATATCACCTATGAGCAGCAGATCGTATAAACGGGTTCTTCTCAAACTTTCCGGCGAGGCGCTGATGGGCGACGATGCCTTTGGCATCAATCGCTCCACCATCGTCCGCATGACCGATGAGATCGCCGAAGTCGCCGCCATGGGCGTCGAGCTGGCTATCGTCATCGGTGGTGGCAATATTTTCCGTGGCGTGGCCCCGGGCGCGCAGGGCATGGACCGCGCGACGGCGGACTACATGGGAATGCTGGCCACGATCATGAACGCGCTGGCCCTGCAGGACGCCCTCAAGCACAAAGGGGTGGACACGCGGGTGCAGTCGGCGTTGAACATCGATCAAGTTGTCGAACCCTATATTCGTCCCAAGACCCTGCGCTACCTCGAAGAGGGCAAAGTGGTCATTTTCGCCGCGGGCACCGGCAATCCGTTCTTCACGACGGATACGGCAGCCGCCCTGCGTGGCGCCGAAATCGGCGCCGAGATCGTGCTCAAGGCCACCAAGGTCGACGGCATCTACAGCGCGGATCCCAACAAGGACCCGACGGCGACGCGTTATTCGCGCATCAGTTTTGACGAGGCCATCGTGCGCCGCCTCGAAGTCATGGACGCCACCGCCTTTGCGCTGTGCCGCGACCAGAAATTGCCCATCAAAGTGTTTTCGATCAATAAGTCCGGCGCGCTCAAGCGAGTGCTTTCGGGCGAGGACGAAGGCACCTTGGTGCACGTTTAAGAAGAGGAAAATCCATGAGCGTCGCAGACATTCGTAATTCGGCCGAGACCAGGATGAGCAAGTCCCTGGAAACGCTCAAGACCAACCTGTCCAAGATCCGCACCGGTCGTGCCCACGCCGGTATCCTGGATCATGTGCTGGTGGACTATTACGGTTCGCCGGTGCCGGTCAGCCAGGTTGCCAACCTCAACCTGGTCGATGCCCGCACCATCAGCGTGCAGCCCTACGAAAAACAGATGGCCGGCCCGATCGAGAAGGCCATCCGTGAGTCGGATCTGGGCCTGAACCCCATCTCGATGGGCGACACCCTGCGTGTGCCGATGCCGGCCCTCACCGAAGAGCGCCGCCGCGACCTGACCAAAGTGGTCAAGAGCGAAGGCGAGGACGCCAAGGTGGCGGTGCGCAACCTGCGCCGCGAAGCCAACGAAGGCCTGAAGAAGCTGGTCAAGGACAAGACCATCTCCGAGGACGACGAGCGTCGCGCCCAGGATGAAGTCCAGAAGCTGACCGACCGCGCTGTTACCGATATTGACAAGATGGTGGCGCAGAAAGAAGCGGAAATCATGACTGTCTGAGAAAATCCCGCTGCGGTGCAAAAAAATTTGCGCCGCAGCGGATTTTCATGGACGATGGGTTTTTCAGGCGTCCGGCCTGCTTTGCAGCCAGGGCTTTGCTTTTAAACGCAAAACCCGCCGCAAGCCGGGTCAGGCGCAGATTCTTGGCGCCGCCGCGCCGCTGTCCGTTTGAGCGGGCGGCAGAATTTGCGGCGGCGTTTGGTTTTACGGCCGAGGCCGGCCTTGCCGCAGGCCAGCATTTGCGGCCCTCTTGCACGCCTCCGTGGAAAAGACGGGGCGTGAAACATTTCACATGGCAACCAGTTCCACTCAGGCGATTCCCGAGGCAGCCGCGATTCCGCAGCATGTGGCCATCATCATGGATGGCAATGGCCGTTGGGCCACGCGACGCCATCTGCCGCGTACCGCGGGCCATGCCAAGGGAGTCCAGGCGGTGCGTCGGGTGGTCGAGGCCTGCGGGCGACGCGGGGTTCGCTATCTGACCCTGTTCGCCTTCAGCTCCGAGAACTGGCGCCGGCCGGCCGAAGAAGTGTCGCTGCTGATGCGGCTGTTCATGCAGGCGCTCGAGCGCGAAGTGGACAAGCTGCAGGAGCAGGGCGTGCGCCTGCACGTCATCGGCGACCTGAGCGCCTTCGAGCCGCGCCTGCAGACCCTGATTCACGAGGCCCAGGAGCGTACGCGCCACAACGACCGCCTGCACCTGAGCGTGGCTGCCAACTATGGCGGGCGCTGGGACATCCTTCAGGCCACGCGCGCCCTGCTGACGGCCGAGCCGGAACTGGCGGCGCGGCCCCAGGACCTCGACGAGGCCCGGCTGGCGCGTCACCTGTCCATGGCCTGGGCGCCCGAGCCGGATCTGTTCATCCGTACCGGCGGCGAGCAGCGCATCTCGAATTTTCTGATCTGGCAGCTCGCCTATACCGAGCTGTTTTTCACCGATGCTTTCTGGCCGGATTTCGGCGCCGCGCAACTGGATGAGGCCATCGCCTGGTACCAGGGTCGCGAACGCCGTTTCGGCCGAACCAGCGAGCAGCTGCGCGCCGCGCGCTGATCGGCTGGCGATACCGACAAGGAGACAGGTTCATGCTGGGTCAGCGTATCGTTACCGCCATCGTGCTTCTGGCCGTACTGGCCGCCACGCTGGCCAGTGCCAACCCCTGGTGGTTCGTCGCGCTGCTGGCGCTGGGCGCTGCGTGCGCGGCCTGGGAGTGGCTGCGTCTGACGCTGCCTCGCGGCAGCGGCGTGGTGGCCGTCGGCGTGTCGGCGCTGCTGTTTCTCGGCATGCTGTGGCTGGCCGACCTGTGGCTCACAGGGGAGGGCGCCGCCGCCCTGACGCAGGATTGGGTCCGGCAGGGCCTGGCGCCGGTGGTCTCCGTCGTCTGGATTGTCTTCGCCTGGGTGGCCGTGTTCCGTGGCCGCTCGGATGCCGAGCCGGCCAGCCTGGGCTGGTCGGTGTTCGCCGTTTTTGCCGCGCTGGCCGCCTGGTCGGCGCTGGCGCTCTTTTTCATCCGGCATGGCGCGCTCTACGTGGTGTCGCTGCTGGCGCTGGTGTGGGTGGCCGACGTGGCCGCCTACTTCGCCGGCCGGGCCTTCGGCAAACGCAAGCTGGCCCCCAAGGTCAGCCCGGGCAAGACGCAGGCCGGTGCGGTCGCCGGCGTGCTGGGCGCCGTGGTCTGGACGCTGGCCAGCGGCCAGTACGAAGGCACCTTCGGGCATGACCTGCTGCAGGCCGGCTGGGCGGCAGCCATCATCGCCTCGGCCTTGCTGGGTGTATTGTCCATCGTCGGCGACCTGTTCGAGTCGCTGCTCAAGCGCCGCGCCGGCCGCAAGGATTCGAGCAATCTCTTGCCGGGGCATGGCGGTGTCTATGATCGTCTGGACGCCGTTCTGCCGGTCGCGCCTGTGGCCTTGCTTATGTCTGGAGTCCTGTTTTGACCGGTTTTCAACGCATCGCGGTGCTGGGCTCGACCGGGTCGGTCGGCGAAAGCACCCTGGATGTCATTGCGCGCTACCCGGAGCAGCTGCGGGTATATGCGCTGTCGGCCTATAGCCGCATGGATAAGCTCGCGCTGCAGGCGGCGGCGACCGGGGCCGAGGTCGTGGTGGTGCCCGATGCCGCCGCCGCGCAGCGCTTTCGCCGCGCCTGGGCGGGCACAGGGCCGATGCCGCAGCTGCGGGTCGGTGCGCAGGCGCTGGCCGACACGGCCGCCGATCCCGGCTGCACCACCGTCATGGCCGCCATCGTCGGCGCCGCCGGCCTGCCTGCCGCGCTGGCTGCCGCGCAAGCCGGCAAGCGCGTGCTGCTGGCCAACAAAGAGGCGCTGGTGGCTGCCGGCTCGCTCTTCATGGCAGCGGTGCGCCAGTCGGGCGCCGAACTGCTGCCCATCGACAGCGAACACAACGCCATTTTCCAATGCCTGCCGCAAGGCGGGCACGCCGGGGCTCCGCAGCGTCCGGCCGAGGGGGTGCGCAAACTCATCCTGACCGCCTCGGGCGGGCCGTTTCGCCGCATGGACCTGGAAGACCTGCACCAGGTGACGCCTGCGCAGGCCTGCGCGCATCCCAACTGGAGCATGGGGCGCAAGATTTCCGTCGATTCGGCCACCATGGTCAACAAGGGCCTGGAGGTCATCGAGGCGCACTGGCTGTTCGCCATGCCGGCCGACCGCATCGAGGTGGTGATCCACCCGCAGAGCGTGGTGCACTCCATGGTCGAGTACGAAGACGGCTCGGTGCTGGCGCAACTGGGCCAGCCCGACATGCGTACTCCCATTGCCTACGGGCTGGGTTTCCCGCAGCGGCTGCGCTCCGGCGTCAGCCCGCTGGACTTCGCCCGCCTGGGACGGCTCGATTTCGAAGCGCCGGATCTCAAGCGCTTTCCGTGTCTGGCGCTGAGCTATGCGGCCTTGCGCGCAGGGCAGGCCGCATGCATCACGCTCAACGCCGCCAACGAGGTCGCGGTGGCCGCCTTTCTTGAGGGGCGTCTGCCTTACACCTGGATTGCGCGGGTGATCGAGGCGGCGCTTGAGTGGCAGGCCGGACGGCCTTCTGTTACGCTTGACAGCCTTGGCGACGTGCTGTCGCTGGATGGTCAGGTGCGTGTTTTTGCCGGCAATCTCGGCCTTGCCTGATATCCCGGGCCAGGCCTCTCATCCAGGCCCGCGGCGCCGGGCCTGGTTGCCGTGCCACATTCCCGGCGCACGGCCTGCCACGCTTTTCCTTCCTGCTGTCCGGCAGGAGCCGCTACTGTCCGGGGCTGCCTGAAACATGATTTTTACCCTGCTGGCTTTTGTCATTGCGCTGGGCACGCTCATCACCTTTCACGAGCTGGGGCACTACTGGGTTGCGCGCCTGTGTGGCGTACGCGTTTTGCGTTTCTCGGTCGGCTTCGGCCGCGTGCTGCTGCGTCGTCGCGACCGACACGGCACCGAGTGGGCCGTCTCGGCCATTCCCCTGGGTGGCTACGTCAAGATGCAGGACGAACCGCCTGCCGGTGCGACGCCGGCGCAGGTGGCTGAGTCGTTCAACGCCAAATCGGTATGGCAACGTTTTGCCATCGTGGCGGCCGGGCCGGTCTTCAATCTGATCCTGGCGGTTGTGCTGTATGCCGGGCTGGGCATGGCAGGCACCGAAGTGCCGGCGCCCGTGCTGGGTCAGCCGGCCGCCGGCACGCCGGCCCAGCAGGCGGGGGTGCGCGCCGGGGACATCATCGAAGACATCGACGGTCGGCCGGTGTTGTCCTGGACCGAGGCGCGCTGGCGCTTGTTCGAGCGCCTGTCCTCCGACCAGCCGGTCAGTCTGACGCTCAAGGACGCCGACGGTGCGCGACGCGACCTGACGCTGGCGCTGCCGGCCGGGCTGCGGCTAGACCCTTCCCAGGCGGATCCGGTGCAGGTCATCGGGCTGCGCCTGCAGCAGGCCCGGCCCGTGGTGCGCAAGGTCATCGAGGGCGGCGTGGGCGAGGCGGCCGGCCTGCAGCCCGGCGACCTGATCCTCAGCGCCGCAGGGCGCGAGGTGCCCAACGCGGACGCCCTGGTGCAGGCAATCCAGCAGCATGCCGGCGAGCCTCTGGCTCTGGTGCTCAGCCGCGACGGCACGCCGATCAACCTTACGCTGACGCCGCGGGCCGAAACGGTTGACGGCCGGCGCATCGGTCGCGTCGGCGTGGAGATCGGCGGGCAGGTGCCCATGGTGGTCGAGCGTTTCGGGCCCGTGGACAGCCTCTGGCGTGGTGTCGAGCGCACTTGGGATACTGCATGGCTGTCGCTGCGCATGATGGGGCGCATGGTCATGGGTGAAGTGTCGCTGCGCAATATCAGCGGCCCGGTGACCATCGCCGACTATGCCGGGCAGACGGCCCGCATCGGGCTGGAGGCCTATATTGCCTACCTGGCCTTGATCAGCATCAGTCTCGGCGTGCTCAACCTCCTGCCGATTCCTATGCTGGATGGCGGGCATCTGCTGTACTATCTCGTCGAAATCGTAAGAGGCCGACCCCTGTCCGATCGCTGGGTCGATATCGGGCAGCGGGCCGGTATCGGTTTGCTGGCCTGCCTTATGGGGCTGGCCTTGTTCAATGATTTGACGCGCCTGTTCACGTAGGCGCGAATCGAATAAAATCCCCCGCCATTTGCACGACCAAGGATAGCAAAGGATGTCTTTACGCCGGATGTTTGATCCCCAACGGGGCGCAAGGCACACGCAAGGGCGCGCGTTCAAAGCCGCCCGTCTGCCCAGCCTGGTTGCGGCGCTGCTGTTGCCGGCCTTGGCCCACGCTTTCGATCCCTTCGTGGTGCGCGATATCCGCGTCGAAGGCATTCAGCGGACCGATGCCGGCACGGTTTTCGGATACCTGCCCGTCAAGGTAGGCGAGACCTTCAGCGAGGCCGATGCCACCGAGGCCATCCGCCGGCTGTACGCCACGGGCTTCTTCAGCGACGTGCAGATCCGCACCGAGAACCATGTGGTGGTGGTGGCGGTGCAGGAGCGCCCGACCATCGCCTCGATCAGCTTCAACGGCATGCGTGAGTTCGATTCCAAGAACATCATCCAGTCGCTGGCGCAGGTCGGTTTCGGCGAAGGCCGCATTTTCGACCAGTCCATGCTCGAGCGCGCCGAGTACGAGCTCAAGGAGCAGTACCTCAGCAAGGGCAAGTACGGCGTCGAGGTCACGGCGACCGTCACGCCGTTGCCGCGCAATCGCGTCGGCGTCAGCTTTGACGTGTTCGAGGGCGACGTCGCCAAGATCCGCGAAATCCGCGTGGTCGGCAACAAGGCCTTCTCGGAAAGCGAACTGCTCGATCAGTTCGACCTGAGCACCCCGGGCTGGCTGACCTGGTACACCAATACCGACAAGTATTCGCGCGAAAAGCTCGAAGGCGATATCGAGCGCCTGCGCTCCTTCTACCTCGATCGCGGCTACCTGGAGTTTTCGGTCGAGCCGCCGCAGGTGACCATTTCGCCGGACCGCAAGGACATCTACATCACCGTCACTCTGCACGAAGGCGAGCCCTACAAGGTGCGCAGCGTCAAGCTGGCGGGCAACCTGCTGGGGCTGAACAAAGAAATCGAGCAGCTCATCGAGATCAAGCCCGATGAACTGTTCTCGGCGGCCAAGGCCAACAACTCGGCCAAGGCCATCACCGATTACCTGGGTGATCTGGGCTATGCGTTCGCCAACGTGAACCCGAACCCGCAGCTGGACCGCGAAAAGCACGAAGCCGATGTGACGTTCTACATCGACCCGAGCCGCCGCGTGTACGTGCGCCGCATCCAGATCGGCGGCAACACACGTACCCGTGATGAAGTCGTGCGCCGCGAGATGCGCCAGCAAGAGGCCGCCTGGTACGACGCCTCCGACATCAAGGTGTCGCGCGACCGGGTCGACCGTCTGGGCTACTTCAACGACGTCAACGTCAAGACGGACCCGGTGCCGGGCTCGCCCGACCAGGTCGACATCAACGTCGACGTGAAGGAGAAGCCCACCGGCATGATCAACCTCGGGGTCGGCTATGGCTCGTCCGAAAAGGCCATTCTGTCGGCCGGGATCAGCGAGGACAACGTCTTCGGCAGCGGCACCAACCTGTCCTTGCAGGTAAACACCAGCAAGAGCAACCGCGCCGCGGTGCTCTCGCATACCGACCCGTACTTCACCAAGGAAGGCATCAGCCGCACGACGTCGCTGTACTACCGCGTCACCGAGCCCTGGAACAACAACGACGGTGACTACCGCGTGAAGTCCATGGGTCTGGGCATGAACTTCGGCGTGCCGATCTCCGAGTACGACCGCATCTTCCTGGGCGCCAACTACGAACGCAACCAGATCGATCTGTACAACAACTCGCCGCAGGCGTATCGCGACTTCGTCAATCAGTACAGCGATACGACCAACGCGATGATCTTCAACGTGGGCTGGTCCAAGGACACGCGTGACAGCGCGCTGGCGCCGACCAAGGGCGGATACACCCGCCTGAAGGGCGACTTCTCCACCATGGATCTGAAGTACTACCTGCTGAGCGCTCAGCAGCAGTACTACATCCCGCTGGGTCGCGACTACACCTTTGCGCTCAACGGCCTGGTCGATTACGGCCATTCGTATGGCGGCAAGGACTATCCGGTCATCAAGAACGTCTACGGTGGCGGCATCGGCACGGTGCGTGGCTACGATGGCGCCTCGCTGGGTCCGCGCGACCCGCTCACGGGCGACTACCTCGGTGGCTCGCGCCGCATCGTTGCCAATGCCCAGCTCTACCTGCCGTTCCCGGGCGCCAACAAGGACCGCACGCTGCGCTGGTTCGTGTTCGCCGATGCGGGTCAGGTGTCGGCAGGCAGCGGCATGAGCTGCACGGCAGGCAAGTCCAGCAGCCCCGTGGAAGATCCTTGCGGCTGGCGTTATTCGGCCGGTATCGGCCTGTCGTGGCAGTCGCCGCTGGGTCCGCTGCAGCTGTCCTATGCTCGTCCGCTCAACTCCAAGTCGGGCGACGATACGCAGAGCTTCCAGTTCCAGATCGGCACCGGATTCTGATGCGGATCAAACGGCTTGAAGACTTTGCGTGATTAACTGCACGATCGCCGGCGAATATGCCCCTTGAGCCTGCCCTTGCCGGTAACGCTTGAAACATGGGGTCATAGGCCGGCGCTCGCGCCTATTCGAATTAGTGGCACAATATTGTCTTTGCCCTTTACCTTTCAAAGGTGAGATTTTCATGATGTCTGATTTCGCACTCAACACCTCGGGCCGCCGCGCCGGCAAACTGAGCATGTCGCTTGCGCTGGCGGGCGCGCTGTTGTTCGGCTCCGCCGCGGTGACGACGGTGCAGGCCCAAGGCACGAAGATCGGCTTCGTGAACACGGAGCGGATCCTGCGTGAGTCGGGTCCGGCCAAGGCCGCCCAAAGCAAGATCGAAAGCGAATTCAAGCGTCGCGACGACGAACTGCAGCGCCTGAGCACCACGCTGCGCACGCAGGCCGAGAAGTTCGACAAGGACGCTCCGGTGCTGTCGGAGTCCGATCGCGTCAAGCGTCAGCGCGAGCTGTCCAACCTCGACATGGACCTGCAGCGCAAGCGCCGTGAATTCCAGGAAGACTTCAACCGTCGCCGCAACGAAGAGTTCTCCGGCATCGTGACCAAGGCCGACGACGCCATCAAGCGCATCGCCGAGCAGGAAAACTACGACCTGATCATCCAGGACGCCGTGACCGTGAATCCGCGTGTCGACATCACCGACAAAGTGATCCAGGCACTGGGTCGCTGATCCGGTATGCCGGTTCTGCTGGAACTCGGCCGCGCGCCGCGGCTGGACACGCTGCTGTCGCAAGCCAACACCCAGGGTCTGGATCCCACGCTGGATCTGAATGCCGATACGCCGCCGCAGGTGGCCGGCATTGGCACCCTGGCCGGCGCCGGCCCGCATGAAATCGCTTTTCTGGCCAACCCGCGCTATCAAAGCCAGGTTGCCACGACCGCCGCGGCGGCCGTGATCGTGACGCCCGAGGTGGCGCAGGCCCTGCGAGAGCAGGGGTTTGCCGCCGCGCTGGTGCTCTGCAAGCATCCCTATCTGCTGTTTGCCCGCCTGGCTCAATGGTTTGATGCCGAACGTCGCGGCGTGCCCGCCGCCGGCGTCCATCCCAGCGCCGTGGTGGCGGCGGATGCGGTGATCGAATCCGGCGCCTGTATCGGGCCGCAGTGCGTGATCGAGGCGGGCGCCCACATCGGCCGTGGCACGGTGCTGGGCCCCGGCTGTGTGATCGGCGCCGGCAGCCATGTCGGGCCGGACAGCCGCCTGCATGCCCGCGTGACCCTCTATGAGGGCGTACGCGTCGGGGCCCGCGCCATTTTGCACAGTGGCGTGGTGCTGGGCGCCGATGGCTTCGGTTTTGCGCCCGACCCGGCCCTGGGCAAGGGCGCCTGGGGCAAGATTCCGCAGTTGGGCGGCGTAACGCTGGGCGACGATGTCGAAGTCGGCGCCAACACCACCATCGACCGCGGCGCCCTCGAAGACACGCTGGTGGGCGACGGCGTCAAGCTCGACAATCTGATCATGATCGCGCACAACGTGCGTATCGGGGCGCATACGGCGATTGCCGCCTGTGTCGGTGTGGCCGGTTCGACCGTGATCGGCGAGCGCTGCATCATCGGCGGGGCCGCCATGCTGTCCGGTCATCTCACGATCTGCGATGATGTGACCATCTCGGGCGGCACTCCGGTGACCTCGAGCATTCACAAGCCCGGACGTTACACTGGCGTCTATCCCTATGCCGAGCATGGCGAGTGGCAGCGCAACGCCGCTGTGATACAACAGCTTGGCTCCTTGCGCCGTCGTATCCGCTCACTCGAAAAGACGTAACCGCCGCTGTCGCGGAAAACTCTAGGCAAGGCGCTCGCGGGCGCCTTGCGCCATCTTAAAACTGCAGGAACGAAAGTCATGGAACTCGATATCAAGGGGATTATGGAGCGTCTGCCGCATCGTTATCCGATGCTGCTGATCGACCGCGTGCTGGAAATGGTGCCGGGGAAATCCATTGTCGCCATCAAAAACGTTTCCATTAATGAGCCGTTTTTTACCGGCCATTTTCCGCACCATCCGGTCATGCCCGGAGTCCTGATCGTGGAGGCCATGGCGCAGGCGTCGGCGCTGTTTTCGTTCACGGATGAAAATGGCGGCCTGAAATGCGAAGGCGGCAAGACGGCGTATTATCTTGTGGGTATCGACGGCGCGCGTTTCCGCCGTCCGGTGGTGCCGGGCGACCAATTGCGCATCGAGGTCGAGGCGGAGCGCCTGAGCCGCACGATCTGCAAGTATCAGGGCCGTGCCCTGGTCGATGGCCAACTGGTGGCCGAGGCCAAACTCATGTGCGCCGTTCGCAGCCTGGAAGAGTAAATGTCCGCAAACATCCATCCCACCGCAGTCGTTGATCCGGCCGCCCGTATCGATAGCTCAGTCATTATCGGGCCTTACAGTGTGGTGGGGCCGGACGTGACGATCGGCGCAGGTACCGAAATCGGTCCGCATTGTGTCATCGATGGCGTGACGACCATCGGTCGCGATAATCGTTTCTATCGTTTCTGCTCCATCGGCGGCATGCCGCAGGACAAGAAATATGCCGGCGAGCCTACCCGGCTGGTGATCGGCGATCGCAATACGGTGCGTGAGTTCACCACGTTCAATACCGGCACCGTCCAGGATGGCGGCGCCACCACGGTGGGCGACGACAACTGGATCATGGCCTACGTGCACATTGCGCATGACTGCCATATCGCCAGCAATACCATCCTGGCCAATGCCGTGCAGCTGGGCGGTCACGTGCACGTGGGCGATTTCGCCATCGTGGGCGGCCTGACCGGCGTGCACCAGTTCTCCAAGATCGGGGCGCACAGCATGACCGGGGGCAACAGTTCGCTGATGCAGGACGCGCCGCCGTTCATGCTGAGCGCGGGCAATCCTTGCCGTCCGGTCGGCATCAATGTCGAAGGGCTCAAGCGTCGGGGTTTTTCGCCGGCCAGTCTTTCGGCGCTGCGCGAAGCCTACAAAATCCTCTATCGCCGTGGGTTGACCCTGGATCAGGCGCGTGAAGCCTTGCGCGAGCGCCAGCAACAGGAGCCCGAGGTGGCAGGGCCGCTGCAGGTCATCCTTGATTTCCTGGACGCCTCCAACCGAGGCATCATCCGCCCATGACGCTATCCATCGGGATGGTGGCCGGCGAGCCTTCGGGCGATCTGCTGGCCGGGCGCATCATCGGCGGCCTGCAGGCGCGCGCCGCCGATCTGCATACCGCCGGCATTGGCGGGCCGCAGATGCAGGCGCGTGGATTCGAGGCCTGGCATCCGATGCACGCCCTG
The DNA here is from genome assembly GCF_900078335.1 of Bordetella trematum. Lineage (GTDB taxonomy): Bacteria > Pseudomonadota > Gammaproteobacteria > Burkholderiales > Burkholderiaceae_B > Bordetella > Bordetella trematum. The sequence continues at coordinate 41,236 of NZ_FKBR01000006.1, forward strand.
AGCGTGTTCGGCTACGTCGATGCGCTCAAGCGTCTGCCCAGCCTGCTGTCCATTTATCGCAATACCCGCGACCGCTTCCTGGCTGAGCGCCCCGCAGCCTTCGTGGGCATCGATGCGCCGGACTTCAATCTGCGGCTGGAGCTGCAGATGCGGCAGGCCGGCATTCCCACGGTGCATTTCGTGGGGCCGTCGATCTGGGCCTGGCGTTACGAGCGCATCCACAAGATCCGGGCTGCGGTGTCCCACATGCTGGTGCTTTTTCCCTTCGAGGAAGAGATCTACCGCAAGGAAGGGATCCCGGTGACCTATGTCGGCCATCCGCTGGCCGGTGTCATACCGATGCAGCCGGATCGTGCGGCGGCGCGCCGCCGGCTCGGCCTGCAGCCCGATGAGCGGGTGCTGGCGATCCTGCCGGGCAGCCGTTCCTCAGAAATCCGCATTCTGGCGCCCCGCTTCCTGCAGGCGGCCGCGCTGCTGCGCCAGCGTGATCCGACCTTGCGTTGCGTGGTGCCCATGGTCAACGCGCAGCGCAAGGCCGAATTCGAACAGATCCTGGCGCAACATCCGGTGCCGGGCCTGCGTTGCGTGACTGCCGAACAGGAGCCGGGCGGCACGCCGGTGGCCTGGAGCGTCATGGAGGCGGCCGACGCCGTGCTGGTCGCCAGCGGTACCGCGACGCTCGAGACGGCGCTGTTCAAGCGCCCCATGGTGATTTCCTATGTGCTGTCGCCGTGGATGCGGCGCATCATGGCCTGGAAGTCCGGCCAGCAGCGGCCATATCTGCCGTGGGTGGGCTTGCCCAACGTACTGCTCAAGGACTTCGCCGTTCCCGAGTTGCTGCAGGACGACGCCACGCCCGAAAAACTGGCCGAGGCGTGCTGGACGTCCCTGACCGATGCGGCCGGCGCGGCCCGCATCGAGGCACGCTTCACGGCGCTGCACCAGGAGCTGCTGCGCGATACGCCGACGCTGGCGGCCCAGGCCATCCTGGAGGTTGCGCATGGACCAGCCTGACCTCTTTGGCGAAATCATTCCGGCCGGCGCGGATGTCGCCGGCGTCGATGAGGCGGGCCGCGGGCCCTTGGCCGGCGCCGTTTATGCGGCGGCCGTGATCCTCGACCCCTCGCGGCCGATCGCCGGGCTGGCCGACTCCAAGGCCCTCAAGGCGCAGACGCGCGAAGCGCTGGCTGCCGAGATCAAGGCCCATGCGCTCAGCTGGTGCATCGCCAGCGCCAGCGTCGCGGAGATCGACAGCATGAATATCCTGCGCGCCACCATGCTGGCCATGCAGCGTGCGGTCCAGGGGTTGGCGCAGGCGCCCAGGGTGGCGCTGGTCGATGGCAATCAGGCGCCCCATCTGGCCTGCACGGTACAGACTGTCATCAAGGGCGATGCAAAGGTGCCGGCGATCTCGGCCGCCTCCATCCTCGCCAAGACAGCGCGCGATGCCGATCTGCTGCGTCTGCATGCCGAGTATCCGCAATATGCCTTTGACCAGCACAAAGGCTACGGTACGGCCTTGCATCTGAGCCGTCTGCGCGAACACGGTCCGTGTCCCGAGCACCGGCGCAGCTTTGCCCCCATCAAAGCCTTCGGCCAGGCCGCATGAAACTGATTTCCTCGCGAGACAATCCGGCCGTCAAGGCCTTGTACCGGCTGGCCGAACAGGCCGGGCGGCGCGGACAGGCAGTGCTGCTGGAAGGCGTGCATCTGTGCCAGGCGTGGCTGCAGCGCCATGGCGCTCCCGATCAGGCCGTGTTCGATGCGGCGCGGCTGGAGCGCCCGGAACTGGCGGCCCTGGCCGCCCAGGTGCCCGAGGCGCGCTGCCTGGCGCTGGAATCGCGTCTGATGCGTGGGCTGGGCAGCGTCGAGGCCGACCAGGGCGTCGCCTTCGTGGTGCAGCCGCCGGTGGCAGTCTTGCCGGCGCGCATCGAAGACAATTGCGTGCTGATCGACCGCATCCAGGATCCCGGCAATGTCGGCACCTTGCTGCGCACCTGCGCGGCCGCCGGCGTCCGCTCGGTCTATCTGGCGCCTGGCAGCGCCTCGGCCTGGTCGCCCAAGGTGCTGCGCAGCGGGCAGGGCGCGCATTTCGCGCTTACCCTGCATGAGCAGGTCGATCTGCATGCCCTGATCGACCGTCTGGCGGTGCCGTTGGCGGTCACCACCCTGGAAGATGCCCAAAGTCTGTTTGGCGCGCCCCTGCCGGCGGCGCTGGCCTGGGTGTTCGGCCACGAAGGGCAGGGCGTCGATGCCGCGCTGCAGGCGCGCGCGCAGTGGCGACTGCACATCCCGCATGACGCGCAGGCGGTGGAATCGCTCAATGTGGGAGCGGCCGCGGCGGTCTGTCTGTTCGAGCAGCGCCGCCAGCGTATGACGGCCCCCTGAGCGGGGGCCGCGTGCCTTACAGATCCAGCCCCACTTCCTGAAGTACGGTCGTGGCGATTTCTTCGATCGACTTGGTGGTGGTGGACAGCCACGGGATGCCTTCGCGTCGCATCATGCGTTCTGCCTCGGCGACTTCGTAGCGGCATTGTTCCAGCTTGGCATAGCTGCTGTTGGGTCGACGCTCGTTGCGCACCTCGGCCAGACGTTCCGGCTGGATCGACAGGCCGAACAGCTTGTCGCGGTAGGGCGCGATGGTCTTGGGAAGGGTGCCGCGCTCGAAGTCATCGGGCGTGAGCGGGAAGTTGGCCGCCTTGATGGCGTACTGCATGGCCAGATAGAGGCTGGTGGGGGTTTTGCCGCAACGCGACACGCCCACCAGGATAACCTCGGCCTGGTCCAGCTGGTTGATGAATTGGCCGTCGTCGTGGGCCAGGCTGAAGTTGATGGCATCGATGCGGGTGCGGTAGCGCTCCGAGTCCACCGCCATGTGCGAACGGCCGATGGAATGGCTGGATTTCTGGCCCAGCGCCTGTTCGATATGGCTGACGAAAGTACCGAAAAGATCCAGGAAAATGCCGTTGGCCTGGCGCACGCGAGCCAGGATTTCAGGATGAACCAGGGTGCTGAAGACGATGGGCGGCACGCCGGTTTCCTCGGCGTTGCGGTTGATGCGCGCCGCAGTATCCTCGGCTTTCTGGAGGGTGTCGATGTAGGGCAGCCGGATGGGCTTGAATTCGACCTGGTCGAATTGCGAAAGCACTGATTGGCTGAAGGTTTCGGCGGTGATGCCGGTACTATCGGAGACGATATAAACAGTGCGGACGATCGGGCTAGTGCTCATATGTAAAAAATTCCAACCATGGACAGGCCTAAGAGGACCCGAGCGGGTACAATCACAGCCCTGAAAAAGAGTCACCCCAAGGGCGCCGAGGCCAGTTTGGCCAGCACAGGTTTTCTGTTCTGACCAAACTCGCTTTCTTCCATTGTAAAAGGTGACTTCAATGTCGTATGTGGTTAGTTTCGAGCAGCTCCGCATGACGGACGTGGACTCGGTAGGGGGTAAGAACGCATCGCTAGGTGAAATGATCAGTCAGCTGTCTGGCGCGGGCGTCCGCGTTCCGGGCGGCTTTGCCACGACTGCAGAAGCCTTTCGCGATTTTCTGACCGCCTCGGGCCTGGACAAGCGCATCGCCGATCGCCTGGCGACGCTCAACCCCGAAGACGTGCGTGAGCTGGCTGCCGCCGGTGCCGAGATCCGTCAATGGATCGTCGATGCGCCGTTCTCGGCCAAGTTCGAGGAGTCCATCCGCGAAGCCTTCGCCAAGCTGGATGCCGACGGCAAGGGTTCCTTCGCCGTGCGCTCGTCGGCCACCGCCGAAGACCTGCCCGACGCTTCGTTCGCCGGCCAGCAGGAAACCTTCCTGAACGTGGTGGGCATCGACGACGTGCTGGACAAGATCCGCCACGTGTTTGCCTCGCTCTACAACGACCGCGCCATCTCCTATCGCGTGCACAAGGGCTATGCCCACGCCGAAGTCGCTTTGTCGGCCGGCGTGCAGCGCATGGTGCGTTCCGACAAGGGCAGCGCCGGCGTGATGTTCACCATCGACACCGAGTCGGGTTTCGAAGAAGTCGTGTTCATCACCTCGTCGTACGGCCTGGGCGAAACCGTCGTGCAGGGCGCCGTCAACCCGGACGAGTTCTACGTCTTCAAGGGCGCGCTGGAGCGCGGCCACTACCCGATCCTGAGCCGCCGCATCGGCTCCAAGCTGATCAAGATGGAATTCGACCCGGAGCGTCCGGAAGGCCGCGCCGTGCGTACGGTCGATGTGCCGGTCTCCGAGCGCAACCGTTACTCGCTCACCGACGAAGAAGTCATCGAGCTGGCCCGCTACGCGGTCATCATCGAGAAGCACTACCAGCGCCCGATGGACATCGAGTGGGGCCGTGACGGCATCGACGGCAAGATCTACATCCTGCAGGCGCGTCCGGAAACCGTGAAGTCGCAGCAGTCGAGCAATGACGTGCAGTTGCGCTACCGCCTGAAGGCCACCGGCGAGGTGCTGATCACCGGCCGTGCCATCGGCCAGAAGATCGGTTCGGGCCCGGTGCGCATCGTGGGCGACGTCTCCGAAATGGACAAGGTGCAGCCGGGCGACGTGCTGGTCACCGACATGACCGACCCCAACTGGGAGCCGGTGATGAAGCGTGCCTCGGCCATCGTTACCAACCGTGGCGGGCGTACCTGCCACGCCGCCATCATCGCGCGCGAACTGGGCATCCCGGCCGTGGTCGGCTGCGGCGAAGCCACCGATGTGCTCAAGGAAGGCCAGCCGGTGACGGTGTCCTGCGCCGAGGGCGACGAAGGCCGCATCTATGACGGCCTGATCGAGACCGAAGTCGAGGAAGTGCGCCGTGGCGCCATGCCCCCGATCGACGTCAAGATCATGATGAACGTGGGCAATCCGCAGCTGGCTTTCGACTTCGCGCAGATTCCCAATGCCGGTGTGGGCCTGGCCCGCCTGGAATTCATCATCAACAACAACATCGGCATTCACCCGAAGGCCGTGCTTGACTACCCGAACGTCGACGCCGAGCTCAAGCAGGCGGTCGAGTCGGCCGCCCGTGGCCACGCCGGCCCGCGCGCTTTCTTCGTCGACAAGCTGGCCGAAGGCGTGGCGACCATCGGCGCGGCCTTCTGGCCGCAACCCGTCATCGTGCGCATGTCGGACTTCAAGTCCAACGAATACCGCAAGCTGGTGGGCGGTTCGCGCTATGAGCCCGAGGAAGAGAACCCGATGCTGGGCTTCCGCGGCGCGTCGCGTTATATCGCCGAGGACTTCGCCGAGTGCTTCCGCATGGAATGCGAGGCCCTCAAGAAGGTGCGCGACGAGATGGGCCTGACCAACGTCGAGATCATGGTGCCCTTCGTCCGTACGGTCGGCCAGGCCAAGCGCGTGGTCGAGCTGTTGGCGGCCCATGGCCTGAAACGCGGCGAGAACGGCCTGCGTCTGGTCATGATGTGCGAAGTGCCGTCCAACGCCATTCTGGCCGAGCAGTTCCTCGAGTACTTCGACGGCTTCTCGATCGGCTCCAACGACATGACCCAGCTGACCCTGGGCCTGGACCGCGACTCCGGCATGGAGCTGCTGGCGGCCGACTTCGATGAGCGTGACGAGGCCGTCAAGTTCATGCTGCGCCGTGCCATCCAGGCTTGCCTGTCGGCAGGCAAGTACGTCGGCATCTGCGGCCAGGGCCCCAGCGACCATCCCGACTTTGCCGATTGGCTCAAGGCCGAAGGCATTCTGTCGATGTCGCTGAACCCCGATACGGTGGTCGATACCTGGCAGCGTCTGGCCAAGAACTGAGGCCGGGCGATGTCAGCAGGCATGGGCGGCGCCGCCCATGCCGCCGAAAACGGCAGGAGCGATCCTGCCGTTTCTTTTTAGGCGGGGTCGGATCATGCAGGGCCGCAGCGAAGGGGGCAGGCGAAAGCCGTGCCGCCGGGCCCCAGTGTCCGTACAATCGTGGAATCGACTTTCCGGAGGCAGCTATGTGGATCTGGTTTGGCCTGGCGGCGCTCGCCCTTATCGGCGAGGTGGCCTCGGGTACGTTCTATCTGCTGCTGGTGGCCCTGGGCCTGGCAGCAGGCGGCCTGGCGTCCTGGGCCGGTCTGATGTTCGAGTGGCAGTTGCTCGCCTGCGCAGGGGTGGCGGTGCTGGGCCTGCTGTTGCTGCGTCGTCGCGGCATCCTGAAAAAGCGCGAGATCGACGCCTCGCGCAATGCCGATGTCAATCTGGATATCGGCCAGACCGTCATGGTGCAGACGTGGTCGCCCGAGGGGCGCACACGCGTGCAGTATCGGGGTGCGCAATGGCAGGCGCAGCTGGCCGCGGGCCAGCCGCAGGCCGGCGGCCTGCATGTGATCACGGCCATCCGGGGCGCAGTGCTGGTGCTGGCGCCCAAATCCGAAGCCGCGCGCTGAGCGTGCGGCCCGTTCATCTTCAGTAGGGGGAATCATGCAGTTCGACACATCTACCACGGCCCTGGTGGTCATCGTCGTCCTGGCGTTGCTGGTGGTCATCAAGGCCATCGCGATCGTGCCGCAGCAACACGCCTGGGTGGTCGAACGCCTGGGCAAGTTCGACCGCGTCCTGTCGCCGGGCGCCGGCTTCGTCATTCCGTTCATCGAGCGGGTGGCCTACAAGCATTCGCTCAAGGAAATCCCGCTGGACGTTCCCAGCCAGGTTTGCATCACGCGCGACAACACGCAGCTGCAGGTCGACGGCGTGCTGTATTTCCAGGTGACCGATCCGATGCGTGCTTCGTACGGCGCGTCCAACTATATTTCCGCCATCACGCAACTGGCCCAGACCACGCTGCGTTCGGTGATCGGCAAACTTGAGCTCGACCGCACCTTCGAAGAGCGCGATTTCATCAATACCACCATCGTGGCGTCGCTGGACGAGGCGGCCCTGAACTGGGGAGTGAAGGTGCTGCGCTACGAGATCAAGGATCTGACGCCGCCCAATGAGATTCTGCGTGCCATGCAGGCGCAGATCACGGCAGAGCGTGAAAAGCGCGCCCTGATCGCCGCTTCCGAAGGCCGCCGCCAGGAGCAGATCAACATCGCCACCGGCGAGCGCGAGGCCGCGATTGCCCGCTCCGAGGGAGAGAAGCAGGCGCAGATCAACAAGGCCCAGGGTGAGGCGGCCGCGGTGCTGGCGATTGCCGAAGCCACGGCCAAGGCCATTACGCAGGTCGGCGATGCGGTGCAGCAGCCGGGCGGGATGCAAGCGGTCAACCTGAAGGTGGCCGAGCGTTATGTCGATGCCTTCGGCGCGGTAGCCAAGGAGGGCAACACCCTCATCCTGCCGTCCAATCTGTCGGATGTGGGCGGCCTGGTGGCTTCGGCCATGACCATCGTCAAGGGTACCCAGGGCACGCGCGCCTGAGCACGGAAAGGGCGCGCCAGGCGGCGCGCCCGATGCCGGACTCAGCCGTCGCGGCGGCGGGTATCGTGCTTCATGATGCGTTCACGCTCGCGTTCCCAGTCTTTCTCGCGGGCGGTGTCACGCTTGTCGTAGAGCTTCTTGCCCCGGCCCAGGGCAAAATCCAGCTTGATGCGGCCATTCTTGTAGTGCAGGTTCAGCGGCACGAGCGTGAAGCCGCGCTGCTCGACCTTGCCGATCAGTTTGTGGATTTCCTCGGCCTTGAGCAACAGCTTGCGCGTGCGCATGGCGTCGGGATGGATATGGGTTGAGGCGGTGGCCAGCGGGCTTACATGCATGCCCAGCAGGTATAGTTCACCGTCGCGTACGATGACGTAGCTCTCTTTGAGTTGGACGCGACCGGCGCGGATCGCCTTCACTTCCCAGCCTTCGAGCACAATGCCGGCTTCGTAGCGATCCTCGATGAAATAGTCGTGCGTGGCCTTGCGGTTGTCGATAATGCTCATAGACGCAATGAATGGGGCACGTGATGCCGGTAAAATCCGATCATTCTAGCCATTTGCGGTAGGCGATGCACAAAGTACAACGTTCCGTCCTGGTTCCTTATAGCGCGGCCCAGATGTTTGACCTGGTGGCCGAGGTGGAAAAGTACCCGGAATTCATGCCATGGTGCGGCGGCGCCGAAGTCCAGACCCGTGATGAACACGGGATGCAGGCTTCGGTGATGATCAGCTTTGCGGGAATGAAGCAGCGCTTCACCACCCGCAATACGCATGATTATCCCCATCGCATCGATCTTCAACTGGTGGACGGCCCATTTTCCAGCCTGGTGGGCCATTGGGTGTTCGAGCCGCTGGCCGAGGACGCCTGCAAGGTGCTGTTCACCATGGAGTATGCCTTCTCCAATCGGGCGCTTGAGATGGTGGTCGGCCCGGTGTTCAACCGAATCGCCACCAGTTTCATCGAGTCCTTTACCAAGCGGGCCCAGCAGGTCTATGGCGAATGAACTGACTGTCTCGGTCTGTTATGCACGCCCGCCGCAGGCGGGTGGCATCTGGGAGCGCACCCTGCAGTTGCCCGGCGGCGCCACGCTGGAACAGGCTCTGCAGGCCAGCGGCTTTGCCCAGGCGTTCGGCGGGCAGGATCCCTGGCAGCACGGGGCAGGGGTGTTCGGCCGGCGTGCCGGGCCGCAGACGCGCCTGCGTGATGGCGACCGGGTGGAAATCTACCGCGCCCTGAGCTTCGACCCGAAAGAGTCGCGCCGCCGGCGCGACGCGCACCGTCGCGCGCGCATCGCCGAGACGGGCGGACGCGTGCGTCCGGCGGGACTGCTCTAGCCGCTTCATTTTGCATTGCAGCAATGTCGCCGTCGAGACAAGCTGGCGGCGCAAGCTGGCTTATCATCGCTCAGTTGTTTACGTTTACGTTAACGTCATGCCAAAATGGCTGACGCCAGGTTCCGGATGCCGGCGCAGGCTGGCCCGAACCGTACCGACAAAAACAGGAGACAGGCTGTGGATCTCGAACTCAACGACGAACAGCGGGCGTTTGCGCAAGCCGCGCGCGATTATGCGCAGGGCGTGCTGGCGCCGCACGCTGCCCAGTGGGATGCAGAAGGGATTTTTCCGCGCGAGGCGTTTGCCAGCGCCGGCGAGCTGGGTTTTTGCGCCATCTATGCCAATGAAAGCATCGGCGGGCTCGGTCTGCCGCGTCTGGATGCCACGCTGGTCTTCGAGGAGATGGCCGCTGTCGATCCTTCCACCACGGCCTTTCTCACCATCCACAACATGGCTACCTGGATGGTCGGGCAGTGGGGCGGCGAGGCGCTGCGCGCCGAGTGGGGCGAGGCCCTGGCCAGCGGGCAGAAACTGGCCTCCTACTGCCTGACCGAACCCAATGCCGGCTCGGATGCCGGATCGCTCACCACACGTGCCGAGCGCGATGGCGACGCCTTCGTGCTCAACGGCGCCAAGGCCTTCATCTCGGGCGGCGGCGACACCGACCTGCTGGTGGTCATGGCGCGCACCGGCGGCCCCGGCCCCAATGGCGTGTCGGCCTTTGCCGTGCCGGCCGACGCCGCCGGCATCACCTATGGCCGCAAGGAAGAGAAAATGGGCTGGAACAGCCAGTCCACCCGTCCAATCACTTTCGAGAACGTCCGGGTGCCGGCAGCCAATATGCTGGGCGCCGAGGGCGAGGGTTTCAAGATCGCCATGAAGGGCCTGGATGGCGGACGCATCAACATCGCCACCTGCTCGGTAGGCGCGGCCCAGGGGGCGCTGGATGCGGCGCGCCGCTACATGGACGAACGACGCCAGTTCAATCGCAAGCTGTCCGAGTTCCAGGCTTTGCAGTTCAAGCTGGCCGACATGGCCACCCACCTGGTGGCGGCGCGCCAGATGGTGCGGCTGGCCGCCTGCAAGCTCGATGGCGGCTCGCCCGATGCCAGCACCTATTGCGCCATGGCCAAGCGCTTCGCCACGGACATGGGCTTCCAGATCTGCCTGGACGCGCAGCAGATCCATGGCGGGTATGGGTATTTGCGTGACTATCCGCTGGAGCGTCTGGTGCGCGATACTCGTGTACACCAGATTCTGGAGGGCACCAACGAGATCATGCGCGTGATCGTGGCCCGCCAGTTGCTCGACAAGGGAGCGGATATCCGATGAGTGACGCAGTATTGTTCGAAGAGCGTGTCGCCGACAATGGCGCGCGCCTGGGCGTAGCCACGCTGAATGCGCCCCAGACCCTCAATGGCCTGTCGCTGGAAATGGTGGATCTGCTCGATGAGCGCCTGCAGGCCTGGGCGCGCGATCCTGCCATCGCCGTGGTGATCCTGCAGGGCGCGGGCGGCAAGGCCTTCTGCGCCGGGGGCGATCTGCACGGTCTGTACGCCAGCATGCGCGAGCACCAGGGGCAGGGCCCTTGGGCCAATCCCTATGCGCGCGACTTCTTCGAGCGTGAATACCGCCTGGACTACCGCATCCACACGTATTCCAAACCCTTGCTGTGCTGGGGCCACGGGATCGTGATGGGCGGCGGCATGGGCCTGATGATGGGCGCCAGCCATCGCGTGGTCAGCGAGACCTCGCGCATGGCCATGCCCGAGATCACCATCGGCCTGTTTCCGGATGTGGGCGGCAACTGGTTGCTCAACCGCATGCCTGGGCGCAGCGGGCTGTTCCTTGCCCTGACTGGCGCCAACGTCAATACGTCGGACGCCTTTTTTGCGGGCATTGCCGACTTCCGCCTGGATTCGGCCGACTGGCCGGCATTCTGCGAAGATCTGTTGCGCCAGCCCTGGGCCGCCCAGCCGGGCGGGCCGGGCAGCGGCAATCTGGCGCCGCGCTCGATCAATGACGGCCTGCTGCGCCAGGCGCTGCTGGCCCGCGAGCCGGCCACGCCGCTGGAGCCGGGGCCGCTGCGTCAGCATGCCTTTCTGATCAACAGCCTGTGCGGCTCGAATCGCCTCGAAGAGGTCTATGGCGAGATCGCCACGCTCAAGGATCATGACGATCCGTGGCTGGCGCGCGCGGCCTCGACCATGCTGGCAGGCGCGCCGGGCTCGGCCCGCCTGGCTTTCGCCCTGTTGCAGCACACCCGCATGCGCTCGCTGGGCGACGTATTCCGGGCCGAGTATGTAGCGGTGCTGGCCAGCGTCGCCGAGGGCGACTTCCAGGAAGGGATACGCGCCTTGCTGATCGACAAGGACAGGCAGCCGCGCTGGCGGCCGGCCACGTTGGCCGAGGCCGACGAGGCCTGGGTTCAGCGCTTCTTCCAGGAGCCATGGCCGCAAGGCACGCCGCATCCGCTGGCGGATCTGGGGCAGGGCATCTGAACCGGGCGGGCGAGCGCCCGCCGACTTCCATTTTCAAACAAGAAGCAGGAGACAGGCGTCATGAGCAGTATTGCATTCATTGGGCTGGGCAACATGGGCGCGCCGATGGCGCTGAACCTGGTCAAGGCCGGCCACGCGCTTACCGTGTTCGATCTGAGCCCCAACGCCGTGCGCCAGCTGACCGACGCCGGCGCGCGTGCGGCCGGCTCGGCCGCCGACGCGGTCAAGGGCGCAGACATCGTCATCACCATGCTGCCCGCCAGCAAGCATGTCGAAGGGGTCTACCTGGAGCAGGATCTGCTGGGCCAGATCGGCGCCGGCACCCTGGTGATCGATTGCAGCACCATTGCGCCCGATTCGGCCCGCAAAGTGGCTCAGGCCGCCCAGGCGCGCGGCCTGGAAATGATCGATGCGCCGGTGTCGGGAGGCACGGGCGGCGCGGCCGCCGGCACGCTGACCTTCATCGTGGGCGGCCCGCAGGCGGCGCTGGAGCGCGCCCGTCCGGTGCTGGAGAAGATGGGCAAGAACATCTTCCATGCCGGGGATGCGGGTGCGGGCCAGGTCGCCAAGATCTGCAACAACATGCTCCTGGGCATCCTGATGGCCGGCACGGCCGAGGCGCTCGCGTTGGGCGTGGCCAACGGCCTGGACCCCAAGGTGCTGTCGGACATCGTCGCCAAGAGCTCCGGGCGCAACTGGGCCACCGAACTGTACAACCCGTGGCCCGGCGTGATGGAACATGCCCCGGCGTCCAAGGGCTATGCGGGCGGTTTCGGCGTGGACCTCATGCTCAAGGATCTGGGGCTGGCCGCCGAATCGGCGCTCAGCTCGCGCAGCGCCATTCCCCTGGGTGAGCTGGCGCGCAACCTTTACAGCCTGCACAGCAACGGCGGCAGCGGCGGGCTGGACTTCTCCAGCATCGTCAACCTCTACGCCAGCGAGCGCGACTGAGCATGCGCGCGTCGTGCCCTGCAACGGGGCGCGGCGCGCCGGGCGCATCGGGCCTGCGGGCCGCCCGGACCAATACTTAAACCCGATGCGCACCAGAGGAATTCGCATTTACGAGATGCGGCCCCATATCTATCGCGAATAGGTCAAGCCTCCTATACTTGATGCGACTTGTATCAGGAGGACACATGCCCGCCGCCAGTCATCACCGTATTTTCCGAGCCAATTGGTTGCGCGCTGCCGTGCTGGGCGCCAATGATGGGATCGTGTCGACCGCGAGCCTGATCACCGGCGTGGCCGCGGCACAGTCCTCGCCGATGGTGATCCTGACCTCGGGGGTGGCGGCGCTGGTCGCCGGCGCCTTGTCGATGGCGGCAGGCGAGTACGTGTCGGTGCATTCCCAGGCCGACATCGAGGCCGCCGATCTGCGCATGGAACAGCGCTCGCTCAAGGTCAACTCGGCCAGCGAGCTGCAGGAGCTGACGGACATCTATACCGAGCGCGGCGTGGAGCCCGCCCTGGCGCGCCAGGTGGCCGAACAGTTGACGCGCCATGACGCGCTGGATGCGCATGCGCGCGATGAGCTTGGCATTTCCGCCTACAACCGCGCCCAGCCGGTGCAGGCTGCGCTGGCCTCGGCGGCCTCATTCGCGGCCGGCGCGGCTTTGCCGCTCGCCGTGGCCGTGAGCGTGCCGGTGCACGGCGTGATTCCCTGGGTGATCGGCGCCTCGGTCACCGGTTTGTGCATTCTTGGCGCCGTGGCCGCCCGCACCGGCGGCGCGCCGATGGGGCGCGCTGCCTTGCGGGTCGGGGTGCTGGGCGCTTTGGCAATGGCGCTGACCGCCGGGGTCGGCGCCTTGTTCGACGTATCTGTCTGAAGACCGTCAGTTGATGGCGTAGGGCAGCGCTTGCAGCGTGATGGCCGGGCCATCCGCTGCGCCGACGCGCAACTGGCCGGCCGGCAGCGCCGCCAGCGTGGTTTCGAACAGCAGCCAGGCTTGCTCGCCGGCGCCGGCGGCATCGACCACGCGGCCGACCGGCTCGCCGCCTTCCTGGGCTGCGTCATAGACGTCGGTGCCCGGGGCCGCTGCGGGCAGGGCGGTGGTGCCCAGGGCCATGCGGCGCTTGACGGTGCCGCGGTAATGGCTGCGTGCGACGACTTCCTGGCCCGGATAACAGCCTTTGGTGAAACTGACGCCGTCGATCAGTTCGAGGTTGACGGTCTGGGGAATGAACAGATCCTGGGTGGCGGCACTGATCCAGGGCAGGCCGGCGGCCAGGTCGGCGGCCTGCCAGCTTTGTTCGTCGCCGTGTGACAGACGGGCGGCGAGCGCGGCGCCATGGCTGGCCAGCTGCTCGGGGCTGGCGATCCACCACCAGCGGCGTTGGGCGCCGGGGGCGGCGATCCAGGTGCCGCTGGGCAGCTCGGCCAGGGCCCATGGCGCGGTCGGCAGGTCGCCGCCGGCTGCCTGGGCAAGCGCCGGGATGTCTTCGGCCTGGGCGCTGATGCCGGCCACGGCCAGCTCAGGCAGGCTGAACTTCACCTTGGCGCGCAGCACGAACATGGACAGACGCTTGAGCAGGCTCTCGGCCAGGTCGGCGCGCACCAGCGCGCGCCAGCCTTCGGGTTGCCCGCGCCACATCACCAGGGTGGCCAGCAGACGGCCTTTGGCCGTGCAGTAGCCGGCGAAACGGGCGGCATCAGGCGGCAGGCCGGTGACGTCCTGGGTCAACTGACCGTGCAGAAAGGCGAGGGTATCGTCGCCGCTGGCGGCCAGCACGCGCAACCCGGGCAGGGCCGCGAAGCGGGCGGAACCCGGCGTGCCGGAGGGAATCGAATCTGACAAAGGATGCATGGCGCAGGAACTTGAAGGCAGGCGGCGCGCCGCAGGGCGCGCCAGGGGTCAACAAAACTCCGATGATACCCGCCCGGCATGCCCTTAGGCAGCGTCCCGGCAGCGACGTGCGGCGGCGCGATCCATTACACTGCGCACTCTTATGAAAAAACGTTTTGGTTTCTATTTCCTGCTGCTGGCCTTGATCGCCGTGCTGGCGGCCGCCATCGCGGCCGGCGGCGCCTGGTATTGGGTCAACAAACCCATGCAGCTGTCCGCCGACCGGGTCGATTTCGTGGTTGATCCGGGCGCCACGCCGCGCGCGATCGCGCGCACCCTGAACGAGGCCGGCGTGCCGGTCTGGGAACCCGGTTTCGTATGGCTGGCCCGTCTGTCCGAGCGCGACAAGCTGATCAAGGCCGGCGGCTACCAGGCCATCAATGGCGACAGCCCCTGGCTGTTGCTCGAACGGCTGGCGCGCGGCGACATGTCGCAACGCCAGATCACCTTTCCGGAGGGCTGGACCTACCGGCAGATCCGCCTGGCGCTGCGCGAGCATCCGGACGTCAAGCAGACGCTTGGCGAGGTCAGCGATGCGCAGCTGCTGCAGCGCCTGGGTTCGACGCATACCTCCCCCGAAGGCTTGTTCTTCCCGGACACCTATGTGTTCACGCCGGGCAGCACCGATTACGATATCCTGCGCCGCGCCTACCAGGAGGGGCAGCGCGTGTTGCAGCAGGCCTGGGAGCAGCGCCAGCCCGACCTGCCGTTCACCACGCCCTACGAGGCCTTGATCATGGCGTCCATCATCGAGAAGGAAACCGGCCACGGCCCGGAGCGGGGGCGCATTTCCGGGGTATTCAGCAACCGCCTGCGCCTGGGCATGCTGCTGCAGACCGACCCCACCGTGATCTACGGCATGGGCGACGCCTATCAGGGCCGCATCCGCCGGCGCGACCTGCAGACCGATACGCCCTGGAATACCTATACGCGCCCGGGCCTGCCGCCCACGCCTATTGCTTCGCCCGGACGGGCGGCCTTGCTGGCGGCGGTGCAGCCGGAGCGGCACAAGTTTCTGTATTTCGTTTCGCGCGGCAATGGCACCAGCGAGTTCTCCGTCAATCTGTCGGAACACAACCGCAACGTGGCGCGCTACATTCTCGGGCAAGGGCAAAGCAAATGACCGGACGTTTCATAACCCTGGAAGGTGTCGACGGGGCGGGCAAGAGCACCCATATCGAATGGCTGGTGCAGACTTTGCGCGCCCACGGACTGGACGTGGTCTCGACCCGCGAGCCGGGCGGCACGCCGCTGGGCGAACGTCTGCGCACCTTGCTGCTGTCCGAGCCCATGGGCCTGGACACCGAGACGCTGCTGATGTTTGCGGCCCGCTGCGAACACGTGCAGCAGGTCATCGCGCCGGCGCTGGCGCGAGGTGCCTGGGTCGTCTGCGACCGCTATACGGATGCCACCTACGCCTACCAGGGGGGCGGCCGGGAACTCGGTGCGGCCCGCGTGGCCGCGCTGGAGCAATGGCTGCAACCGGCCCTGCGTCCGGACCTCACCTGGCTGTTCGACGTGCCGCTTGAGGTGGCGCGTGCGCGCATGGCCGGCGAGCGTCAGCTTGACCGCTTCGAGCAGGAAGGCCAGGCCTTCTTCGAGCGTACCCGCCAGGCCTATCACGCCCGCGTGCAGGCTGACCCCGAACGTATCCATGTCATCGACGCCAGCCAGCCGCTGGCGGCCGTGCGTGCCGCCCTGGAGGCGGATCTGCAACGCTTTCTGGCCGGCGCGGCATGAGCCTGGTTCCGTTTCCCCCCTGGCATCTCGCGACGGCGCAGCAGTGGCTGGGCCAACGCGAACGCTTTGCGCATGCCTGGCTGGTTCACGGCGCGGCCGGCATCGGCAAACTGGATTTCGCGGCGGCCGCCGCGGCCAGCCTGTTATGCGAGTCGCCACAACAGGGATTGGCCTGTGGTCAGTGCGCCGCCTGCACCTGGGTCGCCAGCGGCAATCACCCGGATCTGCGGCGTATCCGCCCGGACGCCGTGGCCGACCAGGAAGGGCAGGCCAACGCCGAGGCGTCAACCGAGGCTGACGATGCGCCGGCCGGCGGCAGCGCCAAGAAAACCCTCTCCAAGGAAATCCGTATCGACCAGATCCGCGCTCTGGAGTCCTGGTTCAATACGGCCACCCACCGGGGCGGCTGGCGCGTGGCGCTGGTTTATCCGGCTCAGGCACTGAACGTGATTTCCGCCAACGCCTTGCTCAAGGTGCTGGAGGAGCCGCCGCCGCATACTGTTTTCCTATTGGTGGCCGACGCCCCGGACCGCCTGCTGCCGACGCTGGTGTCGCGCTGCCGTCGTTTGCCGCTGGCCATGCCCGACCGCCAGACGGCCCTGCAATGGCTGCAGGCGCAGGGCGTGGCGCAGGGCGAAGACTGGCTGGCCGCCGCGGGCGGCGCGCCGCTGGCTGCACGCCGCCAGGCTGCCCAGGCAGACAGCCCCGTGCCGG
This sequence comes from Bordetella trematum, assembly GCF_900078335.1. Lineage (GTDB taxonomy): Bacteria > Pseudomonadota > Gammaproteobacteria > Burkholderiales > Burkholderiaceae_B > Bordetella > Bordetella trematum. Next base: position 57,711 of record NZ_FKBR01000006.1, read on the forward strand.
GCTGGCTCGCGAGCCTGCTCAAGGGGTTGGCCGAGGGCGCGTCCACCGACGTGGGCACGCTGGCCGAAACCCTCGAGAAAATGCCGGCAGCCGAATGGCTCGACGCCTTGCTGCGGGCCTTCACGGACCTCAATCTGGCGGCCCATGGCGCGCCGGTGCGTTATTTTCCCAGCCTGGCGCAGGCCGCAGGCGCCGTCGCGGCCCGCGCGCAGCCCGGGCGGCTGGCGGAAACGGCACGCTGGCTGCTGCGCCAGCGCGCGCTGGCCGGGCATCCGCTCAATGGCAAATTGTTCGCTCACTCGGCCTTGCAGCGCGTGGTGCTATCCTGCCAGGCATAGCCGTCTATCGTATCTGCCTTCATGTTTGTCGATTCACACTGTCATCTGAATTTCCCCGAACTGGCCGCCGACCTGCCCGGCATCCTGCAGCGCATGGAGGCCAACCAGGTCACGCATGCGCTGGTGGTCAGCGTCAATATGCCCGAATGGCCCGGCCTGATGGAGCTCGTGCGCCCGCATCAGAATCTGTGGGCCTCGGTCGGCGTGCATCCCGATTACGAAGACACGCCCGACCCCCAGCCCGAGGAGTTGCTGCGCCTGGCCCAGGACCCCAAGGTGGTCGCCATCGGCGAAACCGGCCTGGATTACTATCGCCTGAGCGAGCCGCTGGACTGGCAGCGTGAACGTTTCCGTCGCCATATCCGGGCTGCGCGTCAGGCAGGCCTGCCGCTCATCATCCATACGCGCAATTCCGCTGAAGACACCGTGCGCATCCTCAAGGAAGAGGGCGCCGAGGAAGTCGGCGGGGTGATGCACTGCTTCACCGAGACCTGGGAACTCGCTCAGGCCGCGATGGCGCTGAATTTCCATATTTCGCTCTCGGGCATCGTGACCTTCAAGAATGCGGCCGTGGTGCACGAGGTGGCGCGCAACATGCCGCTGGACCGGCTGCTGATCGAGACGGATTCTCCCTTCCTTGCGCCGGTGCCGTATCGCGGCAAACTCAACGACCCTGCCAAGGTCATCCATGTGGCCGAGAAGGTCGCTGACCTGAAGGGCCTGCCGGTGGCTCAGATCGCGCAGGCCTCGACCGAAAATTTCTTCCGGCTTTTCAGCAAGATCAGGCGTTGAGGCGGGTTTCTTCTTTGGTTTTTCTGTGCAGGAGATGGCGATGACGGGACGGACTTGGATCGCGGCAGTGGCGCTGGCGCTGCCGCTGGCGGCAGGCTGGGCGGCAGAGCCGCCGGCCAATTGGTGGTTCTACGTACACAACGACAAGGTGGCCGATCTGCAGACCCTGCTCAAGCAGGGGGCCGACCCCAATGTGCGTTTCAAGAATGGCCAGCCCGCCATCATGCGTGCGGTGGTCGACCAGGCCTGGAAGGTCTTCGATGCGCTGGCCGCCGACCCGCGAACCGATGTCAATGCGGTCAACCCGGCGGGCGAAACCCCGTTGATGTATCTGGCCGTGGCGGGCCAGACCGAGCGGGCCCGGAAACTGATTGCGCGTGGCGCCGAGGTCAACCGTTTGGGTTGGACGCCGCTGCACTATGCTGCCTCCAAGGGGCACGTCGATACGGCCAAGCTGCTGATGTCCAAGGGGGCCCTGATCAATGCGCCCTCCTCGGAGGGGCGCACGCCTCTCATGATGGCCGCCTTGTCCGGCAATCGCGAGATGGTCCAGCTTCTGCTGGACGCCGGCGCGGACCCGACCACCCAGGATCTCAAGGGGCAGACGGCGGCGGACTGGGCGCTGACCGGTAAGTGGGGAGGGCTTTCCAAGGCGCTGGCCGAAGTGTCCGAGAGCACCTGGCGCCAGCGCGAGGCGGCGCGCGGCGGGGCCGCCTTGCCGGCGGCGGCAAGCCCGGCGACGGCCGCGCCTTCGTCCGAAACCGCCCCGAAGGCGGCGGCGCAGACGGACACCCCCGCCGCCGGCTCGGTGCAAGGGGTTTCCGGTCTGAAGTTAGGCACGTATGATTGAGCCTGACGGGCGTCCCTGACGCCCACGCCTGCATCTGCCGCCCCGGCCATGAGCCGGGGCTTTTCATTCAGCCCGAAGGTTGTCCTTTCCTGGGGAGGGAGGGACAATCTTTTTTATTCTGTCCCCATTATATTTTTTAAATATTCTCTCGGGGACAAATAGAACTCGTAGGTAGAATTATCGTCAACCAAAGCCAGGAGAAGTCCTTTATGTCCAACGTTCCCGTCCACCCTTTGCCGTCCTATCTCGACTCCGAGCACCTGGGGCCGTGGGGGGTCTACCTGCAGCAGGTCGATCGCGTCACGCCTTACCTCGGTTCGCTGTCGCGCTGGGTCGAAACCCTCAAGCGCCCCAAGCGCACGCTGGTGGTGGATGTGCCCATCCAGCTGGATAACGGCACGATCGCCCACTTCGAGGGCTATCGCGTGCAGCACAACACTTCGCGCGGCCCCGGCAAGGGCGGCGTGCGCTTTCACCAGGATGTCACGCTGTCCGAAGTGATGGCGTTGGCCGCCTGGATGTCGGTCAAGAACGCGGCAGTCAACCTGCCCTATGGCGGCGCCAAGGGCGGGGTGCGCCTGGATCCGCGCAATTACTCACAGGCCGAGCTGGAGCGTGTCACGCGTCGCTACACTTCCGAGATCGGCATCATCATCGGGCCGACCAAGGACATCCCGGCGCCTGACGTCAATACCAACGCCCAGACCATGGCCTGGATGATGGACACCTACTCGATGAACGAGGGCGCCACCGCCACCGGCGTGGTGACGGGCAAGCCCATCGCGCTGGGCGGCAGCCTGGGCCGCGTCGAGGCGACCGGGCGCGGCGTGTTCGTGGTGGCCTGCGAGGCCGCGCGCGATCGCAACATCGATCTTGCCGGCGCCAAGGTCATCGTGCAGGGTTTCGGCAACGTCGGCGGCACCGCCGGACGCTTGTTCCATGAGGCGGGCTCCAAGGTCATCGCCGTGCAGGACCACACCGGCACCATTCACAACGCCAATGGCCTGGATGTCCACAAGCTGCTGGCCCACGTGGCCAACAAGGGCGGCGTGGCCGGCTTCTCAGGCGGCGAGACCATGGACAACGCCGAGTTCTGGGGCCTGGAAACCGATTTCCTGATCCCGGCCGCGCTGGAGTCGCAGATCCATGCCGGCAACGCCGACAAGATCCGCGCCAAGATCGTGGTCGAGGGCGCCAACGGCCCGACTACCCCCGAGGCCGATGACATCCTGGGCGACAAGGGCATCTACGTCGTGCCCGACGTGCTGTCCAACGCAGGCGGCGTGACCGTTTCGTATTTCGAGTGGGTGCAGGACTTCTCCAGCTTCTTCTGGAGCGAAGAAGAGATCAACCAGCGTCTGGAGCGCATCATGCGCGACGCCTACACGGCAATTGCCCAGATGGCGCGCGAGCACAAGGTGACGCTGCGCACGGCGGCCTTCATCGTGGCCTGCACGCGGATTCTGCAATCGCGTCAGGTGCGCGGCCTGTATCCGTGACCGGCGCCTGAACGCCAGCGCCAGGCGCGGCCCGCAAGGGTCTGCGCCAGCATGACATCCCGCCGACCGGGCCCAGGCCTGGTCGGCGGGTTTTTTTGTTTTACGCTGATCCCAGCACCGAAATTCGCTGGACTGCGACAAGGCTAAATACCGCTGTTTTATCAAAAACTTAGCCTAGTTCAATATATGCCGGTGCTTTCCTGGGCTTGATCCGGCTTCCGGGCAGCCGTCCTGGCAAGAATCGAACTCGCCAAGTCTGCCGCGGGGGAGGCTTCATCAAGGGCAGGCTGGCAGGGCGCCTTCATGGTATGTGTGCCGGCCACTATCGCCGCGAACGCGCGCGGCCCCGGGCCGGTGCCGTTCCGTGACGAGGGCAATGAGAGGGCACCGACCTCGCCCTGTCTTGGTGTCGGCCCTCACGATTCTGTTCGTTACGCTCGTCGGGTAATTTGTCTCATACATGAGAATGCGTCTTGATCGTATTTATTATGGGGCGCATTGTCCTTCCTGAACACTGCTGAGCGGTCGCTACGCAGTCAAGGCTGGATGGATGACGATCATGGCTATATCGAAACTTCCCGGCGGAGGGCGTATCGCTCTGCCATTGCAGGCCATGCTGGCCGCGCATCTGGCGGGTGCCGCCCAAGCGGCAAGCGCACCGGCGCCCGCCACGCTGCCCCCGGTCGTGGTCACGGGCTCCTTGCCGGAAGGTCTGCAGAACTACCGGGTCGAGGCCAGCGAGACCGCCACGCTTACGGATACCCCGCTGCGTGACATCCCCCAGACGATCAACGTCATCGGCCGCGAGGAGATCCGCGACCGGCAGGCGCGCGAGGTCGGTCAGGTGCTCGAGGGCGTGCCCAACGTGGTCAAGGCCGGCAGCTCGGCCAATCGCAGCGAGAACTTCATTCTGCGCGGCTTTCGCGCCGTCGGCTATGCGGTGGACGGCATGCCGCTGAACGCGGTGGCCGATCGTCCCGAGGTCATGCTCGATCTGGCTGGCGTGCAAGCGGTGGAGGTGCTCAAGGGGCCGGCATCGGTGCTTTATGGCGCAGCCGAGCCGGGCGGCATCATCAACATCGTGACGCGGCCGGCCCAAGCCGAGCCCGGCTTCGAGGGTTCGCTGAGCTACGGAGGCTTCGGCGCCCGGCGCGCTGAAGCCTCCGCGACGGGGGCGCTTACTGCTGATGGCCGCCTGCGGGCGCGCCTGACGGGCGCGGCCCAGAAGGAGGACGGCTGGGTCCCGGGGCGGCCAGGCAGCGAACGGCGGTACGTCGGCGGCACCCTGGCCTGGGATCCTTCCGTGGACACCCGGCTGAGGTTCACCCTCGAGCACACCGCCAGCGAGCAGCCGTTTGATCGAGGTCTGGTGATCGTGCCCGGCACCGGCGAGGTGCTGCGGCCTTACGACAGCTGGCTGGCCGAGCCCTGGTCCCGGGTCGCGGGCAGGAAGACGCGCGCGCTGCTCAGGGTCGAGAACACGGTGTCCGATGCGCTGACGTTGCGCGCCAGCATCGGTGTGGATGCTGGCCGCGTGCGCGACACCGGCATCGACTTCCAGGGCTTTCGCAGCGACGGCCGCACGTTGCGCCGCCGCTATAGCGATCGCAGTGAAGACACCGATACGCGCGATGTCCGCCTGGAGGCGCTCTGGCACTTTGAGACCGGCCGCGTGGAACATCGACTGCTCACGGGCATACAGCAGGTACGCTCGCGCATGCTGTTTGAGCGCGCGCGGGCGAACATTGCCGACATCGACATCCACGATCCGGTCCAGGGCGCGCCGCGCCGGCCGGCGAAGATCAACAGTAGCTACGATGAGCGGGTTCACACCCGCGCGGCCTACGCGCAGGATCAGATCGCGTTGTCCGAGCGCTGGAAGGCGCTGGCCGGCGTGCGATGGGACGAGTACCGCTCGCGGCGCGACGCCACGGTGGGCGACAGCGTCGACCCGCGAACCGATCACGCCCTGACCGGCCGGCTGGGGCTGGTGTGGCAGCCGCGCACGGATCTGGCCCTGTACGGCAGCGGGTCGCAGAGCTTCCGGCCGCAGAGGGGATACGACCGCAGCGGAGCATCGCTGGCGCCGGAAAAGGGCACGCAATATGAGCTGGGCGTCCGGTGGGACGTGATCCCGGATCGTCTGAGCGCCAATCTCGCGGTTTTTCAGATCACCAAGAAGAACGTCGCCGTGAGCGATCCGGCCGATCCGGGCGCGGATTATCGCCTGCTGACGGGCGAGCAGCGCTCGCGCGGGGCAGAACTGGATCTGGCGGGAGAGATCCTGCCCGGCTGGAAGGTGCATCTGGGCGTGGGCTATGTCGATGCGACCGTCACCCGGGACACCACGGGACTTGCCGGCAACCGGCTGGCCGGGGTGCCGTCGGTCAGCGCCTGGTTCTGGAGCACCTACACCGTGCGCACCGGCGCAGCGCGCGGCCTGAGCTTGGGCGGCGGCATCACGCACGTCGGCTCCCGCCAGGGCGATCTGGGCAACACGTTCAAGGTGGCGGCCTACCAGCGTGTCGATGCCATGGTCCGTTATGCCCTGGGGCATGGCGTGGAAGTTTCGCTGGCTGTCAAAAACGTCTTCGACAAGGCCTACATCGTCTCCACGCAGAGCGCCCGCGAAGTCCTCGCCGGGGCGCCGCGCTCGGTGCAGCTTTCGCTGAGCTGGACTTACTGACACCATGATCCATGCGCGCAAGCTTCGCCAGCCCTGGTCCGGGGGGACGGGCCTGCGCCTGGCCGTGGGTCTGCTCGCGCTGCCCGGCGCCTCGTCAGCGAGCGAGCAGCGCACCGTGGTGGACCATGCCGGCTAGCCGTTTACCACCCACAACCCGGGCGCGCGGAGAAACCTCGGTTGCGGCCGCAGAGCAACTGACGCGTGTTACCCCGGGTATTTCTCGTCGGGCCGCAGGGTCAGCACGCGCACCCCGTCCCGGGTGACGGCCACGGTGTGCTCGAACTGGGCCGAGAGTTGGCCGTCGCGGGTCACGACGGTCCAGCCGTCGTCCTCGGTGTCGACGGCGCGTGCGCCCTGGTTGAGCATGGGTTCGATGGTGAAGACCATGCCTTCGCGCAGGGTCAGGCCGGTATGCGGGCGGCCCCAATGGAGAATCTGGGGTTCTTCGTGCATCTCGCGGCCGATGCCGTGGCCGCAATATTCCCTGACGACGCTATAGCCATGGCGGCGGGCATGCTGCTCAATGGCGTGGCCGATATCGCCCAGCCGGGCGCCGGGTCGCACGGCGCGAATGCCTTGCCACATGGCCTCATAGCTTGCCTGCACCAGCCGCCTGGCCGGCGCGGACACCTGGCCGACCAGATAGGTCGTGCTGGAGTCGGCGATGTAGCCGTTTTTCTCGAGCGTGATGTCGAAGTTGACGATGTCGCCGCTGGACAGGATGTCGGCGGCCGAAGGCATGCCATGGCAGACAACCTGGTTGGGCGAGGCGTTCAGGGTGTAGGCGTAGCCATATTGCCCCTTGCTGGCCGGCCGCGCCCGGCAGGTGTTGATGATGAGGTCTTCGGCCAGGTCGTTGACCTGCATGGTGGACATGCCGGCCAGTTCCAGCTGGTCGATCTGGTGGAATACCTGTGCCAGCAGGCGGCCGGATTCGGCCAGCAGGGCGATTTCTTCCGGGCGTTTGATCATGCGGACAGGCTTGCCGGGGAGGGCACGGCGACGCCGGCGGCGCGCAGTTCCCGGGTGACGATGTCATTGAAGCTGAGGGTCGGCTGCATTTCGCACAGCATGCCGATGCGAATCCAGAAAGCCGCCTGGGCGTTGATCGAGCGGCAGGACACGCTGCTGGCCTTGCGCAGCTGGTCGTGCAGTTCGTCGTCGATGTTCACGATGCCCATGAGGAATCCTGGTCAGGGAATATACGTTTCATATATTGATCATATATTCCCTGAGGGGCCTGGGCAAGCTCCGGCGCTTCAGGCCTTGGGCAAGGTGGCCTGCATGGAGGGGCGCTCGTTGAAAACGGCGAACCAGGCGGCCGCTTGCGGATGGGCGCTGCGCCAGTCGTAATCCGGGAAGCGGAAATCGAGGTAGCCCAGGGCGCAGCCGAGCGTGATGGTGCCGATGTCCACGCGTTCGCCCAGTGTGTCGCTGCGGGCTTCGAGGACCTGCAGGCAGCTGGCGATCTTATCCATCTGGCCGCGCGTCCAGTCGGCCCAACGCAGCGCTTCGGGGCGCATCATCGCCTCGTAGCGGGCCAGCAGCGCCGCGTCGAGCAGGCCGTCGCCCAGGGATTGTTCGGTCAGGACCTGCCAGCGCTGCTTGCTGCCGCGCGCGAACAGCGCGCCTTGCGCCAGGGTGTCCAGGTACTCGCAGATGACGCGGCTGTCGTACAGGATCTGCGCGTCGTCGGTGATGAAGGTCGGGACCTTGCCCAGCGGGTTGCTGGCCACCACGGAGGCATCACGCTTGACAGGGTTGGCGGCGCTGGGCAGTTTTTCGATTCGCCCGGCCAGGCCCAGTTCGTGCGCCGTGACCATGCATTTGCGCACGTAGGGCGAGGCCGGGGAAAAATAGATCTTCATGCGTGAACTCCAGGTGTCCAGGCCAGATGGCATGCTGCCTGCCGGCCGGAAGTGAGGGGGAGCATCGGGCGCGGGCCCGCTGCCGGATAAGCGCCGCCCTGGGCGGACTGTCTATCATTGCCGCCTATGGCCTGGTCTGCAAGAGCCGGGGAAGCCGCAAGGCGCCCACGGCGCCGGGCCTGTGGCCGGCCATTGGGGGCAAGGCAGGCGGGCGCAAGAAGAGGATTGCGCATGAGATAAGTATCTGCTAATGTGTCGTCATGGCAGAAAACGACATCTTCAAGGCCCTGGCCGATCCGACGCGGCGCCACATTTTCGAGAAGCTGGCCGACGGCGGCATGCATGCGAGCGCCTTGCGCGAAGGGATGGCGATCAGCCAGCCGGCAATGTCGCAACATCTCGGCGTGCTGCGCCAGGCCGGGCTGTTGCGCGAGACTCGCCAGGGCCGCTATGTGCATTATGAGGTTGACCCGCAGGGGCTGGCCCAGATCGCCCAGTGGCTGTCCCGCTACCGGCGCTATTGGCCGCAACGCGTGCAGGCGCTGCAGACTTTGCTCAAGGACATGGATCAATGACCGACCCCGTCGATACCGCCGATGAGGCGCTGGTGCTGGAGTTCGAGTTGCAGGCCGAGCCGCAGAAGGTGTGGCGCGCCATTCACCAGGACGCCTTGCGCGAGCAGTGGGTGCCGGCGCTTGCCGACGTCAGCCCGCTGTCGTCACGCGAGGGCGAAGAGGTGGTCTATCCCTGGCGCGACAGGGGGCAGCCCGAGGGGCAGGTGACATTCCGCGTGCGCGCGGCCGGCGAGGGCTGCAGCATTCTCACCATCGTGCACGTGCGCGGCTGCGCCAACGAGCCCTTGATGCGCCTGGCCGCCTGAGTCCGGCGCCGCCGGCGTTTTTTTCCCGATCGACAAAAAGGAGTTCGCCTCATGCGCGAATCGATGCAGCTCGTCCCTATGGTTATCGAAGCCTCCGGCCGGGGCGAGCGTTCGTTTGATATCTACTCGCGCCTGCTGCGCGAGCGCATCGTGTTTCTGAACGGCGAGGTCAACGACAACAGCGCGTCGCTGATCTGTTCCCAGTTGTTGTTCCTGGAGGCCGAGCATCCGGGCAAGCCCATCCATCTGTACATCAATTCGCCCGGCGGGGTGATCACCAGCGGGCTGGCGATCTACGACACCATGCAGTACATCGACGCGCCCGTGCATACCTTGTGCATGGGCACCGCGCGCTCGATGGGATCGTTTCTGCTGATGGCCGGCGAGCCGGGCCATCGATTGGCCCTGCCCAATGCCAGCCTGCACGTGCACCAGCCCCTGGGTGGGGTGCAGGGCCAAGCCAGCGATATCCTGATTCAGGCCGAAGCCATGCAGCGTACCAAGGCTCAGGTCATCCGCCTGTATGCGCAGCATTGCGGGCGCAGCGAGGCCGAGGTGGAGCAGACCCTGGACCGGGATCACTTCATGGATCCGCAGCAGGCGCTGGCCTGGGGGCTGATCGATCGCGTGGTCGAGCGCCGCCGGGCCGCCTGAGACGGCTCAACCCAGCGGACCGAGGTACTCGGGGCGGATCACGCCCTGCAATTGCGACCAGGGCAGCAGCAATTCCGGCTCGCCCTGCGAATAGGGCGCGATGGAATAGGCGTCGTACTTGACCACCAGCCCGTCGCGCGTGACGGCCACATTGTCGGTTTCCTGGAAGGGCCACATGCGGTTGTAGGTGGCGGGGTCGCGACGGGCATCTTCGTTGTCGGCCAGCCAGCGCTGGTGGGCCTCGCGCAGGACCTTGACGTAGGCATCGTGGCGGCCGGGAATCAGCAGGTCGTTCAGGCTTAGCAACTGGCCCTTGGGCTGGCTCCAGTTGAGGTAGACGGTGGCCGGAATGCCGTGCGCCGCGCCGGTGAAATACTGGCCGGTATGGAGCTCCACGGCGATGACGCCCTGGGCGACGTCCTTGACCGATGCCTTGAAGTGGGTCGTGTCGCGGCCCTGGGCATTGCGCCAGAAGTACTGCGTGAATTCCGACAGGGTCTCGTACTGGCCACGCAGGTTCTGATCCAGGCCGGTCAGGCTGGCGAGCGTGTGGTCCACCGCCTCTGTGAGGCGCGGAATGTCCGGGAAGGCCACGCTGTTGATCTCGATGGTGGGGCACTCGCCCTGGCAGCCGGGCTTGACGCCCTGCCACTGGATGGCCTGGGTCCGGACATCCTTGATCTGGGTGGACTGGGCGTTGCCGGGAGCCTGTGCGCCCTCGGCCAGGGTGATGTTGGAGGGGGGCGTGCTGGAGCAGGCCGCCAGCAGGCCGAGGCCGGCCAGCAGCGTGGCGCGCAGGGAGCAACGAAGCGTCGAAACAGGCATGAGGGGAATCTCCGGTATCGGTGGTTGCGGTGCGGGCCTCAGGGTACCAGCGCCTGCCATTCGGGCGTGCCGAAACGTTCGGCGACCTGCGCCCGGGCCTTGTCCACGGTGGCCGGGGCCAACGCGACCGGCTCCAGGGGCGCCATGGCGGAAAAAGTCTGGATCATGCGCTGAATCACGGTCTCGCGCGGCAGACCGGTCTGGCTGCGCAGCGGATCGACACGTTTTTTGGCGCTGGTGGTGCCCTTGTCGGACAGTTTCTCGCGGCCGATACGCAGCACCTGGACCATCTTGTCGGCGTCGATGTCATAAGCCATGGTGACATGGTGCAGCACGGCCTTGCTGCGGCGCGCCTGGGCGGCGCCGCCGATCTTGCCGGCGTCGGAGGCGATGTCGTTGAGCGGCTGATACCAGGCCTTGACGCCCAGCTCGTTGAGCGCCTTGAGCACCCACGAGTCCAGGAAGGCGTATGACTCGGCAAAGCTCATGCCGGCCACGAACGCTTCGGGCACGGACAGCGAGTAGGTGATGGTGTTGCCCGGCTCGATGAACATGGCGCCGCCGCCACTGACGCGGCGCACGACCTTTACGCCATGGCGGCGGGCGCCTTCGGGGTCAACCTCGTTGCGCAGCGACTGAAAGCGGCCGATCACGACCGCAGGCGCGGCCCATTCCCAGATGCGCAAGGTCGGTGGGCGCAGTCCGGCGCCGACTTCATCCGTGATCACGGCGTCCAGCGCCATGTGGAGCAAGGGCTCCTGGGGGCCGTCATGCAGCAGCTGCCAGTTGTAGTGGTTCCAGTCCAGGCTCATGCCAGGGCCCTCCGCAGCACCACGGCGATGGCCTCGGGCGAGAAACCGAACATTTCGGTGCCCGGGGGCAGGGCCTGCGCCACGGCCTGGCTCAGCCGGGCTTCGTCGGCATCGGCCGGCAGCCCGGTGAGGGCCTGGTTGATGGCGTCCAGCGCCTCGGGCGGTTCGAGAAAGAAGTCACCGCTGATGCGGACATCGGCCAGCCGGCCGTCGGCAAGCGACAGGTCGGCCACCACCAGCTTGCCGCCGGGGACTTTGTATTCGCCATGCATGGGGCGTACTCCGAGAGTCAAACGAGCTCGATCTTCATGCCTTCATGGGTGGCATGAAAACCCAGCGCGGAATAGAAACGTTGCGCGTCGGCGCGCTTCTTGTCGGTGGTCAGTTGCACCAGCGCGCAGCCGCGCTGGCGGCATTGTTCGATGGCCCATTCGAAGAAAAGTTTGCCGGTACCGTGGCCGCGTTCGGCGGCGGCGACCCGCACGCTTTCGATCTGGCCGCGCCAGGCGCCCAGGCGCGACAGGCCGGGAATGAAGCTCAATTGCAGGCAGCCGACGATGCGGTCTTCGCGCTCGGCCACGGCCAGCAATTGATTGGGGTCGCGATCGATGGCCCCAAAGGCCGCCAGGTAGGCCGGATTGGGCGGCGAACGGGAGTCCTCGCGGGTGCTGCCCAGCACGTCATCGGCCAGCAGGGCCACCAGGGCCGGGAGATCCTCGGCGCAGGCGCGCCGGAATTGCAGCTCGGCTGCCATGGTTCAATCTCCGGCGGCGGCCAGGGCCGCAGCGATTTCGGGGGCCAGTTTTTCGGGGGATTCGGTCGGGGCATGGCGGGCGAGGACCTGGCCGTCGCGGCCGATCAGGAACTTGGTGAAGTTCCATTTGATGCCCTCGGTGCCGAGCACGCCGGGCTTTTGCGATTTGAGCCAGCGGTACAGCGGGTGGGCATCGGCGCCGTTGACATCGATCTTGGCAAACAGGGGGAAGGTCACGCCATACTGGGTGTCGCAGAAGCGCCGGATTTCCTCCGCATCGCCGGGCTCCTGGCGGCCGAACTGGTTGCAGGGAAACCCGAGGACGGCGAAGCCCTGATCGCGAAACTGCTGGTAGAGGGCTTCGAGGCCCGAGTACTGCGGCGTGAAGCCGCATTGCGAGGCGACGTTGACCACCAGCACGACCTGACCGCGCCAGTTGGACAGCGGCGTCGGGTTGCCGTCCAGAGACTGGGCTTCGAAATCGTAGAGTGTGGTCATGGCGCTGCCTCTGTGTGATCCTGACCGTTTCGGCCGACCCTGAAAGTGTAGCGCGCGATGCCGCTTTCAGATCAACTTGAGATCCAGCGGCTTGACGGCCGGGAAGATCCGCGCGAGGCGTTTCTCATCCAGGCCGTACAGCCGCGAGAACAGGCCGGCAAAAATCGCGCGGTACTCGCTCAGGACCGGATAGTCTCGTTGCTGGAACAGGGTCTGGGGGCTGAGGACGATCTGCTCGCCCGCCAGACGTCCGCCGCGCACCTGCCCGCCCATGACCCAGTAGACCGTGCCGTGGCCGTGGTCGGTGCCGCGGGTGCCGTTCTCGGCGAAGGTGCGGCCGAACTCGCTGACCACCACGACCGTGGTGTTGCGCCAGGCCGGGCCCATGGCCTGCGCGTAGGCGTCAAGCGCCTGGCCCAGTTGCCGCAGCTTGTTCGCCAACGACCCCTGGCCGGCCCCCTGACCGACGTGCGTGTCCCAGCCCCCGACGTCGACGAAGCCCAGGTTGTAGCGGTCCTGCATGAAGGAAGCGATGCGGCGCGCCTGGCCGGCCAGCCTTTCCACGCTGACGGCTTTGCCGTTGGCCTGCATCTGTTCGGCGTTGTCCGCTTCCAGCTGCTGGGCGGTGCGTTTGAGATCCATGCCTTCCTGCACCCTGTCCTGCAGATCGGTGCCCTGATACATCCGGGCGATCACGGCCTCGTGGGAGTCGCTCAGTCGCGACTTGGCGCTGCCGCTGGCCAGTGCGATGTTGGGCACGCTTGCCCGACCCTGGAAGATGGCCGGCACGTCGGTGGTGAACGCCACCGCCGGCATGCCCATCTCCTGGGCCAGGCGATTCAGAAACCCGCTGCGGTCCTGGCCGCCTGCCTCTTTGGCGCCTTGTCCGCGCTCGATGCGATTCTGGGTTTCGAAGTGGCTGCGCGAGACGTCATCGGTGCCGGCAAAGGGGATGAAGGCCAGTTCTCCGCGCTGGTAATACGGCAGCAGGGAGTCGGCCAGAGCGGGATGCAGCCCCCAGCCGTCGGCCAGCGGCCGGGCCGCGTGCGGCCCGGCTCCCGGCCGGGCGATGGCGATGGTGGGACGCCGCTCATAGTAGAAATCGGTCTCCAGCGGAACCAGGAGGCTGGCCGCGTCATAGGCGCCGCGCATGAAAACGACCAGCAGCTTCTGGTCGGTGCCTGGCGCGGCCATCAGGCGTGGAACGCCCAGCGTCAGAGGCAGGCTGGCACAGAAGGAGAGAAAGTGTCGGCGTTGCATAGGTTCGGGGCTCAGCGGCGCATGAAGGGCGGCGCTGACAGCAGATAGAGGTTGGAGTCCGGGGTGCGCGCTGCGGCGATGGCCTGGCGCACGGCGGCCGGCCAGCGGGAGAACGGCGAATCGGCGCCATAGGCCTGATCGAGGCGCGTCAGGGCCACGCGGGGGGCGCGCTGCTCGCCTTTCTCCTTGTAGAACACCCCGGCGCCCAGGGCGATCGTGCGTGCGACTTCGAAGCGGGCATTCATCTGGCCGGAGCCGTTCCAGTCGCTTTCGCGCAGGCCGTAGCCGTCCGGCGTCAGGCGGCCATACAGGGGCTGGCCCAGCCGCTGCAGCAGGTTGACGACGGCCGCCGGGTTGGTGATCGGGGGTTGGTCATGCAGGGCCAGGCGCAGGGCCGAGTAGACGTAGTGCACCGGATCCTTGAACAGCCCCTGGTCCAGCGAGGCCGCAAAGGCCTGAGAGTCGAAAAGGTGCCTGAGCAGGGCGGCGATGTCGCCTTGGCTGCGCTGGTACTGCTCGGTCAGCTCCCGGACCAGGGCTTCAGAGGGTTGGTCGGTGATGAAAAAAGTTGCCAGCTTGCGGCTGATGTGGCGTGCCGTGGCCGGATGCGCGGCCAGCAAATCGAGCGCCTGCTCGACTTCCTGCCATCCCTGGCCAGGGATGGCCTTGCCCAGCAGCGTCTTGTCGCCGAAGTCGTGCCGCGCGGGATTGAAGAGGAAAAGCCCGTCCTGGCGCAGTTGCGCGGCGAGCGCGGCCTTGACCTTGGGGGGCTTGCCGGAGAGGTTGACGCTCACGCCGGTCAGGATGCGCGCCAGCTCCTGGACGTCGCGCTGGGAGTAGCCGCCGTCCACGCCCAGGGTGTGCAGCTCCATCAGTTCGCGGGCGTAGTTTTCGTTGATCTTGCCGGCGCGGCTGGAGTGATTGTCCAGGTATAGCAGCATGGCCGGCGCACGCAGGCTTGCTGCCAGCAGGTCGCGAAACCGCCCCAGGGCGTGCGGGCGTATCGCCTGGCTTTCATATTCGTCCACCAGGGTGCCGACGGCGCCCTTGTTGGCCCAGACATTGAAGTGGTTCATCCAGAACCAGGTCATCTGATCATGCAGCTGGCTGGGCGAATACAGGGCCAGCCACGCTGCGCGTTCGCGGGCCTGTTGGGCAGGCTCGCGCTGAGCAGCCAGGATCTCGCGCCGGATGCGGACCTGTTCATCGGGGTCGCGGATATCCTTGTTGGCGACGCTGCGTTGATACAAGGCCTGGGCGAGCTCGCTGGACGGGTTTTTCGAGATCGGCAGGGCGGCGATGCCACGGCGCACCGCATCGGGCAGTTCAGGCGTGGCGGGAGGGCGCAGCTGGCCGGCCAGCCAGCGCTCGAAGCCCTCGCGCCGGACGGTGTCCAACAGGGCGGGCGTTGCGCCCCAGGTGATGCGGTTGAGCCTTGCGTAGAGCGCGTCGTCGCCGACCGTCCGGGCGCGCAGGCGGCCAGCAGGCGCGGCGGCCAGCAGGGGAACGGCGGCGGCAGCGGCCAGCAGACGGCGGCGGGAGAATGAGGCAAGAGACATGATCGAATGCGGCGACTCGGTAAAGCAGGCATCGTCATGCTAGCGCGTTCGGCCTGAAGATGCGGCGGCGGAAACGCTACGTCACAGATGGTCTTTCCCGGTTGGAACTGCCGGGCTGGGTATGATGGGGCGGATTCAAGATGGAGTGGCGGCAATGCAAAGCCTGACCGAGCGCCTGGAGGCCATGTTGGCCCAGGGGCATGACAACACCCTGTTGCGCTTTTCCCTGGGCAAGGCCTATGTGGAGGCGGGGCAGTATCCGGTGGCCGTCGAGCACTTGCGCGCGGCGCTGAATTTTGACGCCCGCTATTCGGTGGCCTGGAAGTGGCTGGGACGAGCCCTGCTGGAGCAGGGCGACACCGCGGGCGCGCGCCAGGCCTGGGAGGCGGGGGTCGCGGCCGCCCAGGGGCATGGCGACCAGCAGGTGGTCAAGGAGCTTACGGTTTTCCTGCGCCGTCTGGACAAGCAGGCCGCACAGGCTCAGGCTGCTGACGGCGAGGGTAGCCGCGCATAGGCTTCGATGGCGCGCAGACGGCTGGATTTGAGGTCGACGATGGCCTGCGGATAGCCGGTGGCGAGCCGTTGCGCGCTGCTGGGCTCATGGATGGCGCGCGCATCCAGCCCGGCCAGTTCGGGCAGCCAGCGACGCAGGAATCGCCCGTCCGGATCGAAGCGGCGTGATTGGGTCACAGGATTGAAGATGCGGAAGTAAGGCACTGCGTCGGCGCCGGTCGAGGCGCTCCATTGCCAGCCGCCGTTGTTGGCTGCGAGGTCGCCGTCCACGAGATGCGCCATGAACCAGGCCTCGCCCAGCCGCCAGTCCAGCAACAGGTTCTTGGACAGGAACATGGCACTGACCATACGCAGACGGTTGTGCATCCAGCCGGTGGCCAGCAACTGACGCTGGGCGGCATCGACGATGGGGATGCCGGTCAGGCCGGCCTGCCAGGCCTGCAGGTCTTGCGGCGCCTCGCGCCATTGGACATGGTCGGTTTCGGGGCGCATCGGCCGGTGCATCGACAGCGCCGGGTAGGCGGCCAGCAGGTGCACGTAGAACTCGCGCCACAGCAGCTCGGTGATCCAGCTGCGCGCGCCGGCCAGCCCGCTGTCGATCTCGCCTTGGTTGACGCTCAGTGCGGCGCGCAGGCATTGCGCCGGCGATACCACGCCACAGGCCAGATAGGCCGACAGGGCGCTGGTGCCAGGCACCGCCGGCAGGTCGCGGCGCTCGTGGTAGCGGGCCAGACCGTCGTCGAGGAACTCCCGCAGGCGGGCATGGGCGGCCTCTTCGCCGGCTGGCCAGCGCGCCTGCAAGGCCTCGGGCGGCGTGCCGAAACCCCAGTCGTCCTCCAGCAAAGGGGCGGCTAGCGCCGGCCCTTGCGCGGCCGGGGCACGGATGGCGGCCGGCGTGGCGCTGCGCAGACGCTCCCGGCAGACGCGCGCAAACGGGGTGAAGACCCGGTAGGGGCCGCCACTGCCGGTGCGCACGCTGCCCGGGGTAAGCAGCGTCGCGCCCTGATGCACGTGCAGGGCGACGTCCATGGCGGCCAGCCGCTTGGCGCAGGCCTGGTCGCGCCGTTGTTCGTTGATCGGCCATTCGGCGTTGATGTGCACCGCCCCGATCCGGTGCGTGGCGCAGAACGTGGCGAGCGCCTCGGGGGCTTGCGCCCAGGTGTCGATCGGCAAGACGTCCAGCGCGATGCCGCGCGCGGCCAGGGTCTGGCCGAGAGCCTGCAGATTGCGCCGCCAGAAGTCGATCTTGGCCGGGGCATCGCCATGCTGGCGCCATTGTCCGGGCGCGGGCAGATAGACGGCACGCACGTTGCCCTGTTCGGCAGCGGCTGCCAGGGCGGGATTGTCATGCAGGCGCAGGTCGCTGCGCAGCCAGATCAGGGTGTTCATGAATCGGGGAGGGGCGGCGAAAAAAGGGGCAGACGCCATTCTATCGGGCTTGCCCGGCACTGTGCATGAGGGCAAAAGTGTGACCAGCCATGGCTGCGCCGGCGCTGCCGCAGACGCCCGGGCAGCTGCTGTCGCGGGCGCCGTGATGGCGCGCAAGAGGCTGGCCGGCAGGGGTGGACGGTCAAACCGTGAAACACCGCCACACGACCGGTGGCTTGACGGTCCCGGCCGACGCGCCGTGTAATGGCCCTGAGAAAACTGTCGTCAGAGTCTGGGTCATGGGAAGTTTGATGGATCTGCGTGCGCCGTTCCGGCGCGCCAATATCAATCGGGAAAGCCTGTCGCTGCAGGCTTTGCAACGTCTTTGGGAAGCCAGCGGGCTGCCGCAGGAGGCGCTGGCGCACGTCAGCCTGCCTGGCTGTGATCCGGTGCTGCCCTCGTCCTTTGCGGTAGGGGCGGCGGCCCAGGCCAGTCTGGCCAGCGCCGCGCTGGCAGCAGCCGAGCTCTGGCATCTGCGCGGGCGGGAACGCCAGCATGTGACCGTGGAGATGCTGCACGCGGCACAGGAGTGCCGGGGATTTTTCTCCATCAACGGCGTCACCCCCAGCAGTTGGGACAAGATTTCCGGCCTCTATCCTTGCGGCGATGGCGGCTGGGTGCGTATTCATGCCAATTTTGCGCATCATCGCGATGGCGCGCTGGCCTTGCTCGGCTGTCCGGTGGGCGAGGGCACCACGCGCGAGGCGGTCACGCAGGCGCTGCAACGCTGGAAGGCGCTGGAGTTCGAACAGGTGGCGGCTGACGCCGGCCTGGTCGTGGCGGCCATGCGCAGCTTCGACCAATGGGACGCCCATCCCCAGGCGCAGGCATTGGCGCAGCAGCCGCTGGTGAGCATCGAACGCATCGGCGAGGCCGATCCCCGGCCCTTGCCGGTCTTCACGGCCGAGGCGCGACCGCTGTCCGATATCCGGGTGCTGGATCTCACACGCATCATCGCCGGCCCGGTGGCCGGGCGCACTCTGGCGGCCTATGGCGCCGATGTGATGCTGGTGAATTCGCCGCATCTGCCCAATATCGACAACATCATCGAAACCAGCCAGGGCAAGTTGTCGGTCCATGCCGACCTCGACACTGCCGATGGCCGCATCACGCTGGCCGGGCTTTTGCGCAGCGCCCACATCTTTGTTCAGGGCTATCGTCCCGGCGCCCTCGAAGGCCTGGGTTTCGGCCCGGAGCAGGCAGCGCAGCTGCGGCCGGGCATCGTTTATGTGTCGCTGTCGGCCTACGGACCGCAGGGCCCCTGGGCGGGACGACGCGGCTTCGATTCGCTGGTGCAGACGGGGACCGGCTTTAATTGGGCCGAGGCCGAAGCGGCTGGCCAGGTGCAGCCCAAGCCGCTGCCGATGCAGATCCTGGATTACGCCAGCGGCTTTCTGATGGCCTTCGGCGCGCAGGCGGCGCTGGCGCGTCAGGCCACCGAGGGAGGCAGCTGGCACGTGCAGGTGTCGCTGGCGCGCACTGCGCAATGGCTGCGCAGCCTGGGTCGTATCCCGGACGGCCTGGACTGTCCCATGCCGGCCGTGCAACCGTTGCTGCAGACTTCGGCATCCGGCTTCGGCACCCTGAGCGCGGTGCCGCATGCGGCGCAGTTTTCGGTGACGCCAGCCGGATGGTCGCGGCCTTCCGTGCCGCCGGGCAGCGACCGGGCAGTCTGGCCGTTTCGCTGAGGCCGGCGCACCATTGGTAGACTAGCGCCTCGATTCACTAGGAGAGCCAGATGACTGCCACGCATTGCGCCACGATCTATCACAACCCGCGCTGCGGCACCTCGCGGACCACGCTGCAGGCGCTGCAGGATGCGGGTTATGCGCCGACGATCATCGAGTATCTGAAAACCCCGCCCACGCGCGCCGAGCTGGCGTCGCTGATCGCTCAGGCCGGCCTGAGCGTGCGCGAGGCGGTGCGCGCCAAGGAAGCGCTGTACCAGGAACTGAAGCTGGATGACCCGCAGGTCAGCGATGACGCGCTGCTGGACGCGATGATCGCGCATCCCATCCTGATCAACCGGCCGTTTGTGGTGACCGGCAAGGGCGTCCGACTGTGCCGTCCTGCCGATCTGGTCAAGGAAATTCTCTAAGGCGCCGGGGGCGCGCCACCCTCGGCGCGCCATTTTCGCAGCGCCTGCAGGGCCAGGCGCGCATGCGCCTCGGGGTTGGGGTCGGTGTGATGGTGCAGGATACGGCCCTGTGGCGATATGACGTAGGAAGTGCGTGCCGCATAGTCGACGCGGCGCGGGGATACGGCGTCGTAGGCACGCATGATGCGCCCGTCGCCATCGGCGGCCACGGCGAAGCGGCCCTGGCAGTCACTGGCCGAGAAGCGTTGCAGCGTCTCCAGCGTGTCGGTGGAGACGCCGACGACGGTGGCGCCCAGCGCCTGGAAATCGTCCATGGCCTGAGCGAAGCTGCGCGCTTCGAGCGAGCAGCCCTGGGTGAAGGCAGCCGGATAGAAATACAGTACCACCGGGCCCTGCGCCAGCGCCGGGCCGAGTTCGAACGTGAAGGTGGCGCCGTCCAACGCCGCCGGTGCGCTGAAGGCCGGCGCCTCGGCCTGCAAGGGCAGGGCCGCTTGCGCGGCCCCCAGTCCCGCCGCCAGCAGGCTGGCGGCCATGAGGCGAAACACGGCGGCGGATCGCGGGGCGGGACGGGCCATGGCTCAGTTCCAGCGTCCGCCGCTGCCGCCCAGGCTGAAGCGGCCGGCGCCCAGGAACATGATGGCGAGCGCAGCGAACAGGAACATGCCGGGCAGTTCCGGCATCCAGCCGCCCGAGCGGGTCAGGGAGCTGAGCTCGTTGGCATGTACCAGCGCGAAGGCCATCAGCATATTCACGAAAACCAGCAGCGCGCCCAGACGGGCGTAGACGCCGATGATGAGCAGCAGCGGGCCAAGGATTTCGCCGATATAGGCGCCGTAAGCCAGGAAGCCCGGCAGGCCGCGCTGCTCCAGCATGCCGGCGATGCCGGAGACGCCGGTGTCGAGCTTGTGCAGACCGTGCAACAAGACCAGGATGCCCAGGGCCAGGCGCAGAATCAGTTTGCCAGTGTCGTCGGATTTGAACATAGGAAGGAGAAGTTCCGGGAGAGAGGGGCTGGGGCGGGCCAGACCGGCCGCGCCAGGGCGCGCCCGTCATTGTGGCGCCGGGCGGGATACGGGTCAGACGAAGCGATTATGGCAAATCCCCGGCCCCCCAGACAAGCGCGCCCCTGGGTGACAGGGGCGCGCTTGTGTCGGCGGGTGACGCCGCGGGAACTTACTTGACCAGCGTGACCGGCAGCGGCGAGAGCGAAATCACTTTCTGGGCCACCGAGCCCAGCAGCAGCCCGCCTACCGAGCCCAGGCCGCGCGTGCCCATGACGATGCGGGTGCAGCCTTTTTCCTTGGCGTAGCCGACGATGGTGTCGCCGTACTGGCCGTTGCGCATGTCGGAATGCACGGTCAGGCCGCTGGCCTGGGCCAGGGGCAGGGCGCGTTCGAAGGCTTCGTCGCTTTCCGCCTTGTAGTAGGAATCGATCTGGTCCTGGCTCAGGAAGCGCTTGGCATGGCCCGAGACAATGGGCACCTGGACGTTGAGCAGAAAGAGCTCGCCGCCCTGGCGGCTGTCCTTGGCGAGGTCGATGGCGTCCTGCAGCGCGCGCAGCGCGGCATCGGAACCGTCAACGGGAACAAGAATCTTCAACATGACATCCTCTTTGTATATAGCGTTGTTTGGGGAAATCGTTCAGCTTGCGCGGCGCCGCGTCGCCTTGCAAACCGTCAGTACATGCCGCCGTTCATGGCCACGTTGCTACCGGTCATGTAGCCGGCGGAGTCGCTGCAGATGAAGGTTACCAGCGCTGCGATCTCTGCGGGTTGTCCGAGACGGCCCACGGGGATCTGCGGCAGGATTTTTTCTTCCAGCACGTTCTGGGGAACGGCCGCGACCATGGGCGAATCCAGGTAGCCGGGCGAGACGGTGTTCACCGTGACGCCTTTGCGCGCGACTTCCAGGGCCAGCGACTTGGTGAAGCCATGGACGCCGGCCTTGGCGGCGCCATAATTGGTCTGGCCGAAAGCGCCCTTGAAGCCATTGACGGAAGAAATGTTCACCACGCGGCCCCAGCCGCGCGAGGTCATGCCTTCGATCAGGGGCTGCGTCATGTTGAACATGGAGTCCAGGTTGCAACGCAGCACCGTGGCCCAGTCCTCAGGCGCCATCTTGCGCAGGCTGGCGTCGCGGGTGACGCCGGCATTGTTGACCAGTATGTCCACCGACAGTCCGTCGGCTGCCAGCGTGTCGGCCAGGGCGCGGCAACTGGCGTAGTCTGCCACGTCGACGGGGTAGGCCAGGAATTCGCGGCCGGCCGCCGCCTGGGCGTCCAGCCAGGCCTGCTCAGCCTGGCCGCGCTGGCGGCAGGTGACGATGACGCGGTGGCCGGCGTCGTGCAGCGCCAAGGCAATCGCCTGGCCCAGCGCGCCGGTGCCGCCGGTGATCAGGGCGGTGCGCAATGTCGTCATCTCACGCTCCCGAGGGAGTGTTGGCCCGGGCAGCCGCGCCCATCTGTTCTGCCAGGGAGCTCCACAGCTGGCCCATGGGGCCGGCGTTCATGGTCTGGCACAGACCGGCGGCGTCCTGCAGCCAGGTATTGAGCGCCTCGGACACGCCTGCGGTCAGCGCTGCCTGCTCGGCCAGCGTGGTGTGCACCACCGCCTCGGCCGCGCTCAATCGCTGCTGCCAATTGCGGCGCGCCAGCTCGCCCATGGCCGGAGCGAGATCCTGCCAGTTGTGCGATTGGGTCAGGGGCGCCATGGCCTGCTGGCTACGGGCGGCCTGGTCGGCCCAGACCTGGTTGCCTAGGGCCATCCAGCGCGCCTGGCTCTGGCGTGCCAGTTCGGCCAGCCGTTGGCAGTAGGCCATGTTGGCGGCCATCAGGGAGGCTGCCGGCGCGGTGCTGCTTTGAGAGGCTTGCGTGTTCTTCATGATCCTTCCTCGCAAATTGATGGGAAACAGGGGCGGGGCTCAAGCCATCTGGCTGAGCGTTCTGCGAAAACGCCGCAGAGATAGAGCAAACAGGGCGCTTCCGATGATCAGCAGGGCCAGGAAGGGCGACCACACAACGTCCAGCCCGGCGCCGCGGTACAGGATGGCCTGGCCCAGTTCGACGAAGTGGGTGGTGGGCGCGGCCAGCATGATGTCCTGCACGAACTGCGGCATGCTTTCGCGCGGCGTGGTCCCGCCCGAGAGCATCTGCAGCGGCAGCAGCACCAGCACCAGCAACATGCCGAACTGCGGCATGCTGCGGGCCAGCGTTGCCAGGAATATCCCCATCGAGGTGGTGGCGAACAGGTGCAGCGCCGCGCCGGTCAGGAACAGGGCGATGGATCCCTCGACCGGCACCTGCAGCGCGCCACGCACCACGAAGGTGAGCGACAGGCCGGCGGCCACCAGCACCACCAGGCCCATGGACCAGACTTTGGCCAGCATGATCTCGGTCGGGGTCACCGGCATCACCAGCAAGTGCTCGATCGTGCCGTGCTCGCGTTCGCGGATCAGGGCGGCGCCGGTCAGGATGATGGACAGCATGGTGACGTTGTTGATGATCTCCATCATCGCGCCGAACCAGGCCTGGGTCAGGTTGGGATTGAAGCGCATGCGGATGGCCTGCTCGACCGGCAGCGCCTCGATGCTGCGGTAGCGCTTGACGAAGGCGTTGACCTCGTCATTGATCATCTGCTGGATGTAGCCGCTGCCGGTGAAGGCCTGGCTCATGCGGGTCGCGTCGATGTTCAGCTGAATTTCGGCGGGCCTGCCGGCAAGTACGTCGCGCTGGAAGTTGGGCGGAATGTTCAGCGCGAAGGTGTAGTCGCCGCGATCCATCCCGCCGTCGAGCTCGGCCGCCGAGATGATCACCGGTTCGAGGAAGTGGGGCGGAAAGAAGGCCGAGACGATGCGCTGCGACAGCGGCGAGACATCCTCGTCGACCACGGCGATGGGCGCCTTGTGCAGCGACTCCGGCACCGCAGTGGCGGCCGTGTAGATCATCAGGGTGAAAGACACCACGATGAGGATGAGCATCATCGGATCGCGGGCCAGGCTCCACAGTTCCTTGACGCCCAGGCGATAGATGTTGGCGAGATGGCGGCGCATGGGTCAGCTCTCCTGTTTGCGCAGCAGAAGCACGGCGGCGCCCAGGATGATGGGGATGGCGACCAGCATGGGCCAGAAGGCGCTGTACAGGTCGCCCATGGTGAGGGCCTTGCTGAAGATGCCGCGGCTGATGGTCAGCATGTGGGTGGCGGGGTAGATCTCGCCCACCAGCCGCCCGCCGCCTTCCAGCGAAGACACCGGGTTGAGCAGGCCGGCGAACTGCACCGACGGCACCAGGGTGCCCAGCATGGTGAAAAACAGCGCCGCAATCTGGCTGCGGGTGAAGGACGAGGCCAGCAGACCGATGGCCGTGGCGATGACGCTGTAGATCAGCGCGGCCAGCAGCAGGGTGGGCAGGCTGCCGGTGATGGGCACCCCGAACACCGTCACCGCCAGCAGGGCCATGAGCAGGAAGTTGAGCATCGCCAGGGCCACATAGGGCGCCTGTTTGCCCAGCAGGAACTCCAGCCGCGTGACGGGCGTGACGTACAGGTTGATGATGGAGCCCAGTTCCTTCTCGCGCACCACCGACAGGGCTGTGAGCATGGCCGGCATCATCAGCAGCAGCAGCGGGATCACGGCCGGCACCATGGCCGGCAGGCTGCGCACGTCGGGGTTGTAGCGGAAACGCGTCTCGACCGTGGCCGCCGGCTGCACCGAAGCGCCATAGCGCGCGCGAGCCTGCTCAAGCAGCCAGCCCTGGTGCATGCCCTGGACATAGCCGCGGATGGTTTCCGCGCGTTGCGGCATGGCGCCATCGATCCAGACACCGATCTGCACGTTCTGGCCGCGCTGGACGTCGCGCGCGAAGCCAGGCGGGATCTCGATGGCCAACGACAGCTCGCCCGAGCGCATGCGCCGGTCGAGCTCCTCGTAGTCGGTGATCGGCGGCTGCTCGATGAAATAGCGCGATCC
The DNA here is from genome assembly GCF_900078335.1 of Bordetella trematum. GTDB lineage: Bacteria > Pseudomonadota > Gammaproteobacteria > Burkholderiales > Burkholderiaceae_B > Bordetella > Bordetella trematum. Next base: position 81,987 of record NZ_FKBR01000006.1, read on the forward strand.
CGCCAGGTTGAGCGAATAGTTGTGGCTCAGGCCGGATTGGTCGCGGTCCAGCACCGCATAACGCAGGTCTTCGACGTCCATGCTGATGCCAAAGCCCATCACGAACATCAGGATGAGCGAGCCCACCAGCGCCAGGGTGGCGCGCACCGGGTCGCGGCGCAGCTCCAGCGCCTCGCGCCACATATAGCTGGCCGCGCGGCTGAAGTGGAAATTGCCCAGATGGCGGTCTTCGCGATGCGGCGTCGCATCGACGGCCTGGGCAGCCTGCTGCGGATCGGGCGCGTTGCCGGCGCCGGCATCCAGCAGATAGGCGATGAAGGCTTCTTCAAGGGTCTTGGCGCCGCGCTTGCGGGTGATCTCCGCCGGCGTATCGCTCACCAGCACCCGCCCGGCATGCATCAGCGACATCCGGTCGCAGCGTTGCGCCTCGTTCATGAAGTGGGTGGAGATGAAGATGGTGACCTTGTCTTCGCGCGCCAGCATGATCAGCAGGCGCCAGAAGTTGTCGCGCGCCACCGGGTCGACGCCCGAGGTGGGCTCGTCCAGGATCAGCAGCTCGGGCTTGTGCACCATCGCCACCGCCAGCGACAGCCGTTGGCGCACGCCCAGCGGCAGGTTCTCGGGCAGGGCGTCCATGACCTCGAGCAGCCCGAAGCGCTCGGCCATCTCGCGCACGCGGGCTTCGATCTCTTCGGGCGGCACGTGAAACAGGCGGGCGTGCAGCACCAGGTTCTGACGTACCGTCAGTTCGCCGTAAAGCGAGAAGGCCTGCGACATATAGCCTACGCGGCGTCGGGTGGCGATATCGCGCGGATCGACTTCGCGGCCGAACAGCCAGGCCTGTCCTTCGCTGGCCGGCAACAGACCGGTCAGCATTTTCATGGTGGTGGACTTGCCGCAGCCGTTGGAGCCCAGAAAACCGAAAATCTCGCCGCGCCGGATGCGGAAGTTGACATGATCCACGGCCACGAAGTCACCAAAGCGCATGGTCAGGTCGCGCGCTTCGATGGCGGTCTCCGAGTCGGCGTCCAGATCCAGCGGCGGGATTTCCACCGGACGATAGTCGCGCGTCTTCTCTTCGGGCAGCAAAGCGATGAAGGCGGCTTCGAGCGAGTCGCGCCCGGTGGCCGCGAGCAGCTCGGCTGGCGTGCCGGTGGCCAGGATGCGTCCGGCATCCATGGCAATCAGCCAGTCGAAGCCCTGAGCCTCGTCCATATAGGCCGTGGCGACGATGACGCTCATCGAGGGGCGTTCCTGGCGGATCGTGTCGATCAGCTCCCAGAACTGGGCACGCGCCAGGGGGTCCACGCCGGTAGTCGGTTCATCCAGGATCAGCAGATCAGGGTCGTGGATCAGGGCGCAGCACAGACCCAGCTTCTGCTTCATGCCACCGGAGAGCTTGCCGGCAGGCCGGTCCAGAAAGGCCGACATGCCGGTGGCGCGCGTGAGCGTATCGATGCGCGCGCGCCGCTCGGCGGCGTCATGGCCGAACAGACGGCCGAAGAATTGCAGGTTCTCCTCGACCGACAGCGTCGGGTAGAGGTTCTTGCCCAGGCCCTGCGGCATATAGGCGATGCGCGGGCAGACGGCTTCGCGATGGGCCGCATCGGCCATGTCGCCGTCGAGCACCATCACTTTGCCTTCCTGCACGGCGCGCGCGCCGGCCACCAGCGAGAGCATGCTGGACTTGCCCACGCCGTCCGGGCCGATCAGGCCGATCATCATGCCGGCCGGGATATTCTGGCTCAGGTTGTCCAGCGCCACGGTCTGGCCGTAGCGCAGGGTCACCCCTTCGAGCCGCGCGACGTCCATCACGGCACCTTGACGTCAAGGTCGGCAGGCCATTGGGCCTGCTCGTCCAGTTTGATCCAGGCCACGCCGGGCAGACCGGTCTTGACCTGGGTGAGGTGCTTCTGCAGCAGTTCGGGACTGATCTGGGCCTTGACGCGGAACATCAGTTTCTGGCGTTCGCTGGCCGTCTCGACCGTCTTGGGCGTGAACTGGGCCGTGCTCGCGACGTAGCTGACGCTGGCCGGAATCACGTACTGGGGCGCGGCGTCCAGGATGATGTGCACCTTGGTGCCCAGCGCCACACGCCCGGCGGCCTGCTCGGGCAGGAAGAAGGTCATGTAGACATCGGCCAGGTCGACCAGGTTGAGCACCTTGCCGCCGGCGGGCAGCACTTCACCGGCGCGGGCCACCAGGTATTGCACGCGGCCCGAACGCGGCGCGCGCAGTTCGCTGTCGGTGATGTCGGCCTCGATGCGCACGATGGTGGCCTGGGCGGCCTCCACGGCCGAGCGGGCGCCGACTTCCTCGGCCTGTGCGGCCTGGATGGCGGCCTGGGCGGCGGCGACCTGGGCGCGCGCGGCCGCCACGGCGGCTTCGGCGCTGCGCACCCGGGCGCGGTCATCGTCGAGCTCCTGGATGGACGAGGCGCCTTCGCGCGACAGGGTCTGCGAGCGCGTCAGGCGCCGGCGCGCGGCGTCCAGCTCGCTCTCGCGTTGCACCACCACGGCCTGGGCGGCCACTTTGTCGCTCTGGCGCAGGGCCACGCGGGCCTGGGCGCTGTTGGCCGCGTTGATGGCCTGCTGGTGTTGGGCGCGAGCCTCGTCGCGCTGGGCATTGAGGGTGTCGATCTGCATGCGAGCCAGGGGCTGGCCGGCAGTGACGAACTCGCCTTCATCGACCAGCACGTCCTCGACGCGTCCGGGCAGTTTGGTGGCCACGTCGATCTCGGTGGCCTCGATGCGGCCGTTGCCGCTGACGAAGCCCTCGCCGGGGCCGCGGTTGCTGTAGGCGCGCCAGCCGTAGTAGGCCGCCAGTGCGACGACCAGTGCAATGGCCAGGAGCAGATACTTTCGGGCAGTCATCTCGGGAGACCTCGATCAGGGTTGGGCCGCGGCCGGCTGGGCGTCGGGCGCGGTTTGCATACCGCCGCCCAGGGCGGCATAAAGGGCAACCTGGCTGGAGAGCAGGGCGCGGCGCGTGCGTACCCATTGCTGCTGGGCTTGCAGCAGGTCGCGTTGGGCGTCCAGGACCTCCAGGAAGGGCGAGGCACCGTGGTCATAGCGCAGGCGTGCCAGTCGGGCGCGCTCGGACTGCGCCTGGACCGAGGCGTGCAGGACGCGTACCTGCTCGGCCAGCCAGTGGCGCGCGGCCAGGGCGTCGGCCACCTCGCGGAAGGCGGTCTGAATGGTTTTCTCGTATTCGGCCACGGCCTGCTGTTCGCGCGCGCGCGCCAGGTCCAGGTTGGCCTGGCGGCGTCCGGCGTCGAAGATCGGCAGGTCCAGGCTGGGCATGAAGTTCCAGGCTCGGCTGCTGCCCTGGAAAAGATTGTCCAGCTCGCTGCTGGCCGTGCCGAAGGCGCCGGTCAGGGTGATGCGCGGGAAGAAGGCTGCGCGCGCCGCGCCGATGCGGGCGTTGGCCGAGCGTAGATTGTGTTCGGCAGCGACGATGTCGGGGCGGTTGGTCAACAGCGCCGAAGGCAGGCCGGCCGGCAGCGGGCGCATCAGCGCATCGTCGGCTGCCAGGGTAGCCTCGGTGGACGGCAGCACCAGGGTCGTGCCGACCAGCTGCTGGAGCGCCTGGAACTGGGTGGCGCGGGCCTGTTCCAGTTCGGCGCCCATGGCGCTGGCCTGCTGCCACAACGTCTCGACCTGGGTCAGGTCCAGTTTGGAGACGGCGCCCATTTCATAGCGGCGGCGGAAGATGCGCAGCGACTCGGCACGGGTTTCGATGGTCTGGCGGGTGATGGCCAGGCGTTCATCCATTTCGCGCAGGGTGAGATAGCTGTCGGCCACTTGCGCGATGAGCGACAGGGTGGCCGCCTGGCGCGCGGCTTCGCTGGCAAAGTAGCTCTGCAGCGCGGCGTCCTTGAGGTTGCGCACGCGACCCCAGAAGTCCAGCTCCCAGGAAGCCACGCCCAGACCTACCTGATACTGCGAGGCGGTGATCGGCCGGCCGGTCAGGTTGAGATCGCCCGGCGTGCGTTGCCGCTGGCCCTCGGCCGACAGCCCCAGGGTCGGGAACTGGTCGGCGCGCTGGATGCCATAGGCGGCGCGGGCCTCTTCCACGCGCAGGGTAGCCAGGCGCAGGTCGCGGTTGTGATCCAGGGCGGTGTCGATCAGTTGCTGCAACTGCGGTTCGACATAGAAATCCTGCCATTGCAGCGCGGCCGGCGCGACCGCGTCGGCCGGCGCAGGCGCGCCGGGTTGCGGGAAGGCTTGCGGCACGGGCAGGGGGCCGGTGCGGGTTTCAGGGGCCAGCGACAGGCAGGCCGACAGCAGGCTGGCGCTGAGCGCCGTGCCCAGCAGACGTAGACAGCGGGTCATGAGGTCAAGGCTCCAGCACGTAGGTGCCCGGCGCATCGCCAAGCACGGGATAGCCGCGGCGCGCAGCGCCCAGCGAGGGAGGGGAGGCGGTGGCCGGACCCGAGCGGGCCGCCAGCCATTGGGTCCAGGCCGGCCACCAGGAGCCTTCCTGGCGGGCAGCCTGTTCCAGCCATTGTTCGGCGGTGATGCTGGTGTCGTTGGCGCGACGGCATAGCAGGCGATAGTTGCGCCGGGGGTGGCCCGGCTCGCTCACGATGCCGGCGTTGTGCCCGCCGCGCGTGAGCACGAACGTCAGTTCGGCCGGGCTGAGGTAATGCAGCTTGTACACCGAGCGCCAGGGGGCGACGTGGTCGGTCTCGGTACCCACCACGAACATCGGCAGGCGCAGGTCGCCCAGCATCACCGGCTTGCCCCCGACGGTGTAGCGGTTCTGGGCCAGGTCATTGTTCAGGAACAGGCGGCGCAGGTACTCGGTGTGCATGCGGGCGGGCATGCGGGTGGCGTCGGCGTTCCAGGCCATGAGGTCGGACATGGGGCGGCGCTGCCCCAGCAGATATTCGTTGACCATGCGCGACCACAGCAAATCGTAGGAACGCAGCATCTGGAACGCCCCGGCCATCTGGCTGGCGCTCAGATAGCCCTTGCGGTCCATCTGTGCCTGCAGCATGTTGATCTGGCTGTCATCGATGAACAGGCTCAGTTCGCCCGGTTCGCTGAAATCGGTCTGGGCGGTAAAGAGCGACAGGCTGGCCAGGCGCTCGTCGCTGTCGCGCGCCATGGCGGCGGCGGCGATGGCCAGCAGCGTGCCGCCCAGGCAATAGCCGGTGGCATGCACGCGCGCCTTGGGCACGATGGCCCCGATGGCCGCCAGCGCGGCGCCGATGCCGTCATTCAGGTAGTCGTCCATGCCCAGATCCCGCTCGGCCACGCCGGGGTTTTTCCACGAAATGCAGAACACCGTGAACCCCTGGCTGACCAGGTAGCCGATCAGGGAGTTGTGGGCGGACAGGTCCAGGATGTAGTACTTCATGATCCAGGCCGGCACGATCAGCACCGGCTCGGGATGGACGGTGTCGCCGGCCGGGGCGTACTGCAGCAGCTCCATCAGGGCGTTTCGGTACACCACCTTGCCCGGTGTTGCGGCCACTTCATGCCCAGGGCGGAAATGCTCGGCCCCGGCGGGAGGGCGGCCGCTGAGTTCGCGCAGCCCGTCCTCGATGGCGTGGCGTGCGCCGCGCAGCAGGTTGGCGCCGCCTTCTTCCCAGGTCTGGCGCAGCACCACGGGGTTGGTCGCCAGCAGGTTGCCCGGCGAAAACATGTCCAGCCATTGCCGGGCGGCAAAGGCGGTGACCTGGGCGTGGTGCGGCGCGACCCCCGGCACATCGCGGGTGGCGGCTTCCCACCATTGCTGGGTGAGAAGGAATTGCTGGTGATAGAAATTGAAAGGCCAGTGCTGCCAGGCGGGGTCGGAGAAGCGGCGATCCTGGGTTTCGATGCAGGGGCAGGCATCGCCGCTGCAGCTCTCAGCCAGATAGCGGGCCAGCTCGCCGGCCTGGCGCCAGGCCAGATCGGCCAGCGCGAGGCGCTTGCCGGGGGCGTTGGCCAGATGGCTGGCCCAATCGGTCCAGGCCAGCAGGCCTGCGGCGGGCGATAACGACCCGGTCCAGCGTGCCATTGCCGCCGTCGCGGCGCTATCCAGGGCTTGAGCCGCCTGATCCAGCGGCATCGTCCTGCCATTGCTCATCGATTCCTCACCGAAAAAAGGGCCGTACTCTGGTTTTAAAGGCTTATTCCTGAACGATATCAGGAAAATCTGATCTCTTTTTTCTATTTTGGGATAGATGGACGGCCTTGGACTTGCGCTTAATCAAACTAACGACCGACCAGTCGGTATTTAATGGGGTTTCGGCAATACCTAAGGATCGTCTCATGAACACTGTCGTTTCCCAAGATGCGCCGAGCCGTCGTCGGCTGCCGCCGGAGCGCCGGGTGCAGGAGATCCTGGACGCCGCCCTGGTGGAATTTTCGGCGCGCGGCTACGGCGCCACCCGCATGGACGATATTGCCGCCCGGGCGGGCTTGTCCAAGGGAGGGCTTTACGCGCATTTCGCCAGCAAGGAAGACATGCTGGCGGCGCTGCTGGAACTGTGGCTCAAGCCCACACCCATCGACCCCGAGGCCATGCTCGATGGCGTGTGCAGCCTGCGCGAGCTCTCCTGTCGATTCGTGGACTGTCTGTATGAGGCCTTGTCGCAGCCGGCCGTGATGACCACCTTCCGCCTGCTGATGGCCGAAGGGTGGCGGGTGCCGGAGGTCATGGAGCGCTGGCGCAGCGACGCCCAGCTCGAGCGCGTGGCGCTGGCGCGCCTGATCGAGCTGGCTGCGGCCCGGGGCCTGTGCGCAAACCGGGCGGCGCGCCATTCCTGGCTCTTGCTCTCTCCGGTGGTGCATGCCCTCATGGTCGCCATGATCACCGGGGACCCGCAGCGCGCCCGCGAGCCGGAATGGCGCGCCGGGCACATCGAGATGATGTGCGCGCTGCTGGCGGCCGCCTAGGGCCTGGCTGGTGTCTTCCAGCATTGCCAAAGTCGGCCCGAAAGGCCATGCTGGAGGCGTTTCGTACAAAACCGAGACAAAACAACCCCGTCAGTTCCGATTGGCAGGCGCCCTCGGGCGCCCATGAACAGGAGCAATCATGAGTACGCGTAGCGATCGTCCAGTGGCTTGCGGCCACGATTCCGCATCATTTGCCGGCGATGCGCCGGACGATGCGGTCCGGGGCGTGAGCATCAACGCGAAGTTGCTGCCACCGACCAGCCCGGTCGTGGTGCCCAACTTCCCCCCGAAGCTGCCGGTCAAGACGGCAGCCGGCATGAACGAGGCCGCGGCCAACCCGCTGCCTCGGGCCGACGAACAGACCGAGTCCAACTGGGCCGACGGCGCCCAGGCCCAGCCTTGGGCCCGTAACGCCCGTTCTTCCCTGCTGTAGCGGCGGTTGCCGGTCTGTGGCCCGCGCCCGGTCAGTGGCCAGGCGCGGGCCGTTTCGTTTGTGCGGCTGGTATGATTCGTCTGTATATCCATCCAGTGCCTAGCCTTGCCGCCCGCGCCGATGTTGCCGCCACATCCCCTGTACTACCTGCACAACTTCCAGCGCGCCCTGGACTGGCTTGCCGCGCGCTATGGCGATCTGTTCGACGACACGGAACAGGCCTTTCTTGATGCCTTCGCGGGTCTGCCCGAGGCGTCGCGGGCCTTGCTGGTGCGTCTTCTGGGGCGCAAGGGCGAGCTGTTTCGCAGTGACCGGCTGCGCTATGAGGAGATCGGCGACGTGCAGCAGGCGGCCGAGCCGCTGCTGGCCCTGGGCTGGCTCAGCCCCGATCCCTTGCTCGATGTCGAGGCGCTGCTCAGGCTCTATACCAAGGCCGAGCTGGCCGCGCTGGCCGACGCGCGCCTGCGCAAGGATGCGATGCGCGAGCAATTGCTCCAGGCCCACCCCCAGCCGCGCCATCATCGCCAGTGGCGGCCCCAGGCGGGCGAGCAGGTCTGGAAGGTCGACGTCCAGGCGCTGTGCGACCGCCTGCGGCTGATGTTCTTCGGCAATCTGCGCCAGCAATGGGATGAGCAGCTGCTGGCCGACATCGGCGTGTTCCAGTATGAGCGCGTGCCGCTGGACGCCGCCTCTCGCGCCTTCCAGACCCGCGCCGACGTCGACCAGTACCTGCAGCTGCATCTGTGGCGCGAGCAACTGGAGACGGCCGGCCCGACACCGGCGTTGCTCGATGCCGTGCTGGACTACGCGCCGGCGCATCCCTGGCTGGCCATGCGACGCGCCAAGCTGTTGCTGCGCCTGGGGCAGGCCAGCGAACGGGTGGCCGACTGGGCGGCGGCGCAACGCGCCTATGCCGCCTCGGCCTACCGGGGCGCACGCCACCGGCGCTTGCGCGTGCTTGAGCGTCAGGGCGCCTTCGAGCAGGCGTACGCCCTGGCTCGTCAGGCGCAGGCCCGGCCCGAAGACGACAGCGAAGCCCAGCGGCTGGCGCGCATGCTGCCGCGGCTGTGCCGCCAGCTCGGTCTGGCGCGGCCGACCCCGGTGCAGGGGCCAGCCATTCCGCTCGTCAGGCTGCAGCTGCCGCGTACGCCGCAGGATCGTCGCGTCGAGGACGTCGCGCGCCAGGCGCTGGCCGAGCCGGGGGCAGTCGTGTGCTATGTCGAGAATGCGCTCGTCAACAGTCTGTTCGGCCTGTTGTGCTGGGATGCCGTGTTTGCACCTTTGCCCGGGGCCTTTTTTCATCCCTTCCAGCGCGGACCGGCCGATCTGGCTTCGCCCGATTTCGCGCGACGGCGACAGGCGCTGTTTGACGGCTGCCTGGGCCAGCTGGATGACGGGCGCTATCGCGCCACCATCGAAGATCGCTACGTGGCCAAGCAAGGCCTGCAATCGCCGTTTGTGGCCTGGGATATCCTCACGCCGGATCTGCTGGCGCTGGCCCTGGACTGCATGGCCCCGGCCGATCTGCGCAGCCTGTTCGAACGCCTGCTCCAGGACGTACCGACCTACCGCAGCGGGCTGCCCGATCTGATCCGTTTCTGGCCGCAGCAGCGCCGTTACGAGCTGATCGAGGTGAAGGGTCCGGGCGACCGGCTGCAGGATAACCAGATCGGCTGGCTGCAGCATTGCCTGGCCCGAGGGGTGGCGGTGCAGGTGTGCCATATCGCCTGGGACGACGCATGCGCCTGAGCGTGGCCGTGCGCAGCCTGTGCGAGTTCGCGGCCCGCCGCGGCGACCTGGACTTGCGCTTCACGCCGTCGCCCAGCGCCCAGGAGGGCATGGCCGGGCACACAGCCGTGGCCGAGCGGCGCGGCTCCGACTACGAGAGCGAGATTCCGCTGTCGGGCGAGCATGGCGCGCTGACGGTGCGCGGGCGCGCCGATGGCTACGACGCGCAGGCCCGCCAGCTTGAGGAGATCAAGACCTACCGCGGGCGTCTGCAGGCCATGGGCGACAATCAGCGCGCACTGCACCGGGCCCAGCTGCTGGTCTATGGGCATCTGTTGTGCCAGGCGCGCGGCCTGCAACGGCTTACGCTAGCCCTGGTGTATGTCGAGGTCGACACCCTGGCCGAGACCGTGCTGGCCGAGGAGGGCGAGGCGCAGGCGCTGGCGGCGCATTTCGCTGGCTTGTGCGACGCCTATCTCGCCTGGGCCCAACGCCAGGCGGCCCATCGCCGCCGGCGGGATCACGCCCTGGCGGCGATGGCCTTCCCCTTCGGGGCCTTGCGTGCCGGCCAGCGCAGTCTGGCGGTGGCCATTTTTCGCACCGTGCGCGATCGCCAGGCGCTGCTGGCGCAGGCGCCTACCGGCATAGGCAAAACCCTGGGCAGCCTGTTTCCGGCGCTCAAGGCCTGTGCGGCGCAAGGGCTGGACAAGGTCTATTTCCTGGCCGCCAAGGCGCCGGGCAGGGCCCTGGCGCTGCATGCGCTGGAGCGTCTGGCCCTGGGCGCCGATCTGCGCGTGACCGAATTGCGGGCGCGCGAACAGGCCTGCCTGCACCCCGACAAGGCCTGCCATGGGGAATCCTGCCCGCTGGCTTGCGGTTTCTACGACCGCCTGCCGCAGGCCCGCGACACCCTGGAAGCGCAAGGAGATTTTTCGCAGGCCGCCCTGGCGCCCGTGGCGGCGGCCCATGGCATCTGCCCGTATTTCTTCAACCAGGAAATGTTGCGCTGGGCCGATGTGGTGGTCGGAGATTACAACTATTACTACGATGCGACGGCCTTGCTCTATCAGCTGGCGCAGGCCGGACAGTGGCGCGTGGCCGTGCTGGTCGACGAGGCCCACAACCTGGTCGAGCGCGCCCGCGCCATGTACAGCGCCAGCCTGAGCAGGCGGGCGCTGGAAGAGGCCTGGCAGGGCGCACCCAAGCCCTTGCGCCGGCCGCTGGACAGCGTGCGCCGGGCCTGGCGCGCGATGGCGGGCAAGCAGCAGGGCGGCTATGCCGTGCTCGATGCCGCGCCGCCGGGCGTGCTGGCTGCGTTGCAGAAACTGGTGAGCGAGGTGGCTGAGCACCAGGCCCTGGGCGGCACGCCGCCGGCGACGCAGGCCGCCTGGCTGAGCTTTTACTTCGAGGCCTTGCGCTGGACGCGGCTGGCCGAAGTGCATGGCCCGCACAGCCTGATCGAATTGCAATGCGACGACAAGGACCAGCAGCTGGGCTTGCACAACGTCGTGCCGGCCAGCTTTCTGGCGGCACGGCATGCGGCCGCGCATGCTTCGGTGCTGTTCTCCGGCACGCTCAGTCCGGCGCCGTTCTACCGTGACACGCTGGGGCTGCCGCCGGCCACCCGCACGCTGCAGGTCGCCGCGCCGTTTTCGCCCGAGCAGCTGCGGGTGCGCATCGCCGGACAGGTCAGCACCCGCTACCGGCACCGCCAGGCGTCGGTCGCGCCCATTGGCGCCATCATTGCGCGTCAGTACGGCGAGCAGCCAGGCAATTACCTGGCCTTTCTCAGCAGCTTCGCCTATCTGGAGCAGGTCGCCGACTGGGTGGCGCGGCATCACCCGCAGATTCCGCTGTGGCGCCAGACGCCGGCGATGGACGAGGCGGCGCGCGCCGCTTTCCTGGATCGCTTTGCCGAGGCCGGCGCGGGGGTGGGATTCGCGGTGCTGGGCGGGGCGTTCTCCGAGGGGGTGGACCTGCCCGGGCGACGCCTGATCGGGGCCTTCATTGCCACACTGGGCCTGCCGCAGGTCAATCCGCGCAACGAGGCCATGCGCCGCCTGATGGCGCAGCGCATCGGCGCCGAGGCTGCCTACGAACATATCTATCTTTTCCCGGGCCTGCGCAAGGTGGTGCAGGCGGCCGGGCGGGTGATTCGCGATGAGGCCGACCAGGGCTGTGTGCATCTGATCGACGACCGCTATCATTGGAGCAAGGTCCGACGGCTGCTGCCGCAGTGGTGGCAGCTGGACCCCGATACGTCCGGCATCCCGCCGGACGCCGGATCCTGAGACAGACAAGGAAGCACAGGCAATGAAATTGCTGCGATATGGCCCCTCGGGCGAGGAAAAACCGGGCCTGCTGGACGCCGCGGGCGTGATCCGCGACCTTTCCGGGGTCTGGCCCGACGTGGGGCCGGCCCAGCTGGGACGCGCGGCGCTTGCGCAACTGGCGGGCCTGGATCCTGCCAGCCTGCCGGTGGTCGCGGGCCAGCCCCGGCTCGGTTGTCCGGTGGCGCAGGTCGGCAAGCTGGTGGCGATCGGCCTGAATTATTTCGATCACGCAGCCGAAGTGGGAGCGGCAGTGCCCCAGGAACCGGTGATCTTCATGAAGGCCACCTCCTGCATCCAGGGCCCGGACGATGACGTGATGCTGCCGCAAGGATCGACCCGTTGCGACTGGGAGGTCGAGCTGGGCATCGTGATCGGCGAGCGGGCGCGCTACGTCGAAACCGAGGCGGCGCTGGATCACGTGGCCGGCTATTGCGTGGTCAACGATGTCAGCGAGCGCGAGTTCCAGATGGATCGCGGCGGCACCTGGGACAAAGGCAAGGGTTGCGACACCTTCGGCCCCATCGGCCCCTGGCTGGTCACGCGCGAGGAGATCGACGACGTGCAGGCGCTGGATCTGTGGCTGGACGTCAATGGCCGGCGCATGCAGACCGGCAACACGCGCACCATGATTTTCGACGTGAGGACCATTGTCAGCTACGTCAGTCGTTTCATGACGCTGCTGCCGGGCGACGTCATCATCACCGGCACGCCGCCCGGTGTCGGGCTGGGCAAGCAGCCGCCGGTCTTCCTGCGCCCGGGCGATGTCATGACGCTGGGGGTGGCCGGGCTGGGCTGCCAGCGCCAGACCGTGGTGGATTTCGCGCTCTGAGGCCGTCTCGCCCATGATGCCGTTCACGCCCATCGACCCCGCCGATCCGCGCGCTGCGCAATTGCGGCGCATGAAACGCTGGGCGCTGGCATTGCTGCTGCTGATGCTGGCGGGCTTCGTGCTCAGCCATGCGATGGGCGGGCAGGGAGGCTGGGCCTGGCTGCGGGCCTTCTGCGAGGCCGCCACCGTCGGGGCGCTGGCCGACTGGTTCGCGGTGGTGGCCTTGTTCCGGCGTCCGCTGGGGCTGCCGATCCCGCATACCGCCATCATTCCCAACAGCAAGGACCGCATCGGCGACAACCTGGCGGCGTTCGTTCGCGATCACTTTCTCGATCCCGACAGCCTGCTGGAGCGCTTGCGCGTGTTCAACCCGGCCGGGCGGTTGGCGCGCTGGCTGGCGCAGCCCGCCCAGGCCCGGGCGCTGGCCCAGGAGACGCGCCAACTGGCCGTGCAGGCCATTGATCTGCTCGATGAGACGGCTGTGCGCGGGGCCATTCGTCAGTTTCTCGATGATGCCCTGCAACGCTGGGATGCTGCGCGCACTGCCGGCGACGTGCTGGCGCTGCTGACCCGCGACGGCCGTCACCAGGATCTGCTCAACGCGGCCCTGGAGCGGCTGGCCGGCTATCTGGGCCAGGAGGATGTCAAGGCGCGCGCCTCGGCGCTGCTGCTGCGCTTTGCGCGCAAGGAGTGGCCGCGCATCATCGCCACCGTGGATCTGGTGGCCTCGGTTGACAATATGGCGGGCAATCTTGCCGACCGCCTGGCGCGCGCGCTGATCGACGAACTGCGTGAGGTGCTGGGCCAACCCGATCACCCGGTGCGGCGCGACTACGAGGCCTGGGTCATGGCCTACATCGAGCGCCTGCGCGCCGATCCCGAGGTCGGCGAGACAGTGCAGGCGCTCAAGGCCCGCTGGCTGGCCGACCCGCAGGTGCAGCGCTATGTGCAGCAGCTCTGGGAGGACGTGCAGGGCCTGCTGCGGCGTGACCTCCAGCGCGAGGACTCTGTGCTGGCCCGCCACCTGGAAACCGCGCTGGGCAGCCTGGCGCAGCGCCTGCGGCGCGACGAACGCCTGCGTGCCGCGCTCAATGCCCATATCCTGGGGGCCGCACGCCGCCTGAGCGGCCGCCTGCGCCACGGCGTGACGGCGCATATCTCCCGCACCGTCAAACAGTGGGACGAACGCCATCTGGTACAGGAACTGGAGCTGGCGGTCGGCCGGGACCTGCAGTACGTGCGGTTTAACGGCACGCTGGTCGGCGGCCTGATCGGCCTGGCCCTGCATGCCGGCGTGCTGCTGCTGAGCGCCTAGCTGCGCCGGCGTCAGACGGTATTGGCCGACCAGAATGCCTGACGGATGGCGGGCGAGGCGGCCAGGGTGCTGGCCACGCGATCCAGATCCTTGTCCTGGATGGAGGCCTCGGCGAGGGTCGCTTCGATCTCCACATCGTTTTCGCCAAACTGATCGATGCGCAGTTCCGACAACGGCAGCTGTTCGGCCTCCAGGACTTCTTCCAGGCGGGCCAGGGCCTGCTGCTGATTGCCGGCGCTGGCGATCAGGTGGATGACGGTGCTGACCTCGGTCTCGTGCGGCTCGACCGGCTGGCGGTTGACGTAGCTGACCACCGGGCGCAGCAGGGTGTTGGCCGCAAGCACGAAACAGGCCGCGATGGTCGCCTCGATCATCATCGAGGCGCCGGCGCAGGCGCCGATGGCTGCCGATCCCCACAGCGTGGCGGCGGTGTTCAGGCCTCGGATGCTGCCGCCTTCGCGCATGATGGCGCCGGCGCCCAGGAAGCCCACGCCTGACACGACATAGGAAATCACGCGCGCGCCGCCGTCGGCGCCGCCGATGCGAAACGCCAGATCGACAAAGATGGCCGAGCCGACGGCCACCAGCACGTTGGTGCGCAGCCCGGCGGTGCGCTGGCGCACCTGACGTTCAAAGCCGATCAGCGAGCCCAGGGCGAAGGCGATCAGCAGGTTGAGCATGGTGTTGGCCAGCGGCAGCCATTGGATGTTTTCGAAATTCTTCATGGACAGCTTGTTGCAGGGCGGGCAGGCTCAGCCGCCATGCAGGCGGCCGAGCAGGAAGATGAGCAAGGCCACCAGCCAGATGGCGGCGACCACGCTCAGACGGAACAGCCACAGGATCTTGAGTGGATCTTTCATGGCCTGAGCTCCTTATTGTGCGGCGGCTCTGTGATAGACACATTGCACGCGCCCGGCGCTGGCGCCCAGGCGCAACGCCAGGGCCGACACCGAGGACTGCTCGCCGGCCGGATAGCGCAGGCGCAGCGTCATGGCGGCATGGCCCTGCTCATCGGGCCGGCGCAGCTTGACGGCGGCGACGCGCACGCTGTCGTCCTGCAGGTCGAAATAAAGTTGCTTGCGCAGCGCGTTGAGCACTTCTGCAGGGGCGTGCAGGGTGAGGTCGCACAGGCGGTTTGCGGCGAAACGCATGATCGTCTCCTTGTGAGGGGAGGTCGTTGCGGATGCTGAGGCGCGCGCGCCGGCCATGGCCGAAAAGGGCAAAGCCGGAAGGGAGGGAGCAAGCAAGATGCCTGTTGCCGCGGCGGGCGGTAACAAGCCGAGCGCCATCCTGTATCAGACACAGGATGGCAGAGAGGAGAATCTGCCTATCCTAGTATCCGATACCGCGAGCAGCCGGAGGTCGACTACTTTCGTCGTTGTCCACGTTGATCTCGGAAAAAAGGAATTGAAAGTGGCTGAATTATAAGGTCGGCAGCGCAATCCTGCCAGAAAAAACTAGGGATTACCCGTATTTTCTTTGGTGTGGCGCAACGATACCAAAGTATCGCCAGGCGGAAAAAGCCTGGCCCCGGCGATATGCCGGGGCCAGGCCGCGGGCCCCTGGGGCGGTACGCTCAGTAGCGAGCGTCCTTGGGCTTCTTGCCCTGCGGCCAGTCATTCACCTTGCCGGGGAAATCCGGGCGCGGCATGTGGGTGAAGAACTCGGCGATGTCCACGGCGTCCTGGTCGGTCAGCACGCCCTGGCCTTCACCCCAGTCGCCATGCGTGGACACACCCATCGGCATGTTGTTGCGGATGAAGGCGGCCGCCTTGTAGGTACGTGCCAGCCCGGCGCCGATATTGAAGGACTCGTCGCCCCACAGCGGCGGGAAGGCGATCTCGCCTGAGGCATTGCGGCGGCCCTCGCCATTGGCCCCGTGGCAGGAGGCGCATTGCAGCGCATACAGGCCGCGGCCGCGCTCGGCGTCGGGCACCAGCTTGGTGTCCAGCGGCCAGGTGTTCTTGATCTGCACCTGAGCCCCATGCGGCACGTCCTGGGCCAGCCACTTCATGTAGGCGATCATGGCCTCCATCTCGGCGGACTCCTTGTCCAGCGGCTTGCCGTTCATGGAGCGCTGGAAACAGCCGTTGATGCGTTCCTGCAGCGTGACTTCGCGGTTGGCCCGCGGGTTGTACTGCGGGAAGGAGTTGAAGGTGTTGATGTAGGGCGCGCCCATCGGCTTTTTGCCTTGCTGGACGTGGCAGCTGTTGCAGTTCATGGCTGCCCCCACGTTGTTGGGCAGCAGGCGCGCGGTGTCGTTGAGCAGGCGCTGGCCCAGCCGGATCTGCTCGGCGTTGGGCGCTTTGGCGATTTCCGTGTCATCGGGGATGACGTAGTCGGGCAGGCGCTTGCCGTCCTTGTCGAGCACGGTGTATTTCTGCTGTTGCCCCGGCTCGTTCTGCGCGCCGGCAGGGCCGGCCAGCAGGGCGAAGGCGGTGGCCAGTGCACAGGCAAGCTTATTCATGTTGACCTCCCACATTGGGCGTTTTATTGGCCAGGAACTCGCGGATGTGCGTGACGTCGCTGGCCTGGATGGCAGGGGCCTGGTTGGTCCAGCCGCTGCGGATGAAGCTGATCACTGCGGTGATGTCTTCATCGCTCAGGTGACGGAAGCCCGGCATGGCGAAGTTCATGACGTCGACCGAGTTGGCCGGCATGCGCCCGCCTTCGAGGGTGATCTGGATCACCGATTGCGGGTTCTGGGCAAAGATGGCCGAGTTGCCTTCCAGCGCCGGGAAGATGCGTGGAATGCCCTTGCCGTCCGCCTGGTGACAGACTACGCAGTACTCCATGTAAAGCACCGCGCCCCGGGTGTCGTAGCGGCCGTCAAGCAGCGCTGCCGTGGTGGTGTCGGTCTTGGGCGGGAAGGTCAACAGCTTGCCCGGCGCGGGCGGCAGTTGCTTCAGGTAGGCCGCCATGGCCTGCAGGTCGTCCTGGGTGAAGTGTTGCGTGCTGTGCTCGACCACATCGGCCATGGCGCCGAAGACGGCGACCTTGTCCGTGCGGCCGGTGCGGAAGAAGTCCACCAGCTCTTCTTCGGTCCAGGATTGCAGGCCCTGGGCCTCGCCGCGCAGGCTCTTGGCGCGCCAGCCGTCGATGACGGCACCGCTCAGGTAGCTGTCGCCATCGGCCAGCGAGAGCGCCTTCTCCTCGTAGGCCACGCCGCGAGGCGTGTGGCAGGCCCCGCAGTGACCCGGTCCTTCGACCAGATAGGCGCCACGGGCGATGCGGGCGTCGGCCGCTTCGGGCGGCACGAAATCGCGCGCCGGGGCGAATGCGAGCTGCCACCAGGCCAGTGGCCAGCGCATGTTCAGGGGCCAGGGAATATCGGCCGGTGCATTGGCCTGCTTGACGGGCTTGACCTCGGCCATGAACCAGGCGTAGAGCGCCTGCATGTCGGCCTCGGGCATGATGGCGTAGGAGGGGTAGGGCATGGCCGGATAGAGGGCCGTGCCATCTTTGCGCACGCCGTGCTTGACCGCCCGGGCGAAGTCGGCGTAGCTGTAGTCGCCGATGCCGGTCTCGGGGTCCGGGGTGATGTTGGTCGAGAAAATGGCGCCGACCGGTGTCTGCATGGCCAGTCCGCCGGCGAACGGTGCGCCGCCGGGGACGGTGTGACAGGCGACGCAGTCGCCGGTGCGGGCGATGTAGGCGCCGCGCTCGATCATGCCGGCATCCGGCGTCTGCGGCATGGCCGCCGTTTCGGTGCCACGCAGGCTGGTAAGCCATTGGGCGCCGCCGATGGCGCCGGCCGCGCCCAGCGCGACCACCACCACCGTCCAACCGAACACCCGGCGTGCCCGGGGCCTTGCGGATTGCTTTTTCATTGGGAAACCCTCCATGTGCTGGCTGCCCATGGCGGGGCGGTCCAGCTTATATCCCAATTTTAGCCATCAAGGCTATAAGCATATTCCTCGAAGAAATAAGAAAAGTCCCCTCTTTTGATCAGACGCAAGCTTTTGTCCCCTTATTTTCCTTTTCAGCGGGGAAGCGTCGCCTGCCACTGTTGCATCTGTTCCACGGTGATCCCCACGCCGCCGCAAACGATGGCCACGGCGCGCCTGGCCTGGGGGAAATAGCGGCGTACTTCGGCCAGGGCGGCGATGCTGGCCCCGCAAGCGGGTTCGGTGAGCAGGCGATGGGCTTGCAACAGGGTGGCGCAGCCGTCGACCGCGCTGGCGTCGCTGAGCACGTGTGACCGCAGGGTCGGCCCGCTGGCGACCTCGAAGGCGCGCTGGCAGACCTGACGCGCGCCAAGCGAGGTGGCGATGCTGCCGATCGCGGGCAAGGCGACCGGAGCGCCCTGCTTGAGGGCCGCCGCCAGGGAGGCGGCCCCGGCTGTCTCCACCGCAAGTATGCCGACGTCCTGCCAGCCGTTGCGTTGCAATCCCTGGGCCACGCCGGCCAGCAGGCCGCCGCCGCCCACCGAACACACCACCACATCCGGCCTGGGGCCCTGGGTGGCCAGCTCGTCGATCATGCTGGCATGTCCTTCCCAGAGCAGCAGGTCGTCAAAGGGATGAATGAAGGCGGTCGTGGCGTCGCGCAGCGACTGGGCATGGGCGTTGCACTCCTGCCAGGTGGCGCCGTGCACGATGACCTCGGCATCTTCGCTGCGTATGAGCGTCTTGGCGCGCTCGCTGGTGGTCTCGGGCACCACGACGGTGACCGGCAGGCCCAGCTTGCGGCCGGCATAGGCCACCGCGTAACCGGCATTGCCGCCGGACGACGACAGGAAGCGCCTGGCGCCCTGGCGGTGCAGGGTCTGGCAGGCGTGACCGATGCCGCGCAGCTTGAACGAACCGCAGGGCTGGGTGTTTTCCAGCTTGAGGTGAATGTCCAGGCCGTACTCGCGGGACAGGGCGGTCGAGTCGATGGTAGGCGTAATGAGGTGCAACGTCATGATGGTTTTGCGTTCGTGGAAACGTGGGGGTTGGGCAGCAGGAAGGCGCCTGCCACCGCGGCCAGTGCGGCAAACGCCACGTAGCCGATGGGGGCGAGGGGGCTTCCTGTCATGCCGATGAGCCAGGTGGCGATGAAAGAGGCGAAACCGCCAAAGAGCGTGACGGCAAAGTTATAGGCGATGGACACGCCGGTGCAACGGATGCGCGGCGGGAACAGGGTGGCCAGCGCGCCGCAGGCCGGGCCGGTGAAGGCGGCAAGCACCGCCGCCAGCAGGCATTGCACGGCCACCAGCGTGGCCACTGTGGGCGCTTCGGCCAGCCAGCGCATCAAGGGGTAGCAGATCAGCAGCATCAGAATGGCCGAGGCTTTCAGCAGCAGGCGCGGGCCGTGGCGATCGGCTGCCATCGAGAACAGCGGCAGCAGGCAGATGGCCGTTACCAGTGCTGCCGAGTTGCTCAACAGGGAGGCCGTGCCGGGCAGACCCAGCTCACGGGTGGCGTAGGTGGGCATGTAGACCAGGAAGAAGTATGTGCCGACCGTCCAGAGGATCGTGATGCAGAAGCCTGCCAGGGTCTGGCGCGGATAGTCGCGCAGCGCCTGCCAGGGCGAGGCCTTGGGCTGGCCGGCGGACTGGCGCTGGTCTTCGACGAAAGCGGGCGGCTCGGCGGTATGGCGGCGGATATACCAGCCGACCGGGCCGATCAGCAGCCCCAGGGCGAACGGCAGGCGCCAGCCCCAGGCAGCCAGGTCTTCGGGCGACAGCCAGCCGTTGACGGCGGCGCCGACCAGCGAGCCCAGCAGCAGCGCCAGCAGCTGCGTCATCTGTTGCAGGCTGGCGTAGAGCATGCGCCGTCCGGGCGGTGCGTACTCCAGCAGAAAGGCCACGGCGGTGCCCATTTCCCCGCCGGCCGAGAAGCCCTGGATCAGGCGGGCCAGCACGATCAGGGCGGGGGCCCACAGGCCGATGCTGGCATAGGTGGGCGCGAAGGTGATGATGGCCGTGCCCAGCACCATGCTGGAGATGGCCCAGTTCAGCGCCACGCGCCGTCCCAGGCGGTCGGCGGCCGTGCCCAGCACCAGCGCGCCCACGGGGCGCATGGCAAAGCCCACGCCGAAGGTTGCGACGGCCAAGAGCAGCGATACCCACTCCGACTCGGCGGGAAAGAACAGGCGTGCCAGCAAGACCGAGAAGTAGCCATAGAGCGCGAAGTCGTACCACTCCAGCATGCAGCCCACGGTGGCGGCGACCACGGCGCGACGCGGGGTGGCGGGCAGGCGGTTATCGGGGTGTGTCATGCCCGGCCCCCGCTCAGCCCGGCTGTCCGGGGGCGGCGCCGGCCACCACCATGCAGGTGTTGCCGGGCTCGACCCGCCCGAACTGACGCAGGGCGTACACCACGCCGGTTGCGCCTGCGTGCAGGACCTGCGGCGCTCGGCCCGGATCGGACAGGAAATGAATGCGTCCGGCAACCTCTCCGCGGGCCAGGGGCTGGCCCAGCTCGACAGCCGGTTCGAACACGCCGGCGTCGCTGGCGATGACATAGGCGCGTGCGCCATCCAGGCTGTGGTACTTCAGAGGCGGCGGCTCGGCGGCTTCGGGCTCGTCGGCCAGCAGCCCCCAAAGCCGCAGGGTCCGCAGCGTGCCTGCCCGGCACAGCCGCAGCGCGGCCGGGCTGACCACGCCGCGCCCGGCCATTTCCGTGCTGACGCAGACCAGGCCGGCCGCCATGGCGGCCGTCACGCACAGGCGGCGGTCGCCCAGCGTATCCATCACCACGCACAGCGGCGCATCGAAAGCCCGGGCAGCGGCCAGGCACTGTTCGAACTGGGCCGGATCGGGGCTGGGCATGACGATGGTGCTGGGCACGATGTCCAGCGACGAGCCGCCCGAGTGCAGGCTGAGCAAGGCATCCGCGCGCGGGATAAGGGCGTCATTGACGAAGGCGGCCACCTGTTCGGTCAGGGTGCCGGCGTGATCGCCCGGGAAGACCCGGTTCATGTTCTTGCCGTCGACCGGAGACGTGCGCCGGCCGGCGTTCACGGCCGGCGCATTGATCGCCGGAATGATGATCAGCCGGCCGCGCACGGCTTGCGGTTGCAGCTCGCGGATCAGCTCGCCGAGCACGATGGGGCCTTCGTACTCGTCGCCATGGTTGCCGCCCTCGAGCAAAACGGTCGGGCCGTCGCCATCGCCGATCACCGCGACCGGCACGCGCACCGTGCCCCAGGCATCCTCGTGGGGAGAGTGCGGAAAGTACACGAAACCCACCTGTTTGCCGGGGCGGTCGAAATCCAGTTCGGTGAAATAGGTCGCCAGGTCGCCGTTGCGCGCCGCTCTATGCTGGGAGGTTATAGCGGGGCGACGGCGAAGGCGGGCGGTCGAGGGCTTGGCGTCAGGCATGGTGTCTCCAGGTGTCTTCTTGTGGTAGGTGCTGCATCCTGATGCTAGGCGTGGCGGGCGGCGCGCACAAATACCGGTTTCCGATACACAATATGCTTTTGCAGCATAGCAAGAGGCATGCTCATGGAGCTGAAGCAACTGCGTTATTTCCTGGGGGTATGCCGTCATGGCAGCATCGCCGAGGCGGCCCGGGCCTTGCATATCGCGCAGCCGGCGCTCTCGCGGCAGATGGCGGCACTGGAGGCCCAGCTGGGCGTGAGTCTGTTCACGCGTCTGCCGCGTGGGGTGGCGCCGACCCGGGCGGGCATGGCGTTGCAGGCCCACGCCCGCGCGCTGCTGGGAGAGGCCGATCGTCTGGGCGAACAGTTGCGCCAGGCGGAGCTGGGGCTGGCGGGCGTTCTGCGTATCGGGGTCATGCCGGGCTACAGCGACCTGCCTGCGCTGGCGGCTGCCTTGCGCCCCTTGCCGGACAGCGCGCCCGGCGTGCAGGTTCAGGTTGAATCGCTCTATGCCGCCGAGCAACTGCAACGCCTGCGTCGCCATGAGCTCGACCTGGGCATCGTTGCCTGGCGCTCGCCGTTCGACACCGCCTTTTGCGGGCTGACCTTGCGGGAAGATCGGATGGGCGTGGCCATGCCGCCGCATTGGCCGCAGGCGCGTCAGCGCGAGGCGCTATATCTGCGTGATCTGCGCGGCCAGCCTCTGCTGATGTCGCCGCGCGAGCGCTCGCCGGTGCACTATGACAAAGTCCAGCAAGCCTGTTCGGCCGCGGGCATTGACCCGGGTCAATGGCGTCTGGGCGCGGCCGATACGCAAACCACCTTGGGGCTGGTGGCCGCCGGCCTGGGCTACGCCATCGCGCCTTTGTCGCTGGCGGATTTCTGGGGCAGCCGGATCTGCTTGCGACCCGCGCAGGACCTGACGATTCCATTCACGATGGAGCTGGTGTGGCTGGCGCAGCGCGCCGACCCCCTGGTGGACCATTTCCTGGAGCGCTGGCGCGCGGCTTGTGCGTCGTAGCCGCGCGGCGTCACTGTCGCCAGGCCGACAGCGCCGCCTCGATCCGCGCGATTTCGGTCGGGTTCAGGCCGGCCTGCTCGTAATAGCGTTGCCGCTGCGAGGCGACTTCGCATACCCGGTCGATCACGCTCCGGGCAGCCGCCGCGCTGCGCAGGCCGAAGCGCCGGTACTCGCTGAGCACGTTGTCGAAAGTGCTGGCGCGCCCCTGGTCGCCGATATGCAGGTAATGCATGGCCGAGCCTTCCTGGGTGACGACGTCGAACAGGGGGGACAGACGATAGGCCGGGCCCGCGGCATCCTTCAGAAAGCCGGTGTTCTTCAGGTGGTCGTCGGTGTTGTGCAGGGCCACGTTCAGCGTCATGCGGGCATAGAGCTCCAGCAGGTCCTGCACGGGATGCGACGAGACGCGCCGCAGCACGTCGGCCAGGCGTGCATAAGAGTAGGTTGCCCGGCCGCGCGCGCCATCGAGCTCGCGTTTGCCGATGGCGGCCGAGGGGCTGATGAGCGATGCCGCGCTCAGGAAATGGCGGCGCGCCACCCGGGTTGGCTGGCCGGATGGCGTGGGCAGCACGCGGCGATCGAAACGATGCGTGAGAAGCACCGCGCCCAGCCGCGTTTCAGCCAGACGGATGGGGGGCACATTCAAGCCGATATCCCGCGCCATGCAGAGGTTGGCGTACTCCACGCGCTGGCGGTCATAGCTGTCGCCCTGGCGGGGGAATTTGGCGATCCACATTTCGCCCAGCTCATCGCACACGATGGTCTTGGGACGGGCGCCGCCGATGTCCCAGGAGCTGCCCAGCAAATCCCGGTACAGCCCCTTGGGCTTGATGCCCTGGTCGATGTCGGCCAGCAGGCCCGCCAGGGAATCGACTTCGCGCATCTCGGGCAGGCGGTAGGTCTTGCGCTGGTTGGGCGGCAGCAGGCGGGCGCTGAAGAACAGGGCTCCCACGCCCATGCCGCGCCCCTTGAGCAGCACCTCGTCCTCGGTCACGCGTGCACCGCCGCTGTCCAGACGCATGACGTTGCGGCCCCAGGCGTCGGGAGCGGCATCGAACAGCGCGCCCAGTGTCTGGTAGCGGCTGGTGGTGTGAAAGCGCTGGCGGCTGTCGATCAACGGAAGATTGATCGGATCCAGCGGGAAGGCGCGTCCATCCTGCACATAGGATTCGACATAGGAAAACTGGGCAAAGAAAGCCTCTTCGTCGCGGTCGTCGAGGGTCAGCACGCCGCAAAGCACGGCCTCGCCCTCGATGTCCACATAGACATAGAGCTCGCTTTCAACGAATTTGTGACGCCGGTTTGCCATGGGGGCACGCTCCGTGGGCTAGAGACGCGTGGGGTCGATGCGTGACGTGCTGTCCTGGCGGCGTCCGCGGGCAGGGCGGCGCAAGGCATCCAGACGTTTGCCCACCCCATCGCTGTCCGGGTCGGCCAGGGCGAATACCTGGGCCGAGAAGCCGTATTGCATCAGGGCCTCCAGCAGCAGGGCCGCCGAGACGCCGCCATCGCCGCGCTCGAGACGGCCGATGGTGGCGCGCGACACCCCCAGCCTGGCGGCCAGCATGGACTCGGTTTCGGCGCGGCGCAGCCGCGCCGTGCGCAGCCGCTCGCCCAGCGTGAGCAAGGCCTCGGTGGTTTCGAAACTGGGGGCGAGTTTCTTTTTCATGTCTCATTTATAAAACAAAAATATAGTTTTTGCATGAAAAATGAGACATGCATTCAAGAACGTATGCCTTATATATCAATCATAAAGGCGTATTATGCGTCATTAATGAGTCAATCCTGCTTAATGCAA
Organism: Bordetella trematum; assembly: GCF_900078335.1. Classification (GTDB taxonomy): domain Bacteria; phylum Pseudomonadota; class Gammaproteobacteria; order Burkholderiales; family Burkholderiaceae_B; genus Bordetella; species Bordetella trematum. Next base: position 105,642 of record NZ_FKBR01000006.1, read on the forward strand.
GCAGCAGGATGGCGGCGGGCGCAGCAAGCGGGCGCTGAGGATCTGGGCTACGCCGGCGGCCACGCCCAGGCCTGCGCCGACCTGCCAGGCCAGGGTGTAGTTATGCAGCCAGTCGTAGAGCAGGCCTCCGCCCAGCGCACCGGCCACGCTGCCCAGCTGGTGGCTGCTGAAGGCCACGCCTGCCAGCATGGCCTGCCATCGCAGGCCAAAGGTGTCGGCTACCCAGCCCGAGACCAGTGGCACTACGCCCAGCCACAGAAATCCGATGATGGCCGCGAAGGCGAGCGTGCTGTCCGGGGTGGGCAGCGCGCTGAAATACCAGATGAAAGCGCCCGAGCGCAGCAGATAGATCAGGCCCAGCAGAACCTGTTTGTTGGCGTGTCCTCCGGCCCAGCCGAAGAACAGGCTCCCCAGGACATTGCTGGCACCGATGAGGGCCAGCGCCTTGGCCGACAGCATGGGATCCATGCCGCACAGATCCAGGTAGGAGGGCAGGTGCGTGGTCAGGAAGACCAGTTGCATGCCGCAGACGAAATAAGCCAGCGCCATGACCACGAAAGACAGATTCCTGAAGGCGCTGGCCAGGGCCTGCTTGCTGCTGACAGCCTGGTCGACCGTGGCGATCGGCTCAGGAAGCGGCAAGCGATCGACGCGTCCGGCCATCCAGGCTGCGGGCACCATGCACAGGGCGAGCAGGGCAAACACGGCGGCGCCGATGCGCCAGTCCCAGGCCTGGATCACCGCCTGTCCCAAGGGGGCAGCCAGGACGGTGCCGATCGAACCGACGCCGGAGACCATGCCCAGCGCGAGGCTGCGCTGGGTGCGCGAGACCGGGCGCGAGGCGGCTGCCAGGGCGACGGCCGTCCCCGTGGCCGCCAGCGCGGCGCCGATCAGCAGCCCGGCGCTCGCCAGCACGGCAAGCAGGCTTTGCGCCAGAGCCAGCCAGAGCAGGCCGGCCGCATAGAGCAGGGCGCCGCCCACCATCAGGCGCCGGAAACCCAGCCTCGCCGCCCAGGCACCGGCCAGCGGTTGCAGCAGCCCCCAGGTCAGGTTCTGCATCGAGATTGCGAGCGTGAAGTCCGCCACCGACAGGCCAGTCTCGCGGGTCAGGGGCGAGAGGAACAGCCCCATGCTCTGGCGCAGGCCCATGGCCACGCTGAGCATCAGGGCAGCGCCGGTCAGGATCGGCAGGGCGGGACGCAGCGAAGCAAAGGCGGTCATCGGGGCTGGCGCGGACGGTCTCGGTGCAGGGCAGTGTAGCCTGCCCCGGTTGGCGCGCCAGCTTCAGGCGAGGGCAGCGAAGCGGCGTAGCAGGCTGGCGGACTCGGGCGTTTCGCGCAGGCCATCATAGAGGGCCTGCACATTGCGCCCGGCGGCCTCCAGGGCCGGCGCGCGTCGTGCGATGCAGCGGCGCAGCAGCCCGGGCGTGAACTCCGGATGGAATTGCACGGACCAGGCGCGTGGACCATAGCGCAGGATCTGCCGCGCATCATGGGCCGAGCGCGCCAGCGTCTGCGCGCCGGGCGGCGCCTGCAGCACGCTCTGGGTATGGGTGAGGTGGGCATGAAAGCGCAGTGGCAAGCCGCGCAGCAAGGGGTCGTCTTCGATCCCGGGCAGGCATTCGATGCTCTGGGTGCCCAGTTCGGGACCGTCAGGGTGATCGTCCACCACGCCGCCCAGGGCATGGGCCATGAGTTGATGGCCGTAGCACACTCCGAGCACCGGCTTGCCGGTGGGCAGCAATTCGCGCAGCCATCGCGCGCTGCGCTCGCTCCAGGGCAGACGGTCGGTGACCATCTGCCATGAGCCGCTCAGGATGGCGCCGCGGAAAGTGTGCGCAGGGGGCAGGGGCTGGTCATCGTGGACACGTATCACGTGCAGGGTTTCGCCGGGCAGCGCTGCGGCGAACCAGTCGGCTTGTTCACCAGCCTGGGCCGCCAGCTCGGGCGGCGGGCTGCCCATTTGCACGATCAACAGGGGAAGACGGTTCATCGGAAAAGAGAAAAAAGGGCTGAAAAAAACCTGCCGGCCGGGCTGGCAGGCGCGACGGGGCGGCGGGGCCTGCCTGCGAGACCTATCCTGCGGGCATCATAGCGGCCCCCGCCCGCTTGCGCGAGGCGGCCGCGCCGGGCCGGACAATCGTAAGCAGGGCTTTCTGCCCGGGCGGCAAGCCCGGTCTGGGGTGGATCGGGTAGCAGGAAGTAGCGTTCGCTTACCCCGGTCTGGCGTGCTGCGCCTATGCTCGGAGTCATCGGATGGCCCTGCCATTCCTCTCACAAGGAGCCGAGCATGGATACTTCCCGCAAGCCTCAAGCCACGCCTGCGCCCGGGCCGCGCGACGCCGATACCTTGCCGCCGGCCACGCGTGAGGCCGATCAGGCCCGCAGCGGCAAACTGGGCGCGCAGGCGCCCGATTACGGTGCGCCGCGCCCCAAACGGTTCGACGCCCGACGTCCGCATCCGGACGGGCCGCAGTATGAAGAAGGCGGCGCCTATCCTGGCGTGCGCCCCGAAGGCAATGAGCCTGCCGCAGGCTCGCCACGCGGCGACGCCGAAGGGCTGGGTGCGCAGGTGCGCCAGGCGCTTGTCCACAGCGGTTACCCGGTTGACAGCGTGAGCGTCCAGGCGCGCCAGGGGTGGATTCGCCTGGACGGCGACGTGCCCGATGCCGCCACCCGCCAGGCCATCCATGGCTGTGTCGAGCAGTGCCCGGGCGTCCATGGCGTGGAGAACCACCTGAGCGTGACCTCCTGACCCCCGGTCAGGTGGCGGCCGCGCCGGCGGATGGGCCGCACAGGCCGGCCTGCGCGGCCCAGGCCTGGCATTCCCGGCGCAACAGCAAGCCCATTTCGAGCCGCCTGTCGGCGTCCAGGCGGCTGCTGATCGCGCCGAAACTGATGGCTACCGAGGTGAGGGCCGAAACCGCAAAGGCGGCGCCGACGCCCGACACGCCCGGCGTGATGCTGTCGACGATTTCCGAGTAACCCTGCTCGCGAGTGCGACGCAAGGCTTTCATGATGGCGTTCGCGCTCAGCCCGGCTTGCGCATAGGCGGGCGCATGGCGTTCCAGCAGCGCCTGCACTTCATCGTCGGGCAGGGCGGCCATCAAGGCCAGGCCGCCGGCCCCCACCCCCAGCAGACGCCGCTCGCCCTGGTCGATGGTGAACACCTTGACCGGAAACGTGCCGGCTTCACGCAGCAGGCACAAGGCGTAGTCGCCCTGGCGCACCACCAGAAAAACGGTGTCTCCGGATAGCCGGGCAAGCTTCTGCGCAAACGGTCGCAGCGCGTCGAGCAAGGGCGGACGCCGCAAGGACGAGAACCCCAGCTGCATTGCATCGACGCCCAGGCGATAGCGCCGGCTGTCGGCGTCGCGCTGGGCGAATTGCTCCTCCACCAGGCTGCTCAGCAAACGGTGCGCCGTCGAGCGTTCCAGACCGGACTCGCGCATCACGCCCTGCAGATCGATGCCGTCCTCCTGATGACGGGCCAGCACGCGCAGCAGTTCCAGCGCGCGGCGCATGCTTTGGGTGCCCCCTGTGGAGCCAGAGTTGTTCATATTGTGGGAAATAAAGTACGAATATTTTGTAGTTTAGGAAAACGTCTGCCTTAATTCAATCCATGGCGTACAAAAAACCAAACGAGGAGACCATGGAATACTGCAGCCTCACCGTAGAGCGGCTGGATTCGATCTGCCGCATCAGCCTGGCGCGCGAATCGGCGCGCAATGCCCAAAGCCAGCAAATGCTCGACGAGCTTGACCACGCCTTGCAGGCCGCTGCCGAGGATGGGCAGGTGCGTGTGGTGATCCTGGCGGGGCATGGGGCGCATTTTTCGGCCGGACATGACCTGAAGGAGGCGCAGGCCAAACGCGCCGACTTCACGGTCGAAGAGCGCTGGGCTTACGAGTCGCAACGCTACTTCGGCTACTGCATGCGCATCTGGGACTTTCCCAAGCCGACCATCGCACAGGTGCAGGGCGCCTGCGTGGCGGGCGGCTTCATGATCGCGAACATGTGCGATCTGGTGGTGGCCAGCGAAGATGCCTTTTTCTCCGATCCGGTCGGCCACACCCTGGCGGCAGCGGCGACCGAGGTGCTCATTCACCCGTGGGTGATGGGGCTGCGCCGCGCCAAAGAGATGCTGTATACCGGCGAGAAGGTGGATGCGCAGGAGGCGCTGCGTATCGGCATGGTCAACCGGGTGGTGCCGCGGGCCGATCTCGAGGCCGCCACGCTGGCGCTGGCCTCGCGCATTGCCCAGGCGCCGCCCTTCGGCCTGCATCTGATCAAACGCTCGCTCAATCGCAGCGCCGACGCGCAGGGCTTGCGCACGGCGCTGTCGGCGCACTTCGATACGCATCAGCTGTCGCACCTGAGCGAAGAGTTCCGTCAGGTCCGCGATCGGGGCCTGGCGCAGGCGATCACCCGGGGCGGCCAGGGAGACAAGGCATGAGGTCCGCCATGGATGCCTTGCTGGACCCGCAGTCGATCGCCCTCATCGGGGCCAGCGCCGATGCCGGCCGCATCGGGGGATTGCCGCTGGAACTGCTGACCCGCTTCGGCTATGCCGGGCAGGTCTACCCGGTCAATCCGAAGTATGAGGAGGTCTTCGGTCTGCGTTGCTGGCCGGAGATCGAGGCCGTGCCGGGACCGGTCGATCTTGTCGTGCTCGCCATCGGCGCGTCCGAGGTCACCGCCATGTTGCGGCGCTGCCATGCCCGGGGGGTGCGTGCAGCGATCGTGTATGCCGCCGGCTTTGCCGAGGCGGGCGAGGCCGGCGCCCGCCTGCAGCAAACGCTCGAGGCGTTCGCGGCCGAAAGCGGCATGGCGATCGCCGGCCCCAATTGCATGGGTTTTGCCAACCTCAATACGCAGGCGCATACGGCCTTCGCTTCGGTCTTCAAGACCGCGCCGATGCAGCAAGGCGCGGGCAGCATCAGCCTGCTGACCCAAAGCGGCAATGTCTGTGCCGCCGTCTATGCCATCGGACGCCGCCTGGGCCTGGCCTTCTCGCATTTCATCAACACGGGTAACGAGGCCTGCATCGACTTCTCGCGCTACCTGGAATATCTGGCCCAGGACCCGGGCACCGGCATCGTGCTGGGGTATATCGAGCAGTTGCGCGATGGTCCGCGCTTTGTGCGGGCCTGCCAGAGCCTGGCGCGCCAGGACAAGGTCCTGATTGCGCTCAAGGCCGGCACGACCGAAAAGGGGGCGCAGGCCGTCAGGTCGCACACCTGCGCGCTGGCGGGAGACCGGCGTGTGTATGCCGCCGCGTTTGAACAGCTCAATGTGATCCAGGCCGACGACTTTGCGCAGATGGCGGCCATTGCCAGCCTGGCGCAGTTGCGCGGGCGCAGCGCCGGACGGCGGGTGGCCGTCATCACCATGTCCGGCGCCCTGGGCGCGATTCTGGCGGACAAGTTCATCGAGGCGGGCCTGTCGCTGCCGGATCTGCCGCCCGAGCTGCAGGCAAGCTTGCGGGCAGGTATCCCGGATTACGGCATGGTGGGCAACCCGGTCGATGTGACCGGCAACGTCGTCAACGATCCTCACTTCGTGCGCACGGTGCTGGACGCCCTGGCGCGCTCGCCGGCCATCGACACTGTCGTGATCTACGCGCCGGGTTACATGCTGGATCGCATGGCCGATGCGTTGGCGGAAACCGCCGCCGCGCATCCGCGCCTCCTGGTGGCGATCGATACCGGCTCGGCCCGGTGCCGCGATCGTCTGCGCCAGGCCGGTGTGGCGGTGTTCGATGACCTGGGGCTTGCCGTCAACAGCCTGGCGCCTTACTTGCGCTGGTGCGAGCGCCGCCGACGCCCCTTCCTGACGACAGCAGCCGTGGCTACGTCCGGCGAGCGCGCCGTGGCGTCGCTGCCTTGCAGCGAAGCGGCGGCGCGCGATTGGCTGACGAAGTTCGGCATGCCGGCGCAGCGCGTGGCCTGCGCCAGCAGCGTCGGGCAGGCCGTGGCCCGGGCGCGCGAACTGGGTTTTCCGCTGGCCATGAAGATTCTCAGTCCCGATATCGCGCACAAGACCGACATCGGTGGCGTGGTGCTCAATGTGAAGGACGAGGCCGGCGTGCGCGATGCCTACGACACGCTCATGGAGGCCGGCGCCCGTCAGGCGGGTGCGCGCCTGGAGGGGGTGTTGCTGCAAACGATGGAGCGCGGCGTGGCCGAGCTGATCGTGGGCGCGACCCGCGACCCGGTGTTCGGCCCCGTGCTGACGGTCGGGCTGGGCGGGGTGCTGACCGAGCTCTACCAGGATGTCAGCCATCGTCTGCTCCCGGTCGATGCCGCCATGGCGCATGACATGCTGCGCGAGCTCAAGGCCTACCCCTTGCTGGAGGGGTATCGGGGGCCGGCCGGCGATGTCGCGGCGGCGTGCGAGGCCATCGTCGCCGTAGGAGCGGCGATGCTGGCGGCCCCCTGCGAAGTCGGTGAAATCGAAGTTAATCCATTGCTGGTCCGAGAGGCCGGACAAGGCGTCGCCGTGCTGGACGCCCTGATCCTGCCCGCAATCGCCCGGGGGAACCCGGGCACACAGTGAGGAGACAATCATGATCAAACAATTGATGGCCGGTGTCGCGCTGGCACTGGGAGCCTCGGCCGCGCAGGCAGCCGATGCCTACCCGAGCAAACCGGTGCGCATCGTCGTGCCGTTCTCGCCGGGCGGTGCGACCGACATCATGAGCCGGCTGGTGGCGGAACGATTGAGCGCCAGGCTGGGGCAAGCGGTGATCGTGGAGAACAGGCCGGGCGGGGGCACCATGATCGCTTCCGATTACGTCGCCCGCGCCGAGCCCGACGGGTACACGCTGCTGATGGCTGCGTCGTCCCTGGGCATCGCGCCCAGTCTTTATGCCAAGGTCAACTATGACCCGATCAAGGATTTCGCTCCGGTCAGCCAGCTGGCGTCGGTGGTGCATGTGCTGGAGGTGCACCCTTCCGTGCCGGCCAGGAACGTCGGCGAACTGATCGCCTATCTCAAGGCCAATCCCGGCAAGGTCAGCTACGGATCGGTGGGCGCGGGCAGTTCGACCCATCTGGAGGCCGAACTGTTCAACAGCATGGCGGGGGTGGAGATGGAACACATCCCCTACAAAGGCAGCGCCCCGGCGCTGACCGATCTGGTGGCCGGGCGCATCCAGCTGATGTTCGACGCCTGGGCCTCTTCCGGCCCCTTTGTCAGGGATGGCCGGCTGCGCGCGCTGGCAGTGACCACCACCCAGCCGTCGGCGGCGGTTCCCGATCTGCCCACGGCGGCCGATTCGGGGCTGCCGGGCTATTCGGCCATGCCCTGGCTTGGCCTGGTGGCGCCGGCGGGTACGCCCGGGCCGGTCATCGGCAAGCTGCATCAGGCCATTGCCGACATCGTGCAGGAGCCGGCGGTGCAGGCCAAGTTCAGCGAACTTGGGCTGGACATCATCGGCAACGATCCGCAGGCCTTCGCGGATTTCATCAAGCAGGACATTGCCACCTGGGCCAAGGTGGCGCGCGACGCGAACATTCGCCTGGAGTAGGAATGAGCAGCATGATGCATCGCATCGCGGCCCTGGCCGATGAGCAGGCCTACCGGCAGGCCCTGCGCGCGTGGCTGGCGCAGGCCTATGCCGACTTCGCCGCAGCCTGGCCCGGGGGAGCACAGCCCCGCTCGCTGGATTATCGGCAGGCCTGGGAGGATTACCTCTGCGCACAGGGCGGCGCCGGCCTGGGGTGGCCGCTGGAGTACGGGGGGCTGGCCTTGCCGCTGGGGCGGCAGGCCATTTTCCATGAGGAGCACGCCCGCTGCGGCGCGCCGCTGGGCGTGAACCTTATCGGTCACGGCATTCTGGCGCCTACCTTGCTGCACTTCGGCACGCCGGCACAGCGCGAACGCTTTCTTCCCGGCGTGTTGAGCAATCGCGAGGTCTGGTGCCAGGGCTATTCCGAGCCCTCGGCCGGCTCGGACCTGGCGTCGGTTCGCACCCGCGCCGAGCCTTGCGCCGGCGGCTGGCGGATTTCGGGGCACAAGATCTGGACCTCGTTCGCCGACCGCGCCCAATGGTGTTTCGCGCTGGTGCGCAGCGACCCGCAGGCGTTGCGCCACAAGGGCCTGAGTTTTCTGCTGGTGGATATGCATAGCCCCGGCGTGCGTGTGCAGCCCATTCGTCAGCTCACCGGCGAGGCGGAATTCTGCGAAGTCTTCTTTGACGAGGTGTTCGTGCCGCAGGACGCGCTGGTCGGCGAGGAGCATGGCGGCTGGCGCATTGCGATGGCGGCGGCCAGTTTCGAGCGCGGGACGTATTTCATTCCTCGCCTGGTCCGTTTTGCCCAGGAGTTGCAGGCCTTGCGCGAGCTGTGCACCGATGACGCCGCGCGCCGCCGTTGGGCGCGCCTGGCGCTCGACAGCGAGGTGCTGCGGCTCAAGTCGCAGCGGGCGCTGACGGCGGCCGAGCGCGGCGACCCGCCGGGCCCGGAAGGGTCATCGACCAAGGTGCACTGGAGCGAGGCGCATCAGCGCCTGCTCGAGCTGGCGATGGAGCGCCTGGGTACGCAGGCGGTGGCGCCGCGCGATGAGGCCGCTGCCTCCTGGTCGCACGCCTACCTGTGGTCGCGCGCAGAAACCATCCTGGCGGGCACCTCCGAGATCCAGCGCAACATCATTGCCGAGCAACTGCTTGGCCTGCCCAGGGGCTAGCAGCATGACTGAAGATCAGAAAGCCATTCACGACGCCGCAGAGCGGTTTTTCCGGGCTACCCATTCCCCGGCCCAGGCCTGCCGTCTGGCCGCAGCCGCCGACGAACTGCGTGCGCAAGCCTGGCGCGAGCTTGCCGGGCAGGGCTGGCCGCAGATGCTGGTGGCCGAGGCGGCCGGGGGGCTGGGCCTGGGCCTGCAGGAAGCCTGGCCGGTCGTGCAGGCCGCAGGCCGCCATCTGCTGAGCTTGCCGCTTGCGGCCACCATGGCCGTGCAACCCTTGCTGCCGGCGCAGGAGCCGGGATATGCCTGGGCGGATGCCGACGGCCTGGTCGAGGGCGCCGATGGGTGGGCCCCCATCGTCATGTGTCAGGGCATGGGGCTGTGGCTGCACGAGGCCATCGGCGCCGGGCCCGGGCTGGACCCCAGCATGCCCGTGGGGTGGCTGGCCGTCGAGCCGGCTGGCGGCCGGACGTTGCGCCCGCTGTCAAGTCAGGAGTCGCAGGCGCTGCACTGTCGCTTGCGGCTGTTGCGTGTGGCGGAGATGCTGGGCGCGGCGCAGGCCGCTTTGCGCATGGCTGCCGCCTATGCCGGCGAGCGCCAGCAATTCGGCCGTCCGATAGGGGCCAACCAGGCTATCAAGCATCGTCTGGCGGAGTGCTGGATGGCGCTTGATGATGCCGGCCTGGCACTGCAGGCCGCGGCGCGCGCGCATGACGCCGGCGAGCCGGGACAAGGCCTGGACAGCGCCCAGTGGCTTGCCGTGGAGGCCGCCACGCGCAGCGTGCATCAGGCGGTTCAGACGCATGGCGCCATGGGCATTACCTGGGAATGCGATGTTCACCTGTATCTGAAGCGGGTATTGCGCCTGGCTGCCCTGTTGCAGGGCGTCGCCAGCCAGGATGCGCTGCTGGAGCGTGTCTGGCTGGCGGCAGGCTGAATCAGGCGATGGGCGCCGGCTGCGGCGCGCCGTGCTGCGCGTTGCGGTGCGCACACAGCAGGCTGTGCAACATCTCGGTCGACAGGCCGTGCAGCACCAGCCGGTAGCCGGCGCGCAGGGTCGACATCGGCACCAGGGGATGTTTGTTGTTCACCAGCACCAGGTGTTGCGGCGCGCCCAGCAACTGCGCAGCATAGATGCCGATGGTTTCGTCCAGCTGCAGGGAGTTGGCGGCGCGCCAGAAGTCGTTGTCGGTCAGCAGCAGCTGGTAGAGCGGCGTGAACAACTCGATGGCGCTTTGCAGATCGAGAAAATTCAGCCGTCCCTGTGGCATGTCTTCCAGCTTCAGGCCGGGGTCTTCGATCATCGAGAAGTCCAGGACGGCGGGCGCGTGCATGGTCTGCCCGGCGTCGCGCAGCGCCTGGTTCAGACGGATGACGAAGTTGAACAGATTGATATCGTGCTTGACGAACAGATCGTCCTTGAGCGCATCCAGGTCGGGCGGGGTAAGCGGGGTGGTCGAAACCGGCACGGGCGAATTGGCGCCGATGAAGGCGAGTATCTGCGCGCCCAGGTGAAAGTGCCGCAGAATCAGCCAGTTGGCTTGCGGCGAGACGAATCGCTTGAGTCCCCACACCAGGATGCGGTGCAGCAGGCGCGAGTGCGACCAGCGCTTGGGGAGCACCGTCTTGATGACCTGGATCAGGATGATGCACAGACGGGCGAGGGGTCGCAGAAACGGCAGCAGATACTGGCGTGATCGGCTGCTGGAGTCTTGCAGCCAGGCTTTCTTGACGGCGTCGGGCAAAGGCGTGCTGCGATCCAGATACAGCGCGCGCCAGGGATTGGGGTCGGCCGGATCGTGCGGCTCGGCCAGAAACGGCGGTTCGGGATTCATGCCTGCTCCATCACGTGGTGAAACTGCATCAGGTAGAGGGCCGCAGTACGACGTGCGGTATCGACGATGCGGCGCGCGGCCTGGCCATCGGGATCGCAGTCCATCGCCAATTCGACGGCGGCCAGCCAGCGCGCCAGGTGGTGCTCGTCGTTGTGCCCATGGTATTCGAGGAAGCGGAAAGCCTGCGGCGGCAGGGCCAGGCTGGCCTTGAGCAAGGGCAGCAGCGCCGGGATGATGCGCTGACCGGTGCCCTCGATGATGTAGATCGCGCCCAGCAGGCCGATGGGGTCGCGGGTGGCCGCCAGGGCATGCAGATAGGCGTTGAGGGCTTCGCCGCCCGGATTACGACGTAGAGCGTCCAGGGCCTGCTTGCCGCCGGCCTGCCGGTAGTCCTCATAGAGGATCATGAAATCATTCTGCTCTTCGCCGGCGTGCATCTGCACCAGCGCGGCCAGCGGCGCATAGTCGTCGCCCAGCGAGGCGGCCCCTTCGCGCATCCATTTGCTGCCTTCTCGCACCTGCGGAATCCAGTCGGCCATCCAGCGCGCGTAGTCGTCGGCCTGGAAGTGGCCGCGGCGCAGTTTCTGCACCAGCGGCGTGCGCCAGACACGCGAGCGATAGTCGTGCCAGATGGCGGCCAGTTCGGTCAGCAGGGCCGACAGGCCTTCGGGCGCCTGCGCCGGGTCATGCGGGGCGGCGATGGCGTCGGCATCGTCGCTGGCCGCGGGCATGGCCGGCGCCGCGCCGGCCGGGCGCGATGCCGGGGCGGGCGCGGCGTCGCAGGCCTCGGCCTGCAGCAGCATATACGCAGCCGAGAAGCGTCCGGACTCGGGGATGTAGCAGAAGATCTGCTCGCCGGCGCGCAGCGCGCGCGTCTGCAGGAACTCGGCCAACATGATGAGAATGGAGGCCGCCCCGGTGTTGCCGCGCCAGGCGAGATTGCTGAACCAGCGCTCGCGCGGGATGACCAGCCCGGACTTGGCCATCAGATCCTCGACCACGGGAATGAACTTCTCGGAAGAGTAGTGGCACAGGAAGTGATCCACCCGGGCCGGATCGAGCCAGCCATCGCGCACCAGACCGGCATACTCGTGGATGCCGATATCGAACAGATGGGGCAGCAGGCGGATATCCTGGCGCAGCGAGAGCGCGCCATCGGTTTCGGCGGTTTCCCACGAGGGATAGTCGAGATGGCTGCGCTCGCGCGCGGCGTCCAGGCCCAGTTGCATGCAGACCGGATAGTCGCCCGAGAAGGAACGTTGATGAATCCACTTGAGTTTGAGCCTCAGGCCCTGCGAGGGGCCGGGCAGGGCGTGGCCTTCCTGGCCCAGCAGCAGGGCGCCGGCGCCATCGGAGAGCATCCAGCGCAGAAAGTGGGCATCGAAGTCGGCGTCATAACCGCGCGCGGCAAAGCGCGAGCGCTTGAACAGGCGCGACGGCAGTTCTGCCGCCACCGCCAGGGCGCGCCGGTGCGCGCCCAGCTCGACGCTGCTGGCGGCGGCCTGGATGGCGCCTACGCCGGCGGCACAGATGCCGTGCACCGACAGGGTTTCCATGGGTGCGGCGCCCATTTCGCCCTGGATCATGTTGGCCAGGCCCGGCATCAGGGCGTCGCCGCCGCTGGAGCCGCTGGCCAGCAGGCCGACCGAACTCAGGGCCTGGCCGCCCTGGGCCAGGCAGTCGCCGATGGCCTTGGCCGCCAGCTGGGCGCAGCTGTGGCGCGGGCTGCCGTCAGGGTTGATGGCGTAATGGCGGGTGCGGATGCCGTTCTCGGCCAGGATGCGTGTCTTGATGCGGCCCGACATGCGGTTCAGGGGCGCGATGTAGGCGTCCATGGCGGCATTGTCTACCGGTTCGCCCGGCATGAAGTAGCCAGCGGACTCCAGGTAGACGCGGTCAAAGGCGATGGGCATGGCGGTTCTCGGTAATCAGCGGATATGTTCGGGCGCCATCAGCGAGCGCGAGCGCAGGCGGGGCACCAGGAGCGCAAGCAGAAAGACGCGGGCCATGTAGGGCAGCAGGCCGGCTTCGTTCAGGCGGGCGTCCACCAGGGCGCGATAGCGCCCATGGTGCAGGGCGGTCAGCTCGCTCCAGTGGGCGCGCGGGTGTTCATGGTGGGCCGTGTGCAGCCCGATGTTAAAAAGCAGCGGGTTGACCCAGCCCTCGAAATTGCGGGCGTAGTTCAGGCCCGCCAGGGCACGCGGCCCGCCGTCGGCGTGGGCGTGCTGCAGGTAATTGGTCGCCAGCAACCAGTGCAGTCCGTGCAGTTGGGGAAGGATCACAAACAGCAGGGCCTTGATCGGGTCGATGAGCAACAGGCCGCCCCAGAGCCCCAGCCATGTTCCGTACTGCGCCAGACAGTAGCGCCACACCCCGGGCCGGTGACGCCGCATGCGCGCCAGCCAGCGCCAGAACAGTGGCATCAGCACCCAGACGGCCTGCACGGGGTGGATCAGATAGCCCCAGAGGTGATTGGTGTCGCCGCCAAAGCGGTAGGTGCGCGCCTCGTCCCGGGCGCCATGCTTGTAGCGATGATGGTTGGCTGCGTGGGCCGGCCAGAAGACAAAGGTCGGATGGCCCTGCAGCAGGGTGATCCAGAAGTCGGTCAGGCGGTTGGCCAGCCGGCCCCGCCACATGCGCAAATGCGTATGGTTGTGATGGATGACGCCGATGCCCAGGGTAAGCAAGAGCAGCAGCGCATACAGCGGCCAGGAAAACCCCCGCCACCACTGCCAGGCTGCCAGGGCAGGCGCCAGCAGCAGATAGGCAATACTCTGCAGATCGCGCCGGTGGCGCAGCCCCGCTCTAGGCCTGCGCAGCATCGGTGCGTCGGCGTTGCGGCGCCAGAACGGAGTCGGCGGCATCAGGCGGCAGGCGGGTGCCGAACAGGCGGTCCATGAACGTGAACTGGAAGCCGTAGTTGCCGTGGTAGCAGGCGTGGTGCAAATGATGCCGGCGGCTTGCGGCAAACCAGTGCGCGCCCGATACCTTGGGCCAGAAATCGTAGTTGGCGTGGCCGATGCAGTTGAAAAAGAGGCTGAACAAAGGCACGGCGAACAGCGACCAGAAGCTGAAGGTGTGCAGCACCATGGGCAGCAGGATCACATTGCCCAGCATCAATGCCTCGACCGGATGGAAGCTGTAGGTGGCAAAAGGCGTGGTCACCACGGAGCGGTGATGCGGCACATGGAAGCGCCGCAGCCAGCGGGTATGCAGCAGACGGTGATTGACCCAGAAGTGGATGTCGTTCCAGATCATGAGCAGCGCGATCTCGATCGTGATCTGCCAGGCGCCGGCCTGCGGATCCAGGCGGGCCCAGCCCAGTTGCAGCAGCCCCCAGGGAAAGATCATGCCGGTGCCGAACAGCAGGATGCTCAGGCCGGACAGCCTGAACTCGCGTTGCCACTGCGCCGGCGTGACGGGTCGCGGGTCGAGCCGGCGGCCGATGCCCAGGGCTGGCAGGAGGTGGCGCGTCAGCAGCCAGGTCAGGCCGCCGAACAGCAGGTAGATGCCACCAAAAAACACCAGGCCCGCCAGCATCACCTGCCAGGCCGTCAATGCCATGAAGGCTTCGGTCATGGATTACGCCGCGCGCCGGCAACCGCCCGCGCGTCAGTTACGGAATTGTCGCGATATTACGCAAATGTCCGAGGCAGGGTCGGCCGGATTGTTAAGCAATTGCTTCATGCAGCCTGCAGCCGGCGCGGGACCGGGCCAGGCGCGAGTGCGGCGCAGGCAGTCGGCAGGGAGCCGCCTGCCTCGGCTGCGTGGTCTTGCGACAGCGCTCGCCATCGCCAGGGTTCGCCGTGTCCCGGGCATCGCAGGGCGGATGAAACAATTGGTTTCACCGGAGAGGAAGCCACGATGCCTGCTGGTTGGGGTGATGCCGTGCACACCGGACCGCCGCGCTGCAGGCCATGACGGCAAAGCCCGCTTGCACGCGGCGGGAGCGCGCAGCAGTCCGTGAGGCAGGCGTAGCCCCGGCGTCTTAAACGCAGCGGATGGTCCGCGGGCCCGTCATGGTCCGGTCAGGCCAGCTCGGGCCGCGCGAAGCGGCGGTTGTTCAGTACCGGCAGGGACTGGCGGGCCTGCTGTACGCGGGCCGGGTCCAGCTCGGCGAACACCAGCGCGTCGGTTTCGGCCGCGCGGGTCACGATCACGCCCAAGGGGTCGACGGTCATGCTGGCGCCGATATTGCGCGGCCCGCACTCGCCGACGGCCACCAGGTAGCAGGTGTTCTCCAGGGCGCGGGCCTGCGACAGCACCTGCCAGTGCATTTCTTTCATGGGGCCCTTGACCCAGGCCGAAGGCGCCACCAGCACCTCGGCGCCATCGAGCGCCAGACGGCGAGCCAGCTCCGGAAAGCGCAGGTCATAGCAGGTCATCATGCCGACCTTCATGCCGGCGACCTCCACCAGCGGGGGCACTTCGGTGCCGGGGTGCACATTGACCGACTCCTGCATGTTGAAGGCGTCATACAGGTGCAGCTTGCGGTACTGGGCCACGATCTGCCCGTCGCGCAGCGCCAGCTGCGTGTTCCAGAGTTTGCCGTCGCCGGCCGGCACGTGCACCGTCAGGAAAACGGTCAGGCCGCTGGTGGCCGGCAGCAGTGCAGACAGGAAGGGACCGTCCAGCGGCTGGGCGGCGCGCAGCACCAGGTCGGGATCGGTGATGTCGCGCGCCAGGATGCCCTCAGGCAGCACCAGCATGTCGGCGTCGCCGGCGCGGGCGCGGTCGATCAGGTCGCGGCAGAGCGCGGCGTTTTCTTCCCAGACCGGGCGCACGGCAAATTGGCCCATGGCGATTTTCATTGTGTTCTCCAGGCGCGCAGGCGCCGTTCTTGCGGGTTCAGTAGTGCGGCGGGCGTTCGTCGAGCAGGCTGCGCCAGGGGGCGTTGGCGGCCTCCGGCATCTGCCGGCTGACCTGGGCCAGCTGGCCGGCCAGCGCGGCAATCTGCTTTTGCTGTTCGAAGACCTGCTGGTTCAGGCGTTCGAGCAGGTCTTCGGCAAAGGCCAGCTTGACCTCCAGCTCGGTCACGCGCGATGTCAGTTCATGCGAGGGTTCCATAACCGGTATTAAACCCCAGAGCCGGCGCCGCACGCCAATGGTCGATCCCGGGTCAGCGGCGCGCGCCGGCTTCCCAGAACACCACGCGGGCGTGCAACCCGCGCATCAGCAGCGAGCCGCTCAGGCCCAGCACTGCCAGCAGGGCCACGCCGGCGAACATGACCGCCAGATTCATGCTGACCGAGGCCGATGCGATCAGATAGCCCAGGCCCTGTTGCGCCGAAAGGAACTCGCCGACCACCGCACCGATCAGCGCCAGCGACACGCCGATCTGCAGTCCCGAGAAAATATCCCCGGCTGCCGCCGGCAGCTTCACCTGCAGCAGCAGAAAGAGCCGCGAGGCCGAGAACACCCGGCAGGCGTCCAGCAGCTCGGGGTCGCTGCGGCGGATCCCGTTGATGGTGTTCACCAGCAGGGGGAAAAAGCACACCAGGGCGACCAGCACCACCTTGGAGGCCAGCCCGAACCCGAACCACACCAGGATGATGGGCCCCAGCGCCACCTTGGGCATGGCCTGGATGCCGATCAGCACCGGATAGCAGAAGCGCTCGAACGTGCGCGACTCAGCCAGCAGGGCACCGGATATGACGGCCAGGCCGCAGCCCAGCGCGTAGCCGCTCAGGGCCTCGGTAAGAGTGGCGCCGATATGCGGCCACAGACTGCCGTCGGCAAACCCTTGCGCCAGGGCCTGTCCGACCGCGGCGGGAGCGGGCAGCAGGTAATCGGGGATGGCGAATACCTCGATCGCGGCCTGCCACAGCGCCAGCAGTACGGCCAAGCTGATGAGAGGATAGAGAGGCGCGGGCAGCCGCGCGCGGGAGCGTTCAGACATGGCGGAAATGACGGCGTAGATGATGGCAGGCGGCGTTGAAGTCGGCCTGGCCAAGGGTGTCGGGCGTGCGCGGGCGCAGCAGGCCGGGCCGGAAGTCCTCGACGATGCGCCCGGGACGGGGCGACAGCACCAGGATGCGGTCGGCTAGGAAAACGGCTTCGGGGATGCTGTGGGTGATGAACAGCACGGATTTGCGGTCCTGGCTCCAGATATCCTGCAGCTGGAGGGTCAGCGCCTCACGGGTGAGCGCATCAAGGGCGGCGAAGGGCTCGTCCATCAGCAATAGAGGAGGGTCGGGCAACAGCATGCGTGCAATGCCCACCCGTTGTTGCATCCCGCCCGACAGTTCGAAGGGGTAGTTGCGCGCAAAGGCGGACAGCCCGACCCGCTCCAGCAGGCGGCGCGCTCGCTCCTGCGCCGCAGCCAGCGGCAGCCCGCGGGTGCGTGCCGGCAGCAGCACGTTGCGCTCCACGGTCTGCCAGGGCAGCAGATTCGGTTTCTGGAAGACCACGCCGGTGTGTGCGCCGGGGCCGAGCACAGGCTCGCCGCCCAGCAGAATCTCGCCGGCGCTGGGACGCTCAAGCCCCGCCGCCAGTTTCAGCAGGGTGGATTTGCCGCAACCCGACGGCCCCAGCACGGCCACGAATTCACCCTCGGCCAGGGTCAGGCTGATCGGCCCCAGCGCCTCGATCGGGCCGCGCCGTGCCGGGTAGGTCAGGCACACGTCTCGGAACGCGAGTTCGACGCTCATGCGCTGGCCTCGCTCAGGAAACGAAGCAGCGCCTGCCAGGCACGGCGGCTGGCCCGGGCGTTGGCGCGGGCGCTGCCGCCGCCGTCGAGCACCACGCCGGCCACCGGATGCGGGCGGGCGATCAGGGTGGCAGGCAGATAAGGCAAGCCGATGGCGTGGCCGGCGCCATCGGCGCGCAGATGCATGACCGGCCAGGGGTGGCCGTGACGGGCCAGGCTGGCCGCTACTTCATCGGCGTACATCGCCGAAGGCCAGAAACCATCGTCGCCGCCGGACACCAGCAGCACCGGGCCCCGGATCTGTTCTACCGGGATGCGCGCCGCGGCCACACTGGGCGCGTGGCGATGGGCGCTGACGAAGGAAGGAGCTTGACGCACCGGCACGCAGCCGCCGGGTCGGGCTCGGTAGGCGCTCCAGTCGGCTAGCGGATTGTCTTGCCACACATGGGGCAAGGGCTCGCCCTGCCAGGTCCAGGCCACCCCGTCGGGTGCCTGGCCGGGCCGGCCGGCGCGCAACGTGCCGTGCAGCACCGAGCTGGGCACATAGGCCGCCACCGCGCTGACCAGGGGCGCGAAACGCGCTCCCAGCAGCAATGACAGCTCGGCGCCGCGTGACTGTCCGGTCAGCGCCACGAAACCGCCACGCGGGCGATGACTGCGGTGCAGCCATTGCAATGCCGCCTCGAAGTACTCCAGCGGTGTCTCCGAAATGGCCTCGGGACGCCCGGGGGATTTGAAATAGCCCAGCGCCAGCGCCAGATAGCCGTGGGCGGCCAGCACGGCGGCGCGCTGATGCGCCACGCCGCCGCCGGAACCATTGAAGACCACCACGGCCGGGTGCGGGCCAGCACCGGGCGGGTGGTAGAGGGCACCCGAGAATGGGGTATTCCGCAGCGCTTCGCAGCGCACCTCCGGCAAGGCGAAGCGCTGCACCAGCCCGGCGCGCAGGCAAGCGGTGGCCGTCTGCAAGCGCAGGTCGATGTGCAAGGGATCGGTGGTTTCGGCCTCTGCGCCTTCGCGCGGCGGGCTGATCCGCCGCATGGCGGTGACGGCGTTCATGGCGTCTGGCACGTCCCAGTCTCCAGCCAGCGGCGGATGGATATCCAGATCCAGGCCACCGTCCGGGCCGATGAGAAAGGTGGCCTGGCTCTGCCAGCGGCTGCCATCGGGGTGCAGCAGCGTGGCGCTGAGTTGGGCCGGCCCCGGCGGCAGGTCCTCGGCGCGGATGCTGCGCGCCATATCGACCAGGGCGTCGGCCGGTTCGACAATCAGGCGCGGCGTGCTCATGGTTGCGCCTTGGCCTGGGTGCGTACCGCTTCGGCATCGAAATCATTGATCCGGGCGATCAGCTCATTGGAAAACAGCGTCTCCAGCGGCAGGTCGGCCGAGGGGTACTCGCCCGCCTGGACCATGGCCTGGATGCTGCTCCGGATGGCGGGCAGATCGTATTGGCCGGGTATGCGCGGACTGCCCTCGGGACGATGCAGTACCCGTGCCAGGCGGCGCGACAGCAGGGTGGCAGCCTTGTCGCGTTCGGCGGCCGCCTCGCCCGGAGGTTTGGATTGCGGGTTGGCGCGCCAGAACGCCTCCACGCAGAACCCGGGATTGGCTTCGCAGGCAATCTGGCCTTTGGTATAGGCGCGCGCAAAACGCACCAGCAGATCAGGTTGTTCGCGCAGCGTGTCCTGGTGGGCGATGAAGCCATTGCCCGCCGTTTCGGCAAACACCGGCGGATAGGAAAGACGGCGTATCGGAGTGCCGCCCAGCTCCAGCATGTCATTCCAGCTGCTGTTGAAGTTCAATGCGTCGACCTGGCCGGCGCGCAGGGCCTGAAAACCCGCCGCAAGGGCTCCCACGGCCACGAATTCGACGTCCTTGCCGGGTTGCAGGCCGGCGCTGCGCAAGGCGGCGCGCCCGCCCGGGATGGTGCCCCACGTCAGGGCGCCCACGCCGACCTTGCGGTGCCGCAGGTCGCTCAGCTCGCGCAACGGCCCATCGGCCAGCACGGCGAATTCCATGGTGTTGGTCGGCACGCCGTTGTAGAAGTAGCGCAACGGCAAAGGATCCTTGCCGCTGAAATGGCTGGCAATGACCGGTTCGGAGGTCGGATAGCCGACGGTCACGCGCCGGTTGGCCACCTGGGGCAGCAGGGCGCCTGCGCCTTGAAATACGAGCGTCTTGACCGCCAGGTTCTCGGCCTTGAAGTAGCCCAGCGTCTCGGCGGCCGCATAGGGGCCGCCATCATGCACGGCCAGCGGCACGGCCAGGGCCACGGTGACTTCGTCCAGGGCCGCGGCTGGCGCGCTCAGGCCGAGGCACAGCGCAAGCGCAGGCAAGCGGAAAAGTGATTTCGATACAGTCATGAAGAAGCAGTCGCGGTCAAAGAAGGGGGGGCCAGGCGCCGGGCGGCCTCGCGGGCCAGCGCGGCGCGGTCGATCTTGTGAGTGCCATTGAGGGGCAGCGCGGCCAGCACCCAGACCCGGCGCGGATGCTGGTAGGCCGGGGCATGGGCCAGGGCGTGGCGTTGCAGGGCTGCGGCGTCGATCGCCTGGCCGTCGCGGGCGACCACGAAGGCGACCGGTTTGGCGCCTTTGATGTCGTCGCTCATGGGCACCACGCAGGCTTGCTGCACGCTGGGATGGCCTTCGAGAATGCGCTCGACCTCGGCGGGGTAGATGTTTTCGCCGCCGCACACAAACATGTCGTCGCGCCGCCCCACAAAGGTGTAGAAACCCTGAGCGTCACGGCGGAACACATCGCCGCTGCGGTAGTAGCCATCGTGCGTAAAGGGAGATGGCAGATCGGGGCGCCGGTGATAGCCCTGCATCAGGCCGGGGCTGCGCAGTTCGAGCAGGCCGGTATCGGCATCGTCATCGGGTCCGGGAACCAGGCGCAACCTGACGTCCGGATGCGGATAGCCGACGGACGCCGGCGGCGTCGGCAGGCCCTGCGGATGGGGCCCGAACACCACCGGCCCGCCTTCGGTCGTGCCATAGGCGTTGATGACGCGCGCCCGTGGCAGCCAGCTGCGGATCTGGCGCCAGAGCTTGTCCGGCACGGGGGCCGAACCGAGACGGATGACGCGCACCGACGACAGGTCGGCCCGCGCCAGCGCCTCACCCTCGCGCAGCAGCATGGCGATCATGGGCGGCACGGCGGTCAGCCAGGTGGCTCGGTGTGTGCTGATGGCCTGCAGGTAGGCGCGCGCCTCGAAGCGTGGCAGCAGGATGGCCGTGGCGCCGCTGGCCAGCGCCAGCTGGGTCAGGGCAAGCGCATTCATGTGATAGAGCGGCGCGGCAATGAGGGCGCGCTCCTGGTCCAGCGGCGTGTCCTGCAGGCGGGTGCGCACGGTCCAGCATTGCGCCGCATGGCTCAGGCGCACGCCCTTGGGGCGTCCGGTCGAGCCCGAGGTGTACAGCAGCAAGGCCAGGCCGGCCAGGGGCTGGGGCCGCAACCGGGGATTGCCTTCGGCCAGCAAGGCGTGCCAGGCCGAAGAACCGAAGGCGATGGCCGGCAACGCGCCGGGCGGGCAGTGGGCGGTGTCATGCAGCACCAGGACCGCGCCACTGTCGGCCAGCACCTCGGCCTGGGTCTGTGCCGGAAACTTGATGTTCAGCGGCACCGCCACCAGCCCCGCTCGCGCCAGCCCGAGCAAGGCCACCACATAGTCGGCCGAGTTGGCCGCCAGGATGGCCACGGCCGCGCCGGGCGGCAGTCCGCGCGCCAGCAGGGCGCTGCCCAGCCGGCAGGCCTGTGCGCGCAATTCGCCATAGCGCCAGACGGTCGGCTGGCCGGTGTCATCCAGCGCGATGAGGGCCGGGCGATGCGCGGGCCAGTGATCGGCCAGGGCGCCCAGATGGCTGACGGAGAAGGGACGCTCGGTCATGGGACTATCCCCTCGGCGTGGCGTACACGCCGCGGCCGCTGGCCACCAGTTTGCCGTCCTTGTCGTAGACATGGGCTTCGGCGCTGGAGACCTGCCCGCCGAACTTGATCACCTTGCCGTGGACCCGCAGGTCGCCCGGCTGGGCCGCGCGGTGGTAGTCGACCCGCAAGTCGATGGTGGGCACGCCGCGCCCGGTTTCGGATACCAGCGCCCAGTCGGCGGCCAGGTCCACCAGGGCTGCCAGGATGCCGCCGTGGGTATAGCCTTTGTCCGGATTGACCACCCACTCCTCGCGCCAGCGCGCCAGCAGTTCGATCTCTCCTGGCGCGAGGCGTTCGACCTGCAGGCCCAGCCATTGATGGTAGGGGCCGCGCAGCAGGCGCGCCTGGATGTCGGCGGGGTCGGGAAGATTCGGGTTTGCGCTCATGGATGACACCTCGGGTTCAGGGGTTGACGATGACTTTGCCCAGCACCTCGCGATCGCGGATCAGGGCCAGACCGCGGGCGGCCTCCTCAAGGGGCAGGCGCCGGTCGATCAGCGGCCGGATGCGGCCATCTGCCACCAGATCGAGCAAGGCTTTGAGGTTGTCGTCGTAGAAACTGTTGGAGCCTTTGATGTTCAGCTCGAAGCTCCAGACGTAACGCAGGTCCTCGGCCGGGTCGTGGCCGGCCGTCGCGCCGCAGACCAGCAGCGTGCCGCCGCGCTTGAGGCACTTGAGGGAGGGCCGCCAGGTGTCGCCGCCAGTGAAGTTCACCACCACGTCCACGCCACCCTCGTGGCTGCGCCGCTGGGGCTTGCCGAATTGCTCAATGGCCCACTTGGAGAAATCGGTATCGCGGTAGTTGACGACGTGGTCCGCGCCCAGCGCCTTGAGGGCGTCCAGTTTGGACGGGCTGCCGGCGCAGGCGATGACTTCGGCGCCCAGCATCTTGGCCAGCACCACGCTGGCGGTGCCGACCCCGCCGCTGGCGCCCAGCACCAGCACGCGGTCGCCGGGGCGCACGGTCCGGTGGGTGACCAGCATCCGGTGCGCCGTGCCGTAGGCCACCGGCAGCGCGGCGGCTTCGTCGAACCCCACTTGCTGCGGCAGGGCGATCAACTGGTCCTGGGCCACCCGGCAGTACTCGGCCATGCCGCCGTCGAGCATCTCGCCCATCAGGCCGTGCTTGCGGTTCAGCGGATTGACCAGCACGCGATCGCCTGCCTGCCAGCCGGCAACGCCGGGGCCCACCTCGGCGATCTCGCCGGCCAGGTCCAGGCCGATCACCACCGGCAGCGGCACCTTGATGCCGGGCATGCCCTGCACCGTGAAGACATCGTGATAGTTGAAGGAGGCGGCGCGCACGCGCAGCACGACATGACCTTCATCGGCGCGAGGGCGGGGGTGGTCGGCGACCACCCGCAGTTGTTCCAGGCCGCCGTGCTCGTTGAGCAACAGGGCTTTCATGGTTTGTGACATGACAGACATCCTTAAGTCGGAAGGGAAAGAGGGTCAGCGCAGAGTCTTGGCCTGCTCGTAGGGCGCAGTGAGAAACAATCCCGGCGCCAACTCGCCCTGGATCAGGCCGGCCTGCGCGAATACCTGATGTTGGTGGCGCAGCGTGGTGAGGTCGGCCGGCTCGAAGCTGATGCGGTACATCTGCGGCCATTGCTCGGCGTAGGCCTGGGCGTCGGCCGGCGGCAGGTTGGCGGCGCGGGTAAGGATGGCGGCCACCTCCTGGGGGTGGGCCGCGCCCCAATCGCTGGCCTGACTCAGGGCGGCGATCACGCGGGCCAGCGTGTCCGGATGCGCCTGTGCAAAGTCGCTGCGCACTGCAGCGATGCCGATGTACGGCACGGCCGGGCTGCCGGTCAGGCGCTGCCATTCGCTGGCGAAAGAACCAAGCCGGCGCACCTTCAAGCCGTGGTCGAGCTGGGCCAGCGTGACCGAGCGCAGCGCCGCGGCATCGATCTGGGACTGGGCGAGAAACTGGACCAGGCGGGATTCATTGCCGCCGACCAGCGCAAAATCGCCCGGCTCCAGGCCATGATTGCCCGCCAGCACGGCGCCGGCGATCACCGCCACCGAACTGCCTGCCGGCGACATGCCGATGCGCTTGCCGCGCAGCTGGGAGAGTTCCGTGACAGGGCTGTCGGCGGGCACGACGAACTGCACGTCGGCCGGTTGCGTGGCGGCGAAGACCTGGATCGGCACGCCCTGGGCTGCGCTGCTGAACACGCCCGCGGCCGGCGCGCCGAAGGCCAGATCGATCGCGTTGGCCGCCAGCGCGCGCAGCGGCGCATTCACTTCGGGGAAGCGGACGAACTGGACCTGCAGGCCTTGTTCGGAAAGGAAGGGGGTGGCTTCCAGCACGGCGCCAAAGCCCAGGCTGACGCCGCTGCTCCAGTAACCGATGCGCACCGGCTCGGCGGCGTGCGCCAGGGGAGTCAGGAAAATCAGGGCGAGCGCGGCCGACGCCTTGCGCAGCAGGCGGGTGAGAAACATAGGGGAAACTCCAGTCAGTTCAAGAGGATTGCCAGCGGAACAGGTGGCGCTCCAGGGGTTTGAGTACGCCGGTCTCCAGCGCCAGCATCAGCGCCACCAGCAACAGGGTCCACGCGAAGACCTGGTCGGTCTGCACCAGGTCTGCCGCCTGGCGCAGGCGGTAGCCGATGCCGTCTGAGGCGCCCAGGGTTTCGGCCACCAGCGAGACGCGCCAGCCGAAACCGAACGCCAGGCGGGCGCCCGAGAAGAAGTAGGGCAGGATGGCCGGCAGGTGCACGCGCCAGAGCGTGCGCAGGCGCGAAAATCCCAGCGTGCGGGTCAGCTCCAGCAGTTGCGGGTCCACGTTGCGTGCGCCTTGCCAGACATTGGTGAGGATCAGCGGCATCGCGGTCATGAACACCACGAACACGGTTGCCCCATTGGAAAGCCCGAACCAGATGATGGCGAACACCGCCCAGATGGCCGAGGACACTGTGTTCAACACGGCCAGCACCGGTTCGAACACGCTGGCCAGTCCGCGGCTCGCGCCCAGGGCCAGGCCCAGCGGCGCACCGACCACGGCCGCCAGGCCGAAGCCGGCCAGCACGCGATAGCAGGTCACGCCGACCTCGTTCCAGAATCCTGGCGCCGTCAGCAGCGTCGCCAGGGCCTGACCCACGCGCCGGGGGCCGGGCAGGATGAAGGCCGGCACGCGGCTGGCGGCCCAGGCCCACAGCAACACGAAGGCGGCCAGCAGGCCCAGGCGCGCCAGCCAGAGTGCGGGCCAGCGCAGGGGCGCGGCGGGCCCGGGCAGATTCAGGGTGCGTGTCTTCATGCGCTCACCTGCAGGCGCAGCTGGCGCGTGGTCTCGGTCACGGATGGATCGGTCGGCAGACGAGGCCGGGGCAGATCCAGCGTCCGGGTGTGGGCAATGCGTCCGGGGCGTGGCGCGAGCAGCACTACCTTATCGGCCAGCACCACGGCCTCTTCGACGTCATGGGTGACCATCAGAATGGTGGTGCCGCGCCGGGCCTGGATGGCCAGCAGTTCGGCATGCATCTGGTTGCGGGTGTTCGGGTCGAGCTTGGAGAATGGTTCGTCCATCAGAAGCAACGCCGGATCGGTAACCAGGCTGCGGGCCAGTGCTGCGCGGCTGCGCATGCCGCCGGAGAGCATGTGCGGCCATGCCAGGGCGAAGTCCGCCAGCCCGACCAGCGCGAGCGCCTGGCGAGCGCGCTCCCGGCGCGCGGCTCGCCCCAGCCCCAGGGGCTCCAGCCCGAGGGCGGCATTGTCCAGCACCGACAGCCAGGGCAGCAGACGGTCCTCCTGGAACAGATAGCCCAGGCGCGCGCCGGCCGGCTGCAGCGTGATGCGGCCTTGCTGGAGCGGGCGCAGCCCGGCCACCAGATTCAGCAAGGTTGACTTGCCGCAGCCCGAGGCGCCCAGCAGCGCGACGATTTCGCCCGGCGCCAGTTGCAGATCGATGCCGCGCAGCACCTCATGGGCGCCGAAGTGCTGCGATACGCCGCTCAGGGTCAGGGCGGCGCTCATTGCCAGCTCCCGGGGCCGTGCACGGGCACGGCCGCGCCGGTCTGCGCCAGACTGGCATACAGCTTCTCCAGCGTCATGGCCTGGAACGTCTCGATATGACGGCGCGTGATCTGCTCGACCCGGCGCACGTCGTGGTCGGCAAACGCCTCGATCAAGGCGTTGTGATCGTGCTTGATTTCCGGTTTGGTCTTTTGCACGCCGAAACCCAGGGCCACCAGACGCGACATTTCGTCCAGCAAGATGCTCAGCTGGCGCAGCAGGCGCTGATTGCCGCTGGCCTCGGCGATGGCCAGATGAAAGGCCTTGTTGGCGTCCATGAAGACATCGATCTGGGCCGTCAGCCCAAGCACCGGATGCGGTTCGCGGCAAGCCGCCTCCAGGGCGCGCAGCTGGTCCAGGTCCACCCGGCCGACGGCCAGGCGGGCCGCCAGGGGCTCAAGCTGCACCCGCAGTTGAAAGACTTCCTCGACATCGCGCAGCGTGATGGGTGCGATCTGATGCCCTTTGCGCGGTCGCGAGCGCACCAGCCCCTCCTGGGTCAGCCGGGTCAGGGCCAGGCGGCAACTGGTCTTGCGAATGTCGTAGCGCGCCATCAGCTCCGGCTCCGTGACGAAAGCGCCCGGAGCCAGGCGGCAGGAGATGACATCGCGGCGCAGCCGGCGGTAGGCGTCATCGCCGGCACTGAGGGAAGGGGAGTTAGGGTCGTTCATGCTGCATCTTGAGAAGCCCGGCGAGCGCCTCTGAGCGGCTTGCCGCTGGCGTTTCAACCGTTGATGCAGGCATTCTAGGAAGGCATGGAGCAGGACGAAACGAAGAATGCGGAGTATGGATATACCCGTCTCTGAACGGCCCAGCTGGGCTGCCCAGCGCCGTCGTAACCGCGGCGCAGCGCCGCCTGTCGGGGCGGGGCCGTGTTGCGGGCCTGCGCTGGCGCAGGCGGCCGTCCCGGCGACCGCGGCCAGGGGCCGGCTCGCCGGGGGGGATTGGCAAGCCGGATCTGGCGCCAAACAAAACGCCCCGCCCGGCGGCATGAGCCGAGGGCGGGGCGCAGGTCTGGCCAGCCGGGCGGGCCGCTGGCGGCCCGCGGGCGGCTTAGTCCTGGCGGTCGGTGACTTCGACCAGGTGGTAGCCGAATTGGGTCTTGACCGGGCCCTGGACCTGGTTGACCGGGGCGCTGAACACCACTTCGTCGAATTCGCGCACCATTTCGCCCGGGCCGAAGGTGCCCAGTTCGCCGCCCTGGCGGCTGGAGGGGCAGCTGGAGTTTTCCTTGGCCAGCTGGGCGAAATCGGCGCCGTTTTCGATGGCGGTTTTCAGTTCCTGGGCCTTGGCTTCGGTGGAAACGAGGATATGACGGGCGGAGGCGTGTGCCATGTGAAGCTCCTGGTTGGCGCGGCCGCTGACCGGCGCCGGGTGGGTGAGACGGGCCGCAACCCGCCGGAAACGCTAGTGTAGCCGGGCCTGAGCGCGGTTTCAGGCCGCCGGCGCGTCTTCGTCGAGCAGGCGCGCGGCGCGCGAGGCCGCCACCGAGCCGGCGCGGTGGTAGCCGACCACGCTGGCCACGCTGGCATGTCCGGTCATGGCCATGACGTCGGCCAGGGGCAGGCCTTGCCGTCCGGCCTCGGTGACGAATCCGGCGCGCAGGCTGTGCGCGCTGAAATCCCCCTCCAGCCCGGCCTGGGCGGCGCGCGCCTGCACCATGCGGCGCAGCGCCTCGGCGCCCAATGCCGGGCCGATCTGTCCACCTCGGCTGACTCGCCGGAAAAGCGGACCGGCGCTGATGCCGGCGGCATCCAGCCAGGCATCCAGGGCGCGCGCGGCGCGGCCGACCACCGGCTTGTATACGTCGGCGCGCATCTGGCCCTGCTGGTTGGTCTTGGAGTGGGCCAGCGTGAAGACGTAGCCGTCGGGCGTGGCTTGCAACTGTTCGCAGGTGGCCCCCACGACTTCCGAGCGCCTGCGTCCGCCGCTGGCCCAGGCGAACAGCAACATGGCCCGGTCGCGCAGGCCGATCAGGCTGTCGTCGCAGGTGGCCAGCAGGCGCTCCAGGGGCTCCCGTGTGAGGGCGTCCTTGCCCTGCGGCAGCTCGCCCCGCCGCGCATAGGCGGCGCGGCTGCGCGCCATCAGACTGCGCACGGCGCGGTCGCGGCAGGGGTTGGCCAGCCCCAGGCTCTCGTGGGCTTCGGACAGCACCGCCAGGCGGTGGCGCACGGTTGACAGTTTCAGCGGCCCCAGACCGCGTTTGACCCCGGCCGCCACCAGGGCCTGGTCCACCTCGGGCGGCAGGTCGTGGGCGCGGCGGCTCAGGCCGTCAACCGTGCCGACGTGCTCCAGATGATCCGCCACGAACTGCAGCACCGCCGTCACCGGCAAGGGCAGGGCAAAGGGTTGCTGAAAACGTTCGCGATGCCAGGCGGCCCAGTACCGCAGCGCGGCGCGATAGGCCGCCTGGGTGTTCTTCGAGCTGCCCTCGCGCATCAGGGCGCGCAATGACTCGCCACTGGGCCCCAGGGCTTGCAGCAACGCGGCGGGCGAGGCCGGCAGGCTTGCGGGCGGGGATTCCCCTCCATTCTCCGGGCGTGGGCTTAGATTTCGCTTGGTGTTGTTGTAAAACATATGTAGTATGTATTATTTAATACATCAAACATTCAGTTAGGTCGGATAAATATATATTATCCGCGCTAATAGAGGAAAACCACGTCTTGCGGGATAAACGAATGGCGATTCAACAAGCGGATGTCTGGGAAGCCGCCGATGCGGTGCTGCAAGCCGGCGAGCAACCCACCATCGAGCGGGTGCGGCTGCATCTGGGGCGCGGTTCACCGAATACCGTGGGCCCACACCTGAAGGCCTGGTTCCAGCAACTGGGCCCTCGTCTGATCGCCAGTTCGGGCGTGGGCGAGGCCCCCGATCCGGTACGCGATGCGGCCCAGCGTCTGTGGGCGGTGGCTTGCGAGGCGGCGCAGGCCGAGGCCGCAGCGGCCGCCGCTCAGGCTCAGCGGGCGCTGCAGGCAGAGGCCGAGGCGCTGGTGGGCGAACGCGCCGCGCTGGCTCAGGCCCAAGTGCGGCTGGCCCAGCGCGAAACCGATCTGGAGTCTGCGCTGACGCAGGCCCAGGGGCAGGCTGCGGCCGCCGAAAGCCGTTGCGAGGCGCTCATCGAACAGTTGAGCGAGCGCGAGCGCGCGCTGGAGGCGTTGCGACTGACGCTGGAGCAGGAGCGCCAGCAGGCGCAGCAGGCCCGCGAAGCGGCGCAGGCCGAACGCCAGCAAGGCCAACAGGCATTGGCCCAGGCCATTCAGACGCACCAGCGGGCCAGCGCCGAGCTGGAGCAGGCGCACCGCGAGGCCATGTCGCAGGCCGAAGCGCGTCATGCCAGCCACGAGCGGCGCTGGTTGCTGGACCTGGACGCGCAGCGGCAAGCCCTGCGCCGCACCCAGGAAGAGCTGGAAGAACTGCGGCGCAGCGCCAGCGCGCGCGATGCCGCTCGCGAGGAGGCTTTGCAGGCGGCGCTGCAGGCTGCGCGCGAACTGGAACGCGAGCTGGCGCAACTGCGCGCGACGTCCGCAGGCGAGCTGGCTGTGGCCGAGGCCCAGGCCCAGGCGCAACGCCAGGCCTTCGCGCAGCAGCAGACCGCCCAGGCAGAAAGGCAGGCTGATCTGCAACTGCGTCTGCAGGAGCTGCAGGCCCAGCTGCAGATCAAGGATGGGCAGATCGCCGCCCTGGTGCAGGCGCGCGCGTTGGCGACTCCCTCGTCGATGCCCGCGCCGGTGCCTGACACGCCGGATCAAACCGCATAGCTCCCGCCCCGGATGGCGGCAGTGTGTGGCCGAAGGGAGCCGCTAGCGCCTCACAAGCAGGAGGGTGAACCCGGCCGCGCATACCCCTAGCACGCCCGGCAGCGAGCCCCACGCACTGACCGCTTCCATGCCGGCCCCGATCAGCAGGTAATACACCAGGGCGAACAGCGCACCGGCCAGGCCGCGACAATCGGCATAGGCGGCCAGAGCCGGCCCCAGCAGATTGGGGATGGCCAGCCCGAACGCGGTGATCACCGGCACCATCGCCAGGGCGAAGGCGGTGTTGCCATCCAAGGCCCGCATGGCAAGCGCGCCGCCGGCCAGCAGCAAGGCGGCCAGCCTGAGCAGTTGTGGCTCCGCCCAGCCACGTGCCAGCAGCCGGTTGTTCAGGGCCGCGCCGGCGGCCGCGGCCAGCGCGAGCAAGGCTCCGCTTTCGCCCAGACGCTCGGCTGGCGCCTGCAGGCGCTCGTATAGAAAGGGAGCAAGGGCGAAATAGCTGCCCCAGGCGACGTTCAGCAAGGCCACCATCGCTGCGCGGCGCCACAGCACGCGGTCGGCCAGCATGCGTTGCAACAGCGCGCGCGACAGCGGCGTGCCGGGCCCGGGGCGGGTCTCCGGCAGACTCGCCAGGCTCCAGGCGCACAGCGCGGCGCTGGCCAGCGACAGCGCCAGCAAGGTGCTGCGATAGCCGCCGTGGGCGGCCAGCAGCGCGCCGGCGTACAGACCGATGGCCGGGCTGGCCGACAGCGCCATGCCCAGGTGGGAATAGGCCCGCCGCAATACCGGGCCGTCGTAGAGGTCCCGCACCAAGGTCTGGGGCACCACCGAGCAGGCCGCCGCTGCCAGGCCGGCAATGGCCTGACAGGCCAGCAACCAGGCAAAGCTGGGGGCCAGGAGCGCGCCGGCGCAACACATCGCGCACAGCACCAGCGCCAGGGTCAGGCTGGGCCGGCGCCCGATGCGGTCACTGGCCCAGCCCCACAACAGCACGCCCAGCGCGAAACCGCCCGCATGCACGGCGAACAGACGCGCGGCCTGAGCGGCCGGCAAGGCATAGGCGCTCGCCAGGTCCGGCAGGGCCGGGCTGTAGAAAGCCTGCATCAATTGGGGAAACATCAACAGCGCCGCGCAGGGCGCCAGCAAATGCCAGGGCATGGCATCCTCCGCAAAAATGGACTGCGGCATTCTGGCGCTCAGGCGCTTGTCGGATTATTATGTTTCCGACAATAAACCATAAAAATCGGTCAATCCATGGTCTGGCTGGAACGGCACGCGCAGTTCAACCCCGACGCCTGGCCGGCGCCGGTGCTGGGTATCGCGGCTGCCCTGGGCGATCACGACTCCGGGCTGCACCAGCACGGACGCGGGCAACTGTTGTATACCCGGGCAGGCTCGGCACGCATCACGCTGGCCGATCGCGTTTGTCTGTTGCCGCCGTCGCGCGCGGTATGGATACCGCCTGGCGTGGCCCACCGGGCGCAGATGCGTCAGGTGGTCGATTACCGTTCGCTGTATTTTGTCCCCGGTCTGCCGGGGCTGCCGGCCGAAGTGGCGGTGCTGGCGGTGAGCGATCTGCTGGCCGCCGTGCTGGAGCCCATGGCCCAGGCGCCGCTGGACAGCCCCTGGCACGAGGGGCGCAACGCCCATCTGCTGGCGCTGTGCCTCGATGAGATCGCACGCGCGCCGCAGGAGCCCATGCTGTTGCCCATGCCGCGCGACCGGCGTCTGGCGCGCTGGCTGGATGACGGTCTGCCGCCCACGCTGGGCGAACTGGCCGCGCGCGCCGGCGCCAGCGAACGCACCATCGGGCGCATCATGCAAAAGGAGACGGGCATGGGGTATCAGGCCTGGCGCCAGCAATGGCGGCTGTTGCGCGCCATCGAACTGCTTGCCGAAGGCGTCAGCCTTACGGCGGCCGCCCAGGTATTGGGTTTTGCCGACGCCAGCGCCTTCGGCGCGTTTTTCCGGCAAATGACGGGGAGCACCCCGCGCGCCTATCTGGCCGCGCGCCGCTGAGCGGCGACGGTCGCCTCAGGACTGCGTGCGCACCGGCATGTAGATGCGGGCGTAGCCTTCGCGGATGGCAGCCGTGATCTGATCCAGGCGGCGGCCAATGTGGCGCTCGAGGATGGCCACGGCGGCGGCTTCATTGCGTTCGGCCAGGGCCTGCAGCAATTGCTGGTGCTCCTGCTGGCTGGCCGGCCGTTCCCCGCGCGCCATGTCGATCCAGCGCACGAAGCGGATGCGGGCGTGCACATTGCGCAGCACGCGCAGCATCTCGCCGTTGCCGGCCATGGCGACCAGGCGCTCGTGAAAGGCCTCATCCAGCGCGACCAGCTCCGAGACGGGCCGTTCTCCGGCTTCCGGGCCGGTCGTGGCCAGAAAGGCCATGGCTTCGCCGATCTGGGTTTCGTCGGCGCGCTCCAGCGCCAGCCGCAGGGCGGCGATTTCCAGCGCCTTGCGCAGTTCGTAGAGTTCGAACACTTCCTGCACGTCGAGGTCGCGACAGAAAAAGCCCTTTCCCGGCAGAAAGCGCAGCAGGCCCTCGATGCTCAGGCGATTGAGCGCCTCGCGCAGGGGCGTGCGTGACACGCCCAATGTCTTGGCCAGCGCAACCTCGTTGAGCCGCTCGCCGGGCTTGAACTCATAGTCGATGGCCATGTCGCGGATGCGCAGATAGACTTTGTCGACAATGCTGTCTGTGGCGGCGGTCAAGGGATCTCCGGAGGGCAGGTGGGTCGGTGGCAACAGCGAAAAACCTGCCTGGGGCCGCAAGCGGCGCCAGGGCAAGGCAACAGGGCAGCCATCTTAGTACATTCGTGGTGGACGGTGGCCCGCCAGATCCAGGAAAACGGTCCGGTCGTGTTGCGGCGCAGAAGGGCTGCGATGGCGGCGCATTGACTGAATACATATATAGCATCATCATCTGTATACAGCTAGAGCCAGCCTGTGCGGATGCGCCGGCGCGGCGCCGATTATCCCTTTCCACCCGAACAGGAATTCTCCATGAAAGCCGTCTTCATCGATGCCAATCCGACGCTTGCCGCCGTGGCCCGGCGCCTGCACCAGCCGGGCGACCCGGAACTGGTCATCAACGCGCAGCCCGACATCACGCCGCCGCAGATTCCGGCCGTGCTGGGCGATGCGCAGATCGCGATCATCGACCACACGCATCTGCCGGTGGACATCGCACGCGCCTGCAAGGGCCTGAAGCATGTCGTGTTTCTGGGAACGGGCGCGCGCTCCTATATGGATCCGGAAGCCCTGGCCGAACTGGGCATCGAGGTGCACATCATCAAGGGTTACGGCGATACGGCGGTCGCCGAATGCGCTTTTGCCCTGATGTGGGCCGGCGCCAAGCGGCTCACGCGCATGGATCGCGGCATGCGTGCAGGCAACTGGCTGCGTACCGACGTCATGCAGCTGACCGGCAAGACCCTCGGCCTGATCGGCTTCGGCGGCATCGCCGCCGAACTGGCCCGCCTGGCGCAGGGCGTGGGCATGAAAGTGGTCGCCTGGAACCGCAGCGCCAAATCCCATCCTGGCGTGGAGTTCGTGGATCTGGACACCTTGCTGGCCGACAGCGATGTGGTGTCCCTGCATCTGCTGCTGACCGACGAGACACGCGGTTTTCTGGACGCTGCGCGACTGGCCTCGCTGCGCGATGGCGCCATCCTGATCAATACTGCGCGCGGCGCGCTGGTCGACGAGGCGGCGATGATTGCCGCGCTCAAAAGCGGCAAGCTGGGCCACGCCGGGCTGGATGTTTTCGACGTCGAACCCATGCCCGCGCAGCATCCGCTCTATGAGCTGGACAACGTGACGCTGTCGGCGCACTCGGCGTTCCGTACGCCAGAGGCCAGCGACAACCTGATCCAGGCTGCCTTGAATCATTGCCGCCGGGTCAGCGGCCAGGGGGTCCGGCAATGAGCCGGTCCGCGCCCCTGTCGTCCATCACGCGGCTGGACCAGAACACCCGCCGTGCCCGCGCCGTGGTGCATGGCCAGACCGTCTATCTGGCCGGGCATACGGCCGCTGATCGCAGCCAGGATGCCGCCGGCCAGACCCGCCAGGTGCTGCAAGCGCTGGAGGATTTGCTCGCGCAGGCCGGCAGCGACAAACGCCACCTGCTCGATGTCACCATCTGGCTGTCCAGCATGGATGATTTCGAGGCCATGAACCGTGTCTATGACGCCTGGATCGTCCCAGGGCATGCGCCGGCCCGCCGTTGTGCGGCCATGATGCTGGCCGCGCCCGAGATCCGGGTCGAGATTTCTGCCATTGCGGCAGTCTGACGTCGCCGGGCCGGGGCCGCTCAACGTTGCATCAGGGCCATGAAACCGGCGGCCAGAAGAATCAGCGCGCCCGCCGTGCCATCGACCAGGCGGCGGCGCGCGCTGCTCAGCCCCTGGGCGCCAAGGCGTCCCAGGCCAATCCCGACAAGGGAATAGATCACCGTGCACCACGCCATGAAGACCGCCGACAGCAGCACTGCCTGCACGGTGGAGTCGCCCGATTGCGGATCCATGAACTGCGGCAGGATGGCCAGATAGACCATCATCCCCTTGGGATTGAGCAGCGAAGTCAGCAGGCCTTTGCGCAACGGCCTTTGCGCCTGTGGCGCGGCGGCCTCGAGGGCGCCGGCGCGCAGGCTGGAGCGGCCCAGGAGATAGGCCAGGTAGAGCAGGTAAGCAATGCCTATCCAGCGGATGATCTCGAACAACACGGGCGAAGCGGCCACCAGCGCAGCCAGGCCCAGCGCGACCAGCAAGGAATGCACACCATAGCCGAGCACCACGCCGGCCGTGGCGCGCAGGCCGGCGGCTGTGCCGGCGCCGAGCGCCTGAGAAGCGATGAACAGGATGTCCGGGCCGGGGGTACAGACCAGGGGAATGACGGCTGCCGAAAACAGCAAAAGCGTTGAGAAGTCCATGGCGCAAGCTTATCGGGCCGTGCGCGCAAAGAACTTTTCCATCCTTGCGAAAAAAGGCGTTCATCCGGCAGAATTTCTGCCATGGACGATATCGATAAAAAGATTCTTGCCGAACTGCAGAAAGACGGCCGGCTTTCCCTGACCGATCTGGCCGAGCGCATCGGCCTGAGCCTGTCGCCTTGTCACCGGCGCGTGCGGGCGCTGGAAGAAGCCGGCGTGATCGCCGATTATCGGGCTTTCCTCAATCCCGCCGCCGTGGGGCTGAACTTCTCGGCCATTGTGTTCGTGACCCTGCGGGTGACGGACCGCGCAGCCGTGCAGGGTTTCGAGGAGGCCGTCGCTCAGGTGCCGGAGGTGATCCAGGCACAGCGGCTGTTCGGCGATCCGGACTTCATCCTGCACGTGGTGACCACGGATCTGCAGGCCTACCAGAAACTGTATGACTACAGCCTGTCGCGCTTGCCCAGCGTGCAGCGGCTGACCTCCACGCTGGTGATGAAGAACATCGTCCAGAACCGGCCCCTGCCGCTTTGAGCGCTTGCGGCCTGAGCGCGGGCCGCAAAGCCAACCGCCCGCGCTGAAGCGGGCGGCGGTCTGGGCAGTGCTTTACTGCGAGCTTGCGCCCGAGGATTTGACGATTGCTTCCCATTGGGCCAGTTCGGCCTGTTGGCGGCGAGCCAGTTCCGCCGGCCCGTCATGCATGGCGGTCACGCCCAGTTGCTGGAAGCGGGCCTGCAAGGCGGGCGCGGCCAGCGCGGCTTCGATGGCCTGGTGCAGGCGCGCGATCGCCTCGTCGGGCGTGCCCGCCGGGGCATAGAAGGCCACCCACAGGTCACCGCTGAAGCCCGGGAAGGCCTCCGCGATGGCAGGCACTTCCGGCAGCAGCGGCACGCGCTCGGCGCTGGTCACGCCCAGTGCGCGCAGCTTGCCGGCGCGCACGGCCTCCAGCGCCGAAGGCAGGCTGGCGAACAGCATCGGCACCTGATTGCCCAGCACGTCGGTCATGGCCGGAGCCACGCCCTTGTACGCGATATGCTCCAGCCCGAAGCCGCCGCGCTCGTTGAGCATCTCGCCCAGCAGATGATTGAGCGTGCCGCTGCCGGCCGAGGCGTACTGATACTGGCCGGGGTTGGCCTTGAGCAGCGCAATGAATTCCTTCAGGTCGCGGGCGGGGAAACCCGGGTTCACCACCAGCACGTTGGGGACCACGCCCACGGCGGCAATGGGTTTGAAATCCTGGATCGGGTCAAATCCCGGTTTGGCATAGACCCAGGGCACGATCAGCTGGTTGCTATTGGCCGTGAACAGCAGGTTGTAGCCGTCGTTGCGCTCGCGCTTGGCGGCCTGCGTGCCGACCACGCCGCCGGCGCCGGCCTTGTTGCTGACGATGACTGGCTGGCCCAGCTGGGTAGCTAGTTGTTCGGCCATGATGCGGGCCACGATGTCCACCGTGCCGCCCGGGGCGACCGGGACGGTGACGGTGATGGGGCGGTCCGGATAGTCGGCCGCTGCGGGCAGGGCGGCCATCAGGCCGCAGGCCAGGACGGCCGTCTTGAACAGAGTGGAAATGCGGGTCATGGTGGGCTCCGTGGAAAATTCAGGCGGCAGCACGCGGGCGCCGGTCTATCAAGGGGTGGATCTGTCTTGCCCAGGCAAGCAGGGCGTGATCGGCGCCGGGCCGCGCCACCAGCATCACGCCCAGCGGCAGCCCGCGGGCATCGTGGGTGGTGGGCAGGTGCAGGCAGGGCCAGCCCAGCACCGACCAGGCTTTGTTGAATCCGGACTCGCCGGTATGGGCCAGACCCTCGGGGGCCGGGCCGAGCGCGCCGGCAGTCAGGATCAGGTCGGCGTCGCCGAAGTCCGCCTCCCAGGCATGTGCGCGCCAGGCCTGCAGGCGTGCGTAGGCATGTTCGGTGTCGGCCGGCGCCTGCTTGCGTCCCTGGATGAGGGCCGCCCGCAGGCGCGGCGACAGGGCCGGATGCTCGGCCAACGCAGCCAGGCTGGTGCTCAATTCGTGATGCACCAGCAGACTGTGGCACTGCAACAGTTCGGCGGCCTGCGCCATCGGCGCACCCGGGGCAAGCATCCAGCCGCGGGCCTGCAAGGCGGCGGCCGCCTCCCGCAAGGCTTCGCGGGCGCTGGCGCTCAGGGGATGGCCCGGCAGATCTTCCAGCCAGCGCAAGGCGGGCCGCTTCCCGGCCGGCAGCGGCGCGGCGGGCGGCAGCAGCACCTGGCCGATACGCTGGGCCAGGGCAGCGTCGCGGGCATGCCAGCCGATGACATCGAGGCTGGGGCACATCACGCGCATACCCTGGCGCGATAAGGCGCCGAAACTGGGTTTGAAACCCAGCACGCCGCAGAAAGCGGCCGGCCGGATCATGGAGCCGCCCGTCTGGGTGCCCAGGGCGAAAGGCACCATGCCGGCGGCCACGGCCGCCGCCGATCCGCTGGAGGAGCCCCCGGGAGTGTGCGCCGGATGGGCCGGGTTGCGCGTCGGGCCGGGCCAGACATGGGCGAACTCGGCCGTGACGGTCTTGCCCAGGGGCCGTGCCCCGGCGGCGCGCAGGCGGGCCACGCAATCGGCGTCCGCGGTGGCGGGAGTCGCGTCGCTGGCCGGCGAACCGCAACGGGTGGGCAGGCCAGCCACGTCCAGCACGTCCTTGACGCCGAAATCCAGGCCTGCCAGGGGGCCGCTGGCCGCCGCCTGCGGCGCGGGGTCGAGGCAGACCCAGGCCTGCAGAGAGCGGTCGGCCTGCGCCAGCGCGGGTGCTGCGGCAAAAAGGGAAACGGGCAGGGCGGATGGCGAGGACATGGCTTGCTGCATCAAACGGAGAGACCGCATCTTAAGCAGCAGATTGAATATGGTCTAATTCAAAATCCGACAGGAATTATGATGAAAAACGACTCAATGTTCCTTGATGACCGGATGTTGGCATGCTTTTGCGCCGCCGCCCGTACGCTGCATTTCGGGCGTGCCGCAGATAGCCTGCACATGAGCCAGCCGCCGTTCAGCCAGCAGATCAAGCGTCTGGAGGAGCTGATTGGCGCACCGCTGTTCGAACGGACCACCCGCTCGGTGCGCCTGACGCCCGCCGGTGCTGTCATGGCAGAACACGCCGCCGAGCTGGCCGCCCGGACCGCGGCCATGTTGCGCGCCACGCGCCGCGCCGCGCATGGCGACAGCGGCCCGCTCAAGGTGGGTCTGGCTCCCACTGCCGCCTATTCGGCCCTGGCCGACAGCCTGTACCGCTATCGTTGCGACCATCCCGAGGTCGAGCTCGACCTGCATGAAGCCAACTCGGTGGAGATGACGGCCTTGCTGCGCAGTCACCGCATCGATCTGGCGTTCATGCGGCCGATGCCGCCGGAAACCGGGGTCGACGTGGTGGAGATCAGCCGCGAACCCATGATGCTGGCGGTACGCAGCGACCATCCCTGGGCCGGGCGCGGGCACCTCCGCCTGCAGGAGGCCGCCAGCCTGCCTTTGATCGGCTATTCCCAGCAAGCCTCGCCTTACTTTCGTCAGTTGCTGCTCGAGATGTTCGCAGCGATCGGGCAACGGCCGCGGATCGTGCGCGAGAGCATGATCCCGACCTTGCTGACGCTGGTGGAAATCGGCGCAGGCGCGGCCATCGTGCCGCGTTCGCTGTCCCGCATGCGGGGCGAACCCCTGACTTTCCTGCCCCTGCGTGGCGGACTGCCGGCCCGGCTGGTCGCAGCCAGCCTGGCCGGCTCAAACCATGCGGCCGCGCAGGGCCTGCTGGCCGAATTGCGCAGTCGCATGGCACAGGCGGCTTAGAACTTCACGTTCACGCGCGCCCAGAGCGTGCGGCCCGGATCGTTCACGGCCGTGCGTCCCGAGTAGCCGAAACCGGCGTTGCCGGCCAGATTCAGGTGTTCGGCATAGGTTTTGTTGAACAGATTGTCCACGCCCACGCTGAGCTTGAGCTGTTTGCTCACGGCATACCCAGCGTTGAGCGAGAACACCCCGAACCCGGCGCTGGGCCCGAAGTCCTTGCCGACCACGTTGCCTTCGTTGCGGGCATAGCGGTGCTGGGCGGCAACCAGCCGCCACAGCGCGCCGGCCGACCAGGTGCCGTCATCATAGGTGGCGGTCAGGCGGGCTTCGAGGGGCGGGATCTGCGGCAAGGGCCGCCCGTCGCTGGTATTGCGCGCCCAGGCGTAGGCCAGCGTGGCCCCGGCGGTCCATTGCGGTGTGAAGCGATAGCTGGCGCCCATTTCGCCGCCGAAGATGCGTGCATCGACGTTGGTGGCCTGCGAGGTCGAGCCCATCATGCCGCCGCTGCGGTACTTGAAAAGGATGTAGTCGCTGACCTTGCCGGCATAGCCTGAGAACCACGCCTGCAGGCGCTCGTCGCGATACTGGGCGCCGAAGTCCAGTTGCGTGGTCTTCTCGGGCTTGACGCCCTTGAAGGCATTGACCGCGCCATCCGGGCCGGTTCCGGGCGAGAACAGCTCCCAGTAATCGGGGAAGCGCTCGACATGGCCCAGGCCCACATACCATTGCACCGGCGCCGCCTGCAGATCCTGCTCGTAGCGCAAAAAGCCGCTGGGCAGGGTGTCGCGGCGACGTTCGTCATGGGTGGGGTTGGGCCGGGCATGCATCATGCCGCCGGTCGTGGGGCGGAAGTCCTTGGCCTGGGCCCGATCGATCCGGGCGCCGCCCACCACGCGGCGATCCTCATCCAGACGCCAGGTAAGTTCGGAGAACACGCCGGTGTTGCCGAAATCGGCATCCTTGACCCAGCGTTGCTTGCGATAGGAATGGTGTTGCGTGCCGTTGCGCGAGCGATGCCGGCTTTGCTGGAAGTCCAGCCCGGTGATCAGTTCCAGTTCCGGCGAGAGGGTCCAGGTGGCTGCCACGCGGCCTCCCCAGGTCGCACGATCGACGTTGGCAGCCATACCCATGGGCATGGCGCTGTGCGGATCGGGCGAGCGCAGAGAAAAGTTGTCCATGACGTGGTCGGCATGGTTGTAGTAGAGCTGCGCCTCCAGTTTGCTCAGGGTATCGCTCAGGTGCTGCTTTTCCAGGCGCAGGCCGAAACTTTCGCGCTTGAAACGCTCGCCATCCATGCCGCGTCCGGCATAGCGGGCGTTGCCGTCGCCGGTGCCGGCGGTCAACTCGTAGAGCGTGTCGGCATCGGGGGTGAAACCGAGCGCGAAATCGGCGTTCCACTTGTCCCAACGCGAGGGCACTTTGTTGCCGTCGCCATCCTTGTAGTCCTGCGAGTGGGAATGGTTGGCGGTAATGCGGGTGTAAACCTTGCCGTTGCCTGCCGTCAGGTCGAGCATCTGGTCATTGCGCCCGAACGAGCCGCCCGTCAGGCTGCCGTCAAAGCGCACGCCCGGCTCCTCGAAGTGCGGCGCTTCGCGGTCGAAGCGGATGGTGCCGGCCGAGGCGCCCGGTCCCCAGAGCACGATCTGCGGGCCCTTGATGACGGTCAGGCGGTCGAAGGTCTCCGGCGAGATGTACGAGGTCGGCGCGTCCATGCGGGCCGGGCAGGCGCCAGGCATGCTGCCGCCGTCGACGAGGATGTTCAGGCGCGAACCGAACATGCCGCGCAGCACGGGGTCGCCATTGCTGCCGCCATTGCGGATGGCCGAGAAACCGGGAATGGTCTTGAGATAGTCGGCCCCGTCGCTGGCCGGCAGAGGCTGGCGCGGCAGCTTGGGATCGGTGACGATGGTCAGCGGCGAGCTGGGCGCGATCGCGGTGATGACCACCGGGTCCATGTCGGCCACGGGGAGGGACACCGCGGGCGGCTGGCCGCTTTGGGCCGGGGCGCTGAAGACATAGCAAAGGGCGGCCGCCAGAGAGCTGGCGCGCGCCGGGAAGTAGGGCAATGACATGATCGCTTTCGATAGATGAAGGGTCCCGGTGCGCATCGCACATCAGGACAGGCAACAGGCGTCCACGCAACCCGCGCAACAGCGCAGGCACGGGAAATCAAGGGGCGAGAGCGGTCAGACCAGGGGCGGGCCGCGCGGGCGGCCTGGCGCATCGTCCAGCCAGCCTGCGGGAATGAGAGGGTCGGGGTTGTGCGCCGGCAGGTAGGAGGGCGCTGGGTTGCCCAGCGGCCACGACAGGACCAGCAGCACGGGCAGCAGGCCGGCGTCGAGCAGAGGGCTGCCGGCGGTGCAGCAGTGCGGCATGGCGCCGGTATGCGGTGAATCTTTGGAGAGGGGGGCCGTACTGCCGTCGGCCTGCAGCGTGATGACGCGCGGCCCGCTGGCCGTGCACACGATGGTGGTGACGCCATCGACGCGCAGCATGCCCAGCGCCGAGGCGGCCACCACCGAATGGAAGGCGAACAGCAAGGCCGCGATCAACGCGATCCCTCCTTTGCCGGTTCGTCCTGTTGCCATCATGCTCGTGGTCTCTGGTTTTTGCGGGCGGATGGTAGCACGAGCCCGGCGCCATCGGGCCGGCTCGCATTGTTCTCAGGGTAAGCCTGATCAGATTTAACTGACAGTTAGTTAGGTCTATTCTGACATTACGTCGGGTATGTAGCTGATGCACACTGCCGCCATCTCTGGAACAAACGGCAGAACCCCATGTTGAACGGTCTCTACACCGCGCCCCGGCGCGATATGCGCTTTGCGCTTTACGATGTGCTTGACGCCGAGACGATGTTGCGCGAGCGTTGCGGCGCCGCCGATATCGACCGCGACACCCTCGATCAGATCCTGGACGGCGCCGACCGGTTCTGCCACGGCGTGCTGGCGCCGCTGAACGCCCCGGGCGATCGCAGCGGCTGCCAGTTGCAGGGGCACGAGGTGCGCACTCCGGCCGGTTTCGTGCAGGCCTACCAGGCCTATGCCGAAGGCGGCTGGTCCGGGCTTTGCGCCAGCCCCGAGCATGGCGGCCAGGGGCTGCCGACGGTGGTGTCGGCGCTGTTCGGTGAAATGCTGGGCGCCAGCAATATCTCCTTTGCCCTTTACCCCCGGCTCTCGGAAGGCGCCTATCGCTGTCTGCGCGCCACCGCCAGCCCTGCGCTGCAGGCGCTGTACGGTCCGCGCCTGGCCAGCGGCGAATGGACCGGCACCATGTGCCTGACCGAGCCGCAGGCCGGTACCGACCTGGGCCGGCTACGCACCCGTGCCCGGCCCCAGGACGACGGCAGCTACCTGATCGATGGCGGCAAGATCTTCATTTCCTCCGGCGACCACGACCTGACCGAGAATATCGTGCACATGGTGCTGGCGCGTCTGCCGGATGCCCCAGCCGGGACGCGCGGCATTTCCCTGTTCCTGGTGCCCAAGCGTCTGCCGGATGCGCAAGGGCGCCCCGGCGAGCGCAACGGCGTGTATTGCGACGCCCTGGAACACAAGCTGGGTCTGCGCGCCAATGCGACCTGCGTGTTGCGTTTCGAGGGCGCACGCGGCTTTCTGGTGGGCGAGGCCAACAAGGGCCTGGCCGCGATGTTCGTGATGATGAACTCGGCCCGCCTTGGCACGGGCGCGCAGGCCCTGGGCCTGACCGAGATCGCGCTGCAGAAATCGCTGGCCTATGCCGCCCAGCGGCTGCAGTCGCGCGCCCCGGGACAGGGTGGCGCTTCGGGCGAGGCCGACCCCATACTGGC
This sequence comes from Bordetella trematum, assembly GCF_900078335.1. GTDB lineage: Bacteria > Pseudomonadota > Gammaproteobacteria > Burkholderiales > Burkholderiaceae_B > Bordetella > Bordetella trematum. The sequence goes on from NZ_FKBR01000006.1 coordinate 147,049, forward strand.
GCAACCCGATGTGCGCCGCATGCTGCTTACGCAGCAGGCCTGGGCGCAGGGCGCGCGCATGTTCCTGTACTGGCTCGCCCTGCAGATCGACATGGAGCAGCATGCGCCACAGGCCCAGGACCGCGAGCGCGCCGCGGGCTTGCTCAGCTTGTTGACCCCGGTGGCCAAGGCCTTCGTCTCGGACAATGCAGTGGAGTCCGTGAACCTGGCGGTGCAGGTCCATGGGGGCAGCGGCTATATCGTTGAGTCGGGTATCGAGCAGACGCTGCGCGACGTTCGCATTCTTCCCATCTACGAGGGCACCAACGGCGTGCAGGCCCACGATCTGCTGGCGCGCAAGGTGCTGGCCGATGACGGCGCGCGCCTGCAGGGGCTGGTGGACATGGCCGCGCAGGCCGCCCGGGCCCTGCAGCCCTGGCCGCAATGGGCCGGCTGCGCCGCGTCGCTCGATGCACTGGGCCGCCAGCTGATGCAGGCCGTGCCCCGATTGGCCGCCCTGGCCGGGCGCGAGCCGGCCCAGATCGGCGCGTCGGCCGCGGATTTTCTGCGCCTGGTGGGCCACCTGGTCTATGGCCAATTCTGGTGCCGCGCTATCGTGGCGGCCCTGCAGACCCTGCCGGCCGGCCAGCAACAGGAAGAAAAGCTGGCCACGGCGAGGTTCTACTTCGATGTGTTGTTCCCCGAGACCGAGATGCGCCTGGCGCGCTTGTTCGTGCCCGCCGACAGGGTGATGGACCCCGGCGCTCTGGTGATTTGATTCGCAGCTTTTCAGGCCTATGACTTTACCCAGCTATTGGATCCATGCGGATCTGTCCAGCGCGGCGCGCATCCGCGAGTTCGAGTCCCGGCCGCTGGCCGCGCGCGGCTTGCCTGCCAGCACTTACGAGTTGCTCGCGGCGGCCTGTCGCCATGCACCGCAGGCGATCGCCATCCGCTACGTGGAAGATCCGGCCGATACGGTCTGCCCGCCGGGCATCCGCTACGACGAAATGCTGGCGCGGGTGCATCAGATGGCCGACCTGATCCGCAGAGAGGGCGTGGGCCGCCACGAGACGGTCAGCCTGCTGCTGGCCAATACGCCGCCGGCGCTCTATGCCTTGTGGGGCGGGCAGACGGTAGCCGTCGTCAACCCGATCAACTGGATGCTGGAAGCCGAGGCCATCGCCGCCATCCTGACTGCCGCCGGCACGCGGATGCTGATGGCCTATGGCGGCGATGCCCAGACGCCCATCTGGGACAAGGTACTGGAGGTGGTGGCCCGCTGCCCGCAGCTGAAAACCGTGGTCCGGCTGGGCGGCGATCGCAGCGGTGCGGCGCCCGCCGGCGTGCGCTTCCTGGACTATGACGTCGACATCGACCGTTATGACGCGACGCCGCCCGCAACCGGGCAGTTGCCGCAAGGCGAAGATCTGGCGGCCCTGTTCCCGACCGGCGGCACCACCGGCGACCCCAAGCTGGTGCGCCTGAGCCACGCCAATATCGTGGCCAGCGCCTGGTTGAGCGCCGTGGTGGCCGGTATCTCCGAGGGCGAACGACGCCTGTCGGCCACGCCGCTCTACCATGTGGTGGGTGCGTTTGCGGGCTGTCTGGCCACGGTGGCGCGGGGCGCCTGCGTGGTGTTGGCCACGTCGGCAGGCTGGCGTCATCCGCAGCTGCTGCCCCGCCTGGGTGATGTTCTGCGCACCTGCGGCATCCATTACCTGACCATCGTGCCCACCATCATGAATCAGCTGGTGCAAGGCAGCCTGAGCCGGGCGGACCTGGCCAGCGTCAAGGGGGTGATGTCGGGTTCGGCCCCTTTGTCGGAGGTGGTGGCCGAGCGCTTTCTGGCCTTGAGCGGTCTGCCGGTGCGAGAGGGCTACGGCATGACCGAGACCACCTCGGTATGCATGATGAACCCGGCCGGCGGCCTGGTGAAAACCGGTTCGGTGGGCTTGCTGTTTCCGTATCACCGTGCGCGCGTGGTCGATGAGCAAGGGAATGACTGCGCGCCAGGCCAGCCCGGCCTGCTGTGGCTGGCCGGACCGACCATCGCCGCGGGGTACGCCGGCGGCGGCGCCTTGCCGGGCGACGGCGCTCAGTGGCTGGATACCGGCGACCTGGCCCGTATCGACGAGGATGGCTATATCTGGATCACGGGCAGGCGCAAGGATCTGATCATCCGGGGCGGACACAACATCGACCCCAAGGCGGTCGAAGAAGTGTTCTATCGCCATCCGCTGGTCCAGGAGGCCGCGGTGGTCGCGCGGCCGGACAGTTATGCCGGTGAGGTGCCGGTGGCCTATGTGCAATTGCGGCCCGGCGCCTGCATCGACTCGCAGACCCTGCTGCAGGCCGTGCGCGCGGGCATCGCCGAGCGCGCAGCGGCGCCCAAGGATTGCTACATCGTCGAGAACCTGCCGCGTTCTCCGGTGGGCAAGATCCTCAAGCACCGGCTGCGCGAGGACGCCACCCTGCGTGGCTTCGAGAAAGCCCTGCAGGAAGCCGGCTTGCTGGCCGGTGTGCGCCTGCAGCTGGAGCCGGGTACTGCGCTGCGCATCCTGCGTCAGCCCGGCGGTCCGTCGGCCGGTCAACTGCGGGCTGCGCTGGCGACCTTCACCACCCCTTATTCCATCGAGCCGGCCGAGCCGGCCACTGTCTAGGAGACACTGATGAACTATTCCCTGATCCAGGTCGAGCACATCGCTGCGGTCTGCCGTATCTACCTGAACCGGCCCGAGGTCCGCAACGCCCAGGACCGCAGCCTGCTGCGCGAGCTGGACCACGCCATGCGCGCGGCCGAGGCCGATGACAGCGTCAGGGTCGTGATCCTGGGTGCGGTGGGCGACCATTTCTCGGCTGGCCACGATCTGAAGTCGGCCCGTGTGGAGCGGCCCAACCCCACCGTCGAACAGCGCTGGGAGTACGAGGAAGAGCATTTTCTGGAGTACTGCCTGCGCATTCATGATCTGAAAAAGCCCACCATTGCCCAGGTGCAGGGCGCCTGCATCGCCGGCGGCTATATGGTGGCCAATATGTGTGACCTGATCGTCTGCGCCGATAACGCCTTTTTCTCCGACCCGGTGGCCCATTCCATGGGCACGGCCAGCCTGGAGGTGCTCATCCATCCGTGGGTGATGGGCATGCGCCGCGCCAAGGAGCTGATCTTCACCGGCGAACGCCTGCTGGCCCAGGAGGCCTTGCAGATCGGTATGGTCAACCGCGTGGTGCCCGTGGCCGAGCTGGAAGCCGCGACCCTGGCGCTGGCCGAACACATCGCCAAGGCCCCGCCTTATGGGCTGCGCTTTACCAAGCGTTCGCTCAACCGGACCTGGGACGCGCAGGGTTTTCGTGCCGCCATCCAGGCGCACTTCGATGTGCACCAGCTTTCCCATGTCACCGAAGAGTTTCAGGCGCACCTCAAGCGAGGCCTGGACTCCACCATCAAGGGCGCCAAGGCGCTGAGCTGAGCCTGAACATCCCAAGGAGATAGCGATATGACGACAAGCGCAAGCGATCGGCCCGGCGAGGTGCGCCTGGAGCGCCAGGGCAACATCTGCCTGATCACGGTCGACAACGTGGCCAAGAAAAATGCCTTCTCGCCCGAGATGATGGAGCAGCTGGCGCAGCATCTGACCACCTTCGAGGACGATGACGAGCTGTGGGTCGCAATTGTCTGCGCCGCCGGCGAGCACACCACGGCCGGGCTGGACATGCCCAAGTTTTTCGGGCCCAAGGCCACGGCCCGGCCGCGTCCGGACGAATGGGTCGACCCCTTCGGCCTGAAGCGGCGCACCACCAAGCCGGTGATCGCGGTGGTGCAGGGCATCACCTACACCATCGGCATCGAGATCATGCTGGCCTGCGACATCGTGGTGGCCGCCGACACGGCGCGCTTCGGGCAGCTGGAGTCGCGCCGCGGCATTGCGCCGCTGGGCGGCGCCCATTTCCGCTATCTGACGCGCACGGGCTGGGGCAATGCCATGTACCACCTCTTTCTGTGCGAGGAGTTCGGCGCCGAGCGGGCTCGCGAGCTGGGCTTCGTGCAGGAGGTCGTGCCCTTCGGACAGCATCTCGAACGGGCCATGGACCTGGCGCGGCGCATCTGCCGCAACGCGCCGCTGGGCCTGCGTGCGACCAAGCAGGCCGCGCTGGAATATCTGCGCGGCGGTGAAACCGCCGCCATCGACTGCATCCCGGCCATTCGCGAAAAGGTGTTCGCTTCGGAAGACTTCAAGGAAGGCATCCAGTCCTTCATCGAGCGTCGCGAGGCCCGCTTCCAGGGGCGTTGACGCGGTCCGGCTCCAGACATGAGCATTGCGGGGCCCCATGGAGGCCCCGCAATGGATTCCGGTCAGGCTTTCAGGCAGATGCCCGCGATGGCGCCGGCCGGTCAGGCAGGCGCAGCCGCAAGCAGGTACCGCCATCCGGCGCGGGCTCGAGCGCGAGCGTGCCCCCCAGCAGGCGGGCGCGCTCGCGCATACCCATCAAGCCGTAGCTGCCGGGGCGTGGTTGCGCCTGCGGCAGACCCACGCCATCGTCGCGCACGGTCAGTTCCAGTGCGCCACCATCGTGTTCCAGCGTCACCCAGACATGGCGGGCCTGGGCATGTTTGGCGACGTTGGTAAGGCTTTCCTGGAAAATGCGGTAAAGATGCGCCATGGCGTCGGCATCCAGCGCCAGCGGAGCGGCCTGCTTGCGGTAATGGCAGATCAGGCCGTAACGCGTCTCGAACTGCCGCAGATGGTTCTCGATGGCCACGGGCAGGCCCAGGTGGGGCAGGGCGCTGGGGTGCAAGTCTTCCGAGATCTGGCGCACCGTGGTGATGGTGTCCTGCAGCAAACTCAGGCACTGTCCCATCATCTGCGTCAGCCGTTGCGCCTGCGCCGGCTCGTCGGGCGTCTTGTGCAACTGGCGTGACAGCCGCGAAAGATCAAACTTGAGCGCCGAGAGCATGCCGCCCACTGCATCATGAAGCTCCATCGCGAAGCGCTGGCGCTCGGCCTCACGCAAGGTTTCGATATGGTTTACCAGCTCGGCCAGGGCGGCGCGCGATTGCTGCAGCTCGGCCTGGCGTTGCAGGCGCTCGGTGGCGTCGATGCCCACGCCGATGACAGCCGGCTCGCCATTGAAATCGATGCGCCGTCCGTGGATCTCCAGGGCCCGTTCGCCACCGCCGGGCAATTGCAGGCGCACCGTGAAGGTCGAATCTTTGTCGCCGGTCAGGCGGCGCTCATACTGTTTGAGCAGGGAGTCGCGCTGCTGCGGCGGGGCGACTTTGGCCAACGGGCGGCCGACCAGTTTTTCCCGTGGCACGCCGCAAAGCCGCGCAAAGGCATCATTGACATAGACCAGATGCGCATTCTGCAACAGGTAGATGCCCGCGACGGACTGTTCAATCAGCCCCTCGAAGAGCAGACGATAATTGGTAGCATCCTGGCTCAAGGGCCAGCGAAGATCCTGCATCCTTCCACACCTGGAATATCGCCTTCCAAGTAGGAAAACGATGACATGAAGATAGGCTATATCCGACAAGAAAATACGAACACGCCTCTTTAAACTCTCTCCCACACTAATGAGGCCCTACATGCATGTCAATGCCGGGCCAGATACGGGAGACAACACGGTGCAACGACGATCACTTCTGAAACTGGCTGCCGCCGCCTCGCTTGGCGGCAGCACGCTGCTGGGCCGTGCCCTGCATGCCGCCGAAGCCTTCCCTTCGCGGCCCATCCGCATCCTGGTCGGCTTCTCGCCAGGCGGCGTGACCGACATTGTGGTCCGGGCCCTGGCCGAGAGCGCGGCCACCGTGTTTGGCCAGCCCATCATCATCGAGAACAAGCTTGGCGCCGGTGGTGTCATGCCGGCCTATCAGCTGCTCAACAGTGCGCCGGACGGCTACACCCTGGGCCTGATTCCGCAGAGCGTGTACCGGCTGCCGTACATCAACAGCATCAAGTGGGATCCTGCCCAGGACCTGGAATACGTCATTCGCTTGACCGGCTTCACCTGGGGCCTGGTGGTGGCGGCCGACTCGCCCATCAAGAGCTTCAGGGACTACGTCGAGTATGCCCGCAGCCATCCCGGCGAGCTGAGCTACGGTACGGTGGGCAGCCTCACCACCCAGCACCTGACGATGGAGCAGATTGCCCGCACGCTGGGGGTGCAGTTCAATCATGTGCCCTACAAGGGGGTGGCCGAGGCGCTGCCCGCCCTGCTGGGCGGACACATCATGTCGGTGGCGGACGCCTCATCGTGGGTGCCCTATGTCAAGGCCGGCAAGATGCGCCTGCTGGTGGTCTGGACGGACAAGCGCGTGCCGCAGTTCCCGGATGTGCCGACCCTGCGCGAAGTGGGCATCGACATGGTACAGACTTCACCGTGGGGCCTGGCCGCGCCCAAGGGCACGCCGCCCGCCGTGGTGCAGCGCTTGCACGATGGATTCCGCCAGGCCATGCAGGGCAAGGCCTTCCAGGAGTCGCTGACCAACTATGATATGGAAGAGCAATACCTCGACGCTGCGGCCTATCGCGATTTCGCGCGCGATGCGGTCGAGAGCGAAACCCGTATCCTGGGCGCCCTGAACGTACCGCGCGGCGGCCAGTAAGTCCTGTCACCCGTCTTGTCGCCACCCATGATCCGTGTCCTGATCGTCGATGACCACACCATCTTCCGTGAGGGTCTCAAGCGCCTGCTGGCCGACGAAGACGATATCTGCGTGGCCGGCGAGACGGCCGACGCGCAGGAGGCGCTCGGTCGCCTGCGCGAGGCTGCCTATGATGTGCTGCTGCTGGATGTGAACCTGCGCGGGCGCAGCGGCCTGGACGTGCTGCCGTCGATCCGCGCGGAATGGCCCCGGCTGCCCATCGTCATGCTGAGCATGTATCCGGCCGAGCAATATGCCTTGCGTGCCTTTCAGCTGGGCGCCACCGGCTACGTAGCCAAGGACATGGAGCCCGATGCGCTGGTGCTGAGCATCCGCCAGGCGGCCGCCGGCGGGCGCTATTTCCCGGCCGAGATCTCCGACAAGACACTGGCTACGGTAGCGCGAGGCGAAACCCTGCACGAATCCCTCTCGCCACGGGAGCGGCAGATATTCCTGCTCATGGTGCAGGGCGCACGCCTGACCGACATTGCCCAGCAACTGATCGTCAGCGTCAAGACCGTCAGCACCTACCGCGCGCGCATTCTCCAGAAACTCAAGGCCGGCAGCAATGCCGAGCTGGTGCAGTACGCCATTCATCATCGCCTGATCGACTGATCTGGCGAGCTGCCGCTTTCCGCCCTATGTCCACTCTCGGTCATGGGGTCTTTTTTTGGCCCTTAACAAGGTGTTATGAAGCAGCGACGAAACGGAATGCGACATTAGGTTTTGTGCTTCCTATCATGGCGGGCATACCGGGGGTCTGTCTGGGCCAGGCCACCCGGCAACAGTCTGGCGGCCGCAAACGGTCGGTCGGACGATGACAAGGCGGCTCGACCGATCTGCCAGCCATACCAAGGAGGACATCCCATGCATGCTTCGTTTGCCGGCCAGGCCGGCTCCCTTTCGTATTCCCCCGTGCGCGCCGCCTGGCGCCGCCGGGCCGCCGTGCTGGGCGGATCGCTGCTGTCGCTGGCCCTGGCCTGGGGAGTGGGTCTGCCGGCCCAGGCCGCCGACGCGGCCCGTCCCGCCGCCGCACTGGCCGCCGCGCCGGGTGCCGAACTGGTGCTGCTGGGCGTGGCCGGCGGCCCGACCTGGTACGGCAAGGATTCGCCGCATGGCATTTCGTCGGCGCTGGTGATCGATGGCCGGGCCTATATCGTGGACCTGGGTTCGGGCGCCTACCGGCAGTTGCGCCGCGCCGGCATCAAGCCCGGCATGGAGCAGGCGGTGTTCTTCACGCACCTGCACACCGACCACGTGGTCGATCTGGCCAGCCTGCTGATGTACGACCCCAGCGCACGCCGCCGGGCCGGCGCATCGCTGCAGATTTTCGGGCCGGGCAACCGCGGCGTGCTGCCGCCGCTGGCCCCGGGCATGAAGGAAGAGGTCGTCATCCATCACGAGAACCCCTCGGCGGGCACGCGCGACATGGTCGACGCCATCGTGGGCGCCATGGCGGCCGACATGAACATCCGGGTGCGCAGCGAGGGCGTGCCCGATGTGCGCAAGTTCTTCCAGACTCATGACATTGCCCTGCCGGCCGGGCTGAAGGTGGATCCCAATACCGACCCGGCGCCGCCGATGGAACCGTTCGTGGTGTGGCAGGATCCGCAGGTCAAGGTCAGCGCCACGCTGGTGCCGCATGGCCTGGTCTTTCCCAACTTTGCCTATCGCTTCGACACGGCCCAGGGTTCGGTGGTGTTCTCCGGCGATACAGCCGTCAGCGACAACCTGATCCGTCTGGCCAAGGGCGCCGATATCCTGGTGCACGAGGCGATCGATCCGGCCTGGGTCGATCACATCGTCGGGGCCAAACCCTGGGATGCGCGTCAGCAGGCCTTGGCCAGGCAGCTGCTGGAGGCCCACACCACACCGCAGCAGGTTGGCGAGGTTGCCACACGAGCCGGGGTACGGACGCTGGTGCTGTCGCATCTGGTGCCGGGTGATGCGCCGGCCGAGCATTGGGCGCAGGCGCGCGAGACCTTCGCCGGGCCGGTGGTGGTCGGCCAGGATCTGATGCGTCTGCCGCTGGGCGGCCGTCCTTGAGGCAGGAGTGCAACCATGCCTGTTTTTTCACTGAAGTCCCTGAGCCGGCTGACGGCGTTGTACCTGGCAGGTCTGCCGTCGCTGGCATCGGCCGCGCCCGGCTGCGCCGCGGTCGCGCTGGATGGGCGTTCCCTGACGCTGGCGCAGATCGAAGCCGTGGCGCGGCATGATTGTCCGGTTTCCCTGGACGCCAACGCGCGTCAGCGGGTCGAGCGCGCCCACGCGTTGCTGCTGGCCTACGCCAAACTGGACCGTCCGGTCTACGGTTTGAACCGGGGGGTGGGGCTGAACAAGGACCAGACCATCTTTGAAGGCGGCGAGATTTCGCCGGCGGTGCGCGCCCGCTCGGAACAGTTCAACCGAGATCTGCTCAATTCGCACAGCGCGGCCTATGGTGAGGCGGTGCCGCGTGAGGTGGCGCGCGCAGCGCTGCTGATCCGCCTCAATACGGCCCTGACAGGCGGCGCCGGGCTGCAGCCGCAGGTCGTGCAAGGCTATGCCGATCTGCTCAATCACGGCATCACGCCGGTGCTGTTTGGCGACGGATCGGTCGGCGAGGCCGACATCACCGTGCTGGCGCCCATCGGCCTGGCCCTGATGGGGGAGGGCGAGGTGGATTACCGGGGGCGTCGGATGGCTGCCGCCGACGCGCTGCAGCAGGCGGGGCTGACGCCCTTGCGTCTGTATGGCAAGGATGGCCTGGGCGTGGTCAGCGCCAATGCCTACGGCGCCGCGCTGGCCAGTCTGGCCGCGCGCGATGTGGCCCGTTTGCTGGCGCAGGCCGATGCGGTGGCGGCGCTGTCGCTGGAAGGGCTGGGCGGCAATCTGGCGCCGCTGCTGCCGGTGACGCAGGCTCAGCGGCCTTTTTCCGGCCAGCAGGCCGCCGCCTCTCATATGCGCGAGCTGCTGCAGGGCAGTTCGTTGTGGCAGCCCGATCCGCAGCGGGCCTTGCAGGATCCGCTGAGCTTTCGCACGGCCAGCCAGGCGCACGGTGCGGCCCGGGATCTGCTGGGCCTGTTGCAGGCGCAGCTTGTGCTGCAGATCAACCATGCCGATGACAACCCGACGGTGGTGCTCGACGCGGCGGTTCCGGCCGACGCTTCGGCCTACGAGAAACAGTTCTACGTGACACAGGGCGAGGTGCGTGGGGCGGTCATTCCGAGCGCCAGCTTCGACCCCAGCGCCTGGGCTTTGCCCCTGCAGGGCATGACGGTGGCCCTGTCGCAGGTGGCGCAGTTGTCGGCGCAGCGCAGCCTGCGCCTGACCGAGAGCGGCTTCACCGGGTTGGCGCGCTTTCTCAGCCCGGGTGGCGGGGCCATCGGCTATGGGCCGGTGCAGAAAAGCGTGTCGTCGCTCGCCGCCGGGGTGCGCAGTCTGGCTCAACCGGTGATGACCGACGTTCAGCCGCAGGCGGGCAATATCGAGGACGTTGGCAGCAACGCTCCCTGGATTGCGCAACGCCTGGGTCAGCAGGTGGCCGGGGTCAATCGCCAGCTCGCCCTGGAGTTGCTGCTGGCCGCGCAGGCGCTGGACCTGCGCCGGGCCGCGCACCCGGATTACCAGCCCGGGCAGGGCACCGCAGCGCTGTGGCGCAGTTTCCGTCAGGTCGTGCCGGCTCTGACGGCCGACCGTCGGGTCGATCAGGATCTGGCGCGTGCCCATGCTTTCCTGGCGGCGCACCGCCGCCAATCCCCGCCTTGATGGCGGGCGGCTGACGCCCGGCCCTCACGCCGGGCGGCGCCGCTCGCGGTCAGCGCGCGGGCGGGTTGGCGCCGGCCGCGTCCCGAGGTTTACCGATGCCGAATACCTGCGCCACAATGCCCATGACCACAATCACGCCACCCAGCAGGGAGGTGTAGAGCACCTCGTTGCGGTAGGTGCCTTCCACCACCATGATGATCAGGGCGCCAATAATGAAGAGAATCACGGCGTAGGTCAGCCAGGGGAACAACCACATCTTGAATTGCAAGGCGACGCCCTGCGCCTGCAGGCGTTGGCGCATGCGCAGCTGCGAGCAGGCGATCACCAGATAGACAAAAAGGGCGATGGTGCCGGTTGCCTGCATCAGCACGTCGTACAGATCCATCTGTGAAGTGGCGGTCAGCCATACCGCCAGAAACGCAAACAGGCTGGAAATGATCACGCCCACGTAGGGGGTGCCGGTGCGCCGCCCGGTGCGTTGCATGATGCGATGCGCATCGCCCCGTTTCGAAAGGGAATACAGCATGCGCGAGGCCGTATAGAGCGCCGAATTGAAGCAGCTGCAGACAGAGGTCAGTACGATGAAATTCACAATCAGGCGGGAGTACGGAATGCCGAGAGCATCGAGCGCGATGTCGTAGGTGCCCCGGGTGGGGTCTTGCAGGCCGGGCGAGTTGTACGGCACCAGGCAGACCACGATGAAGATAGAGCCGATATAGAACAGGCAGATGCGCCACACCACGGAGTTGGTGGTCTTGAGAATCGCCCGGCCCGGATCGGCAGATTCGGCGGCCGCGACGGTCACGATTTCGGCGCCAATGAACGCAAACATGACGCCCAACAGCGCCACCACGACCGCCTTGGGCCCGTTGGGCATGAAACCTTGCGCGGTCAGTTGACTCCAGCCACGCGCCTCGCCCCAGGGCCAGAGGTGAACGATGGCCAGGCTGCCGATCACCAGAAACAGGATGATGGCCACGACTTTGATCAGCGCAAACCAGAACTCGAACTCACCGTAGTTGCGCACATTGAGGAAATTGACTCCGATCAGCGTCACCGTGAGGATCAGTGCGTAGCCCCAGGCCGGAAACATGGGGAACCATTCATGGAGTATCTGGCCCGCCACATAGGCTTCCCAGCCCATGAGCAATGTCCAGAAATACCAATACAGCCACCCAATGGTGAAGCCGGCCCATCGACCGATGGCCCGGTCGGCATAGGTGGAGAAGGAGCCGGTGTCAGGCTGGGCGACCGCCATTTCGCCCAGCATCCGCATGACCAGAACCACCAGGATCCCACCGCCCAGAAACGCCAGAATGACGGCTGGGCCGGCCAGAGCGATCTGGGTGCCGGAACCGACAAAGAGCGCCGCGCCGATCACGCCGGCGATCGACATCATGGTGAGGTGGCGCGGCTTGAGCCCGCCTTTCAGTTCAGTGTGGTTTGAGTTGGACAACAGCGTCTCCGTTGCGGGTTGGCGATGGCCGGCCCAGCGCTGTTGTCGTGACGATGCCTGACACGGGAAGATGGCTGGCCGGTTGCTCGCGGGGGGGCCAGAGTACGGAAGAGCTTGGGGTGGCAGCAGGAAAGGGGCGCAGTAACAGATCAATCCGCTTTCTGCTCCCGGCCGGCCCGGATGTCTCATTGGTGTGCGTGCGCGATCGGGATGATGAGTGGCTGTCCATCAATAGGATCGGGGCGCGTCTCATGAGAGAAGCCGCTTATTCGCATCCCTGCGCCGAGGGAAGATATGAATACGCGACGCAGCCTGGCGACACGAAGCTTTCAGGCCGGGGCGATCGCCAGCGCTGCGCCAGGCGATGCCAGGGGGGCGGGCGCAGGGCAGTGGGCGGGCCGCGCCTGCGGCGCATCCTGGATGAATGCGCCAGAGGCGGGCGCCGAGGCCCGGGTGCCGGGGTTCAGGATGCGTTCAGATGGCGCGCGAAGGTCTGTGGATCGGTGTTGGTGCCGCACAGCAGCACGCCGACGCGCTTGCCGGCCAGCTCCTGCCTGAGCGGGCCGATGAGCGCGGCGGTGGCGGCTGCGCAGGCCGGCTCGGTCGCCAGCTTGAGCTGGTCGAACAGGCAGCGCATGGCCTGACGCAGCAGGTCGTCGTCCACCTTCACCAGGCGGTCGACGTGCTGGCGGCACAATTCATAGGTATAGCGCTCGGTGTGGGGCGCCATGAGGCTGTCGGCAATGCTCTGCATCGGGCCCATCTTGACGGGGCTGCCGGCCTCGAAGCTGCGATGCATGGCGTCCGCGCCAGCCGGTTCGACGCCAAACACCTGGCAGCCGGGGCGGGCCAACTTGACTGCGCGGCTGATGCCGGAGATGAGGCCGCCGCCGCCGATGGGCACGATCACCGCGTCCAGTTCGCCAGCCTGCTCCATCCATTCCTGCCCCAGGGTAGCCGTGCCCAGCACGGTGGCCGGGCCATCGAAGGGATGGACGAAAAAGCGGCCTTCCTGATCCTGGATCCGCAGCACGGTTTCGAAGGCGCTCGGGCCGTCTTCGGCCAGAATCACCTCGGCGCCGTATTCCTGCGCCAAGGAGACGCGCGCCGGGCTGGCCGTCTTGATCATCACCACCTTGGCACTGATGCCCAACCGCATGGCGGCATAGGCCACCGCCACGGCGTGGTTGCCGGCCGACACGCAGGTCACCCCGGCAGTACGCTGGGCGTCGCTGAGCGCCAGCATGTTGGAGAAGGCGCCGCGGGCCTTGAAGGTGCCGCTGACCTGCAGCAGCTCGAACTTGAAGTTCACGGGGGTGCCGGCCACCGGCGTGAAGGCGTCGGTTTGCAGCACGGGCGTGCGGCGCACCCAGGGTTGCAACCGTTCTTGCGCCAGGGCGATATCGGCGGCGCCGGGGACGGGCGGAGTCTGTGTCTGAGACATATTGGAGTGAGACGTCCTTGATGAATCGGCGCGTCAGCGCAGGCCCAGGCGTCGGCGTACCGCCACCAGGGCGCTCAGGCTGATGAGCGCAGCAAAGATGAGATAGAAGCTGGGCGCGAACTTGTTGCCCGTGGTGGCGATCAGCCACACGATGATGAAGGGCGCGAACCCGCCGAAGAGGGTGACGGCGATGTTGTAGGCCAGGGACATGCCGGTGGTGCGCGTCTGCGTGGGAAAGATATCCGTCAGCAGGGCGGGCAGGGCGCCGAAGTAGCCCGACAGCAGGATGCCGATCGCGATCTGCACCACGATCATGGTGCCCAGGCTGGGGTTGGCCGCCAGCAGCATGAACAAGGGGTAGATGCACAGCAGGAACAGCACGGCGGACGCCATCATCACGCCGGTACGGCCGTGGCGATCCGACCAGTGCCCCACGAAGGGCGAGACGATCAACTGCACCACCCCAGTGACCAGGGTGGCCGCGAAGGCGGCCGTCGGCGGGATGCCCAGGTGCTTGACCGCATAGGTCGGCATGAACAGCACGAGATAGGTTGCAACAGTGCCCAGCACCACGGTGCCGATGGCCAGCAACAGGCGCAGCCGGTGCTCCGTGAAGGTCTCCGCCAGGGGGGCGGCGCTGCGTTCGGTCGCCAGGAACTCGGGCGTTTCGTCGATCTGCGTGCGGATGTAATAGGCCACCGGGCCGATCAGCAGCCCGAAGAAGAACGGGATGCGCCAGCCCCAGTCGGCCATCTGCTCGGCGCTCAGCCACGCGTTCAGGCCGGCGCCGAAGCCGGCAGCCAGCAGCGTCGTCACGCCCTGGCTGGCGACCTGCCAGCTGGAGAAAAAGCCCCGCCGGTTGGGGGTGTGCTCGGCCAGGAAGGCCGTCGCGCTGCCGAACTCGCCGCCAGCCGAGAAGCCCTGGATCATCCGCGCCACCACGATGCCGATGGGCGCCCAGATGCCGATCGCGTCATAGGTGGGCATGATTGCGATGATCAGGGTGCCCAGCATCATCAGCATGATGGCCAGCGTCAGCGTGGCCCGCCGCCCGACCCGGTCGGCATAGACCCCCAGCACCAGCGCGCCCAGCGGCCGCATGAAGAATGACACGCCGAAAGTGCCCAGCGTCAGCAGCAGCGACACGCTTTCGTTGTCGCTGGGAAAGAACAGCCGGGCGATGGTGACGGCAAAAAAACCGTAGACCACCAGGTCGAACCACTCCAGCGCATTGCCGATGGAGGCGGCGGCGATGATGCGCCATGAAGAAGGCTGGGGCTTGGCGCCGGCCGGTTGTGCACTTGCGGTAGTCATGGGGGCAAGCCTCCGAGGGCTAGGATTGTTGGGCAAGATTATCGATGACGCCGCGCAGGAAGCCTTCGCACTGGGCAACCTGGTCCAGCGCCACGAATTCATTGGCCTTGTGGGCCTGGCGGATATCGCCCGGGCCGCAGATTACCGCCGGGATGCCGGCCTGCTGGAACTGACCGGCCTCGGTGCCGTAGGCCACTTTGCGGTGCGCCTGATCGGCCGTGAGGGCGCGCACCAGTTGCGTGATGGCGGCCTGCTCGGAGGCATCCAGCGACGGGGCGCTGGCCAGCGATTCGAAGTCGATGGCCGCCTCGGGGGATTCCGAGCGCATGCGCGGCAGCAATTCCTCTTCGGCATAGGCGCGGATGCGGGCGAAGAAACGGGCCGGATCGGCCCCCGGCAGATTGCGGTGTTCGAAGTCGAACTGGCACAGCGCCGGAATGGTGTTGATGGCGATGCCGCCCTGGATGGTGCCGACCTGGGCAGTGCTGAACGGCACGTCGAAAGCCTCATCGTAAGGGCCGGCGATGCGCATCTCGTCGGCCAGTTCACGGATGAAACAGATCAGTCGCGCGGCGTACTCGATGGCGTTCAGACCCTTGGGCGTGAGCGAGGAGTGGGCGGCCTGCCCGCGCACGCAGCAGCGCCAGGCATTGATCCCCTTGTGGGCCACGATCACGCGCATGGAGGTCGGCTCGCCAACGATGCAGCCCTCCGGCCGCTGCCCGCGCGCCTGCAGATCGGCCAGCATCAGGGGCGCGCCCACGCAGCCGACCTCTTCGTCGTACGAGAGCGCGAAATGGATGGGCTTGGCCAGTCGGGTACGGCGCATCTGCGGCAGCAGCGACAGGGCGGTACCGATGAAGCCTTTCATGTCGCAGGCGCCGCGCCCGTAGAGACGCCCGTCGCGGATCACGGGGTCGAACGGATCGGTGTCCCAGGCCTGGCCATCGACCGGCACCACGTCGGTGTGCCCGGAAAGCACGATCCCGCCCTGGGTGTTGCCGTCAGCCGCCGGCAGGGTCGCGTAGAGATTGGCCTTTTTCCCGCTGGCGTCATAGGTCAGGTGCGACACCATGTCGAACCGCTCGAAGGTGCTGCGCACCATGTCGATCAGCGCCAGGTTGGAGTTGCGGCTGGTGGTGTCGAAACGAATCAGGCGCCCGATCCAGTCGATGGCGGAATCGGGTTGCGGCGAGGTCTGGCTCATGGTCAGGCTCCGGGTTGGCAGGCAATGGCTTCGATCTCCACCAGGGCGCCAGGCACCATGAGATCGGCGCGCACGGTAGAGCGGGCAGGCAGGATATGGCCGGCGAACCAGGCCCCGTAAGCCTGATCGAAGGCGGCGAAGTCTTCCACCCGTGCCAGCCAGACGGTCGCCTTGACGATGTCGCCCGGCCCCAGGCCGGCGCGCCCCAGTTCGTCGGCGATGCGCTGCAGGCAGCGTGCCGTCTGGGCGGCAACGTCATCGCCTTCGATGCGAAAGCCTTCGCCAAAGGCCATCTGGCCGGAAACGAACACCAGTTCGCCGGCGCGGCGATGGCTGGAGAATTGCGGCTGGCGCCGCGGCGCAAGGTCAGGCTGGGACATCTTGTGGCTCCGAACAAAATCCGGCGCCCAGCTTATCCCTGCCTTAGCGGCCTTGCTTATGCGCAGCCGCCATGAACCTATGCCAAAGCGGCAGAAACGGGCGACTTGCGGGTTTTCCCGCGCCCGTGCGCAGGAGGCTTGCCAGCGCGCCGGGCTGCCGGTAACGTGAGCGCCATCTTGCCCGTCCCGCTTTCTCGTTCCGTGCCGCCGTTTCCCGATCACCGTCTGCATGCCTATGTGCCGCATACCTATCAGGTGGTGGACATGCAGCCGGTGGGGTCGGCCTGTTTCATCGCCGCCCGGCCGGCCAGCGGCGGCATGCAGGGCTATCGCGATACCCTGTTGCTGCGTGAAGGGCTCTCAGCCAGCTGGGCCGAGATCGTGCGCCCGCAGGCAACCGAAGAACTCTACGACTGCAGCGGCGCGCTCAAGATACACCTGCGCATGAGCGGGTGTTCTGCGGTCACCGACGGCCGCGAGGCGCCGCATCCGATCGAGGCCCTGTCATGCAGCGCCTTGCTGCAACCGCGCGGGGCCCACAAGATCGAGCGGTTCGGGGCCGGGGCGCGCGAGAGGTCGGTCACGATTTCCTGCTCGCGCGAGTATCTGCTCGACGAGCTCGGGCTGGATAGCGCCGCCTATGTCGGGCCGCTGGGCCGTTACCTGGACAAACAGCCCGACACCTTCGCCTTGTTCCATGCCGGGCTGACGCCGGCCATGCAGCAGGCCGCGCAGTGTTTCTTCGAGCCGCAGGCTGATCTGCCGGCGCGCCGGCTGCTGCTGCAGGCTCGCGCAGAAGACATCGTGCGGCAGTTTTTTTCCTATATGCGGCATGACGCGGCCGACGTACGTCCGCGTGATCGCGGCCTGGCCGAACAGACGGCGGCTCGCCTGGCGGCGGCATTCCGCGAGCCGCCCAGCCTGCGCGAGCTTGCCGACGAGGCCGGGGTCAGCGTTTCCACCCTCTCGCGCCTTTTCAAGCGCGTGCACGGGGTGACCGTGCCCGAGTTCCTGCTGCGCGTCCGGATGCGCCATGCCCTGATCCTGATCCGCGCCGCGCGCCTGCCGGTCACGCAGATCGCCTACGAGGTCGGTTATGACCATCCGGGCAATTTCTCCACGGCTTTCCGGCGGCATTATGGCGTGGCGCCGCGCGAGGCGGCCGGATTGCCCGATCCGGCCTAGGTCGGGCCCGCGGCAGGCGGGCGCCGGCGCAGGCGATCCAGCGCGACGTAAACCACCGGCGTGCTGTAGAGGGTGATGAACTGGCTGATAAGCAAGCCCCCGACGATAGCCACGCCGAGCGGACGGCGCAGTTCCGAACCTTCGCCCAACCCCAGCATCAGCGGCAGCGCGCCCAGCAAACCGGCCAAATTGGTCATCAGGATGGGACGCAGCCGCAGTCTGGCCGCGCGTCGGATCGCGACTTCGGGAGCCAGGGCTTCGCGCCGCTCCAGCAGCAGGGCGAAGTCGATCATCATGATGGCATTCTTCATGACCAGCCCCACCAGCAGAAAGAGGCCAAGCAGAGCGATCAAGCTGAATTCCATGCCGGCCAGGCGCAAGGCCAGCAAAGCGCCGATGCCGGCCGAGGGCAGGGTGGACAGGATGGTGAGCGGGTGCACCGGGCTCTCATACAGCATGCCCAGCACCAGGTAGATCGCCACCAGCACCGCCAGGATCAACCCCGGCTGGTCCTGCAGGGCCTGTTGGAAACTGCGCGCGCTCCCTCCCAGCCGGGTCTGGATCTGCGAGGGCAGCATCAGTTCGGTCATGGCGCGGTCGATGGCGGCCAGACCCTGTTCGAGCGAGACGCCGGGCGCCAGCGAAAAGCCGATACCGGTCGCGGCGAACAGGCCATCATGGTAGATGCGGTCATCGACCATCCCGTAGCGATAGCTCGCGAAGGCGGCCAGCGGCACGCGCCGGCCTTCGGCGGTCAGGACCTGAACGCGCTCCAGCACGGCGGGATCCTCGGTATAGCGCGGATCCAGCTCCAGCACGACGCGGTACTGGTTCATCGCGTCGTACAGCGTGGCGACCTGGCGCTGGCTGAACGAATTGCTGAGCACGCCAGCGATGGTCTGCATGTCCACGCCCAGGCGTTGCGCGGCGACACGGTCGATCTCTACCTGCACCTGCAGCGTGGCCGCTTCGCCCACGGCGTCCACATCGCGCAGCTCCGGCAGGTCCTGCAAGGCGCGGGAAATGGCGCGCGACCATTGCTTGAGGGTCGTGACGTCGCTGGCCAGAATGGCCAGCTCCTGGTCGCCCGACGCATTGAAGCCGCCAGGCATGCGCAGGTCCTGGTCGACGTTGACGAAGAACATGCCGCCGGCGACAGCCGGCTCATTGGCGCGCAACCAGTCGACTACCTGAGAGGCGCTGTCGCGTCGTTGGGAGGCGGGCTTGAGGCGGATCAGGAACAGCGAATTGCTGATGCCCAGGCTGCCGCCGTTGTACCCGATCACGTCCTCCACGGCGGGGTGGCCCCGCACCAGTTCCCGGTAGGCTTCGATCTTGGGTTGCATCACCTGGAAGGAAAAGCCGTCGTCACCGCGCACGAACCCCAGCAGCTGGCCGGTGTCCTGGGTCGGCATGAAGCCCTTGGGGGCCTGCTGGTACAACCACACATTGAGCGCCACGATGGCCGCCAGCACCGCCAGCCCGCTGCGGCGATGGCGCAGCGTGAAGGCCAGCGAGCGGTCATAGCCATTCTGAAGACGCTGCAGCAGCCGGTCCAGGCGGCGCGGCGGGCCGGCCGCCGGGCGCAGCCAGGCAGCGCACAGCCCGGGGATGATGGCCACCGCCACGAACAGCGAAATCAACGTGGCCGCCACCAGGGTGATGGAAAACTCGCTGAACAGGCGCTCGACCAGCCCGCCCATGAAGAGGATGGAGACGAACACCACCGCCAGCGCCAGGGTCATGGCCACCAGTGTGAAACCGACTTCGGCCATGCCGCGACGAGCGGCGCGCAGGGGCGGCACGCCCAGCTCCATGTGACGGCGGATATTCTCCACCACCACGATGGCATCGTCGACCACCAGTCCCGCGGCCACGATCAAGGCCATCAGCGAGAGGTTGTTGAGCGAGAACCGGGCCAGGTACATGACCGCAAAGGTGGCCACCAGGCTCACAGGGATGGCCAGGCTGGGAATGGCCGCTGCGCGCAGGTCGCCCAGAAACAGCCATACCACCAGGATGACCAGCAGGCTTGCCAGGGCGAGCGTGAGGTGGGCCTCCTGCAGCGTGGCCTGGATGCCGGGAGAGCGGTCCAGCACCACGGCCAGTTCAACGTCGGCCGGCAACAGCGCCCGCAGCCCGGGCAGGGTCTGCTTGAGGGCGGTGATGGTCTGGATGATGTTGGCACCGGGCTGGCGGCTGATGGTCAGCACCACGGCGGGCTGGCCGTTGTGAAACCCGCTGCTATAGCGGTTCTCCACCGAGTCGCTGACCCGGGCGACCTGCGCCAGGCGGATCACACCGCCATCGCGTTCGCGGATCACCAGGGTTTCGAAGTCGCTTGCGGTACGCGGCTGTGCCGGGGCGCCGATTTCCCAGCGCGTGCCATCGGCATCCTCGATCTGCCCGGGCGGGCGCAGCGGAGCGGCCCGCAGCAGCGCGGCGCGCAGATCGTCCAGCGCCACGCCGTAGTGGGCCAGGGCATTCGGATTGACCTGTACCCGCACTGCCGGCAGGGAACTTCCGCCCAGGGTCACTTCGCCAACCCCTTCGACCTGGGCGAGCCGCTGCGCCAGCACGGTGGCTCCCAGATCGTAAAGCGTCCCGGCCGAGCGTGTGGGGGAGCTGAGGGCCAGCGCCATGATGGGGGCCTGCGAGGGATTGACCTTGCGATAGCCGGGATTGGCCGGCATGCCCGCAGGCAGATCCGCACGCGCGGCATTGATGGCCGCCTGCACTTCGCGCGCGGCCTCGTTGATATTGCGATCCAGGGCAAACTGCAGGTAGACGCGAGTGGCGCCCTGGTTGCTCGATGAGGTCATGGAGGTGACCCCGGCAATGCTGCCGAGTGCACGCTCCAGCGGCGCGGCCACGGTCGCCGCGATGCTCTCGGGGCTGGCGCCAGGCAGTTCGGCGCGCACTTCGATGGTAGGGAAGTCTACCTGCGGCAAGGGCGCCACCGGCAACAGACGCCACCCCAGCGCCCCGGCCAATAGCAGGGCCAAGGCCAGGAACAGGCAGGCGACCGGGCGCTTGAGCAGCACGCCCATCATGCCGACAGGCCCCGCTTGCGGCGTTCACCCAGCCGATGGAAGAACAGATAGACCGCCGGCGTGGTGTAGAGCGTCAGCACCTGACTGACCGCCAGTCCGCCCACCATGACCCAGCCCAGCGGCTGGCGCAGTTCGGCGCCCGAGCCGCTGGCCAGCATCAGGGGCAGGGCGCCCACCAGTGCCGCCAGCGTGGTCATCAGGATCGGGCGCAGGCGCAGCAGGGCGGCCTCGCGGATGGCGGCTGGGGCTGGCAATCCGCGCTCGCGCTGGGCCTGCAGGGCGAAATCCACCATCATGATGCCATTTTTCTTCACCAGGCCGATGAGTAGGATGATGCCGATCACCGCTATGAGGTCCAGCGGGCGATCCGACAGCCACAGCGCGGCCAGCGCGCCCACGGTTGCCGAAGGCAGGGTCGACAGGATGGTCAGCGGATGAATCGCGCTTTCATAGAGCATGCCCAGCACCAGATACATGGTGACCACGGCGGCCAGCATCAGCCACAGCGTATTGCCCAGCGAAGCCTGGAAGGCTGCCGCGGCACCCTGCAGGCGCAGCTCGACGCTGGGTGGCATGTCGATGTCGGCGCGGGCGCGCTCGATGGCGGCCACCGCTTCGCCCAGGGACGCGCCCGGTGCCAGATTGAACGACAGGTTCACGGCCGGGAACTGGCCCAGGTGGGTGACCACCAGCGGGGTGGCCCGCTCGCTCACGCGCGCCAGCGCGGACAGCGGCACGGGTGCGCCATTGGCGCTGCGCAGGTAGAGGCGTTCCAGGGCCTCGGGGCCCTGGGCCCGTTGCGGGTCGACCTCCAGCACGACGCGATACTGGTTCGATTGCGTGAACAGGGTAGCGACCTGACGCTGGCCGAAGGCGTTGTAGAGGGCCTGCGCCACATCGTCCATGCTCAGCCCCAGGCGGGCGGCCTGGTCGCGCGAGACGTCCAGATAGGCCTGGCGTCCGCCCAGCGGCAGTTCGGCTGACAGATCCGAGATTTCGGCGCGGGTCTGCAGGCGCGCCGTAAACGTCTGGGTCCAGCGTGCCAGCAAGTCGGCGTCGGGCGAGGTCAGCGTGAACTGATACTGGCCCCGGCCGACCCGGTCATCGATATTCAGCTCCTGCACCGGCTGCAGAAACAGAGCCATGTGCGGCACGTCGGCGGCGCGCTGCTGAAGCCGCTGCAGGATCTGCGGCAGCGGTGCGCTGCGTTCCGACCAGGGCTTCAGGTTGATCAGCAGCCGGCCGGTGTTCAGTGTGGTGTTCACGCCATCCACGCCAAAGAACGACGACAGGCTGGCGACGTCCGGGTCGGCCAGCAAGGCTTCGGCCATGGCCTGCTGACGCCCGGCCATGGCCGGGTAGGAAATGCTCTGCGTGGTCTGCGTGACAGCCTGCAGTACGCCGCTGTCCTGGGTCGGGAAGAAACCCTTGGGGATGAGCAGGTACAGGCCGGCGGTCAGCGCAATCGTTGCCAGCATCGCGGCCAGCGTGGCGCGCGGATGGCGCAGCGTGGCGTCCAGGCTGCGTGCGTAGCCTGCCTGCAGCCGCGTCATCCAGCCTTCGGCCTGCTCGCGATGGGGCGGCAGCAGATAGGCGCACATCATGGGCGTGAGCGTCAGCGACACGCCCAGCGAGATCAGGATGGCCACTGCCAGCGTGACGGCGAACTCCCGGAACAGCCGACCGACCACGTCTTCCATGAAGAGCAGCGGGATCAGCACCGCGATCAGCGACAACGTCAGCGACACCAGGGTAAAGCCGATCTGCCCGGCGCCCTTGAGCGCGGCGGCCATGCGGTTCATGCCCTGTTCGCGGTAGCGGGCAATGTTCTCCAGCATGACGATGGCGTCATCCACGACGAAGCCTGCGCCAATCGTCAGGGCCATCAAGGTCAGGTTGTTGGTCGAGAAGCCCGCCAGATACATCACGCCAAAGGTGCCGATCAGTGACAGCGGCACGGCCAGGCTGGGAATCAGGGTGGCCGGCAGGTTGCGCAGAAACAGCAAGGTCACCAGGACAACCAGGACCACCGCAAAGATCAGCTCCCATTGCACCCCCCGCACCGAGGCGCGGATGCTGTCGGTGCGATCGGTCAGCACCGACAGCGTCGCGGCAGCCGGCAGCGATGCGCTCAACTGCGGCAGCAGCGCCTTGACCTGTTCGGCCACCGCGATCACGTTGGCGCCCGGCTGGCGCTGGATGTTGATCAGCACGGCCGGCTGGCGATCCACCCAGGCGGCCAGATAGCGGTTCTCGGGGCCTTGCTCGATGCGGGCCACTTCGCCCAGGCGCAGCGGCGCGTCGCCGCGCCAGGCGATGATCAGGTCGCGGTAATCCTGGGCGCTTTGCAACTGGTCATTGGCGTCCATGATGACCTGGCGCACGGGGCCGTCGAAACTGCCCTTGGGCTGGTTGCTGTTGGCCTTGGCGATGGCGGCGCGCACATCATCGAGCTGCAGTCCGCGCGCGGCCAGCGCCTGCGGATCGATGGCCACGCGCACGGCGGGCCGCTGTCCGCCGGCCAGGCTCACCATGCCCACGCCGGACAGCTGCGACAGGCGCTGGGTGATCCGGGTGTCGACCAGGTCGTGGACCTCGGGCAAGGGCAGGGTGTCGGAGGTCACGGCCAGCGTCAGGATGGGGACATCGGCCGGATTGACCTTGCGATAGACGGGCGGCGCGGGCAGATCGCCGGGCAGCAAGGCGTCGCTGGCGCTGATCGCCGCCTGCACCTCCTGCTCGGCAACGCCCAACGGAACAGTCAGGGCAAACTGCAGGGTGATCACCGAGACGCCGCTGCCGCTGGATGAGCTCATCTGCCGCAGGCCCGGGATCTGGCCCAGGCGGCGCTCCAGCGGGGCCGTGACGGCACGCGCCATGACCGCTGGGCTGGCGCCGGGATAGGTCGTCGAAATCTGGATGATGGGGTAGTCGACCTGAGGCAGGGCGGCCACCGGCAGCAGCCGCCAGGCCAGCAGGCCGGCCAGCAACATCGCCACCATCAGGAAGCTGGTGGCGACAGGACGCAGAATGAAGGGCCGCGACAGGCTCATGGCGGTTTACTCCTGGACCGCCAGCCGTTGCACGGCCCGGCCTTCGTCCAGGCGATCCACGCCTTCGACCACCACCTCCTCGCCTACCGCCAGTCCCCCGATGACACTCACGCGTGCAGCGCTGATCGGGCCCAGCACGATATTGCGACGGCGGGCCTTGAGCGTTTCGTCGATGACGTAGGCGTAGGGGCCTTCGGCCCCGTACTGCACGGCCGCCGCCGGCATGGTGGGCGCCCGATCGGCCGCGGGCAGGGCCAGGCGCACGTTGACGAACTGATAGGGAAACAGCGCGCCGTCGCCATTGTCGAAGACCGCGCGCAGCGACACGCTGCCGCTTTCCAGACCGATGCGGTTGTCCAGCGCCTGCAGGGCGCCTTCGGCCAGCTGGCGGCGCTCATCGGCGTCCCAGATCTCGACGCGCAGCGGCGTACCCGCTGCCTGGGCAGCACGCAGCGCGGCCAGGCGCTCCTGGGGCAGGCTGAAAAGCACCGAAATCGGCGCCATCTGCAACAGGGTCGCAAGGCCGGCGGTGTCGGCAGCGCGCAATTGGTTGCCGGCGTCGATGCGTCGCAGGCCGATGCGCCCCTGTATGGGCGCCACGACCCGGGTAAGCGCCAGCTGGCGCCGGGCTTCGTCCACGCCGGCCGCGTCGCTCTGGCGAGCGCCCCGGTATTGCGCCACGGTGGCGCGTGCCGTGTCGAGCGCCTGACCGGCGACCGAGTCCTTGCGCGCCAGCGTCTCGAGGCGATGCAGGTCGGCCTCGGCATTATCCAGTTTGGCCTGGGTCTGGGCGAGTTGGCCTTCGGCGGTGCGCAAGGCGTGCTGATAGGGGCGGGGGTCGATCTCGGCCAGCAGTTGGCCAGCCTGTACGGTCTGTCCTTCGGAGAAGTGCAAGCGCTGCAGCTGGCCATCGAGCTGCGCGCGCAGCACCACCTCGGCCAGTGGCTTGACCGTGCCCAGGGCGTGCAGCCGGATGGGCAGAGGGGTCGCTTGAACGCGAGCGACTTCCACCGGGATGCCCTGGCGCGCGGGCGGCGATGCGACAACGGCCGCCGTGCGGCCCCGCCAACCATGATAGGCCGCAACGATCACCAGAAGAACAAGCCAGGCTACGGCCCATGCTCGCCGGGAGCGCCACAGGCCGGCGAAAGAGGGCGGGGCCATCTGCGCTGACAGGACTCTGAAAATGAAACAGCGCGTATTCTATATAAATATAAATGAGAGTCATTATTAACCTTGCTTGCGGGAAGGTTGACTGGCCGGTGCGCTTCAGGAGGCCGCGCAGGGCTGCGTGGATTGCATTTCGGCACAACGCCGGCACAAACCCTGAAACAGCCCCGCTCTCGGGCGATGGCGTCGGCAGCAGGGGGCAGGGCGCTGACATATGCCTGCACAGGATATGCATATGGCATAGAAGTCGTTCGGGAAACTGACCCCTTTTATTACGATCGGAGTCCTTTTCCTTCCCTGATAGATTCGTTGGCTCTTATGAAAAAGCGCGGTTTTCTGCTGAAGCTCCTGGTTGCCGCCTCGGCGCTGGCCTTTTCCTCCTCCGGCGCCTGGGCCCAGGACAAAGTGGTCCGTCTCGGCGTGACGCCCGGCCCCCATGCGCAGATCGCCGAAGCCGCCAAGCAGGCGGCTGCCAAGCAAGGGCTGACCATCCAGGTGATCGAATTCAGCGACTTCATCCAGCCCAATTCGGCCCTGGTGGCGGGTGACCTGGAGGCCAACGCCTACCAGCACCATCCCTATCTGAACCAGCAGGTCGCTGATCGCGGCTACAAGCTGGTGGCAGCCGCCAATACCGTGATTCTGCCGATCGGCTTGTATTCCAAGCGGGTCAAGGCGCTGGACCAGCTGCCCGATGGCGCGATCATCGGCGTGCCCAACGACCCCACCAACGGCGGGCGCGCGCTGCTCTTGTTGCAGGCGCATGGCCTGATCAAGCTGCGTCCGGAAGCCGGCATCAAGGCCACCCCGCTGGATGTGGTGGAGAACCCCCGCAAGTTCAAGCTCAAGGAGCTGGACGCCGCCCAGCTGGTGCATGCCCTGGATGACCTGGACGCGGCCATCATCAACACCAGCTATGCCCTGGCTGCCAAACTCAACCCGACGCGCGATGCCATTGCGCGCGAGTCCGCCGAGTCGCCCTATACCAATCTGATCGCCGTGCGCGCGGTCGACAAGGATCAGCCCTGGGTTGCGCAACTGGTCCGGGCCTACCAGTCGGAAGACGTGCGCCAGTTCATCGAGCAGCAGTTCCAGGGCTCCATCATCCCTGCCTATTGAACCCTGGGCCGGTCCGGCCTGATTGCGGAGTCCCACCCATGAGTGGAAATATTGTTTTGCAGCGCGAGGCGCAGGTCGCCACGCTGCTGATCGACAACCCGGCCAAGCGCAATGCCATCAGCCAGCGCATGTGGGTGCAACTGGCCGAGCATCTGGACGCGCTGACCGCCGACCCGGCGTTGCGCTGCATCGTGTTGCGTGGCGCGGGCGAGCTGGCCTTTGGCAGCGGCGCGGACATCGACGAGTTCGAGACCATGCGTGCCAGCAAGACGCAGGGCATCGCCTATGCCGCCCAGGCGCATCGTGCCATGCAGGCCGTGCGCAACAGCCCCGTGCCGACTCTGGCGGCGATTCGCGGAGCCTGCGTGGGCGGCGGCCTGGAAATCGCCGCCTGCTGTGATCTGCGCATCGCCAGCGACGATGCCCGCTTGGGCATCCCCATCGCGCGTCTGGGCGGCGTGCTCGCCTATCCCGAACTGGAGGCCTTGCTGGCCGCGGCCGGTCCGCAGGTGGCGCTGGAGCTGCTGCTGGAAGGGCGCTTGCTCTCGGCGGCCGATGCCTATGTCAAAGGCCTGGTGACGCGCGTGGTGCCCGTGGCGGACTGGGAGGCGGAAATCACCGCCACCGTGGCACGCATCGCGGGGCTGGCGCCCTTGTCGGCGCGCTGGCACAAGCAGTTCATCCGCCGCCTGCAGGCCCAGGCCGCGCCCTTGACGCCGGCCGAGCAGGAGGAGGGCTACGCCTGCTTCGACACCCAGGATTTTGTCGAAGGCTACCGCGCCTTCCTCGATAAGCGCCAACCCGAATTTCACGGAAAGTAATGCCGATGCAAACCAACACTGTTCCCCGCAAGGGTCCGCTGGCCGGCCTGAAGGTCATCGAGCTGACCAACGTTATGGCCGGACCGGTGGCCGGCCTGATGCTGGCCGACATGGGCGCCGACGTCGTCAAGGTGGAGCGCTTGCCCGGCGGCGACGACACGCGCCGCGCCACGCCGCCCGAGATCAATGGCGAGTCCTGCGCCTTCATGATCGTCAATCGCAACAAGCGCGGCATTGCCGTCAATCTCAAGAAGGCCGAAGGCGTGGACGTGGTGCGCCGCCTGATCGCCCAGGCCGACGTGGTGCTGGAGAACTTCCGCCCGGGTACCATGGAGAAGCTGGGCCTGGACTATGCCTCGCTCAAGGCGGCCAACCCGGGCATCATCTATTGCAAGATCACCGGTTTTGGCCTGACCGGCCCCTACGCCAGGCGCGCCGGCTACGACCTGATCGCACAAGGCATGTCGGGCATCATGAGCTTGACCGGCGAGGGCCCGGGCCGCCCGCCCGTGAAGGTGGGAGTGCCCATTGGCGATATCTCGGCCGGCATCCTCGCCTCCAACGGCGTGCTGGCCGCCTATATCGAACGCCTGCGCACCGGGCAAGGCCAGTACCTGGACACCTCGCTATATGAAGCGTCCATGATCTTCACCTATTGGCAGGCCGCCATGGCCTTTGCGACCGGCGAGTCGGCCGGCCCCATGGGCTCGGCCCATCCGGTGGCGGCGCCTTACCAGGCCATTCCCACCCAGGATGGCTGGGTCAATATCGGTGCGGTCAGCCAGGCCACCTGGGAAAAACTGACCCAGGCCATCGGCCTGCCTGGCCTGGTCACCGACGCGCGCTTTTCGTCCAACGGCGCACGGATGCAGAACCGCGACGAGCTGATCGGCATCATTTCCACGGCCCTGAGCGGCCATGGCACGGATTACTGGGTCGAACGCTTTGAAGCCGCCGGCGTGCCAGCCGGACCGGTGCGCAAGATGCGCGAAATGCTCGACGACCCGCAGACCCGGGCACGCGACATGGTCATCACGGTCGATCACCCGGTCGCCGGCGAAGTCCAGGCCCTGGGCCTGCCGGTCAAGTTCTCGCACGGCAACGGCGTGACCCGCCGGGGCGCGCCACTCTATGGCGAACACACGCGCGAGGTGCTCAGTGAAATCGGCTATTCGCAGGATGAGATCGCCGCGCTTGCGGGGATCGAGGCCGTGGCCCTGCAAGGCTGAGCCTGCCACCGGGCAGCTCCCGCTGCCCGGCCGACACTACCAGTTGGGCGGGCGCTTTTCCACGAAGGCCTGCATGCCTTCGCGCGCCTCGTCCAGCGCCGTCACATTGCAGAACGCCTCGACGGCGGCGGCAACGTTACGGCGATAGTCGCCATCATTGGCATAGACAAAGGCGCGCCTGCCGCGTGCCAGCACTCCAGGGGGCTTGGCGGCGAGAACCTGTGCCAGCTCGCGTGCCTGAGCGAGCACCAGGCCGCTGGCGCACACGCGCGACACCAGGCCCAGGGCCTCGGCCTGCGGCGCATCGAAAATACGGCCGGTAAAGAGCAGATCAAAGGCACGATGCTTGCCGACAATGGCGGGCAGGTGCGCATAGTGGATGGCGGGAAGGACGCCGACATCCACCTCCGGGTAGCCGAAAGTGGCGTCCCGGTCGCACACCAGCATGTCGCAGGAGATCGCCAGCGTCATCCCGCCACCGCGCACGGCGCCGCTGACCGCGGCGATGGACGGCTTGTTCAACCGGAACTGGGTGTCATAAAGCTGGATGTACAGCCGGCTCAGCAGGGCGTGCACGCCGGCAGGAGGGCTGGCCAGCAGTTTCTTGATATCCAGCCCGGCGCAGAAGCGCCCCGGCAAATCGCTGGCGAGGATGATGGCCCGCACAGCGGGGTCCGCGCCGGCACGGTCCAGGGCCGCGATCAAGGCATCCAGCACGGGGATGTCCAGTGCATTGACCGGAGCATGGTTGAGGTGGATCTCGGCCACCCGGTCACGGATTTCATAGCGGATCGGGCTCATGCCGCCGGCTCCTCGATGATGCCCTGGGCAAGCAGGGCTGTGATTTCTTCGGTGCTGAAACCGCTTTCGGCCAGCACCGCGCGGCTGTGCTCGCCCAGCAAGGGCGCCGGCCGGCGGGCCTGGCGAGGCTGGCGCGAAAAGCGCACGGGCAGGCCGACGCTGCGGACTTCACCCAGCACCGGGTGCTGGCTCTCGACCAGGATCCCGCGTGCCGCCACCTGGGGATGAGCCAGGGCCTGATCCAGGGTGTGGATTGCCGAACAGGCCACGCCCGCGGGTTTGAGCAGATCCAGCCACTGCTGCACGGTACGGCGCGACATGCATTGCTGGACTTGCGCCACGGTGGCGTCGAAATTGCGCACCCGGTCCGCATTGGTGGCGTAGTCGGGATGATCGACCAGCGCATTCAATCCGGCCACCGCGCAGAAACGCCGCCATTGTGCGTCGTTGCCCACGCCCAGCATCAGCGGCCCGTCGCTGGCCTCGAACGCCTGATAGGGGCACATGGCAGGATGGCCGGTCCCCATGCGCTGCGGGACTTTCCCGCTACGCCAATAGTTCTGGGCCATATAGGACATCAGTCCCAGGGAGGTATCGAGCAAGGACACGTCCAGATACTGCCCCTGACCGGTACGTTCCCGCTCGAGCAGGGCTGCCAGGATGCCGCTCAAGGCGAATGAGCCGGTGCCCAGGTCCACCGGCGAAAAGCTGGCCCGGGCAAAGTTGCCGCCCGGTTCGCCCATGGTGCTGATCATGCCGCTGAAGGCCTGCAGCATCACGTCATAGCCCGGCTCGTCGCCCATCGGGCCTTCGCGTCCGTAGCCGGAAATCTCGCAATAGATCAGGCGCGGATTCAGGGTGCGCAAGGTGGCCTCGTCGACCTCAAGCCGAGCGGCAGTGCCGCCGCCGAAACCCTGCAGCACCACGTCGGCCTTGGCCGCCAGGCGATGAACCACCGCGCGGCCGGCCGCCTGCTTCAGGTCGACCGCCAGGCTGCGCTTGTTGTGGTTGACCGCCAGGAAGGTCGCGGACTGCCCGGACTGCTGGGGCAGCCAGGCGCGCGTATCGTCCCCCTGGCCAATCGGCTCGATCTTGATCACTTCGGCGCCGAGTTCGCCGAGATATTGCCCGCAGAGCGGGCCGGCCAGGACCTTGCTCAGGTCCAGGACGCGTATGCCTTTCAAGGGAGTCATCGTGCTACCTGTCACTAGATTCTGCATTACTCGGGTTTCAGGCCGATGGCCTGGGCCGCATCGACCCAGGACGCCGTTTCCTTCTGCATGAAGGCGTCCAGATCGGCTGGAGCCACGCTCAGCGCTTCGGCGCCGCGCTCCTGCATGGCAGTGCGGAAGCCTTCGCTGGCGACCACCTTGGCGATGGCTTCGCGCAGCTTGCCGACGGCTTCGGGCGGCGTGCCCGCCGGCGCCTGCAGCGAGAACCAGAATTTCAGATCGACGGCGGGATAGCCGGCTTCTTTGAGGGTGGGCACATCGGGCAGCAACGGCGAACGCTGCGCCGAGGTGATGGCCAGGGCTTTCAGCCGGCCGCTCTGGATCTGACCGAGGCTGGTGGTCATGCTGTCAAACAGGAAATCGACCTGACCGCCCAGAACATCGGTCATGGCGTTGGAACTGCCTTTGTACGGCACGCTCACGGCCTTGAACCCCGCCATCTTCTGCAACAGCGCGCCATAGACGTGCGGCGAACTGCCGGGGCCGAAGTTGGCGTAGCTCAGTGCCTGCGGCGCACGATTGCCCTGGGCGACCAATTCCTTCAGATCGGCGACCGGATTTTTCTGCGGATTGACGACCAGCACATTCGGCATCGCTCCGGTAATGCCCACCGTCACGAAATCCTGGCTGGGCGCCATCTTGGCGCTGGGATACATCATCGGATTGATGGCCTGCATGCCGACCGTGTTGTGCAGCAGGGTGTAGCCATCGTGCGGGGCATTGAGCACGCTCTGGTAACCCACGTTGCCGCTCGCGCCGGGTTTGTTCTGGATGATCACGGGCTGGCCCAGCTCCTTGCCCAGCGGCTCGGCGACCAGGCGGGCAATGAAATCCGTCGGACCGCCGGCGGAGAAGGGCACAAGCAGGGTGATGGGGCGGTCGGGCCAAGCAGCTGCCGAGGCCGGGCCGGATAGCAGCAGGGCGGTCGTGGCGGCCCAGAGAACGTGGCGACGGGACATGTGATCTCCTGAATATCGGTATGTTGTGCCGGGATTATGGAGACCTTGCCCTTATATTTGAAATACATATACTTGATGCAAGCCATAACATTAAAGTGATAGCGGAAAGGGCAACATGACCATCAGCGTGCGTGCCATGCAGTGCTTCGTGGCGGTGTGCTCCTGCGGCTCGATCAGCGCGGCGGCCGCACGCCTGCATCTGGCACAACCGGCGCTCAGCCTGGTGATGCGCAATCTGGAAGAGGAAATGGGCGTCACCCTGCTGCAGCGCTCCTCGCGCGGGGTCACGCCGACGGCCGCCGGGCTGCGGATGCTGGCGCATGCCCGCGAGATCCTCGGCCGCATCGAGGCCGCGCGCAACGATGTGCGCGATGATCAGAGCGTGCCGCGCGGCACCGTCGCCCTGGCGATGTCGATGTCGATCGCCCGTTTGCTGACGGTACCGCTGCTGCAATTTAGCCTGGCGCACTGGCCCGGCGTTTACATCAAGATCATCGAGGCCAGCACCGGTTATATCCCTGGTTTTGTCAGTTCCGGCCATGTCGACCTGGGTCTGACCTTCGGTGACGAGGGCGGGGTGGACCTGCAATTCGAGCCGGTGGTGGAGGAAGAACTCGTCCTGGTTTCACCGCCGGGCACGCCGATAGACCCGGTGGTGCGGGTCGATGGCAAACCCGGGGTCACGGTCGCCCAGTTGGCAGACCTGCCCATGGTGCTGCCGGGCGAACCTCATAGCCTGCGGCGCCTGCTGGAGCGCTACCAACACCATCAGAACCTGCGTTTCCAGGTGATTGCCGAGGCGAACGCCATTGCACAACTCGTTCATCTGGCTGCCGCCGGACTGGCCCACACCATCGTTTCACTCGCCTCCTGCCGCCAGGAGGCCGAGCGCGGCGAGGTGGTGGTGCGGCGTATCGGCCCGCAAGGCTTGCGCCGGCCGGTCTTCCTGTGTTCGTCGAGCACCGTGCCAAGCTCCATCGCCACGCGGGCGGTGGCAGAGAAGGTCAAGATGCTGTTGCAGACCCACTGAGGGCACCGGAGCCGCATGGCATAGCAGAACATAATCGTTATTTATCATATAGATGAGAACGAAACCTCCAGTCAATTATCTATTGATGGCATGTCTGATGCCGCGATGTGCTGCGCGGCGACACGGCATCATGGGCTTACGGCAAGGTGCAGGGGCAGCTTCGCAACGCATCTCATAAAAAACCTCAAATCAATGCGTTAACCCATTGAAAATAGTCCGGAAATAGATTTCATCGAGTTTTGCTAAGGCCCCAAGGCAGGGGTGGAGGCAGGATGACATGCTGGAGTCGCACACATCCTTTTCGAGACAATGCTTCACGTTCGTGAAGTAGCCCTCTGATTTATAAATAAAAACTTCTTTTCGCACGATTGGAAACCGGCGCTCGGTCGCGCTGG
The DNA here is from genome assembly GCF_900078335.1 of Bordetella trematum. Classification (GTDB taxonomy): domain Bacteria; phylum Pseudomonadota; class Gammaproteobacteria; order Burkholderiales; family Burkholderiaceae_B; genus Bordetella; species Bordetella trematum. Next base: position 179,269 of record NZ_FKBR01000006.1, read on the forward strand.
AGCGCATGGGTTCGCGCCGCTGCAGTAAAGCGGCGGATAAGCCGGCCGGGGAAGCACGGCCTGACAGGGCAGAAAATCACGGTCAGCCAGCGAGGGAAGCATTGGCCGCGCATCCGTCACGCCATTCCTTGGGCGGCGCCACATCAAGCAGCGACGCCTGAACGCGGGCCAGCGCGTGCGAGAACGCCCACCTTCGATGTCGTCGCGCCGGGCGCGGGTTGGCCGGAGGGCGGATCCGGCCTGGGCAAGACGCAGGACCTCGCGGCGCCATCGCGCAGGCCAGGCTGCAGTCGCGTGCGTGCGCAGCCGGGACACGGCTCCTGCAACCACCAGCAATGACCGGCAGAAGGCCGGAAACAGGGGATCCCGGAACCGGCAGGCCAGGGAATCCCTTGCTGCTCCGTATTCGTCACTTTACATAATATACATTATGCGTATTTTGGGTGGACTTGCAGGCATCGTAATTCTGGTGGCCAGCCAACCCATTCCACTGGCCCAATTCTTGGCTGGCAGTTTGTGGGTGCCAGCTGGCTACCCTTGCTGACACGCTCTGTTTTAGGCCAGCATGTGTCGAGCTGTGTTGGCGTTGCCCGGCGTGTCGTGTCACTTGGCTTATGCTGCGCGCACTTGGGCCGGGTTCATTCTTCATATGATCATTGCAGAGGTTCAGCGGGTTTTGGGAAAGTGCACTTTGGCGCCGGTACATCTTTGGAGTTCGTCATCGCTGATCTCCACCAGTTTTTCTCTTAAAAAGAACCCTTCGGATGTGATCTCGATGATCGCCAGATCCGTATAGATGCGGTGTACGACACCAAGTCCTGTCAGCGGCAGACTGCAGTTTTCAACCAGTTTTGGCGTTCCATCTTTCGCGTTGTGTTCCATAAGAATGAACACCTTCCGCGCGCCGACTGACAGGTCCATGGCCCCGCCCACGGCGGGCGGCTCCCCTTTCCGCCCCAATGACCAATTCGCAAGATCCCCGGCCTGCGACACTTGCATGGCTCCCATGATGCATAGATCGAGGTGTCCCCCGCGCATCATGGCGAACGAGTCGACATGGCCAAAAAAAGCGCCGCCGGTCAGCAACGTCACCGGACGCTTCCCCGCATTGATGAGCTCGGGGTTGGCTTCGCCAGATGCGGGTTCAGGCCCCATTCCAATCATGCCGTTCTCGCTATGCAACAAGATCTCGTCGGCCGGATCGAGATGGTTGGCCACCAGCTCCGGGAGGCCGATGCCAATGTTGACGTAGCTGCCAGGCAGGATATCCTTGGCGACTCGGGCGGCCATCTGATTACGCGTAAGTTTTTTCATTGCGTTTTCAACTCGAGAATTGTGGATTGCTCACGACCACGACTCGTTGCACGAATATGCCGGGGGTCACGATGACTTCGGGGTCCAGATCGCCCAGTTCTACCTTGTGCTTGACTTGAACAATGGATGTTTTTGCCGCCTGACACATGACGGGGCCGAAATTGCGTGCAGTTTTGTTGTAAGTCAGATTTCCCCAACGATCCCCTTTTTCGGCAAGCACCAAGGCGTAATCCGCGTGCAGCGGGCGCTCGAACACATACCATTGGCCGTCAATTTCGCGAACGTCCTTGCCTTTGGCCAGTTCGGTACCGTAGCCCGTGCGCGTATAAAAGCCGCCCAGCCCCGCGCCCGCAGCATGCAAGCGTTCCGCAATGGTGCCCTGAGGCACACACTCCAGCTCGATGCGACCCTCAGCGTAGAACTGATTGAATACATAGGAGTGACTGCCACGGGGAAACGAACAGATCATCTTTCGAACCCGCTCCGCCTTGATGAGAGCAGCCAGACCCAGCTCATGGTTCCCGGCATTATTGCTGACCATCGTCAGGTCGCGCGCACCCTGCGCGAGCAAGGCATGCAATAGTTCAGTCGGATGCCCTGCCCCTCCGAATCCGCTGACCAGAACAGTTGCGCCGTCCGGAATGTCGGCCACCGCTTCTTGCACGCTGTCTTGAAATTTATCGATCATCTGAGCTCCGCACTGGAAAATACCGGTGATGCGTGTTGTGATCACGCGCTAACGCTTGCGCCGCCGTCCACCAGAATTGCCTGACCTGTGATGTGGCGGGAGGCTTCGCTGGCCAGCAGTACCGCAATGCCCTTCAGATCCTCTTCGCCGCCCACGCGCTCGAGCGGTATGCGATCCAATAAAGATTGCCCCATACGTTGAATCTGTGCGTCGGCCATTCGGGAGGAGAAATATCCAGGGCAAATGGCATTCACGTTGATGTTGTAGCGGCCCCACTCACATGCCAGCGCGCGGGTGAAGTTGATGGCGGCCGCTTTCGATGTGTTGTAGGCAATCGTTGATACGCCCTTCGCGGTGCCGCGCAATCCCGCAGCAGAGGCGACATTGATGATCTTCCCGGCTCGGCGCGGAATCATCGATCTGCGACCGACCTCTCGCGACAGGTAAAACACGGCATTGATGTTCAGGTCCATGACCTTGTGCCATGCTTCATCCGGGTAATCCTCGGCGGGAGCCCCCCAAGTTGCGCCTGCGTTGTTCACCAGTACGTCGATCTCGCCGAAGTGCTCCAATACGCGGCCGACCAGGCCAGGTATGGAATCAAACTGCGCCAGATTGCAGGGCACAGCCAGGACGTCGATCCCTTGCGACCGCAAGTGCTGCGCAGCCACGTCCAATTCTGCCTCCTTGCGGGCGGTGATAGCCACCCTGCAGCCCATTTCACCCAGCGCTTCGGCCACCTGCAGTCCGAGCCCGCGAGATCCGCCTGTAACGAGAGCGACCTTTCCTTCCAACTGAAACAGCGCCTTCACACTCATGGATTCTTCTCCCTTGCTGCAGCAACTCAAACGACCTCAAACAAACCTGCGGCACCTTGACCGCCGCCAACGCACATCGTCACCACGACGTACCGCGCCCCGCGCCGCTTGCCTTCGATGAGCGCATGGCCGACCAGGCGAGCCCCCGACACCCCGTAAGGATGTCCCATGGCGATGGCGCCACCATTCACATTGAGCCGATCGTCGGGTATGCCCAGGACATCGCGGCAGTAGAGCACCTGGCAGGCAAATGCCTCGTTCAGTTCCCATAGATCGATATCGGACACCTTCAGCCCTGCACGCTTCAGCAGACGAGGCACCGCAACGACAGGGCCGATGCCCATCTCGTCGGGTTCGCAGCCACCAACGGCGAACCCCCTGAAGATTCCCAGAGGCTGTACTCCCCGGCGTTCCGCAAGCCTGGCATCCATGACCAGGCAGGCCGATGCACCGTCGGAGAACTGGCTCGCGTTCGCTGCGCTGATCACCCCGCCCGGCAACGCCGGCCGGATTGCCGCAATGCTTTCTAGGGTGGTGCCTGGGCGGATGCCCTCGTCCGCCGATACGATCACCTCCCGGCGCGACAACATGCCCGAATCCTTGTCCTGTACGGCCATGATGGTCTTCATCGGTTCGATTTCCGTGTCGAACAGGCCCGCGTCCCGTGCAGCGGCGGCGCGTTGTTGGCTGCGCACGCCATATTCGTCCTGGGCATCCTTGCTGATCTTGTATCGGCGGGCGACATTCTCGGCCGTCTGCAGCATGCTCATGTAGAGAGCAGGTTTGTGCTCCAGTAGCCAGGGGTCGCGGCGCATATGCGTGTTGGCTTCGTTTTGCGTGCAGGAAATGCTCTCGACACCGCCCGCTACGATCATCGGCGCCCCTTCGAGGATCACGCGCTGGGCAGCCAGTGCGATGCTTTGCAGGCCTGTGGAGCAAAATCGATTGATGCTCAAGCCAGCCGTCGTCACAGGAAGCCCGGCCCGCAAGGCGATAGCCCGGGCGATGTTGCCCCCGGTCGTGCCTTCCAGATAGGTTCCTCCCATGATGCAGTCTTCAACCTCTGCGGGGTCCACGCCTGCTCGCGCCACGGCGTGGCGAACGGCGTGCGCGCCTAACGTGGCCCCATAAGTCATATTGAATCCGCCGCGCCACGATTTGGCCAGAGCGGTGCGCGCCGTAGATACGATGACAGCCTCGTTCATGATGTTCTCAATGTGATCGCTGGGTTACGTCAATGCTTCGCCGGAATTGGCCAGGCTGCTCAGCAATGCTGCGGGCTGCCAGAAATCTGGTATTCGCGAGTGCGCGGCGAAGCGCCGCAAGGCGCGAACGACGTTGAAGATCCCGACCTGCTGCGCATAGTGCATGGGGCCGCCACGCTGCAGCGGAAATCCATAGCCATTCAGATAAACAATATCGAGGTCGGAGACCCGCTGTGAGACGCCCTCCTCCACGATCCGGGCACCTTCATTGACAAGCGCAAACACGCAACGGTCAACGATCTCGCGCGGCGTGAAACTGCTTGGCTCGATCGAATTCTCCCTGCGGTAAGCATCGAGAATGTCCGCGACGACGGGATCCTCATGAGGGATGCGGCCTCCCTCTTCGTATCGATACCAGCCCGCGCCAGTTTTCTGACCGAAGCGCCCGGCCTCGCATAGCCGATCCGCCACGGAGGAAAAATCCCGGTCTGGATGCTCGGCTTGCCTCCGCTTGCGGATGGCCCAGCCAATGTCCAGGCCGGCCAGGTCACCCATTCGATATGGTCCCATTGCGAAGCCGAAGTCCTCCAGAGCCCTGTCGATCTCGCGCGGCGATGCACCAAGCAACAGCAGTTCTTCGCCTGCAGTCCGATAGCCATTGAGCATGCGGTTACCAATGAAGCCATCGCACACGCCCGATACCACAGGCTGTTTGCCGATGGTTTTGGCAACCGCGAGGGCCGTCGCAAGAACTTCAGCGGATGTCCGGTCTGCGCGAACGATCTCGAGCAGCCGCATCACGTTTGCGGGACTGAAGAAGTGCAGCCCGAGCACATCTTCAGGACGTTTGACGAATCCGGCGATGACATTCACGTCAAGCGTGGACGTGTTGGTGGCCAGGATTGCGCCGGGCTTGAGGGCTTCGTCAAGTGCACGAAAGACCTTTTCTTTGATCGCCATGTCTTCAAAGACCGCCTCGACGACCAAGTCGGCATCCTTCAGGTCACCATACATGCGTGTCGTCCCGAGCAGGGACATGCGCTTTTCGAGTTCGGTTGCGCTGATTCGCCCCTTGCGCATCGTCGCGTCGTAATGCTTGCGTATTGTCGCCACGCCCCGGGCGAGCACGTCGCCATCCAGGTCGAGCAACGTCACGGGTATGCCGGCGTTCAGGAAGCTCATGCAGATTCCGGTGCCCATAGTGCCGGCGCCGACAACGCCGACTCGCTGGATCACCCGCCGCGGCGTTTCCTTCGTGATTCCCGGCACCTTTGCCGCAGCCCGTTCGGCCGCGAAGACATGCCTTAGCGCCGCCGATTCCGGCGTGCTCATCAGTTGAACGAAAAGCGCCCTTTCCTTGCGGATTCCCTCATCGAAAGGGAGCAGACAGCCGGCGACCGCCTCAACGCATTGCATGGGCGCCGGAAACCGGGGATTGGCGGCGGAGATGTTGCGGCGCACGACCTGTAGGAAAGCCTCCGCGTCCGGCTCCGTCATGCGGATGTCTCGCGTCCGGGGGGGAGCATCGCCAGCCTCAAGGCGCCGCCGGGCAAATGCGACGGCTGCATCCGCGACGCCGTCCTCGACTATCAGGTCAAACAGGCGGGTATCGGCCAGCGCTGCCGCCCTCTCCTTTTTGCCATGTACGATCATGTCCAGGCCCCGCTCCAGCCCGACTAGACGCGGCAAGCGCTGAGTGCCTCCGGCGCCGGGCAAGAGCCCCAGCTTCACCTCAGGCAATCCCACCACAGCGCGCCGTGTGGCGATGCGGTAATGGGCCGCCAGGGCCAGTTCCAGTCCGCCGCCCAGGCAAATGCCGTCGATGGCGGCGATAACGGGTTTTGGAAATTCATCGAGGGCTTCGATGATGTCGCGCAGCGTGGGTTGCCGGTTCGCCTTGGGCGTTCCGAACTCGGTGATATCCGCGCCGCCCGAGAACACCTCTTCAGAGCCGGTTATGACCACTGCCCGGATCTGAGCATCCTCCCCGGATCGCTCCAACGCGTTCAGGATCTGCCGGCGCTGAATATGCCCCATGCTATTGACTGGCGGATTCTGCATCACGATCAGGGCGATGCCGTCGAGTACTTGGTAGGCGAGCTGCGTCATAGAGCGGGGAACCTTTCATCGTTAGAGACTGGGGTGAAACGGTATGGCGACTACAAGCGTCTCGGCCTACCCTGGGAAACCCGTCTGCTCCTTGATCTCGGACGCCAGATCGAGCAGCCGTGGGCGGACCTCGTTGAGGAGATACTCGCGGGACATCCGGAATGCGGGCCCTCCAAAATTCAACGCCATCAGAGGCTGGTTTCCGCCCAGCCGCAGGCCAACGGCAATGCTGTGCACATCAGGATTCCAGTCGCCAAAACAGCAGGCGCACCCCAATGTGTCGTAGTCTTCCAATGCCTGCGCGATACCGCGCCCGATGGCGTCGGCGGTGCCGACATCCAGCTCCCGGGCACGCTCAATGACCTCCCGTTGCTCCGATGGGCCTGCCTCCGCGAGATAGGCCCGGCCAATTGCAGTAACGGCGATTGGAACGTGCGAACCGATATGAAGGTTCAGGGTTAAGGCAGCCGGGCTGCGGCAGGCTTCCAGATAAAGCATCGAAAACCTGTCGCGGGCACCCAGCGCAACCAAACCATCAAAGGCGCTTGCCAGTTTCTGCATACCGGGTTTTGCAATCTGCCGGACGTCGAGCTTGGCGAGCATGCCGGCCCCCAAGGCCAGAGTAGCCACCCCAAGGTGATACTTGCCGGTGTCCTCGTCGAGCCGCAAATACCCGAGCCGGGCCAATGTGGCTGTCAGGCGAGACACGGTGGATTTGGGCAGTCCGCAATGGCGCGCAATCTCTTGATTGCCCAGTGCGCTGTCCCCGCCTTTGAAGCTGGCGAGAACCTCCAATCCGCGGGCTAGCGCCGTCACGAAATGTCTGTCATCCGGCTCCGGGCCTTTTGTACGCTGGAGAGTTTCTGAAGAAGATTGCGCAATGGTCATATTTACGTCTAGGGCCGCCAGGCCCCTATGGTTAAAGACCTAGATCGGAGATCAAGGGTTTTTGACTTTCATACTCGTTCTTGGCGAACGCGGCGTAAGCCTCGTGGTCGAGATAATAGGTTCTCACGCCGAAATTCTTGGCTGCAGTTTTGACTTCGTTGTCGTCCAGGGCCGCCTTGATCGCGTTGTCGAGCTTTTCAACGATCGGCGCCGGCAGGTTTGCGGGACCACCTATTCCCAATGGCGATTGCACAATGACGTCGTAGCCCAATTCCTTTAGTGTGGGCACACCCTGAAATTCCGGGTTCCGGGCGTCATCAGCCGTGGCAAGCACCCGGACTTTTCCGGACTTGACCTGCGCGAGAACGCTGTTGGTCACAACGGCGGCCTTGACATGCCCTCCCATCAACGCCGCGATCGCGTCTGCATCGCCCTTGTATGGGATATGGGTGAACTCCACCCCTTCGCGCTTGCCCAGCATGGCAAGCACAACCTGATTTCCCGTGTACCTCCCAGGCGTCCCGTAATCGATCTCTCCTGGATGCTTCTTTGCGAAGTCCACCAACTCCTTGGCCGTCTTAAAAGGTGAGTCGGCTTTCACGGCAAGCGCGAAGTCATATGTAAGGACCGTCGCCAAGTAAGTCACATCACGGATCGGGTCCCAGGGCACCGTCTGCAACAGCGGTTGGCGAAAGATGCCTACCGGCGTCATCGTCAATGTGTAACCGTCAGGCTTGGCGGTCTGCATGGCAGCCACGCCCATTGACCCGCCTACCCCAGGCTTGTTTTCGATGACCACCGGTTGCTTCAACTGATTCGCCAGGCTCTTCGCGAGCGCTCGTGCCATGACGTCCGTGGTGCCTCCCGCCGCGTACGGCACGATGATCGTGATGGGTCTTGTGGGGTAGGCGTCCGGAGATGCAACGACGGAAGCGGACTGGCTTGCGGCTAACACAAACATCGCCAAGGCGGCGCGTAGATTCATGGTCGTCTCCAAAATGGGCAAGTCAAGACTGCAAGAACTGCAGAAGACGCGTTCCATCTCGTCAGCCACAGCGACTGCAGCACGTAGAACCCGATACCGAATTTTTCCGGTTTTGTGTTTGAAATGATGCTAGCATCGCCAACATTGTTTTGCAATGCAGTTTGCTATTCTGCACAGCGGAACAAGAGGAAAACTGATCGTCGATTCGGAACCCTTATGCCTAACCTGCTGATCTGCCGTGACCACTTGGACTTTCTGCTCTATGACATGCTGGAGAGCGAGTCGTTAACTCAGCGGGAACGCTACGCTGATCATTCCCGAGACACGTTCAACGCCGCGATAGATGCAGCGCAACGGCTGGCCTCTGAGCATTTCGCACCTCACAATCGCTTTTCCGATGAGAACGAGCCCGAATTCGATGGGGTGGCCGTCAAGACACTCCCGGAAATTGGAGAAGCTGTCCGTGCATTCGCCAGGGGCGGGTTTCTTGCCGCCACACACGACTATGAGCTGGGCGGCATGCAGTTGCCAGTTACCGTGTCCCAGTCGTGTCTGGCCTTGTTCCGGGCAGCAAATGTAGGCACCTCGGCGTACTGCTTCCTCACGAGCGCCAATGCAAACCTGATAAGAAAGTTCGGAACCGCGGCGCAGAAGGAGCGCTTTCTACCGCCACTGCTGGAAGGCCGCTGGCTGGGGACGATGGCGATCACGGAACCCGACGCAGGATCTTCAGTGCCCGATCTTCGATCGACCGCCACGCCCTTGCCAGATGGACGGTATGCGATCAAGGGACAGAAAATCTTCATCTCTGGAGGTGATCACGATATCAGTGAGAACATCGTGCATCTGGTGCTGGCACGAGTGCCAGGGGCGCGCGGCCTCTCGCTCTTCATCGTCCCGAAGTTGCGTGTTGACAGCGAGGGACGAGCCGGCGAATCGAATGATGTTGCGCTCGCAGGCTTGATCCACAAAATGGGTTACCGGGGCACCACATCCACGATGCTGTCCTTCGGAGAAAACGATGGCTGCATCGGTGAATTGATCGGCGAGCCAGGACAGGGTCTGCAGTGCATGTTCACCATGATGAACGAGGCAAGAATCGGCGTTGGAATGGGCGCCACCATGCTGGCATACACAGCTTACCTCCATGCCTTGGCCTACGCGAAAGACAGACGCCAAGGGCGTCTCCCAGGCGTTAAAAATCGGGATACCCAACCCGTGCCTATCATCGAACATGCAGATGTCCGACGCATGCTGCTCACTCAGAAGGCATACGTAGAGGGGGCTTTGGCATTGTGTCTTGTCGCAGCCCGGCTAGCCGACGACGAGGGCACACACCCCAACCTGCAGCAGCGCGAGGATGCGGCCTTGTTGCTGTCCCTGCTGATTCCGGTCGTCAAATCGTGGCCCGCGCGCTTCGGCCTAGCCGCCAATGATCTCGCGATCCAGGTCCACGGAGGATACGGCTATACGCGCGAGTATCCCGTGGAACAGTTTTATCGGGACAATCGCCTGAACGCATTGCATGAGGGGACGCACGGGATTCAGGCAATGGATCTGCTCAGCCGCAAGGCAGGCATGCACGGCGGGCGTGCACTGGAACACTTGCATCAGCGGGTGATGCTCACGACCCGCGCCGCAAAAGCCAGCGGACATTCGCAACTCGCGGAACACGCCGCCGCCCTGGATCTTTCATGGCGGGAACTGCGCGAAACGACCGATGTGCTCTTGAACGCCGTTGAAAAGAACGCCGGCGAAGGTAGCGCAAACGCGGCGTATTACCTTGATCTCTTCGGACACAACGTCATCGGGTGGATCTGGCTATGGCAAGCCATAGTGGCGCATTCGCAAATGCAAACCCGCCCGCATCTCGAGAAGTTTTTCCTCGGAAAAATCTCGACCTGCACCTGGTTCTTTCAAACTGAACTGGCCTTAACCATGCCAGTACATCGGCTATTGCGAGCCACCGAGCATTCCGCCCTGAACGTGGATGTCGACTTGTTATAGCGATGTTACGTGCCAGGTACGCGGGGCCCCGGGCGGATTGCCGGCCTGCACGCCCTGCCCGCTCCGCGCTTCATGGCGCTCGGCGTGCGGGTGAGGTGCTCAGGCCATCGGCCGGCGTTGCTGACGGAACAGCAGAAAGGTCGAAGCCAGGTGGAACCGTACGGCAGCGTGGGTGCAGCGTGGGTCGCCGGCGCGTACGGCGGCGATGATCTCGCGGTGTTGCTCGACGCTGCGCAGCATGTCTTCGGTGCTGTAGAAGTAAAACGAGCCGATGATGATGGGCATGTCCAGCAGGCCTTCGACCATGGCGCGCACGCGTGCGCTCTGGCCCGCGTTGAGCAAGGCGTGATGGAACAGGTTGTTGTAGTGCTGGACCTGGGCGGCACGGTCTTCGGCGTTGGCCTGGACGGCGGCCAGCATCTGGTTGTTGATGCGCTCCAGTTCGTCGATCTGCTCGGCGCTGGCGTGCAAGGCGGCGGATTCGGCGGCAAAGGGCTCCAGCAGCAGACGCAGCTCGAAGACCTCATTGATGTCGCGCTCGTGCCAGCCCAGCACCAACGCGCCCCGACGGCCTTCGCGCTTGACCAGGCCGTCACTTTCCAGACGGTCGATGGCAGCGCGCACAGGCGTGCGGCTGACGGAGAACTCAGCCGCAATCGGCTCTTCGCGCAGGCGCTCGCCAGGCACATAGGCGCCTGCCATGAGGCGGCGTCGCAATTCACCGTAGACGTAATCCTGCGTACTGGCCATCTTGCCCTGTGTCCCCTGTTTGATCGACTGAAGATATCGGAGCGCCATACTGCCGCCCTGCCCGGTCTTGCGCAAGCCTCAAGGCCGCCCGGGCCGGGCACGGACGGGGGCATACCGCCCCGCCGGCAAGCCCGTGCGCGGCGCGGCCCCCCTGCCCGGCCCTTGCGGCACGGCCTTGAGAACGACCTGCCTCAGGCGCGTGCCGCTCGCAGGCGCTCCAGGTAACGCGGCCATACCTGCGGATTGAGCAGGCGCGCGGGCCGTTCGCCCCGCAGCATGGCAATCAGCTGGCGCGCCGAGCCTTCGGCCACTTTGCGGCGGCCCTCGTGGGTCACCCCGCCTGTGTGATACGTGGCCACGACATCCGCACGCGCCAGCAGGCCGTGATCGGCCGGCGGCGGTTCGACCGTCCAGACGTCCAGTCCGGCCCCATGCAGATGGCCCGATTCCAGCGCCGCCAGCAAGGCGGCCTCGTCATGGATGCCGCCGCGCGCGGTCGACAGAAACAGCGCGCCCGGCTTCATGCGCGCAAACGCCTGTGTATCGAAGCTGCCGCGTGTCTCTGCGTTGAGCGGGCAATGCAGGCTGACGATGTCGGCGCGTGCCAGCAGGCTGTCGAAATCGACCGGTTCGGCGCCGCGCTCGCGGATTTCGGCGTCGCTGAGCAGCGGATCGCAGGCCAGCACCTGCAAGCCGAAGGCCGGTGCGATGCGCGCCACGCGCTGGCCGATCTCGCCGATGCCCACCAGGCCAAGCACCCTGCCCTCGATCTCACGACCCATGAGCGCCTCGCGGCTGACGGATTGCCCGCCACGCAATGCAGCGCCACTGGCATCCAGTCGCTTGACCAGCGACAGCAACAAGGCATAGGTCATTTCGGCCACCGAGGCCGCGTTGGCCCCGGCCTGGTTGACCACTGCGACGCCCGCCTCGGTGCAGGCGGCCACGTCGACCGTGTCATAGCCCGCGCCGCCCGAAGAGACGCACAACAACTGCGGGCAGGCCGCCAGCAATTCGGCATCCACCCACCAGTCGCGCGGGACTTCGTCCTTGGCCGCGCTGACGTGATAGGCCTGCGCTTCAGCCAGGCCGGCGGCCGTGCGGGCATCGCCCGCCAGGGCGGGCAGCACTTTCAGCGACAGCGCCGGCTCGGCCTGAACGAGCCGGTCAAAGACCGGGTCGATCCAGAGATCCAGGCGGGCGATTTGCGTCGCGCTCATTCGGCCACCCCGCCGCAGCCGAGCTGGCGCAGGCGGGCGTCGACCCAGCCCGTGTCCAGGCAGCCGTCGGCGATCTGCTGCATCATGACGGCCTCGGCCTGCTGCTTGGCCTGGGTGGCGGCATAGACGGCCTCCACCTGATCGAAGCCCACCGCCAGCAAGCCGTCGGCGTCGCCCAGCACCAGATCGCCCGGTGCGATGGTCATGCCGTCGATGGCGATGTCGACGTTGATCTCGCCCGGGCCATCCTTGTAGGGGCCGCGGTGCGTGACGCCGGCGGCAAATACCGGAAAGCTGCCGGCGCGGATCTCGGCGCTGTCGCGGATGGCGCCGTTGATGACCAGCCCGCCGAGGCCGCGCGACATGGCGTAGCGCGTCATGATCTCGCCGATGATGGCGTTGGTCAGGTCGCCGCCCGCATCGACCACGATGATGTCGCCCGGCTGGGCCAGATCGAGGGCTTTGTGCACCAGCAGGTTGTCGCCCGGGCGGGTGCGCACCGTGAGCGCGGGGCCGGCCATCGGCGTGCCGTCGTGCATGGGGCGCAGGCGCGCGCCGCCGGCCATCATGCGCGACATGGTGTCGCTCACGTTGGCGACCGGCAGGCCGCGAAACTGGGTCACGACCTGCGGCGAGACCGCGCGGCTGCGTGCATGGATATGAAAACCGATCATTGCTGCTCCTGATGCCTGGTCGGGTTATTGCTTGGGAATGCCGGCGGCCTCGACCACCTTGCCGTAGGCGTCGTGGTCCTGGCGGTGCTGCCTGGCCAGGTCTTCGGGCGAGCCCGTCAACACGCTGTAGCCGGCGGTTTCGAGTTTCTTGATCAGTTCGGGGTCGGCCTGCACCTTGCGCAGGGTGCCGTTGAGCTCGGCGATGACGTCATCGGGCGTGCCGGCCGGCGCCATCAGGCCCCACCAGATCGGCTGATTGATCGTCGGCAGGCCCTGCTCGGCGAAGGTCGGCACGTCCGGCAGCGCGGGCGAGCGCTCCTTGGACACCACAGCCAGGGCGCGCACCTTGCCGCCACGGATTTGCGGCAGCAGCGACGCCACCGAACCCACGTACATGTCGATGCGGCCGCTGGCCAGATCTGGGTAGGCCTGCGCCCAGCCGCGGTACGGAACGTGCATCAGTTCGATGTCCGAGGCCTTGCGCCACTGGTAGCCGGTCAGGTCGCCCGTGCCTCCGATGCCGGGAATGCCCAGCGAAATCTGGTTGGGCTCGGCCTTGGCGGCCTTGACCACGTCATCGACGCTCTGGAACTTGGATTCGGGCAGCACCACGAAAACGCTGGGCGATAGCGCCACCGGGCCGACCGGCTTGAAATCCTTGAAGGTGTCGTAGCTCAGCTTGCTGTAGAGCCAGGGGTTGAGCACGATGTTGTCGGTCTGCGCCATCACCAGGGTGTGGCCGTCGGGTTTGGCGCGCGAGGTCGCGTCCAGCGCCAGGTTGCCGCCGGCGCCCGGCTTGTTCTCGACCACGATGTTCCAGCCGGCGCTCTCGCCCATGGCGCCGCCCACCATACGAGTCAGGGTGTCGGTGCCGCCGCCCGGGGGAAAGGGCGAAATGATGGTCACGGGTTGTTTGCCCAGGTCAGCCGCGCTGGCGCTCAGGCAGCCCAGCGTCAGCAGCAATGCGGAAAAAGTCTTCAGTCGTTTCATGTCATCCTCACACGGGTCTATCTGGGAAAAATATGGACCGGCCAGCGTCACCGGCCGGCGGGGGTCAGGCGCGTCGGGCGGCCAGCGGCGCCAGCCAGCCCAGACGGTCCTCGACCGTATCGGGCGGCGTACAGGCCTGGCGTTGCTGGTCGGCCAGCAGGCCGTCACGGGTTCGGGAAAATAGTCTGGCCACGCCATCGAGCACCAGCGGCTGCAGCCCGGCCTCGATCAGCTGGTCGCGGGACTCATTCACTTCGGCCAGACGCCGTCCGGCATGCAGGACGTGCGAGCGCACGAAGGCATCCATGAATCGGGTCAATGGAATCTGGTCGATATCGGCCAGCACTTCATACAGGGCGCCACGCAGGCCCATCGCCTCGGCGGCTACCAGGCATTCGACCGCCAGGCTTTCCATTCCCTTGGTCATGATGCTGCGCAGCAGCTTCAGTCGCACGGCGTCGCCCGGTTGACCGCTGATCTCGCGCGCCGGCGCGCCGATGTCGGCCGCCAGTTGCAGCACCCGCCCTGCCCCTTCGCCCACGCACATCAACGGCGTGGCTTCGGCCAGCAAGGCGATCGCGCCCATGATGGCGACATCGGTAAAGCCCACGCCGGCCTCGCGCGCCGAGACCGAGGCAGCCAGCATGTCGGCGGCACTGGCCGTGGTGAAGTCGGCATAGACCGTGCCGGGACGCATGAACGCCACGCAGGCCTGCGCGACCTCGCAGGCGGCGCTGCCGAAGACCGCGCCGATCACCACGTCGGCTTCTTGCAGCCAGGGGCCCGGCTCGGCATGCAACACCGTGTTCAGCTGCGCGGCCCGCTCCTGCATGGCGCTATCGCCACGCAGTTCGCAGACCCCGATCACCGCATGGACCGCGCTTGTCCAGGCCTGGGCATAACAGTAGCCAACCTCGCCTAATCCTATGAATGCGATCTTCATAAAAGTACATAAAAAAAACAATAGCGGGTTTATAAGGCAGAATTAAGGCCTTAGTTATAAGGGAATACCCGGTGTTTTCTCAATTTAAAGAACATTAGAAATACATTATTCGGGCAAGTGGGGCCATAACGAGCGCGCGCAGCAAAAAAAAGCCCGCCGTTGCCGCCCTCCCCTGAAGGAGCGGACGGGAACGGTGGGCGCTGTGTGTTGCGGCGGAGGACCGCCCTGCCCTGTGGCGCGTTAGCGGCCGGCCTCGCTGATGGCTTCCACGGTAATGCGCAGCAGCACCGCGTCGCTGACGTCGGGGGCAAAGGCGTCCACGCCGAAGTCGCTGCGCTTGAGCACGGCCTGGGCGTCAAAGCCGATGGCCGGGCGCTGCGCCATGGGATGGACACCCTGCCGGTTCAGGCGGGCCTCCAGCGTCAGCGGGCGGCTCTGCTCTTTGATGCGCACCGTGCCATGGATACGCAGGCGGTCATCGCCCAGGTTCTCGACCGACTGGCTTTCGAAACGGACGTCGGGATAGCGGGCGGTGTCGAAAAACTGGGGGCCTTGCAACATTTCATCCAGTTTGGCGACGTGCGAGGTCAATCGGGCCAACGGTACGCTCAACGCGACCGACGAGGCCTCGGGCTTGGCGGCGTCATAGCGGATGACGCCCTCGATGCCGCTGGCATGCGCCGTGGGCTTGGAGAAGCCCAGATGATCCCAGCCCACCAC
The DNA here is from genome assembly GCF_900078335.1 of Bordetella trematum. Classification (GTDB taxonomy): domain Bacteria; phylum Pseudomonadota; class Gammaproteobacteria; order Burkholderiales; family Burkholderiaceae_B; genus Bordetella; species Bordetella trematum. The sequence continues at coordinate 194,580 of NZ_FKBR01000006.1, forward strand.
CACTTCGGTATGTTCGGGGTCGATGCGATAGTCCACCGGGGCGGCCTGGGCGGCGCCGGTCAGAACAAAGGCGGCGGCCAGGCCGCGAAGCAGGGTTTTCATGGTTGATATCCTTGTATGCAATGGGCTGCAGCGAAACGCCGCGCAGACCAGGCAGTTTTGCCTTGGTCCCAGTGTAGGAACAGAACGCTGCCGCGCCTAGATCACAAATGGAGCCTCATCGTTCCATGAAAGGAACGCCCGATTTCAGCTCAGGCGCCAGGCCAGGGCCGCCAGGGTCAGCACCAGGACCGGTAGCGTCAACACGATGCCCACGCGGAAGTAATAGCCCCAGCCGATGCGCACGCCCTTGCGCTGCAACACATGCAGCCACAGCAAGGTCGCCAGGCTGCCGATGGGGGTGATCTTGGGCCCCAGATCACTGCCGATCACATTGGCATAGATCATCGCTTCCTTGACGGCGCCGCTGGCCTGGCTGGCCTCGATAGACAGGGCGCCGATGAGCACCGTGGGCAGGTTGTTCATGACCGAGGACAGAAACGCCGCCAGCAGGCCTGTGCCGAAGGTGGCGGCCCACACGCCATGGGCGGCGCAGGCGTTCAGCAAACCGGCCAGCAGGTCCGTCAGCCCGGCATTGCGCAGGCCATAAACCACCAGATACATGCCCAGCGAGAAAACCACGATCTGCCAGGGAGCTTCGCGCAGCACCTTGCCGGTGTCGATGATCCGCCCGCTGCGCGCCACGCCGTAGAGGATGGCGGCGGCCACTGCGGCCGTGGCGCTGACCGGCACGCCCAGCGGCTCCAGCGCGAAAAACCCCACCAGCAGCAAGCCCAGTACCGCCCAGCCGGCACGGAAGCTACGGCGGTCGCGGATGGCAGAGGCGGGGTCGCGTAACGCCTGTATGGCGTAGCGCGCCGGGATATCGCGCCGGAAATACCCCAGCAGCACCAGCAAGGTGGCGCCGATGGCTGCGAGGTTGACCGGCACCATGACCGCCGCGTAGCGACCAAAGCCGATGCCGAAGAAGTCGGCCGACACGATGTTCACCAGGTTGGACACCACCAGCGGCAAGCTGGCGGTATCGGCGATGAAGCCCGCGGCCATCACGAAGGCCAGCGTCGCGCCAGGAGAAAAGCCCAATGCCAGCAACATGGCCATGACGACCGGCGTCAGGATCAGCGCGGCGCCGTCGTTGGCGAAGACCGCCGACACCGCGGCCCCCAGCAGGACCACCCAGGCGAACAGGGCCCGGCCACGGCCCCTGCCCCATCTTCCCACGTGCAAGGCAGCCCATTCGAAGAAACCCGCTTCGTCGAGCAACAGGCTGATGATGATGATGGCGATGAAGGTGCCGGTCGCATTCCAGACAATTTTCCACACCACCAGGATGTCGGCGGGATGGACCACGCCTGTCAGCAGGGCCAGGGCTGCGCCCAGGCTCGCGCTCCAGCCAATGCCCAGGCCGCGCGGTTGCCAGATGACCAGCACCAGGGTGAAAACAAAGATAAGAATGGCAGCAATCATGGATCGGGGCGCTCGGGGGCACGCCCCCGCCGCATGGCGCACGGAGGCGGTAGGGAAAACAGGGGATCAGGCGTCGGCGGGTTTGGCGGCGCAGGGCGCCCCGTCGCAACAGTTTTCGGTCAGATAGGCCAGCAGCGCGTTCATGACGTCGAAGCGGGCGGCATAGATGATGAAGCGCCCGTCCTGGCGCTGCGACAGCAGGCCGGCGTGCACCAGTTCCTTCAGGTGGAAGGACAGCGACGACGGGGCGATGTGGGCCTGTTCGGCCAGCTGGCCCGCGGGCAGCCCGTCGGGACCCGCCTGCACCAGCAGGCGGAAGACGGTCAGGCGGGATTCGTGCCCGAGCGCGGCAAGGGCTTTGACGGCGTGGTTCGGTTCCATTATTCGATTGTAGTCGAAACATCGACACGATGTGGCCCGCTGCCCGTCGTGGGGGCCGGCCTGCCGCGGATGCCCCCCGATTCAGGCGAAGGCGGCCATCTTGAAGGCCGGCCCGCTTGTCCCCTGCGGCGGCGCCACGGGCGCCGGCTCCGCCCACTCCCGTCCCGGCATGGCGTCAAAGAGCTCCCGGGTGTAGCGATGCTGCGGCCGCGTGGCAATGTCATAGACCGACCCCAGCTCGACCAGCTGGCCTTTGTTCATGACGGCGATGCGATCGCAGATCTGGGAGGCCACTCTCAGATCGTGGGTCACGAACAGCATGGCCAGCCCCAGTTCGCGCCGTACGTCACGCAACAGCGTGAGCACCTGCTGCTGCACCGAGACGTCCAGGGCCGAGACGGCCTCATCGGCGACCAGCAGCTTGGGGCGCATCACGATGGCGCGCGCGATGCCGATGCGCTGACGCTGCCCGCCGCTGAACTCATGCGGATAGCGCAGGGGCGCGGTGTCCGGGTTCATGCCCACCAGCTGCAGCACTTCGCGCATGCGCGCACGGGCCTCCTTGCGACTGACGCCCGTCAGGATCAGGTTCTCGGTGATGATGCGTTCGACCCGATGGCGCGGATTGAGCGAGGCGAAAGGATCCTGGAACACCATCTGGATCTGTGGGCGCATGCGCTGCAGTTCACGTCCCTTTAGCGCGTGCAGGGGCTGGCCGTCGAACAGCAGCTCGCCGCTGTCGGCCGCCAGCAGGCGCACCACGCATTGCCCCAGAGTGGTCTTGCCGGAACCCGACTCGCCCACCAGGCCCACGGTTTCGCCGGGCAGGATGTCCAGGTTGATATGGTCCAGCGCCACCGTGCGCTTGCCCGAGTTGAACAGCCCGCCGCGCGCCGGGTAGGTCTTGCACAGATCACGGATCTGCAGCAAGGGCGCGGCGGCCCGTACCGGTGTGGCGCCCGGGTCCACGTTCAGGCGCGGCACGGCTGCCAGCAGGCCTTGGGTGTACTCATGCTTCGGTTGTCCCAGCACCTCCTGTGCACTGCCCTGCTCCACCACTTCCCCGTGGCGCATGACGACCACGTGATCGGCGATATCGGCCACCACGCCGAAATCATGCGTGATGAACAGCACGCCGATGCCGTGGCGCTCCTGCAACTCCTTGATCAGCATGAGGATCTGCGCCTGGGTCGTGGCGTCCAGCGCGGTCGTGGGCTCATCGGCGATCAGTAGCTGCGGCTCCATCGCCATGGCCATCGCGATCAGGATGCGCTGGCGCTGCCCGCCCGACAACTGAAAGGGGTAGCGGTCCTTGATCTGCTCGGGTTGCGGCAGCTTCATGTCACGCAGCAGTTCCAGCACCCGCTGTGCGCGCTGGGCCGGATCCTTGACGCCATGCACCAGCAGCACTTCGTCGATCTGCTCGCCCACCGGCATGACCGGATTCAGGGAGGTCATGGGCTCCTGGAAGATCATGCCGATACGTGCGCCCCGGATGGCGCGCATCTCCAGTGGGTCGAGCGCCAGCAGCGACAGCCCGTCCAGGACAATCTCCCCGCTGTCCAGGCGCAGCGAATGCGCCGGCAGCAAGCGCATGACCGCGTTGGCCATGACGGACTTGCCCGATCCCGATTCGCCCACGACACAGACGGTCTTGCCGCGCGGTACCTGCAGCGTCAGGTTCCTGACGGCGTAGCCCCGCTCTCCCCCGTGGGGCAGCGAAACGGTGAGGTTCTTGATGTCCAGCAGTACGCTCATGCGAAACCTCCGGCCTTCTTGGTGCGCGGGTTGAGCGCGTGGTTCAGGGCATCGCCCATCAGGTTCAGGGCCAGCACGGTAATGAAAATGGCCGCTCCAGGGATGGCCGAGAGCCACCAGGCATGCATCAGCGTGGTGCGTCCGGCGCCGATCATGAAGCCCCACGAAATCATGTTCCGGTCGCCCAGGCCGAGAAAGCTGATGGCCGACTCCAGCAGGATGGCGGTCGCCATGTTCAGCGAGGCCACGACCACGATGGGCGAGAGCGCGTTGGGCAGGATCTGGTGGAACAGGATGCGCAGATCCGATTGCCCCCCGAGCACGGCCGCCTTGACGAAATCGCGGCTGCGCAGGGACAGGAACTCGGCCCGCACCAGCCGAGCCACCGACGGCCACGAGATCACGCCGATCGACAGCACGATGGAATACATCGAGGAGCCGAAGATCGCCACCATCAGCAGCGCCAGCAGAAACCCGGGAATGGTCTGGAAGATCTCGGTAAAGCGCATCACCAGATCATCCACCCTGCCGCCGTAGTAGCCGGCAGCCGCCCCCAGGGCCGTACCGACCACCACGGCCACCAGTGTGGCCGTCAGGCCGATCAGCAACGAGACGCGCGCGCCGTGGGCCACGCCGGCCGCCACATCGCGGCCCAGCATGTCGGTGCCGAAGACATGGCCGGGCGAACCCAGCGGCAGGCTGGGCGCGGCCACCATCGCCCAGGGATCGCCCGGATAGAAAATGGGTGCGCCGATAGCCAGGATCAGCACAGCCAGCAGCAAGACCGCGCCGACCACGCCGGCGGGCTGGGCAAAGAAGCGTTTCAGGAGAGTCTTCATTTCTGCAACTCGATACGCGGGTCGGCAACGCTATACAGCAGGTCGGCCAGCAGGTTGAAGATCACGACCATCAGCGAGCTGACGAAGAAGATGGCCAGCAGCAGGTTGTAGTCGCGCTGGAACAGCGCATCGAAGGCCAGTCGCCCCACGCCGGGCCAGGCGAACACGGTCTCCACCAGCACCGAACCGCCCAGGATGTAGCCCGCCTGCAGGGACATGAAGGTAATGACCGGCAGCAAGGCATTGCGCAGGATGTGCTTGCGCCACACGCGGCTGGCCGGCACGCCCTTGGCATAGGCCGTCTTGACGAAGTCCTGGTCCATGACCTCGATGGCCGAGGCGCGGGTCACCCGAGTGTAGAGCGCCATATAGAACAGCCCCAGCGACAGCGCCGGCAGCAACAGATGACTGCCCACGTCCAGGAAGGCCTGCATGCCGGTGAGCTCGGCGCCGACTGTCTCTATCCCATAGGGGGGCAGCCATCCCAGCTTGAGGGAGAACACCACGATGGCTACCAGCCCGAACCAGAACAAAGGCATGGCAAAGAAGATCAATGACCCCGTGGTGATCACGGTATCGACCCAGGACCCTGCCCGCCTGGCCGCCGCCAGCCCCAGCCCGACCCCGCAGATCACCGAGAAGGCAAAGGCGCTAAGCGTCAGCAAAAGCGTGGCGGGCAGCCGTTCGAAGATGATGTCCTTGACCGGACGGTTCTCGCGGTACGAGTGGCCGAAGTCCAGCTGGGCCAGCTGCGACATATAGGTGCCCAGCTGCACCGGCAAGGGCTTGTCCAGCCCGTAGTCCTTGCGCACGCGCTCCACGAATCCGGCGTCGACCGCGCCGGCCTCGCCGGCCAGGATGGTGGCCGGGTCGCCCGGCGCCATGCGTATCAACAGAAAGTTGATCACCACCACGAACAGCATCACGATCGCCGCCTTGCCGCAGCGGCGCAGGAAGAAGGAGAGCTTTTCCATCGTCTGGCGGGTCCCGGTTGGCTTACTTGTCGATCCAGACATCGGCGAAATTCTCATTCATGCCGAAGCTGGTGGAAATCAGGTTCTTGATCTTGCTGCGGTAGACGGTGGGCATCACCATTTCGTGCGTCCACAAGGCCGGCAGTTCGTGCGACAGGATCTTCTGCACCTGGGAGTACAGCGCGGCGCGTTCGGCCGGATCCTGGGCGTTCTCGGCCTTGAGCAGCAAGGCGTCGACCTCCTTGTTGACATAGCCGTCGACGTTGGCTGCATTGCCCCGGTTGAGCTGGTTGGTCGACAGATAGGTCTGCGTCACCCCGATGGCCGGATCACCCAGCAGATAGATGAAGTTGTAGGCCAGGTCAAAGTCGCCCGAGGAAATCCGCGAGAACCAGCCCGGCACGTCGGTGGCGACGATCTCGGTCTTGATGCCGACCGCGCCCAGGCGTTCACGGGTGTATTCCGCCAGGCGCTGCCAGCTTTCCCCGTAGGGCAGCGGCAGCAGTCGCAGCGTCACCCGTGTGCCATTGCTGTCCGGCTTGAGGCCCATTTCGTCAAGCAATTGCTTGGCCTTGGCCGGATCGTAGGCGTAATGGGTTTCTACGCTTTTGTCCTTGAACGGGAAACGATTGGTGAAGGGGCCGTTGACCGGCTCGCCGAAACCGGCAAACAGCGTCTTGATGATGAAATCGCGATCAATCGCGTGGGCGATGGCCTGGCGAAAGCGCAGATCGTCCAGCGGTTTGTTGCGCAGGTTCAGGTTGAGGAAGGCCAGCGGCTGCAGAAACTCCCAGCCGGCCTTGGTCAGCGTGGTGCCGGGCAATTGCGCCAGACGCGGGATCTCGAAGTTCTCCACGTCGCCGGCGCGGATGGCATCGACCTTGCCGCTCTCGAAGGCGATCGAGCGCCCCACGGCATCAGGCACGATATGGAAGAAGATATTGTCCAGATAGGGCTTGCCGCTATCCCAGTAATCGGGGTTCTTGCTCAAGCGGATATAGGCGCCCTTTTTCCACTCGGCCAGTTTGAAGGGGCCGGTGCCGATGAACTGGTTGTTTGCCGCCGCTGTGCGATAGTTGGTCTCCCCCTCGAACAGGTGGGCCGGCATGATGGTGCCGCCTGCCACCTCGGTGATCAGCATGAAGGCCGGAAACGGCTGCTTGAGCTGGAACACCACCGTATGGTCGTCCGGTGCGGTGATCGACTCGACCTGCTCCATCACCATGCGGGTCCGGGCAAACACCTCGGGCAGGTACTTCTGGAAGCTGAACAGCACATCCGCGGCGGTGAAGGGCTTGCCGTCGTGCCACTTGACGCCCTTGCGCAGGTTGAAGGTATAGGTCTTGCCGTCCTCGGAGATCGTCCAGGATTCGGCCAGTCGCGGAATCGGCTTCAGATCAGGGTCCAGCGAAATCATCCCTTCATAGATCTTGCTGCCGACAAACGAGGTCGGGCCGAGTTTGTTCATGCCCACGTTCAGGGTCGGCGGCTCGGGCTGCACCAGCAGGTTGAGCGAGCCGCCCGGCTTGGGCGTCTGGGCGCTGGCTGCGCCGGGCAGTATGGCGGCCAGGGTCAGGACAAGGGCGGAAATCAGTTTCATGAAGCGTTTCTCCGTGTGTGTCTCAAGCGAGCGCGGCGCTGCGGGTCTGGCCGCGCACCTGTGCGTGGGTTTCGTCCAGCGCCCGGCGCAGGCCGTCGACCAACTCATGCAATTGCTGCGGCTCGGAGATCAACGGCGGGCACATGGCCACGCAGTTGCCCAGAGCGCGCACGATCACGCCATGCTCCATGGCGCGGTTCTGCACCTGGGTAGCGACGCCGGCCTGGGGGTCGAACGCCCGTTTCTGGCCCTTCTCGGCCGTCAACTCCACCGCGGCCACCAGCCCCACGCCCCGCACCTCGCCCACCATGGGGTGGTCGCGCAGGCCATCGAGCAGATCGAACATGACGGTGGACATGCCCCGCACGTGATCGACAATGGCGCGTTCGTGATAAATCTTGAGGGTCTCCAGGGCCACGGCGGCCGCGACCGGATGGGCGGCGTAGGTCAGCCCGTGGGCGAAGGCGCCCAGCTTGCGGCTCTCCTCTGTCATGGCGCTGTAGATGTCTTCGCTGACCAGCAAGGCGGAAATCGGCTGGTAGGCGGCCGACAGCCCCTTGGCCACGGTCATCATGTCCGGCTTCAGCCCATAGGTGTCGCAGCCGAACATGTTGCCGGTGCGCCCGAATCCGCAGATGACCTCGTCGACGATGAACAGAATGTCGTGTTTGCGCAGAATCGCCTGGATGCGCTCGAAATACCCCTTGGGCGGCACGATCACCCCGCCCGAGCCGTTGACCGGCTCGGCAATGAAGGCGGCAATGGTCTCCGGCCCTTCGCGCTGGATCAGCGTCTCCAGGTTGTCGGCCAGGCGCGCCGCGAAGGCCTCTTCGCTCTCGCCCGGCTCGGCGAAATGGTAGTGGCTGGGGCAGTCGGTGTGCAGGATGCGGGGCAGGGGCAGATCGAAATCCTGGTGCACGTGCTTCAGGCCCGTCAGGCTGCCCGAGGCCACGGTCACGCCGTGATAGCCGTTGATGCGCGAGATGATTTTCTTCTTCTGGCTGCGCCCGCGGGCATTGTTGTAGTACCAGACCAGCTTGACGGCCGCGTCATTGGCTTCCGAGCCGGAGTTGCCGAACAGCACGCGCGACAGGCCGTTGGGCGCCATGGCGGTGAGGGCTTCGGCCAGGGCGATGCCCGGCGGGTGCGAACGGTGGTTGAAAAGGTGGTAGTACGGCAGTTGTTCGAACTGCGCCATCGCCGCGTCGATCAGGCGGCGCTCGGAGAAGCCCAGCGAGGCGCACCACAGGCCCGACATGCCCTCGAAGTAGCGTTTGCCGTGTTCGTCATAGACATAGCAGCCCTCCCCCCGCGTGATCACCGTGGGGCCGGAGCGTTCGTGGGCCGCGAGGTTGGTATACGGATGGATGACGTGGCGCACGTCCTGTTGCCCGAAGGCGGTGGTTGAGGCAGTAGTGGTTGTCATGGCAATGGGCTCGTAGGGATTCGGAGGAAAGCAGGCGGCGCCGGATTCAGGCCCGGGTTCGCGAGGTGAAGAAGCCGTCCAGAAAGGCGCTCAGGTTCTCGGCCAGTTTGTCGACGACATAGCCGCCCTCCTGAACCAGGACGATGGGGCCGTTCCAGGCGCCGATGCGCAGTCCCGCCTGGCGGAATCCTTCGGTGCTGACGCACAGATCGGATGAGGGGTCGCCCTTGAAGGCGTCAAAACCCAGCGACACCAGCAAGGCGGCCGGGCTGTAATGGTCGATGGAGCGCATGCCGGCATGCACGGCGTCCAGCCAAGCGGGATCTTCCGATCGCATGGGCAGGGGCAGATTCAGGTTGAAGCCCTCCCCTGCGCCGCGCCCGCGTTCATGGGCATGACCGGCATAGAACGGAAACAGCGCATCCGGGTCGCCGTGCACGGAAACGAAATGCACGTCGTCGCGTTCGTAGAAAAGGCTCTGGGTACCGTCGCCGTGATGGGTGTCGATGTCCAGGATGGCGACCCGGCCCATATGCCGGGCCAGGAAATTGGCGGCAATGCCGACGTTGTTCAGATAGCAGAAGCCACCGGCATAGTCGCGATAGGCATGGTGCCCGGGCGGACGGCACAGGGCGTAGGTTTCGCGTTCGCCTTCGAGGACCCATTGGGCGGCTTCCAGGGCGCAATGGGCCGAGGACAGCGCCGCGCGCCAGGTGCCGGCTGTCATGGGAGCGGAGCCGCCGCCAAGGTAATAGCCCGTCTGCCCCTGGATGCTGGCCGGCGGCGTGCGCAGGCTGTAATGGGGATGGGCATGCGCGTGGATGACCGGCGAGGCGTTGGGCAGTTGCATCCAGCGCGCGTGGGCCGTCTCCAGGAACTCAAGATATCCCAGGTCGTGCACCGCCGAGATCCAGCGCATGCCCCAGTCGCGCACCGGCACCTCGCTGTGTCCCAGGGCCCGCATGGCTTCATGCAGACGCTCGGCGCGCTCGGGGATTTCGTGGTTCTGGACCTTGGCGCCACGGATCACGATGTCGCGTGGCGAGTGGCCGTCATGAGAGATCGAAAGGGTGTACTTCAAGTCCGCTGCTCCTTGGGCTGAATGGCTTCAGCTTAGGGGGCATGCCGGCTTCTGAATTGACCTGACGCGACATTGCGCGCCAGGGTTTGTCCGCATGCCTGGGGCAGTTCAGGCCCTGCGCAGCTGCCGGTAGGCTTGCGGGCTGCAGCCCTCATCCTGGCGAAAGGCGCGACTGAAAGCGCTGGTTTCGCTAAAGCCCAGCTGCTGGGCGATTCGGGTGATCGGCAGGCGGGTTTCGCGCAGCAGGCGTGCGCCCAGCTGCAGGCGGGTGCGCGCACGCAGCGCCAGAAAATTGATCCCCAGGCTGCGCAGCCTGCGTTGCATCGTGCGGCTGGTGATGCCGAAGTCCACGCAGGCGGCCTCCTGGGTCACCGGCCCGCCCTCTTCGATGGCGCAGACGATCCATGCGCGCAAGGCGTCCTCCCACAGACGCGCGGTGCCCGGCTCCAGCGAGCCCTGACGCACGTCGCGGCAAAGTTGCAGGAAACGCCGCGAGTCGCCGGTTTCCAGGCGCATCAACAAGGCCCGCGGATGCAGCGCCAGCACATTGTGCGAAGCATTGAACTGAACCGGCGCCCCGAAGGTCTCGGTATAACGATGCGAATCCTGCGCGGGACGCGGAATGGTGAGGCACACCTGCATCAGGGGCACCTGTGCGCGGGTGTGGCGCCGCAGCGCCTGCGCGAACTGCACCAGGGTATAGACGGCATCCTGCTGGTGGCGGCGTATGCTCGGATCGTCGATGGCGTAGATCATGTCGCAGCGTTCTGCGGAATGCCGCAAGGTGACGCTGGTCGCGGTCTGGATGGAAGGAAAACACTCGATCACGCCGCGCAGGGCCTCGCCGACCGTGGGCGCCATGCAGAACAACCGCGACACCGTCGACGGCGCGCCGGCCTGGTCGCCCAGGCGCGCCAATTCCAGCCCGAAGTTGGGCCGGCCGCTCTGCGTGGCGGCGCTCTCAAGCATGTAGGTGAACGCCAGCAAAGACCCTTCGGATTGCGAGTCCGGCGCCGGCAAGGCCGGCTGGCGGTTGAGCAGGCACGCAATGCGCGCATGGGCATTGCGTAGCACGACGCCGCTGACGACGCCGACCTGTTGACGATCTGCCATGAGACAACTCCCCTCCCCAAGGGTGAAGTCAGGCCTGAAGGGCCCGGCAATTACACGTTTCGCTGTGCTGCCGCGCTTTTACCTGGAAGGTTTTTGCATCCTTGGGCGCGCGATCGGGGCAGTTTACACAACAAGATTGCTGCTCAAGACTGGGGACAATACCAAGGCCGTGCCGCAGAAAACGCATCAGGCGGGCACCGGGAAGGTCGTTGCCGGCCTGACGAAAATCACTATCGGAGCTTCGTGAAACATACAAAATATATCGTATGCTGTTCTGCGATCAGGCATGCCTCACAAGCATAGAATCAAACCAGTCAAACCACGCCCGAGATCCTTTGCATGGTGGCGTCCGCCAGAATGGCAGCCAGCCGTCGTAGCCCCCTCTCCAGCGTATGCCTGTCGCGCGCGCCCCCCAGTGAGATACGTAAGGCATTGGAAATCTGGTCGACGGCGCTGAAGGCAGCCGATGGCGTGACGCCCAGCCCTTGCCCCTGAGCGGCGCGCGTCAGCCGATACTCGTCCCAGCCGGCAGGCAACGGCAGCCAGCGATGCAGGCCATAGGGATTTCCGCGCGCCTGCGCTGGGAGAATGGCTGCGGCCAACGTCTGGCGTGCGGCCAGTTCCTCGCGCACTGTCGCCAGCCATTGGGCGGCCACGCCGCTTTCGATCAGCTCGGTGGCCACGGCTGTCATCCAGGCAGCCGGCATCAGCGTGAGTGAGCGCAAGGCGTCGAGCACCGACGCGGCGCTGGCCTGCGCCGGCATGGCGATATAGGCGGTGCGCAGGCCCGGCGCCAGCGTCTTGGACAGGGTGCAGACGTAGTAGACCGGCGCTGCCCCCTCGCGCTGCAGCGTGGCGATGGGCGCGGGCGCATCCTCGGCCAGCAGCCAATAAGGGTCATCTTCTATGATGCCCACCTGATGGCGGCTGGCGACTTCATAGAGATCGGCGCGGCGCTGCGCTGACAGCGTGGCCGCCGTCGGATTCTGCATCGTGGGGTTGAGGTAGATCAGCGCCGGGCGGCGCGCCAGGCAAGCCTGCTCCAGCGCCTCGGGCAACATGCCCTCCTGGTCGCCCGCCACGGCCTGAATGTGGCGCCGCTGGGTGCTGGCTGCCGCCAGCAGCCCCGGATAGGTCATGGCCTCGGTCAGCACCGTGTCGCCTTCCCGGCTGTAGGCCAATATCAGGGCGGCCAGGGCCGTCTGGGCGCCGCCGCAGACGATGATCCGAGAACGATCCAGCGGCCCCAGAGCGGGCCGCAGCCATTGGGCCCCCGCCTCGCGATCGACCCCCGCGCCCGGGCCGACGTGATAGCTCATCAAGGCATCGCTGGCCACGCGCGCGTGCGCATGCGCGGCCGCCACCTGCAGCGCCCGGCCAAAGGCCGGGCTATCGGTCAGCGGTGGTATGTTCATGCTCAGGTCGACCGTGAAGCCCGCGTCCTCGGGGACCAGCGCGGCCGAGGCGATATAGGTGCCGCGAGCCCCCTGCACAGTAAGCATGCCGGCGCTACGCAGCGCATTGTAGGCACGGGTGACCGTAGTCAGGTCCACACCCAGTTGCTGGGCCAGCTCGCGTTGGGGCGGCAGGCGGTCGCCCGGGCGCAGCCGCTCCTCGCGCACGGCGTCAATCACCTGCTGCGCGATCTGCTGATAGCGCGGCCCCTGCCCGGGCTTTAAGGCGCTCAGCCACGCCAGGTCGGCAACACTGCCTTTTTTTCTGCTCATACCGTATGCGTCCTATGCCAGACCTTGCCTACCTAAAAATGGCCATTCAGTGATGGAAGATCTTGTGTGATCTGTCCCTATCGAATGGGTTGAAAGCGCTTTATGTGACGCCCGGGCCGCAGCCCATGGCCCCGGCGGCTGGCACATCCGCAGCAGACCGTTCAGCCACGTGTTGGTCTTACGATTGCTGCGGTCGCCAGCCGGCAACCTCGGAAAGCCCCGCAGGTTCGCCCTAAACGCTTAGCACGACAAGCTGCTGGACGGGTGCATATTCCGTACAAAAACCAATCAATAACTACAGACATTATATCTTTGTACGCTTGGCGTCCTGCTTGCAGCCCACTCTCGGTTCGCATAAAAAAACCCGCGAAATCGCGGGTTTGCATGGCGCTTGCCGGCCTGGCGCAGCACGCGCCCGGCCGGCAAAAGGATCAATAGCGCACCGTCATGGTGGCGTAGTAGGCGCGGCCCGGTTCGTTGTAGGTCGCGGCGCCGGCGCTCGAGGCATTGCCTTCGCGGTACTGACGCTTGTCGAACAGGTTGCTCACGCCCACCCGGAAGCGCAGGTTCTTGTTGACCTCATAGCCCGTGCTCAGACCCACCAGCGCATAGGGGCTGACGGTGTTACGGGCTTCGCCTTCCAGCTGGGTTCCGGTGCGCTCGTTCAGCGTGGGGCCGACCTGCTTGCCGTAGTAGGTCACGTTGGCCTGGAAATTCAGCTTATCGGAGTAGAACCAATCCAGGGTGCTGTTGATCGTGTACTTCGGGATCACGCTAAGCGGCTGGCCCGAATCCTTGTTCTTGGACTCGATCATGTACGTGAAGTTGGTGTTCCAGTCCACCGTGTCGGTGAGCGGGATCAACAGATTGCCTTCCAGGCCTTCGACCACGGCCTTGCCGCTGTTGACCCATTGGGTCACGCGCGCGCCGTTATCCAGGCGATACATGATGTCGGTGCCGCTGACGATCTTGTTCTTGTAATCATTGCGGAAGTAGGCCACGCTGCTGCGCCAGCTGCCGGAGTCGTACTCGACGCCGATTTCCTTGTTGACGCTGATTTCCGGCGACAGGTCCTTGTTGCCCATCAGGTAGCAGCCATTGGTGTTGGTCTGCGAGGCCAGGCAGCCGTTGCCCCGGCTGTACAAGAGGTAGTTCGGGTTGGACTGATACAGGTTGGGCGCCTTGTAGGCGCGCGCGATCCCGCCCTTGATCTTGAAGCCGTCGAAGGCTTCCCACGAGGCGTTCAGGCTCGGGCTCCAGTTCACGCCGAACTTGTCGCTGTGATCCATGCGCACGCCGGGCGTGACCATGACGTAGTCGGTCGCCTCGATGTTGTCTTCCACGAACAGCGCATAGCTGGTCTGGGTCGACTTGGTGCTGCGATTCTCGGCGGCCACGCCGCCGATGTTGCCGCCGGTGTAGGTCTGGCGCAGGCTGCTCGGGTCGTCGAGCGACTCGCGGCTCCATTCGGCGCCCACGGTCACCATCTGATCCAGGCCCCAGGTGAACGGCACGCTGGCTTCGGTGGCTGCGCGCCAGTGCTTCAGGCGCGACGTTTCGAAGTCACCATTGGGCGCGCCTTCGGTGCTGCCGGCCAGGCCTTCCTGGCGACGCGAATTGCGGGTGTAGTCGTAGCTCAGGCTCGACTTGGTCGTGCCCCAGTCATAGGAACCGCGGTGGGTCAGCGCCACGTTGTCGCGGTACATGATGTTGGTTTCCTGGCCGTACAGCCCATCCGTGTAGTCGTTGTTCACGTTGAGCATGGTGTCGCCGGCAAAGATGTTGCCCTGGCGGCTATAGCCCGCGTCGAAATCGAAGGTGTTGCGCGAGTCCATCTTCCAGGACAGCAGCGCATTCAGGTCCTGGTTGATCACGCCTTCCCGCCCGGCGGTCGACACCACGCCGTTGGCGCCTTCTTTGGCGTGGCCGGCGTTGATATTGCGCGAATCCGCGTTGGTTTTGTTGTAGTTGCCGTAGATGCGCATCGACAGCGACTCGCTCAGCGGCGTGGACAGGCTGATGTTCACCCGGTTGGTGTTGCCTTCCTTGTGATCTTCCGGCTGGTTCAGATAGTACGTTGCCGAGGCCGAGACCTTGTCGGTCGGGCGCTTGGTGATGACGTTGACCACCCCGCCCATGGCGCCCGAACCGTAGCGCGCGGCGGCCGGACCGCGGATCACTTCGATGCGCTCGACCTCTTCGGCCGGCACCCAGTTGGAGTCGCCCCGCGTATCCCGGTCGCCGCTCCATCCATAACGCACGGCATTGCGCGAGCTGACCGGCTTGCCGTCGATCAGGATCAGCGTGTTCTCCGGGCCCATGCCGCGGATATCGATCTGGCGGTTGTTGCCGCGCGAGCCGCTTGCGCTGTTGCCGGTGAGGTTCACCCCCGGTTCGCGCCGGATGATGTCGGCCAGGTCATTGACCGGCGGGCGACGCTGGATTTCCTCGGCCGTGATGATCGACACCCCCAGGGATTCCTTGCCTTCTTCTTCGGCCGTGCCGACCACCTTCACGGCCGACATCTCCTGCACATGGGTGACCTCCTGGGCCTGTACCCATGCAGGGGCAGTCATGGCCAACAGCAGGGCCGAGCGGGCGTAATGCCGCGAAAAACGCGCGAGCGACATGAAAACAATCTCCAGGGATGGCGACGAACGGCCACAAAGCGTGACCGTGTCAGGTCAATTTCTGCAATTAGGAATGATTTGTAATAACATTATCTGAACCGGATTATGTCAGTCCCGTCGGCCTCAGATCTTTGCCTTGAACTCAAAAACCTTTTCCAAACCATCAATTGCCGGAACTTCCCTGCCGGAAGACGCCGCGACCCGCTACCTCGGCGCGCTCGGCAGCAGCGTGGCCCGCTTCGATGGCATGCGTGACAAACGCAGCCTGCTGCCGGGCCTGCAGCTGCGGCGCCACGATTGCCGAGATCTGCAAGGCGCGCCCTGGTGGACGCAGGAGTCTGCCGGGCTGCATCTGTTGCTGACGCTGACCGGCGGCGCTGATCTCAGCGTGGATGGGCAGATGCTGGCGCGCCGGCCCGGCCTGGCCGGCCACGCCCTGATCTGGGGAGCCGGCCAGATGTACCGGCTGCAACGCCAGTCTCGCCGTGGCGACATCGATCGCAGCGTGCTGATCTCCCTGGCGCCGGCCTGGCTGCAATCGCGCCTGCCCGACACCCATCCTTTGCGTCAGGCGGGCGCCGGCCATCTGGACCTGCGCCGCCATGCCCTGACCCGCCCGTCCCTGGCCGTGCTGCAACAGTTGCTCCAGCCGCCGCGCCAGGACGACGATCTGCTCCCCCTCTATCTGGAGAGCCGGGTACTGGAACTGCTGCACCAGGTGGCGCAAGGCCTGCGCGAAACGGCCGGGGTCAAACTGAGCCGGCGCAAGTTTCTGCGTATGGCGCAGGTAAGAGAGGAGCTCGAAAGCGGCATGGCGGATCACTGGAGCCTGGCCGAAATTGCCGCCCGTCATCATTTGAGCGTCAACACGCTGCAACGCCACTTCCGGGCGGCCTGGGATGCCAGCGTGGACGAATACCGCCGCGATGCCCGCCTGCGCCGGGCGCGCTGTGCCTTGGAGCGTGAGGGATTGAGCGTGGCGCAGGCAGCCGAGATTGCCGGCTACAGCAGCCCGGCCAATTTCGCGACCGCATTCCGGCGGGCCTTCGGCATGGCTCCCAGCCAGGCAGCACGCGCCGCCCTCAAGAATTGAGGCGGGCTTACAGCAGGCGGGTACCCAGCGGGACGTCGCCATCGGGCACACACAGCCGCACCCCACCCTGCTCGTCATGAAAACCGGTCACCAGGCATTCCGAACGCATGGGGCCGATCTGTTTGGGCGGGAAGTTAACCACCGCCACCACCAGGCGGCCCACCAGCGCCTGCGGTTGATAGTGATCGGTGATCTGGGCGCTCGATTTACGCAAGCCCAGCTCAGGGCCGAAATCCACCTGTAGCTTGTATGCGGGCTTGCGGGCTTCGGCAAACACTTCGGCCTGCACGATGCGCCCGACGCGCAGCTCGACCTTGGTGAAGTCATCCCAGGTAATTTCATTCATGATCAGCCTTCCTGTTCATCTCGGATCAGCGCGCATGATGCCATGCTCACGCGCCACCCCTAGGCCGGCGGCCAGGAAAACTCACCCCTTGCGATAGCCTGCAGGATGGCCTCGCGCTGCAGCGCGGCCTTCTTGAGGTTGGCCGCCGTGGGCTTGAGCCGCAGGCGCTGAACACAATGGCGCCCTTCGAATATGAAGCCGATCTCGATCGATGATTCGGAGGCCGGGCGCACCCCTTCGAAACCGCGGCTCATGCGGCTTGCGGGAATCGGGCGGCGGTCGTCGGGGCCGCCACGACCGCCTGATCCAGGCGCAAGGCCCCGCGCTCGGCATCCAGCGTCACGCGCGCGCCCAGGGGCAGGATCAGATTGGGGTCGCCGTGTCCGCTGGGCCAGCCCGCCAGCACCGGAATGCCCAGGGGCTGAAATATTTCGCGCATCAACGGCTGGTAGCGCCGCTCTGCAGCATAGGCATTGCCCGAGGCGCCGCGCGTGAAAGTGCCGATCAGCACACCGGCGGCCTGGCGCAGTTTCCCGCTGGCTTTCAACTGGGCCAGCATGCGATCCACTCGCGCAGGCAGCTCGTTGACATCTTCAAAAAACAGAATCGCATCTTCCGTGTCGATTTCGTAGGGCGTTCCCATCAGGGCGCTGATGAGCGCAAGATTGCCCCCGACCAAGCGGCCGCTGGCCGTGCCGCTGGCCAGGGTCATCAAGGGGCTGTCCCCGGGCGCCTCGATCCAGCTGCCCTGCCCCAGTTCGCCATTGAGCATGGCCCAGGTCAGGGATTCGGTCGGCTCGTTGCGACCGA
The DNA here is from genome assembly GCF_900078335.1 of Bordetella trematum. Taxonomy (GTDB): domain Bacteria; phylum Pseudomonadota; class Gammaproteobacteria; order Burkholderiales; family Burkholderiaceae_B; genus Bordetella; species Bordetella trematum. The sequence continues at coordinate 211,885 of NZ_FKBR01000006.1, forward strand.
AGCGGAAGTCCTGCCCGGGCATCGGGCCATGGAAAGTGACGAACCCGGCCTGGCGCTGCAACGCCAGATGCAGCGCCGTGATGTCGCTGTAGCCGATGAAGGGCTTGGGGTTCTCGCGGATCAGCGCATAGTCCAGCTGCGGCAGCAGCCGCCAGGAACCGAATCCGCCCTGCAGGCACCAGATGGCGTCGATCTGCGGATCGGCAAAGGCGCTGTGCAGCTGGGCCAGGCGCAGGCTGTCCGGCCCGGCCAGATACTCGAAAGGCGCGTCCAGGCGCTGGCTGGTCATCAGACGGGCACTGTAGCCCCGGCTCTCCAGCCAGCGGGCGGCCGCTTCGGGTGCGCCGCTGACCGCCGAGGCAGGCGAAACCACGGCGATCTGCGCGCCAGCCCGCAAGGCAGGCACCGCCCTTGCGGTGCGGTCTGTGCGCGTCGGCGCAGCGGGTCGTGCAGGCGTGGCGCCAGGCGACACGGCAGGCGCTCGGCCCGCGCATCCTGCCAGCGCCAGCAGGGCGCTGCCGGCGCCGGCGCCCAGCCAGCGGCGTCGTTGCCGCCCCCATTGATTGTCCATCGTCGCTCCTTGTCGCACGCGCGAGGCCACATTATCGCCAGCCACCGCAGGCAAGCCAAACGGGCCGACTTTGCAAGCCGCGCTTTGCAAGCCGCGCGCAACTTCGTACAATGCTGGTCCATGACTGGATCCGCCTTCTCCGCCCGCCATGTGTGCGCGCCCGCCCTGCTGCGCGGCGTGACGCCCTATGGACGTCAGTGCGGCCCAACACCTGCGCTAGCCGCAGATGATTGAGCCCGGCGACCCCCCCTCCCCCTCCCAGCACTAAACGCGCAATTATTCCTCAGGTCGTCGGGCAGCTCCCGCGCCTGCTGTGCGTCCGCGTCTGCCGATATACGCGGGCCACGATTCCCGCCATGGGCGGGAAGGAATATACGCATGGACATCACCAAGGCCTTCATCAAGGCCAAGCAGCCCTGCGCCGACGGTTTCCGCTGGTATGTACGCAACGCCCGCCAGGACAGCAGCTATCAGGAAATCCTCAACGCCCTGGTGGCCGACGGCCGCGTCGAGGACGCGTGCTGGCTGCTGGACCAGTTCGGTCCCACCGATGCCGTCCTGACGCTCGATCAGGTCGACGCCGAAGCGCTGGTCTTTGCCGGAACCATCCGGGTGCGCGGCGCCATCGAGGTGGGCACGGTGCTGCGCGCGGGGCGCGACATCCATGCGGGCGGGGGCATTTCCGCTGGCGGCAACGTCATCGCCGGCGGCGACATCAAGTGTGGCGGCGCGCTGCGCAGTGAAGGCCGGCTGCAGGCCGGCGGCCTGATCCAGGCCGACTGGAATGTGCAGGCCGCCACCGGCCTGCAATGCGAAAGCCTGCGTGCAGGCTGGGATCTGCTCTGCCAGGGCGCCGCCCAGGTGGGGGGCGATTGCTCGGTGGGAGAATCGCTCAGCGCGGCGGAGGATTTCCGTTGCGACAAAGGCCTGAAGGTCGGCGGCAGCATCGACGCCAGCCAGCGATTGCTCACCGGCCACGGCATCGACTGTGGCGGAGAGATCCGGGTGGGCAGCCATCTTGGCGCGGGCTGGGGCATCCGGGCGCGCGGCGACATCCTTGCCGGCGGCAGCATCCGTGCCGGTGAAAGCCTGGCCGCCGAGGGCGATATCCAGGCCGGGGACGGCTACGGCGTCTATGCCGGCGTGGAAGTCTGCGAACATGCCTGGGAATCCAGCGCCCGCGTGCATGCCAATCAAACGCCGCGCGAACTGCGCAGCGGCTGGTGGGCCGGGCCCATGCCCGGTCTTGGACAGGCGGCATGAGGATAGACGTTCACTGGGACCCTGCCGTCGTCGAGAAAGAACTGGACGCCCTGGAGGCGCGCCTGCGCGCCAAGGGCCGTCTCGATCCGGCATTGGCCACGCTCCAGGAACTGCCCCTGCCCCTGCGGCTCTGGCGCCAGGAAGCCGATGGCGAGTTCTTCGTCTATATCGAGGATCCGAGCAACGGCGTCTTCGTGGGCTGCGTGATCTTCAACCGCCTGATCGAGGTCAACCGCCGCGTCGATCGCATGCTGCGCTCTCCCCATGCCCGCCTGCGGCCGCACTATCAGCGCCGCGGCCTGGCTGCGCAGATCTACCGCCGGGAACTGCAGGCCGGCTATTGCCTGCTGAGCGGCGCGCGCCAGTCGCCCGGGGCGCACGCCCTCTGGCAATCGCTCGCGCGGCAGAACGAGAACGGTTATGTTCACGTGGCCGACAAGCATCTCCACGGGCTGCCCGCGCAACCGGACCCGGAAGTGATGGACCAGCGCCAGACGCGCCGCCTGCTGTGCGGACGCGGGTGGTCGATCGAACGCCTGCTGCAGCTGTCCAGCGGCCACGGCCAGCACCACCACGCCCAGGGCGCGCACAACCATCCTGCCGGGCCGCGACGCACCCAGCCCGGCCAATCGTCTGCCCATCGGCGCGTAGCGCAGCCCGCGCACGCGCCGCTGCGCGCCGAGGCGCGCTCGCAGGTTGCCATCGCCGCGCGGGTCAAACGGCATGACTGATCGCGGCGCCGGCGCCCGCACAGCGTGTACAGGCATTACAATCAGGACATGTGGCGATTGCAGTCGGTCAGCTCATAAGGCCGGCGCGATCCCACCGACAGGACGATATGGCCCGCCACGGGCCAGGAGCACCCCGCAGGCGATGCGCCACGCCGCCTCCTTGCGGCCCGCCCCTGGCTGCGAGTCATCCGCCTGTTTCACACTCCCGACAAACTCTACGGCGCACCGCGCAAAGTATGTCCGGATGCGCGCAGCGCACACGGGCTGTCAAAAAGACTATGTCTAACACTCCCAAGATCATCTACACCTTCACCGACGAGGCCCCGGCACTGGCCACCCGTTCGTTGCTGCCCATCATCCAGACCTTTGCCAAGCCCGCCGGCATTACCTTCGAGACGCGCGACATCTCGCTGGCCGGCCGTATCCTCGCCCTCTTCCCCGAGTGCCTGACCGAAGCCCAGCGCGTCAGCGACGCCCTGGCCGAACTGGGCGCCCTGGCGCTCAAGCCCGAAGCCAACATCATCAAGCTGCCCAACATCAGCGCTTCGATGCCGCAGCTCAAGGCCGCCATCAAGGAACTGCAAGGTCAGGGCTACAAGCTGCCCGACTACCCGGATGAGCCCGCCACCGATGCCGAGCGCGACGTCAAGGCCCGCTACGACAAGGTCAAGGGCAGCGCCGTGAATCCGGTGCTGCGCGAAGGCAACTCCGACCGCCGTGCGCCGGCCTCGGTCAAGAACTACGCCCGCAAGCACCCCCACAAGATGGGCGCCTGGACGGCTGACTCCAAGGCGCACGTCGCCAGCATGGACAGCGGTGACTTCTACGGCTCCGAAAAATCCACCACGCTCGCCGAAGCCGGCGATCTGTCCATCGTCCTGACCAAGGCCGATGGCAGCAAGCAGGTGCTCAAGGACAAGGTCGCCGTCAAGGCCGGCGAAGTCATCGACGCCGCCGTGCTGTCGGTCGCCAAGCTGCGCGCCTTCCTGCAGGCCCAGATCGAAGACGCCAAGCGTCAGGGCGTGCTGTTCTCGGTGCACCTGAAGGCCACCATGATGAAGGTCTCCGACCCGGTCATTTTCGGCCACGTGGTGTCGGTGTTCTACCAGGAAGTGCTGGCCAAGCACGCCGACGCCCTCAAGCAGATCGGCTTCGACGCCAACAACGGCATCGGCGATCTGTACGCCAAGCTGGGCGCCCTGCCGGCCGAGCAGCAAGCGGCCATCAAGGCTGACATCGAGGCGCTCTACCAGGCCCGCCCGGCCCTGGCGATGGTGAACTCCGACAAGGGCATCACCAACCTGCACGTGCCCAGCGACGTGATCGTCGACGCTTCCATGCCGGCCATGATCCGCGACTCCGGCAAGATGTGGGATGCCGCCGGCAAGCTGCAGGACGCCAAGGCCGTCATTCCGGATCGCTGCTACGCCGGCGTCTACGAGGCCGTCATCGAAGACTGCAAGCGCAATGGCGCCTTCGACCCGGTCACGATGGGCAGCGTGCCCAACGTCGGCCTGATGGCCCAGGCCGCCGAAGAATACGGCTCGCACAACAAGACCTTCATCGTTGCCGATGACGGCGTGGTGAGCGTGCAGGACGCCAGCGGCGCCGTGCTGCTGGAGCAGGCCGTGCAGGCGGGCGATATCTGGCGCATGTGCCAGACCAAGGATGCCGCCATCCAGGATTGGGTCAAGCTCGCCGTCACCCGTGCGCGCGCCTCGAATACCCCGGCCGTGTTCTGGCTGGATCCGCAGCGCGCCCACGACGCGCAACTGATCCAGAAGGTGGAGCGCTACCTGAAGGATCACGACACCAGCGGCCTGGATCTGCGCATCCTGTCGCCCGTCGAAGCCACCCGTTTCTCCCTCGAACGCATTCGTGCCGGCAAGGACACCATCTCGGTGACCGGCAACGTCCTGCGCGACTACCTGACGGACCTGTTCCCGATCCTGGAACTGGGCACCAGCGCCAAGATGCTGTCCATCGTTCCGCTGATGGCCGGCGGCGCCCTGCTCGAAACCGGTGCGGGCGGCTCGGCCCCGAAGCACGTTCAGCAGTTCCTCGAAGAAGGCTTCCTGCGCTGGGACTCGCTGGGCGAATTCATGGCCCTGGCGGCGTCGCTGGACCACCTGAGCAGCACCACGGGCAACCGTCGCGCCGGCGTGCTGGCCAAGACGCTGGATCAGGCCACCGGCAAGTTCCTGGACAACAACAAGTCGCCGGACCGCAAGGTCGGCGGCCTGGACAATCGCGGCAGCCATTACTACCTGGGCATGTACTGGGCCCAGGCCGTCGCCGAGCAGACCGAAGACAAGGAGCTGGCCGAGCTGTTTGCGCCGGTGGCCAAGGCCCTGCTCGACAACGAAGCCAAGATCCTTGAGGAACTCAAGGCAGCCCAGGGCAAGCCGGTGGACATCGGTGGCTACTATCACGCCGATGCCGCCAAGACGAGCCAGGCCATGCGTCCGAGCGCTACGCTCAACGCCATTCTGGATTCGATCGGCTGATACGCCTAACCGCGTTCAACTGCACTGAAAAAGCGGCCTTCGGGCCGCTTTTTCTATTTCTGGCGAATTCTTTCGGAAAGCAAGGTTAATGAAAGTTAAATGAAATTATTAGGTATTTTCCCGAAGTTAGGCCCTGTTTAGAGCAGGTTTGAAAGCCTAACGGAAGTTTCGAATTTTAGACTGCACGCCTTTTCAACCGAACGTCAGCCTGACGTCAATTCTCAGTCAGGTTGATTTCAGAGCCTTGTCAGTCAATAAAAGGAGAAACAGGGATGCAGCAGGACAACAGGCGAAAACGCCGGGAGTGGGTGGCAGGAGGCGTGATGATCGCCCTTGGCCTGGGGGCGTTGGCACAGGCCACCACCTACAAACTGGGCACCCTGGCCCACATGGGGCCCGGCATGTTCCCGGCCATCCTGGGCGTATTGCTCGCCTTGCTCGGGCTGGCGATCCTGCGCGCGCCGGCGCCCGACGAGCAAGAGGAGGAGCACGAGAATCCGCCGCCGCAATGGCGTGGCTGGGGTTGCATCCTGGGCGGCCTGATCGCCTTCATGGTGCTGGGTGAGTATGGCGGCCTGGTGCCGGCCACGCTGGCCCTGGTGTTCATTTCGGCACTGGGCGATCGTCAACACACCGTCAAGACGGCAGCCCTGCTGTCGATCGGCGTGACCATCCTGGGTGTCGCCATTTTTGCCTGGGGCCTGCAACTGCAGTTCCCGCTGTTCCGCTGGGGTTGATGCCATGGAAATTCTCGACAACCTGATGCATGGCTTCGGCATCGCGTTCCAGCTCGACAACCTCATGTGGGCGATCTTCGGCGTCTTCATGGGGAACCTGATCGGCGTGTTGCCGGGCATGGGCGTGCTGGCCGCGATCTCCATCCTGCTGCCGCTGACCTACACCATGACGCCCACGGCGGCCCTGGTGATGCTGGCCGGCATTTACTACGGTTCGCAGTACGGCGGTGGCATCACCTCCATCATGCTGAATCTGCCGGGTACCGCCTCGCACGCGGTAGCCTGCCTGGACGGCAACCCGCTGGCACGCAATGGCAAGGCCGGCTCGGCCCTGTTCATGCTGATGTTCTCGTCGTTCTGCGGCGCTTCGGTAGGGATCATCGCAATGATCCTGTTTTCGCCGCTGCTGGTCGACGTGGCCTTCAAGTTCGGCCCGGCCGAGTACTTCTCGATGATGATGCTGGGCCTGCTGGCTGGCGCGACCCTGGCCAAGGGTTCGGCCATCAAAGGCGTGGCGATGGTGGTGGTCGGCCTGTTGCTGGGCGTGGTCGGCACCGACGTCAACACGGGCACCATGCGTTTTCACTTCGGCATCATCGAACTGAGCGACGGTCTGCAGATCGTGGCGCTGGCCATGGGCTTGTTCGGCGTGGCTGACTTCCTGAAGAACATCAACCAGGTCGGCGATGGCGGTGTGATCACCAACACCAAGATCAGCATGAGCGCGATGCGTCCGCAGCCGGGCGACATCAAGCAGTCGCGCGGCGCCCTGGTGCGCGGCACGGCCATTGGCGCGGCCTTCGGCATCCTGCCGGGTACCGGCCCGACCATTGCCTCCTTCATCTCTTATGCGACCGAGAAGAAGGTCGCCCGCGAGCCGCAACGCTTCGGCCGTGGCGCTATCGAAGGCATTGCCGGTCCGGAAGCAGCCACCAGCGCTTCCACGCAGACCAGCTTCATCCCGACCATGAGCCTGGGCATCCCCGGCGACCCGGTCATGGCGCTGATGCTGGGCGCGCTCATCATCCACGGCATCCAGCCGGGTCCGCAGATGATGATCGAACACGCCGACATGTTCTGGGGCCTGATCGCCAGCTTCTGGGTGGGCAACATCCTGCTGCTGATCCTGAACCTGCCGCTCATCGGCATGTGGGTGCGCCTGCTGTCCGTACCCTTCCGCTACCTGTTCCCCGCAGCATTGTTCTTCGTCTGCGTCGGGGTCTACAGCACGAACAACAACCTGTTCGACGTGGCGATGGTGACGTTCTTCGGTGTGGCGGGTTACTTCTTCATCCGCCTGCGCTTCGAGCCGGCGCCGCTGCTGTTGGGCTTCGTGCTGGGCCCCATGGTCGAAGAAAACTTCCGCCGCGCCCTGCTGCTCTCGCGCGGCGAACTGTCGATCTTCGTCGAACGTCCCATCAGCCTGGGCTTCATCGTGGCCTGCGTGCTGCTGATCGCCCTGCTGGTCACCTCGGCAGTGCGTCAGCGCGCACGCAGCAAGGAGCTGCTCGCCCAGAACTGACCTGCGGCCCCACTGGCTGTGCGCACGGCGCCACCCCCAAGCGGGTGGCGCCGTTCCATTTGGAACATCCGCTATCGGTCGCTAGCCTGGATAACCGGCATTTCCTCGAGACGCTTTGGTCCGTCGAGGCGCCGGCCGCAGAACTCTCCGGCGCGAGCATCGCGTCGCCCGGACTGCCCGCAACGGTCGGCCGGTGCGTCAGCCGGTCTCGTCTTCTAGAGCATCTGCCCCAGGAAACTCTGGCTGCGGGCATGGCGCGGCGAGTCGAAGAACTCACGGGCCGGCGCCTCCTCGACGATCCGGCCTTGGTCCATGAAGATGACCCGGTGGGCGACTTCGCGCGCGAACCCCATTTCGTGGGTCACCACCAGCATTGTCATATGCTCTTCGGCAAGCTGGCGCATGGTGCGCAGCACCTCCACGGTGAGTTCGGGATCGAGCGCGGAGGTCGGCTCGTCAAACAGCATGATGTCCGGCTCCATGGCCAGCGCCCGGGCAATCGCCACGCGCTGTTTCTGGCCGCCCGACAGGCGGGAAGGATAATTGTCGCGCTTGTTGAGCAGGCCCACTTTGCGCAGCAGTTCTTCGGCCTTGGGCAGAATTTCATCGCGCTTCAGGCCCTTGACCGTCATGGGCGCCTCGATGATGTTCTGCAGTACCGTCATGTGCGGGAACAGATTGAAGGACTGGAAGACCATGCCCATCTTGCGGCAGATCCGGCGCACTTCGGCCTCGGCAGGATAGCGGCTGGCGCCACCGTCGCCATCGTCAGCCAGGGTATCGCCTTCGATGCGTATACTGCCGCGATCGATGGTTTCCAGATGGTTCAGGCAGCGCAGGAAGGTGCTCTTGCCCGACCCCGAGGGCCCGATCACGGCGACGACTTCGCCTTTCTGCAGGGTCAGCGACACGCCTTCGAGCACGGTCACGGCGCCGAAGGCCTTGACGATGCCTCGCGCTTCGATCATGGGCGTGCTACTGGTCGTACTTGGCATAGCGTTTTTCCAGGTGCTGGAAGAACCAGGTCAGCACCAGCGTCATCAGAAGATAGAAGGCCGCCGCCACCAGGAATGGCGTGGTCGTGAAGTCGCGCTGCACGATGCCGCGTGCGGTGCGCAGAATATCGTTGAGCGCCAGTACATAGATGAGCGACGTATCCTTGACCAGGGTGATGGTCTCGTTACTCATGGGCGGCAGCACGCGCTGCACCATCTGCGGCAGCACGATGCGGCGCAGGGTCTGGAAATAGCTCATTCCCAGCACCTTGCTGCCCTCGTACTGCCCGCGATCCACCGCCAGGATGCCGGCGCGAAAGATTTCGGCGAAATACGCCGCATAGTTCAGCGCAAAGGCCACGACGGCCGCCGGGAAATCCGGCAACCTGACGCCGATCACCGGCACGAAAGGCAAGGCAAAATAGACGAACAGCAGCTGCAGCATCAGCGGCGTACCGCGCATCAGCCAGATATAGCCGTTGACCAGACGCGACAGCAGCTTGAATCGCGACAGTCGCGCCAAAGCCAGCACCAGACCCAGCGGCACGGCCAGGGCCAGCGTAATGAAGAACAGCGTCAGGGTGACCTTGGCGCCGTCGGCCATGGGCCCCAATAGAGAGAGGACGTAATCCATGAGTCGCGAGGCGGCCGCTGTGACGGCCGCCCGTCGCCCTTACTTGATGATGTCGGCGCCGAACCAATGGGTGGCGATGCGGCCGGACGTGCCGTCCTGCTTCATGTCGCCCAGCGTCTTGTCCAGCTTGCCCTGCAGTTCGGTGTCATCCTTGCGCACACCCACTCCGTAATCTTCGGTGCCGAAGTTCTCGACCAGCACGCGATACTCGCCCGGGCGCTTGGAAGCCAGGTAGCGCCCCACCACTTCGTCCACCACGACGGCGTTCAGGCGACCGGCCGACAGATCCATCAGCGCGGTAACGTTGTCGCCAAACAGCTTCAGTTCCTTCAGGCTTTGGTAGACCGGCTCATCCTTCTTGATGGCGTCCACGGCGCTGCTGCCTTCTTGTGCGCCCAGGACCTGCCCGGCCAGATCGGCTTTGTTCTGGATCGGAGAGGCTTCGGCCACCATGATGATCTGGTGGTTGGCCATGTAGGGTGCGGTGAAAGCGATGTTCTTCTTGCGCTCTTCCGTGATGGTCAGGCCGTTCCAGAGAACATCGACGCGCTTGCCATTGAGCTCGGCTTCCTTGGCGCTCCAGTCGATCGGCTTGAACTCCACCTCCAGGCCCAGGCGGCGCCCGGCTTCCTTGGCCATGTCGATATCGAACCCGACCAGCTGGTTCTTGTCATCGCGGAAACCCATCGGGGGGAAGTTGTCATCCAGGCCCACCACCACTTTGACGGGCGCAGCCGGCGCGGCAGCCGCGCTCTCTTGCGGAGCCTTGTCGCCGCATGCTGCGAGCAAAGTGGAAGCCAGGAGAATTGCGCTGAGTTTTTTCATTGGGAAAGACGCGTGGACGCGTAAAGGAAGCGGGGCAAAAGCCCCCGATTTACAGGCGAATCCTCAATTATATCGGGACAGTCCGGGACGCGTCCTGAGCGGGGCCATCGCCCCGGTCCGGCGCGAGTCTGCGCGTTCCTGTTCGGATTCGTACCGGGGGCAGAAAGAATGGGCCCGATCGCTTCGCTCCCATTAAGGTTGACGAGCCATTCCAATGGCTACAATCAGGTTTCAATGGTGGATATCCGAGTTTATATCGCCGATTACCACCATAAATGGAATAATCTTTTCAAGAATTCCGGGTTTATCCTAGGGCGAGACGCGAGGACAATGCAGTCATTGGGAAACACAAACGAACTTTGACGGCTTCTCCGCCGGGTCCGATCCCATCTCACCTATACTTATGGAGATCGTAATGAAAGTCCTAACCTCTGCCCTGTTGATGTCCATGGCCGTTATCGCTGGTGGCGCCCACGCCTCCGACAACACCGAACCGAACAACACGCCCTATGACGGCGTCTATGGCCGCGTCGATGCCAATGCCAAGACCCGCGCCCAGGTGCTCGAAGAACTGGCGCAAGCCAAGGCCAACGGCCAATATACCTTTGGCGAGCTTGACTACCCTGCCGCCCAGGCCGTCACCAGCACCAAGACCCGCGCCCAGGTGCGCGAAGAACTGGCCCAGGCCAAGGCCAACGGCGAATACACCTTCGGCGAGCTCGACTACCCGCCCCACAGCAACTAAGCACCCCGTGCTCAGTGCCTACGCCGGCTCCTCGGAGCCGGCGTTTTCATCTGCATCCGGCAATTTTCCGGCCATGACGTCCTGGCCCTGGCGCAGATACCAGCAGGCCAGCACGTTGGCAGCCATCGGGCGGGCGATCAGGTAACCCTGCACATAGGTGACCTGGCGTGCGCTCAGATAGGTGTACTGGGCCGGCGTCGTCACGCCTTCTGCCACCACGGCCAGTTGCAGGCGCTGCCCCAGCGTCAGAATCAGGTCCAGTATCGGCGACTCCTGCTGCGCGTTCACGATGGCATCGACGAACACCTTGTCTATCTTCAGGAAATCCACCGGAAACTGCTGCAGATAGGAAAGCGAACAGTACCCGGAGCCGAAATCGTCGATCGCCACCAGCATGCCGCCCGCCCGCAGGCGGGCAATGTTGTCCTGGGCCCGCCCGGTATCCTCCACCATGCTGCGCTCGGTGAGCTCCAGCACCAGCTTGGGGCCTGTCGGGCCTAGCCGTTGCTTGAACGCCAGCATTTCTTCCGGGAATGTGGGCTGCACCAGATGCTCGGCGGCGATATTCAACCCCATATGCAAGGACGACGGCAGGCTCATCGCGGCCCAGTCTTTCTCGATCAGCTCCATGGCGTGGCGGGTCAGTGCAACGATGGCGCCTTCGACTTCGGCGGCCGGGATGAACACTCCCGGGCTGACGGAGCCGTAACCCGGGCGCTCCCAGCGCATCAGGGCCTCCACCCCGGCGCAGCGCGCGCCCTGCACCTCGCACACAGGCTGATAGGCCATATAGAACTCCCCGGCCCGCATGGCGGCATGAATCTGCTCGCCGAAAGACAATCGCTGGCGCTGCACTCGCGACAACACCCATGCGAGCAGCAAGCCGATGACCAGCGCTGCCGGCAGAAAGGCTGCCAGCAGTCGCAGCCAGGTCGCCCACACCAGACGATCAGAGGCCTCAACCAGGATGACGAAATGCGCGCCGGCCGCAACAAAGCTCTCCTTCCAGAGCTCGACCTCACTGCCTTTGACGAAGCCATCCGGCACCGGCCGGCTGGCGAAGCCCGGCGCGCCATCGATACGCACCTCGATCAAATGGCCGTCGAGCGCGGCGACCGAATCGATCATGTCCTGCAGGTACTGACCATCGACCACGGCCACGGCGTGCCGGTCTGTCTTGGGGTCGTAGTCGCTGAGCAACAGGCCGGGATAGGAGAAGGCAACCGGCGTGTTCTCGATCACCCGCAGACTGCGGCTGAAACTCAGGTTCCAGCGCTGCTGGCTGTCCAGCGGCGTAACCAGCAGCGATGAGCAGAATGGCGCCTGTTTCTCGAACATCATCAATGATCGGAAATAAGGACGCTGGCTGGCCATGCGGGCCAGGCCGAGCTGCAGCGACGGGCAGTCGCGCGCGAGCTGCGGCATCATGATGTCCACGGCGATGCCGGCTTCTCTCAGGATGCGTTCGATCTGGTGTCGTACCGTGGCGGCTTCATTGCTGCCGGCATTGGCATTGAGGCGCTGGGCGCTGATCCAGGCCAGCAGCAGGCATATCAATACCGGCAGCAGTACCGAAATGGTGGCCAGGTAACGCCACTGGCGGGCTCGGGCAGTCTGGAAAGCCTTGTACACGTTTGATGTCCGTCTTGGAAATCCATGAAAAATGACTGCCTGGCGGGATATTCCGAGCTAGGTTACCTGACTTTGCGGCGCTGCTCCTCAAACGGACCGCGCCAACGCCACCAGCCTGCGAGTGCCAGCCCGCCTGCCGACAGCAGCGCCGCAGCGAGGTAGTACAGCGGACGCGCCCGCTCAGCCACGTCATCCGGCACCTCCGGGGTCGCGCCGCCGGCGCCGATGTCAAGCAGCGGAGCCACGATATGCAGCAAGGCCAGCAATAACAGCCCCGCCGCCAGCAGAAAAAGCGCCGCCCAGCCCAGTCCGGCGCGCCGCGGGCCATGCATGGCTGCTGCCTGGCTCGCAGCGCGCCCGGCGGCCGCTTTCGGGGTCCGTTTGGTGGCCGGCGCGACGGATTTGCCGGCCGCCTTCGGCGGCTTGGACCCTGCAGCTTCGCCACGCGCGCGCCAGCGTCGCCACAGGCGCGGCCCGGCCGCCATCAGGCCTGCCGCTACCGTTGCTCCCACCAGCGCCGCAGCCGAGACATGATGCTGACCAGCCAGCCAATCCTGGCGCCCCCCTGCCCAACGACCTGCGCCGAACCAGGCATGCAGGGCGTGCCCCGCCGCATAACAGGCCATCAGGCCCAGGGTCACGCACGCCAGGACGACGATGCCGCTGATGAGATCCTGACGGTAGTCCTCCTGGTGGGTGCGCATGATCCATCGCAGCATCAGCAGACAACCTGCGCTCATCGACAGCAGAATTGCGGCCACCGCCCATGCCAGGGAGAAGCCGTACAAAAAGCGCGCCAGCGCCAGCGGTGCCGAGAAGTCCATGCCTTTAGGGTAGGCCAGCCGACTTGCGCGTCGGCCTCGCCATGTGATCCTGAGAGGCGCTTGTTTACCACGATTGCCGGCCGCCACCCAAGGCGAACCCGCAAACCTGCCGCGCATGGCGGACAATAGCGTAGCCTAGACTTGCCCTTTTTCTTCTTAATCCCATGTCAGAATCGATTCAGTACTATGCCGGCGCCCAGACCGCCGCACTATGGCTGCGGCGCGCCCGCCGCCAACCCGGTGATCGTCTGCCACAAGGCTGCCGGCCACAGACGCAAGGCCAGGCTCTGGCCGTTCAGCAGGCCCAGGCGGCGCTGTCGCTCGTCGCAGGCGATCCGATCGCCGGCTGGAAATGCGGCCTGCCGCTGGAGGGCGCCCTGCGTCTGGCCCCGATCTATGTCAGTGGCCTGCATCAGGGCGGTGCGCTGGGCGGGCCTGAAGACATCCTGCGCCTTGAGCCTGAAATCGCCTTTGAGCTGACGCAGGACCTGCCGCCGCGCGACCTCCCCTATTCACGCGATGAGATCGATATGGCGATCGGCAGCGCGCGCCTGGCCCTGGAAATACTCGGCAGCCGCTATCTCGATCCGCACGCCCTGCCCCATTGCGAGCTGCTTGCCGACCATCTGTTCAATGCGGGCCTGGTTCTCGGGCCCACCGTGGCCCAGCCAGAGCCGGCTGCCATGACCCTTGAGCTCGAGCATGCCGGCCGGGTGCAGACGCTGGCCGGCCGCCATCCCGACGGCGAACCCCGAGCACCGCTGTACTGGCTGGTGAACTTCCTGCGCGAGAACGGCCTGGGCCTGGTTGCGGGACAGCACATCATCACCGGTTCGTATGCCGGCTGCCTGGAGGTCCCTGCGCAAGGACAGCTCGCATTACGCTTTGGCGACCTGGGCGCCATGACGCTGGAATTAGGGCTGCGGCGTTGAGTCACCCATCTGGGGCGCGCCGCTCTCATCGAGGCGGCGCGCCAGGATCTGGGCGATCCGGCGGCCTTCCATGCGGGTGACTTCGAACTCCCATTCACGCCAGCGGACCTTGCCCCCGACGCTCAAGAGATGACCGGCGGCGCGCAAGACGCAGCCAGCCAGGGTGGCATCATCCGGATAGTCCTGTGCCAGTGCCGGCGCGCCCAGCACACGGGCCGCTTCGGGCGTGGCCAAGCGCCCATCCAGCATCCAGGCGCCGTTCTCCAGCGGCGCGGCCGCAGTCACGGAGTCACCGGTCTGCTCCGGCAGCTCGCCGGCCACGGCGGTCAGCAGATCCATAGGCGTCACCAGCCCTTCGCACACGCCATGCTCGTCGACCACGATCAGGAGATGATCGCGGGATTCGCGCATGGCCTGCAGCAGCTTCATGACCGGTACGGTTTCAGGCACGTAGTGGGGTTGACGCGCCAGAGCCACCAGATCCAGGGCGCCCGGCACGCGCAGCGGTCCCAGCACGTCTTTGAAGTGCAGCACCCCCACCACGTTGCCAGGGTCGCCGTCGCACAGAGGCAGGCGCGAGTGGCCCGAGGTGAACTTGCTCAAGACGGTCTCCGGGTCATCCTTGACGTCCAGCCACACAATGTCCCCGCGCGGCACCATGATGCTGCGCAGGTCGCGCTCGCCGATCGAAAGCACCCCCTCGATCAGATTGCTTTCTTCGGGCGCAAAGTCGAAATCGCTGTCGTCGCTGTTCAGGCTCGGGCGTTCGGCGGCCGACTCCGGTTCGCCGCCGCCGGCGCGCAGCAGTTTCAGCACCATCTGGGCGGTGCGCTCGCGCCGCCCCAATCCGTGCACATCGCGATTGCGGTTGCGCTGGGCCAGCTGATTGAACAACTCGATGAGAATGGAGAAACCGATGGCCGCGTACAGGTAGCCTTTCGGAATATCGAATCCGAGGCCTTCGGCCACCAGGCTGAAGCCGATCATCAGCAACAGGCCCAGGCACAGGATCACCACGGTCGGGTGGCGGCCCACGAAGGCCATCAGCGGACGACTGGCCAGCATCATGACCAGCATGGCGATGATCACCGCCGTCATCATGATGCTCAGGTCCTGCACCATGCCGACTGCCGTGATGACCGAGTCAAGCGAGAACACCGCGTCCAGCACGACGATCTGGGCGATGACCTGCCAGAACACCGCGTAATGCTGCCGGCCGCCGGCCGCGTGGGCGCGCCCTTCGACGCGCTCATGCAGCTCCATGGTTCCCTTGAAGAGCAGGAACAGCCCGCCCAGAATGAGAATCAGGTCGCGTCCGGAAATCTCGGCGCCCAGCACGGTAAAGAGCGGCGCGGTCAGCGTCACTACCCAGGCGATGCTGGCCAGCAATCCGAGGCGCATGACCAGGGCCAGCGTCAGCCCCAGCATGCGTGCCTGGTTGCGTTGGTGGGCGGGCAGTTTGTCAGCCAGGATCGCGATGAAGACCAGGTTGTCGATGCCAAGCACGATCTCCAGCACGATCAGTGTGGCCAGGCCTACCCAAGCGGTGGGGTCGGACATCCAGTCAAATAACATCAACAATCCTCAAGAAAAAAGAACGCCCCGCCCCGGCGCAGACGCCGCGGGCTGAACAGGAATAGATGGAACGATGGCGCGCAGGTCGGCGCGGGGCCGCTCTGGCTGGGGAGGCGGTGCGCAAGGCGCGCCAGGATGCATGGGTCGGCGCGCACAAGGCGCCGCGTCGAGAAGGAGGCTCGTCTGTCATAGAGAGGGAAAGAGGCGTTGCTGCCCAGCGGCAAGCCGTGACAACAGGGCTACGCGTCTGTCCCAAATAGCTTTCATCAGGCTGAATATTAGCAAAAAAACTTGCCATGTCCATGTCCCGGTGGCAGGCCCGGGGCGGCTAGGAGAGAGCGCCGTTTAAGTTGTCAGGGACGCGGCCGTTATAAACAGCAAAAAACGCGGGTCAGCCAGGCTGGAACGGGTTGCCAAAGCCATGCTTCACGCGGGTAATACTTGTCCTAGATTGCGGAGATATCCCACATTTTCGACGGTTTTATCTGATAACTTACCGGAGCATATGCTGCGATGCCCCATGGTTTCTTGTGGCTTGCTGTGGTCGCTGCCTGAGCCGCGCTTGTGCTGGTTTGCGCCATCCACGCCGGTCTCATCAGACCATCTCGCCACAGGGATCAGGCCGCATATCTTGTGCATGGCACGAAATGATCTTGGAAATTTGTGTTCAACCGTATATAAATCAAGATATAAATCGCAAAATAATTTCCCGGACAGCACGATCGCGTGCCTCCATCCTGTATCAGGTCGAGGTACCGGCCGGGTGGCAACCGACAACATCAACCCCTAACTTTATGCGCCGCCCCTGAGCCAAAGCCTGTTCTGCGGCCCTGACGCCCGGCGCGAAGCACCCCCGACTCAGCATGAAGCAGCCGGCCATTCTTGTGATCGAAGACCACCCCGCCCAGCGGCTGGTCATGACACGCGCCCTCGACGTGCTGGGCTACTCGCGTATCTATCAGGCCCAGGAGGGCAATGATGCGCTGGAGCAGCTGGCCACCCATGGTCCGGCCGATATCGTCATCTGCGACGTCCGAACCCCCGGCATGGACGGCACCCAGTTCCTGCGCGAGGCCAGCCGGCGCGGGCAGATCAAGTCCGTCATCCTGAGCAGCGACGTCAGCAGCGATCTCACCGCCGCCATCCTCCACATGGCCAGCCTGCTGGGCATCCAGGTGCTCGGCGATCTGGGCAAACCGCTCAAGCTCGGTCGCCTGGAATCCCTGCTGCGCCGCTACGAAGACGACTCGGATCCGCCCGCCAGCGCTTCGCGTGCGCCGGTTTTCTCCGACCCGAGCCCCCGCGAAATCCAGATCGGCCTGGAGCGCGGGGAGTTCATCGCCTATTACCAGCCCAAGTTCGACATCCGCACCCTGCAGCCGGCCGGCGCCGAGATTCTGGCGCGCTGGGCGCATCCGGAGCATGGCTTGCTGCCGCCCTCCAGCTTCATCGAGGCCGTGAAAAACTGTGGCGAGCTCGACCATCTGACGCTAGCGCTGGCCGAACAGGCCATGGCATGCACGGCCCGTTCCTCAAACGCCGGGCGTGGCGCCAGCCTGGCGCTCAACGTCGAGACCTGCCAGCTCTCCAGCTCCGAACTGTTGCCTGGCCTGATGGCGGGCCTGGAACGTCACGCCCTGCCTGCCACGGCCCTGACCATCGAAGTCACCGAAACCGGGCTGCTGTCGGTCGAGGCCGCCACGCTCGCAACCCTGGTGCGCCTGCGCCTGCTGGGCTGCACGGTCTCGATCGACGATTTCGGCACCGGCTTCTCCTCGATGGAGCGGCTGTGCAACCTGCCCTTCAACCAGCTCAAGATCGACGCTTCCTTCGTCCAGCGCCTGCCTGGCGATGCGCGCAGTGAAAGCGTGATCGCCGCCACCCTGTCGCTGGCAGATCGCCTGGGCATCAATGTGGTGGCTGAAGGCATCGAAACCGCCGATCAGCGCAATGCCCTGCTGGACATGCGCTGCGCCCTGGGTCAAGGCTACTGGTACGCCAGCCCCATGTCGGGCGACGAGTACGAGGCCTGGCTGTTCAACCCCATGGTCGCCAACACCTGAAGCAGGCCGCCGGCACCCGGCGTCCTTTCGCTTTCCTCTTACGCTGTTCATTGGTCCTATTCTCGGACCCGCCCCCAGCCCTCTCTGGCTTCCCGCGTCTGCGGGCTGTGCCCCCTTGCCGGGAGGATGGCCGGATGAGACTGGAAGAACCCTCTTAGTCCTAACTTTTGCCTGCTCCCTGGGGGATCTATCATTTCATCCGATTTTTATTGGTATCGCAGCAATGCACTAATCTGAAATATATAGTGCCATAAAGAGCAGTTTTCATATATGTAGATATTAATAAATAAATACGGTTTACACGCTTTCAGTCCGCCCCGTACCGTAAAAAAAATACGCCATGGCTCGCTGATTTTTTTCAAACATAATAGTCCTCGATACAACCGAAAATTTGTGAGGCAGCGCTCCGCCATGCAAAAAATACTGATTATTGATGATCACCCTGTGATCCGTTTTGCCTTAAAGGCCCTCATGGAAAGAGAGGGTTTTGAAATCGTAGGTGAAACCGACAACGGGCTTGACGGCATCAGCATGGCCCGCGAAATGTTGCCAAATCTGGTCATTCTGGATATCGCCATTCCCAAGCTCGACGGTCTGGAAGTGCTGACCCGCCTGCAAGCGCTCGGCTTGCCCATGCATGTCCTGATTCTCACCGGCCAGCAGCCGGCGCTGTTTGCGCGCCGCTGCCTCAACGCCGGCGCAGCAGGCTTCGTATCCAAGCACGGCAATCTTCAGGAAGTGGTCGATGCCGCAAAGGCCGTCGTGGCCGGCTACACCTATTTCCCGAAAACCACCCTCAGCGACATCCGGGGCACCGAGCACCAGGACGATGCGATGCTGATCGCCTCGCTCTCCAACCGTGAGCTGGCGGTGCTGCAACTGCTTTCCCAGGGACTGACCAACAAGGACATTGCCGACAGCATGTTCCTGAGCAACAAAACCATCAGCACCTACAAGACCCGCCTGCTGCAGAAACTCAACGCCACCACCCTGGTCGAGCTGATCGACCTGGCAAAGCGCAATAACCTGGGGTAGCTGGCATCATGCACGACCAGCGGCAAAGCCGCCTTCAGCGGATCTTGTTGCAATATTGCCTGTGTTTTCTTCTGCTCTGTATCGGTCTGCCCGCCATGGCGACGGCAACCTATCTACCTCTCGGTTCCAACGTCCAGGTGCCGCGGCTTTCCATCGAACTGGACACCGAGGACTGGCAATGGCTGGCCAGCAACAGGGAATTACGCGTCGGCATTTTCTCTCCAGATTTTGCGCCTTTTCAGTTCACATATAGCGGCGCCTTCGCGGGCATAAACGCGGATTATCTAAAGATAATCAGTTACAACCTTGGGCTGACTCCCGTCATCGTTTTATATCCTGACCGCGAAAGCGCCTTGCAGGCCTTGCGCGATGGCGCAGTCGATATCGTCGATGATGTCGACGGCGCTCCCCTGGGCGGGGCAGGACTGTTAGCCAGCGAGCCTTATATCGTCAACCCCGCCGTACTCGTCACGCGGCGCGGCGCGGCGACGCTGCCGCAGGATTTCGGCGGCCTGCGCGTGGCGGTGAACCCGCGCAAACTGCTCGCGCCGGGCCAGCGCCAGACCGGATCCTGGGTCAACCTGGCCACGCCATTGCTGGGCCTGAGTGCCGTTGCCTACGGTCAGGCCGACGTCTATCTGGGCGATCCTCTGTCCGTGGCCTATTACATGGCGGCGGGCATTTTTGAAGATATCGAACTTCAAAAGCGCGATCAGCTCGGGTCGATCGGCGGCATGTACACCCTGCGCCACAGCAGCGGACGACTGCGTCATATTCTCAACCAGGCTATCGCCAGCATTCCCGACGTGTGGCGGCAGAATGTGCTGTATCGCTGGGGGCTGCCGACCGCCTCTTTTCGCGCGGTGTCGCGCCTGCGCCTGACCGAAAGGGAAAAACGCTGGTTACAACGCCAGCATGAAGTGCGCGTGGTCACGCTCAACGTCTTTCCGCCTTTCTCCATGTACAACCGCAATGCCAGCCGGCCGTCTGGCATGTCGATCGATCTGCTGCAACGGCTGAGTGATCTGACCGGCTTGCGGTTTGTCTACCAGGGGGTCGACACTGCGGCCGAGATGCAGCAGGCGCTCGTGAGCGGCGCGGCAGACATGGGCGCAGGAATGTTCTGGAGCGCCGCGCGCGACGCCTCCCTGGACTTCAGCACGCCCTACCTGACCTCGGCAGTCGTGCTGGTCGGACGACGTGGCGACCCCGCGCTCTCGGCCGACGCCACCTATGCCGGCCGACGCATTGCAACCGTCACGGGCAGCTCCTCGCTGGCCCAGCTGCGCGATCATTATCCCCTGGCCAAGGTCGTCCCGGTGGCCAGTCCCAATGAGGCCTTGCTGGCCGTCCTGGACGGGCGGGCCGACATGGCGATCCAGAGCCAGTTGGCGGCCAATTTCTATCTGCGCAATTATTTTCGCGACGAGCTGGAGATTCTCGCCGCATTCAATATCGCGCCGGCCCGGCTGGCTTTCGCCTTCGGTCGTCAGCAAGATGAATTGCAAAGCATCATCAACAAGGCCCTGGCGCTGCTGCCGGCTGACGAGCAGATTTATGTGCTTAACCGCTGGCGCGCGCAGGCGCCGCCGCAAATCAATACCTGGTATGCCTATCGGACTGAAATTTATCTGCTGATCGGCCTGGCATTTGCTTCCGCGCTCATATTCCTTGCATGGATTTTCTATCTGCGCCTGCAGATAAGAAAAAGACGCCGTGCCGAGCGCGCGCTCAACGATCAGCTCGCCTTCATGCACGTGCTGCTCGATGGAATTCCTTATCCGGTCTTTGTCCGCGACCTCGAAGGCCGAATGGTGTTGTGCAACCGCAGCTATCTGCAGGCTTTCAATGTGGCCGAGGCGGAGGTGCTGGGCCGCAAGATCACGGAGTCGCCCAGTGCTGAGCAGCAGGCCGAACAGGCCGCCCAGGTTCATCAGCAGTATCTGGATGTCATGCATGGTTCCCAGGGGGCCGTATTCCAGGACATGGAAATCGACATCGATGGCAGAAAGCGCTATCTGTATCACTGGATGCTGCCTTACACCGACTCGCTCGGCCACGTGGCCGGGATGATCGGCGGCTGGACGGATCTGACCGAACGCACCGAACTGTTGCACCAGTTGCAGGAAGCCAAAGAGGACGCGGATGCCGCCAGCCGGGCCAAGACGACCTTCCTGGCTACCATGAGCCATGAGATCCGCACCCCCATGAACGCCATCATCGGCATGCTGGAGCTGGTGCTGCGTCGCGAGCCGGATCCGGTGGCCGATCGCGATGCCCTGCAGGTGGCGCCAGCCTGCGGCAGGTGGCCGAGAACCTCATCAACGTCTTTCAGGGTCTGGCGCGCCAGCGCAACCTGACCCTGGCGCTGCATCGCGAACAGAGCGATGAGCAGGATGTCGAGATCGACGCGGCCCGACTCAAGCAGGTGCTGGCCAATCTGATCAGCAACGCCCTTAAGTTCACCGAGCATGGTGGCGTCACCCTCACCTTGCGCCAGCGCCGTCTCGACAGCGGCCTGGCCCAGATCGAGTTGATGGTCGACGACACCGGCCCCGGCATCAACGCCGCCGACCGGCGCAAGCTGTTCGAGCCGTTCACCCAGATCCGCCCGGCCGGCGACGAAGAGCAGCACATCTCCGGCACGGGCCTGGGGCTGGCCATCAGCCGCCGGATCATCGACGCCATGGGCGGCAACCTTGATCTCAGCAGCATTCCCGGCAAGGGCACCCGCATCGAGATAACGCTCACTGCCCCGTTGCTGGCCTGCAGCAGCTATGGCGCAAGCGCAGCGGAAGCGACGCCCAGGGAGGGCGCATCACGCCGTCTGAAAGTGCTGGTCATCGATGATCACTCCCCCAACCGCATGCTGCTGAGCCAGCAACTGGCTTTTATCGGCCACGACGTCCAGGAAGCCGCCGACGGGCGGCAGGGGCTGGCCGCCTGGCAGGCGCAACCCTTTGATGTCGTGCTGACCGACTGCAATATGCCCGGCATGAGCGGCTATGCCCTGGCCCGGGAAATCCGCCGCCTGGAAGCCGAACAGGGGCGCGCGCGTACCGTCATCCTGGCGGTGACGGCCTCGGCCCAACCCGAAGAGGCCGAGCGCTGCCGTCAGGCGGGCATGGATGGATGCCTGTTCAAGCCGCTCGGCGTGGACACCTTGCGCGACCGTCTGGCCGGGCTGGCGCCCGCAGGCCCTGCCTGCGCGCCGCCCATACGCAAGGAGTCTGCGACAGCGGTCGGGCCCTTGTGCTTCGCGCCGCAGCAGCTGCACCAACTGACTCAGGGCGATGCCGCGCTGACGCAGCGCATCGTGCAGGCTCTCATCGAGACCAACCGGGAAGATGCAGACGCATTGCGTCAGGCACTGGAAAACCGCGATCATGCCCTGCTGGCCGACCATGCCCACCGGATTGCCGGCGGTGCGCGGGTCGTCGGCGCCGAGGCGACGCTGAAGGCCGCCCGCAAGCTGGAAGACGCGGCGCCAGACTGCGACGACGCCCAGGCCGCCGCCCTGACAGCCCGTCTGCTGGAGGACCTGGCGCAACTCGAGCAGGCCCTGCAGGACTGGCTGGCCGGCGCAGGTCCGCAGGCCCCGCCGGCTTGACAGGCGCATGGGGCTCGGGGAATCTTCTGGCTTCGGGTTGTTCTCAAACCCTCGCAGGATTTCCCGCGCTCATGTTGCAACCGCCCTCCGCCAAAGACGACTTGCCCCCCGGCACCACGCCTTCGCCGGCCTCCGAGCCCGATCCCACTGTCAATGACGGTTCGCCTCCCGGAGTGCTGGCGCCGCTGCGCCACAGCGCCTTTCGCATCATCTGGATCGCCAATCTGTTCGCCAACCTCGGCGTATGGGCGCAATCCGTGGCGGCGGCATGGATCGTCACCACGGAGCAGAGCAGCCCCGTCCTGGTGGCGATGATCCAGGTGGCCGCGGCCTTGCCGCTGGTAGTGCTGTCGATCCTGACCGGCGTGTTGGCCGACAACTACGACCGGCGCAAGGTGATGCTGCTTGGCATGGCGCTGGAGCTGGGAATGGGCGTGGTGATCACCGCCCTCGCCTTCGCCGGCAAGCTGCATCCGGTCACGCTGATCATCGCGGTGTTCTTCGTTTCCGTCGGCAGCGCCATCATCACGCCGGCCTGGCAGGCGGCCGTGGGCGAGCAGGTCCCACGCCCGGAGATCGGCCGTGCCGTACTGCTTAACAGCGTCAACTTCAACGTTGCCCGCGCGCTCGGGCCGGCACTGGGCGGCATGCTGCTGGGCGCGGTGGGCGCGCCCTGGGTGTTCCTGTTGAACTGCCTCTGCTTTGCTTCTCTGATGTGGGCCATCTGGCGCTGGCGCCGTGCCGTGCCGGCGCGTTCGCTGCCGCCGGAACGCATCGTCGAGGGCGTGGTGGCGGCCCTGCGCTTTACCGAACACTCCAACGTGACCCGCCAGGTCATGCAGCGCGCTTTCACCTTCGGTATTTCTGCCAGCGCCCTGTGGGCGCTGTTGCCGCTGTTGGCCTATGACCACGCCGATGGCAGCGCCTCGCTCTATGGCTACATGCTGGGCGCGCTGGGGCTGGGCGCCATCAGCGGCAGTCTGTGGGTCAGCAGCGCGCAGCGGCGCCTTGGCAGTGCGCGCCTGATCACGGCAGGCTGCGCCCTGCTGTCGGCCTGCCTGGTGATCATCGGCGTGTTCGACCTGCTGAGCCTGATCTTTCCGGCGCTGCTGCTGGCCGGAAGCTGCTGGATCGCCGTGCTGGCCACCTACAACACTTCCATCCAGGTGCTGGTGCCCGATTGGGTCAAGGCGCGCGCCCTGGCGCTTTACCAGACGGCGCTGTTTGGCGGGCTGGCGCTGGGCTCCTTCGCCTGGGGCCATTTCACCGAAACCCTGGGGGTGCAGGGCAGCCTGCTGGCGGCTGGCCTGACGCTGGGGCTGACCACCCTGCTCTTTTCGCGCACGCATTTGCCCAATCTGAACGAAACCCAGGACCTGGCTGCCTGGCCGGTAGCTTCCGAGGCGCCCCGTGCACAGGACTTCGACCCGGCCCACGGGGCGATCATCGTCAGCGTGCAATATGTCATCGAGCACGACAAGCAGGCGGCCTTCCTGGGCAGCATCCCGGCGCTGCGGCGCATGCGCATGCGCAACGGCGCCGACCAATGGCAGGCCTTTCGCGATCTCAACGAACCCACCATCTGGGCCGAAGTGTTCGTGGTCGACAACTGGCTGCAATACCTGCGCATGATCGATCGGCTGACCCTGGCCGACAAGATGGTGCTGGATGCCGTCAATGCCTTCCATAGCGGTCCACAGCCGCCCAAGATCAGCCAGGGAGTCAGCTATCAGGCGATACGCGAGCGATCTTCGCGCGTGGCCTGATCCGCCCTGTCCGCCTTCGGAGCCACCTCATGCCCGCAGCTCGCGCCATCGTTCTTAAACGCGCCTACGAAGACCCCGGCCCCGAGGACGGCTACCGTGTGCTGGTCGACCGTCTCTGGCCACGCGGTCGTGCGCGCGCCGTCCTGGCACTGGATGCCTGGGCGCGCGATCTGGCGCCCAGCGATGCCCTGCGCAAGACCTTCCACCACGACGCCGAACGCTGGGACGCATTTCGCGAGGCTTATCTGCAAGAGCTGGGGCAACCGGCCCAGCGCGCCGCCATGCAGGCCTTGCTGAGCGCCGCCGGCGCCAGCCGCCTGACGCTGGTATATGGTGCGCGCGACCCCGAGCGCAATAACGCCGTCGTGCTGCAACAGGCCCTGAGCGCGCTGGCCCGCCCCTGATCGCGCGGCCCTGGACAGCCAGCGGGCGCCGGCTCATGGTTTTCCCGCAGAAACGCCATCAACGCTTTTTCTGTTGCGACAAATACTGCACACTTCGTCATCGCCCAGTGGCCTGACCACTCGGCCACTTGAGTTACAGACCATGGCACTCTTTCACGCTGTCACCCCGACCCGCCTTTATCGCCTGATCGCCGACCAGATCGCCAGTCGCATCCGCGCCGGAGATTTCGAGATCGGCGCGCGCCTGCCCGCCGAGCGCGACCTGGCCGAGCAGTTGCAGGTCAGCCGCGCCTCGGTACGCGAAGCCCTCATCGCGCTCGAAATCGAGGGCTATGTCGAGGTCCGGGTCGGCACGGGCGTCTTCGTCTGCGCGCCGCGCGACGACGGGCAATACGCCGCCGCCCAGGCCGGCGGGGTGGAGCCCAGCGACATCGGTCCCTTCGATCTGCTGGACACGCGTCTGCTGCTGGAGCCCGAGTGCGCCGCCCTGGCGGCGCAGCGCGCCTCGGCCGCGCAACTGGCCGCGATCCGCAGCGCCCACGAGGCCATGTCCTTGACCGAGACGCCCAGCCTGCACGACCAGGCCTTCCATAGCGCGATTGCGGCTGCTTGCGGCAACGCGGCGCTGGCGGCGGCGATCTCCCATATCTGGCATCTCAGCAGCATCAGCCCGCTGTTCAGCCGCATGGAACAGCATTTTGTGGACACCAGGGTGTGGGCGGTGGCGCGACAAGAACACGCGGTCATCCTGGCCGCCATCACGGCACGCGACCCTGCCTCCGCCCGGCAGGCCATGCATGACCATCTGGTCGGCATTCTGGCGCGCCTGCGCGACGATTTCGGCACCGGTGCGCTGCGTTAGCGCCTCGGGGCATCCCGTCTATTTCTATACCGGTCCTGCTCAAGGAGCTTCTGTATGACGCAAACGCTCACCGAACGCAACGGCGGACAGATTCTGATGCAGCAACTGCGCCAGCACGGCGTGCGCCGCATCTTCATGATCCCCGGCGAAAGCTATCTGCCCTGCATCGACGCCCTGAACGAGCATCGCGGCAGCATCGAACCCATCGTCTGCCGCCAGGAAAGCGGGGCCGCCTATATGGCCGAAGCCCATGGCAAGTTGACGGGCGAACCCGGCATCTGCTTCGTGACCCGGGGCCCCGGCGCGACCAATGCCAGCATCGGCGTGCACACGGCTTTCCAGGATGCCACCCCGATGATCCTGTTCGTCGGCCAGGTGGGCAACGACTTCGTCGAACGCGAGGCCTTCCAGGAGATCGACTATCGCCGCATGTTCGGGCCGATGAGCAAGTGGGTCGCGCAGATCGATCGCACCGAACGCATCCCGGAGTTCATTGCCCGCGCCTTCCAGGTGGCCACCAGCGGACGACCCGGCCCGGTCGTGCTGGCCCTGCCCGAAGACACACTCTGGGGTCGCGCCACGGTGGCGGACATGCCCCGCTATCAACGCAGCCACAGCAGCCCGAGCCAGGCCGACCTGGCCCGCATGACCGCCCTGCTGGATGTCGCGCAACGCCCTTTCCTGCTGCTGGGGGGCTCGGGCTGGACAGCAACCGCCATGGCCCAGATCGCCGATTTCGCCAGCCGCTTCGAACTGCCTGTCGGCACGGCCTGGCGCCGGCTGGAGTGTTTTGATCAACGCCATCCCAATGCCGCCGGCCATGTCGGCTGGGGCATGACGGATGCCCTGCGCCAGCGCCTGCTCGAGGCGGATCTGGTGCTGGCAGTCGGAACGCGGCTGGGAGAGGCCACGACAGAAGGCTACAGCCTTCTCGAAAGCCCCTTGCCGCGCCAGTCCCTGATCCACGTCTACCCGGATCCCGACGAACTGGGTCGGGTATATGCCACCACGCAGAGCATCGTGGCCGATCCGGCGCGCTTTGCCGAAGCCGCCGCAACGCTGTCGCCGGGCCATACGGTGGCGCGCGGCGAGCGCGTGGTCCAGGCGCATCGCGATTGGCAGGACAGTCTGCAGCCGCTGCCTGCGCCCGGCCCGCTGGGGCTGGATCAGGCCGCCGCCCATGTGGCTGCCCACCTTCCCGAAGATGCCTGCCTGACGGTAGGCGCGGGCAACTACGCCCTCTATCCGCATCGTTATCGCACCTTCACCGGCCCTGGCACCAGTCTGGCCCCGACCCTGGGCGCCATGGGCTACGGCTTGCCGGCAGCCATCGCCGCCAAGCTGCAGGATCCTGCGCGCACGGTGGTCTGCTATGCCGGCGACGGCTGCTTCCAGATGAATATGCAGGAGCTGGGCGTGGCAATGCAGTATCGCCTGGGCATTGTGATCCTGGTATTCAACAATGGGATGTGGGGCACCATCCGGGCCCACCAGGAGCGCGACTTCCCCGGGCGGCCGATCGCGCTGTCGTTCGAGAATCCGGACTTCAGCCAGATCATCAAGGGTTATGGCGGCCATGGGGAAATCGTTGAACGTGATGCCGACTTCGGGCCCGCCTTCGAACGCGCATGCGCTTTTGCCGAGCGGGAACGACTGCCTGCGCTCGTGGAAATACGCTATGACGGCAACGGCATCGCCCCGGGACAGACGCTGGACGCGATCCGCGAGGCGGCGCTGCAAAGACAGCGGGCCGGCGCCTGAACGGTGCGTAACAGCGGCCAACCGGTCGTCTTCGCGGCGCGGGCAGGTAGAATCGCGGGTTTCACCTCTGCCTGCCCGCTCACGCCCCAATGACCCTGCGCCATCTTTTGCCAACGATTTTTCTCTACACGGAAGAACAACGAGGCAATCAACTGGTGGAATCCGAAGTCTTCGGCATCTTCTCCGATGTCGCGGGCATCGACAAACTGGTGGTGGTGCATGATCCACACAACCGCCTGACCTTTGTCTACCGGGTTGACCACGACAGCGACAATCTCGACGCGGTCGGCATGACCCAGCTCGACAGCACCGCCTTCGACGGCAAGCAGAGCACCAGCATCAATGGCCTGACTTATCGCCTCGGACCGCCCTCGGCGGCCCTGCGCCTGCTGCGCGACAAGCCGCGCTGGATCCAGGACAAGGGTTCCGTGCTCGGGGTGCTGCTGCAGAATGCCGCGGTGCGCTCCTCGCGCCTGACGCTGCGCCGCATTCCGCGGCCGCGCGTGACCCGTATCCCACCGGATGCCCCCATCGTGCGCCTGCCCAGCGCCCCGGACGCCGATACCTGACGTCTTCTTCGGCAGCAAACGTTACACTTCAGTCTTATCTCGCCGTACCGGTGCCGCCGCGCCGGTTTCCCCAGGATATCCATGGCCTTCAAAGACCAGATTTTTCTCGCCAGCCAGTACCTGGCGCCGCATCACCTTGTCTCGCGCGGTTTCGGCCTGCTGGCGGAAAGCCGCTCGCCCGAAATCAAGAACTACATGATTTCGCGCTTTGTGCGGCGCTACCGCGTCGACATGAGCGAAGCGCTCATCGAAGATCCGCGCGCGTACGCCTGTTTCAATGATTTCTTCACGCGCGCGCTCAAGGCCGATGCTCGCCCCCTGGACGATGATCCCGCCAATGCGGTCTCGCCCGCCGATGGGGCCATCAGTCAGCTGGGGCCGATCCGCGAGGGCCGCATTTTTCAGGCCAAGGGCCACAGCTTCGGCCTCACGGCCCTGCTGGGCGGCGATGCCGAGCGTGCCGCAGCCTTCCAGGACGGCGAATTTGCCACCATCTATCTGTCGCCGCGCGATTACCACCGCGTGCATATGCCGCTGGCCGGCACCCTGCGCGAAATGATCCACGTGCCGGGGCGCCTGTTCTCGGTCAACCCCCTGACGGCCAGCCATGTGCCCGAACTGTTTGCCCGCAATGAACGCGTGGTGTGCATTTTCGACACTGAGCACGGCCCCATGGCCCTGGTGCTGGTCGGCGCGATGATCGTGGCCTCGATTGAGACGGTCTGGGCCGGCCTGGTCACGCCGCACAAGCGTCAGGTGCGTACGGTGCGCTATGACGGCGCGGCACGCGAGCCCATCCACCTGGAGCGCGGCGCCGAAATGGGCCGCTTCAAGCTCGGTTCGACCGTCATCGTGCTGTTCGGGCGCGACCGCATGCGCTGGCTGGACCAGCCTTCGGTGCGCGGGCCAATCCGCATGGGGGAAACCCTCGCCTTGCCTACAGATCGGCATCCGGCCGTGGATGCGGTGTAGGCTGTTTCCATTAAGCGAACAAACAACTCATTATTTATTCGCTTTCAAGAAAATTCCACGGCAGGTAGATTGCCGGCTTCGACGCTGCGAGGCGTCCAGCCGGAATCGACATGTTCTCTACTTCCCGTGCGCTTGCGCGCCTTCTATCGCTCGATGACTTCGAGGCGGCGGCCCGTCGCCGCCTGCCGCGCCCCATTTTCGGCTACATCGCCGGCGCGGCCGAGGACAACCACTCGCGCGATGACAACCGCAAGGCTTTCGCCGAACTGGGTTTTCTGCCGCGTGTGCTGCGCAATGTGTCCGGCCGCAGCCAGGCGGTCACCCTCTTCGGCCAGCGTTACAGCAGTCCCTTCGGGATCGCGCCCATGGGCATCAGCGCGCTGTCGGCGTATCGGGGCGATATCGTGCTGGCCGAAGCGGCACGCCAGGCCGGGCTGCCGGCGATTCTGAGCGCCACCTCGTTGATCCCGCTCGAGACCGTGGCCCAGGCGGCGCCCGGCACCTGGTTCCAGGCCTATCTGCCCGGCGATCTGGCACGCATCGACGCCCTGCTCGACCGGGTTGCCGCCGCCGGTTACCGCCATCTGGTGCTGACTGTCGACATCCCTGTGTCCGCCAACCGGGAAAACAACGTGCGCACCGGTTTCAGCACGCCGCTCAAACCGGGCCTCAGGCTGGCCTGGGACGGACTCATACGCCCGCGCTGGACCTGCGGAGTCTTTCTACGCACCTTGCTGCGCCATGGCATGCCTCATTTCGAGAACTCGCTGGCCACGCGTGGCGCGCCCATCGTGTCAGCCAATGTAATGCGCGATTTCCATGCCCGTGACCACTTGGACTGGAGCCATGTGGCGCACATCCGGCGGCGCTGGGGCGGTCTGCTCATCATCAAGGGCATTCTGCATCCGGACGATGCGGCGCTCGCCCGCGAACACGGAGCCGATGGCGTGATCGTCTCGAATCATGGCGGCAGGCAGCTCGATGGCGCGACTGCCGCCTTGCGCGCCTTGCCGGGTGTGGCCCGCGAGGCGCGCGGCATGGCCGTCATGATGGACAGCGGCATCCGGCGCGGCACGGACGTGCTCAAGGCGCTGGCTTTGGGTGCAGACTTTGTCTTTGTCGGCCGGCCGTTCAATTATGCTGCGGCGGTTGCCGGCCGCGTGGGCGTGGCGCACGCCATCAAGCTGCTGCATGACGAGATCGACCGCGATATGGCCATGCTGGGGCTGGTTTCGCCGCAAGACATGGACGCCAGCCTCCTGATATCGCCTCGCGACGCGTTCACTCCCAGGGAAAACGGATGAGGTCGCCGTACAGACGGGTCAGGGTCGCCTTGACCTCGGGCGACTGCTGATAGATCTCGATGAACTGCTGCAGGCGCGGATCGGCCGCGCCCTGCGGCGTGGTCACCCAGCGGATGGCGTAGCGGCGCAGCGCCTGGGCATCGGTATTGTCGAAGGCCAGCCCGTCTTTTTCGTCGATGCCGGCATGCTTGGCGAAGGTGGTGTAGGTCACCGAAGCGGTCACATCGTCGAAGGTACGTGCAGCCTGCGACCCTTCGAGCTGCACCAGCTTGATGCCGCGCGGGTTGGCGGTGATGTCCTGCACCGTGGCGCGGTGTTCCACGCCGGGCTTCAGGCTCAGCAACCCCATCCGTTCAAGCAGCAGCAAGGCGCGCCCCGTATTGACCGGGTCATTGGGAATGGCGATGGTCGCCCCCTGTGGGATCGGGTCGCCCTTCTTCAACTTCTTGGAAAACAGCCCGATCGTGGTCGAATAACCGTAGGCCATCGGCGTCAGGGCGGTGCCCCGGCTCTGGTTGAACAGCTGCAGAAACGGCTCATGCTGAAAGAAATTGGCGTCGATCGAACCATCGGCCACCGCAATATTGGGCAGCACCCAGTCGCTGAACTCAACCAGCTCGACCTCCAGGCCCTGGCGCGCCGCCTGCGCGATGGCGATCTCGGTCGCCTCGTTGGCGACACTGGCGATCACGCCGACACGCAAAGGCGCAGCCTGCGCCATCGCACCGGCCAGCAAGGCGCTCAGGGTAAAGGCCAGCCACCCACGGAAAAAAATATGCCTCATGGCGTCATCCAGCATCAAACAGAGGAAAGGAGTTGCTGCGCATTGTGCCCGATCGGCCCGCTGCGACCGGCCTTATCCCCGGCGCTGCCCGGGGTTTAGCCCGGGGTGCGACAGGCGGTACAGCACATGGGGCCGCAGGGGATGGCCCTGCGGCAGGCCCGGATGCTCGAATTCACCCTGGTACTGCATGCCCAGGCGCGTCATCAGCTGGCGCGAGCGCTGATTATCCGGCCGGGTAAAGGCATGGATGCAGCTCAGCCCCAGACGCCCGAAGCCTTCCTGAAGGCAGGCGCGCGCCGCCTCGGCGGCATAGCCCCGACCCCAATAGGGTCGTGCCAGCCGCCAGCTGATCTCCACGGCTGGCGTGAATCCAGCCTCGAACCGCACCGCGGACAGACCGGCGAAGCCGATGAAATCCGCCATCCCGGGCAAGGCGATGACACGACAACCGTACCCCTGCGTCTGCAGGGCCGCGCCCAGCCTGGCGGCCAGGGCGTCGCTGTCGGCGCGTGGCAGGGGCGCGGGAAAGTGCGCCATTACATCCGGGTCGGCATTCATGGCCGCCATGGCGGGCAGGTCGGCATCGCACCACGCCCGCAGACGCAGGCGGGGCGTGAGGATCTCCGGCGCCTTCACGGCTTGTTGCGCCAGGCGTCGATCAGCCGCCGGTCGCGTTTGGTGGGGCGGCCGTCGGCGATCTGCTGCGCCGGCTCCGGGGCCAGGCGACGCATCTCCGCGGCGCGTTCCCGGGCGGCCTGGCTCTGGGGGGTTTCCTCATACAGCAGCCGGGCCTGGGGCGCCGGGCCGCGCACGCTGCTCACGGCGCGCACCAGCACCTCCATGGCGGGGTCTTCCTTGCGAATCCGCACCCGGTCGCCGGGGCCGACCTCGCGGGCCGGCTTGGCCAGTTGGTCGTTGACCAGCACACGGCCACGGCCGATTTCATCGACCGCCAGGCTGCGGGTCTTGTAAAAGCGGGCGGCCCAGAGCCATTTGTCCAATCGGATCTTCTCGGTCACACTACTATCCTTACCAGTTAGCGGCCTATGATAGCCGCAGGGGGCCACCCGCTCCCACCGCATCCCCGAGGATTTCCATGCCTGACCGCCCCTTCGTCATTCTGGCCGCCATCAACATGATTATTGCCGTCGGCGCCGGAGCATTCGGAGCGCACGGGCTCAAACGCGTGCTGGACGCCGACATGCTGGCCGTCTGGCAGACCGCAGTGCTCTACCAGCTGATCCACGCGCTCGGCCTGTTCGCGGTGGCCTGGCTGAGCACGCGCTACGCCTCTGCCCTGGTGCCGGTGGCCGGCTGGCTCATGTTCGCCGGCATCATCCTGTTCAGCGGCAGCCTGTATCTGCTGGCCGGCACCGGCACCCGCATCCTGGGCGCCATCACGCCCATCGGCGGGGTCGCCTTCCTGGTGGCCTGGGCCTTGCTCGCCTGGGCGGCCATCGCACAACCGGCCGGCCGCTGATCCCATGTCTGAGCCGCTTTCCCCTGCGCCTGCCAAAGGCGCAAGTCCGCTGGCGGGCATCGCCTGCGTCATCGCCGGCATTTTCTGCCTGACCGTCAGCGACGCCCAGGCCAAATGGCTGGGCGCCGAGTACTCCGCCATACAAATCCTGTTCCTGCGCGCCTTGCTGGCCACACCGGTCGTGCTGCTGCTGGTGCTGAGCCTGGGCGGGCGACGGGCGCTGCGCACCCGCCATCTGGGCATCCACCTGAGCCGTGGGGTGATCAACATCGTGTCGGCCTGGTGTTTCTACCTGGGCCTGAGCTATCTGCCCCTGGCCGAAAACACCGCCATCGCCTTTGCCGCGCCGCTGTTCGTCACCGCCCTATCGGTGCTGGTGCTAAAAGAGCGCGTGGACGCCCGCCGCTGGCTGGCGGTGGCGGCGGGGTTCGCCGGCGTGCTCATCATCGTGCGTCCCGGTTCGGCAAGTTTCCAGCTGGCGGCGCTGCTACCGCTGGTGACGGCGATGCTGTATGCCGTCATGATGATCACCGCACGCGCCATCAGCGCCGCAGAAAGCATGCTGACCACAATGTTCTATATCGTGGCCGGCCAACTGGTATGCAGTGCCGTGGTGATTCCCTGGTTCTGGCAGACCCCGGCGCTGGCCGACCTGCCCTTGTTTGCCGGCGTGGCGCTGTGCAGCACGCTGGGGCTGACGCTCATCACCCAGGGATTTCGCATCGGCCCGGCCTCCGTGGTGGCCCCCTTCGATTACACCGGGCTGCTGTGGGCCACGCTGCTGGGCTGGCTGATCTGGCGCGAAGCGCCCGATGCCTCGGCCACCCTGGGTGCGCTCTTCATCGCCGGCAGCGGTCTGTACATTGCTTGGCGTGAAACCCGCAGCCGCAAGCGACGCCGTCGCACGGCCTGATCGGCGTACCATACCAACAGCCAGGATACGTCTTAGCCTGACTTTTCCACGGAGGTCATTGCCATGAAACTGTATTACCTGCCCGGCGCCTGCTCGCTGGCCTCGCATATCGTGCTGGAATGGATCGGCCGCCCCTACGAGACCCAGGCCCTGACCCGCGACGCCCTCAAAAGCCCGGAATTCCTCAAGATCAACCCGCTGGGCGCCGTGCC
The DNA here is from genome assembly GCF_900078335.1 of Bordetella trematum. Lineage (GTDB taxonomy): Bacteria > Pseudomonadota > Gammaproteobacteria > Burkholderiales > Burkholderiaceae_B > Bordetella > Bordetella trematum. Next base: position 245,113 of record NZ_FKBR01000006.1, read on the forward strand.
GGCGCTGGTCGATGGCGAGCTGGTGCTGACCCAGAGCGCAGCCATCCTGGAGTACCTGGCCGAAAGCGCGCCACAAGCCGGGCTGATGGGCGATGACACCCCGGCCGCACGGGCCGAAACCCGCCGCTGGCTGGGCCTGATCAACTCAGATCTGCACCGCACCTTTGCCCTGGTTTTCGGCGCGCAACGCTATCTCGATGACCCGGCCGCCCAGGAGGCCCTGCGCGCGGGCGCGGCCCGTCAGTTGCGCTTGATCTTCGGCGTTCTCAATGACCGCCTTGGGGGGCGCAACTACCTTTGCGGCAGCCGTCCCACGATCGCCGATGCCTATCTCTATGTCGTGCTGCGCTGGGCCCACGGAAAGTCCATCGACCTGTCCGGCTACGATCACCTGGACGCCTTCTTCAAGCGTATGGCAGCCGATCCCAAGGTCCAGGCGGCAGTCGCAGCCGAGGGGTTGTCCTGATCCTTCGACGCTCGCCCGGGACCGGGTCGGCCCTCGCAGCCGGCCCCGGGCCGGGCGGCTAGGGTAAACCCTGGATAAATCCTGCAAGCCGCAGTATCATCGACCTATGTCCGGCCAGGAGGCCACCACGCCTCCGATTACGGATTCATTCTCTGGCCGACTGTCTTCCCGATCGCTTGACAGCCGCATGGTGGCGTGCCGCCGGCTCGCCACGCATTACCTGTTTCGTCATGAATTCAACTGCATCTTGTTATCTGGGCGTTCTCGGGGGTATGGGTCCCCTGGCCGGCGCGGCATTCGCGCTACGCCTGGCGGCCCTGACCCCGGCCAGCATTGATCAGCAGCACATCCCCACCCTGCTCCTGAACGATCCGCGCATCCCGGACCGGACCACCGCGCGTCTGTATGGCGGGGCCGATCCGCTGCCGGCCATGCTGCGTGGCGTGCGCATGCTCAATGACGCCGGCGCACGCCTGATCGCCGTGCCGTGCAACACGGCCCACCTGTGGTACGAGCAACTGGCCGCCGCTTCCGAGTGCGAGGTGCTGCACATCATCGAAAGCGTGGCCCAGGACCTGCGCCGCCAGGGCATTGCCCGCGGACGCATCGGCCTGATGGGCACGGCAGCCACCCTCAGCCTGGGCCTGTACCAGCAGACCCTCGAGAAGCACGGCTATACCTGCATTGTGCCCACCGAAGAAGAAATCGATACCCTGTGCATGGCCTCCATCCGGGCGGTCAAGGGCAATGCCGTCGATGAAGCCTTCGAACCGGCCGCGGAATGTGTGCGCCGTCTGGGCATGCGCGGCGCCGATGCCGTGGTGCTGGGTTGCACCGAACTGCCGCTGGCCGTGCCGCACGCCTTGCGCAAGAGCCTGGGGATCGCCCTGACCGATTCGATCGATGCCCTGGCGCTGGCGGCCATCAGCCATTATCAGGCCCACACGGCCGACGCCGACGAAGCCCTCGTGGCGGCCGACGAGACCGTCGCGGCCTGAGCCGCGGCGCCGCCGCCCGGCGGCGCCGTGTGCCCCCTACCCCCCGAGGTAGGCCTTGCGCACCTCATCATTGACCAACAGATTGGCGCCCGTGTCCTGCAGGACCACACGGCCGTTCTCCAGCACATAGCCACGGTCGGCCACCTGCAAGGCCTTGTGGGCGTTCTGCTCCACCAGAAAGACGGTAACGCCCTCATCGCGGATCGTGCGGATGATCTCGAAGATCTGCGCGATGATCAGCGGCGCCAATCCCAGCGTGGGCTCGTCCAGCAGCAACAGGCGCGGGCGCGTCATCAAGGCGCGGCCGATGGCGAGCATCTGCTGTTCGCCGCCGGACATGGTGCCGGCGCGCTGCCCCGCCCGTTCGCGCAGACGCGGAAAGAGCTTGAAGACATGCTCCAGCCCCTCTTCGACCTGCGGCCCCTTGGAGAAAAATCCCCCCATCTGCAGGTTCTCGGTGACGGTCAGGTCTTTAAAGACCCGCCGGCCTTCGGGCGAGATGGCGATCCCGCTGCGCATGATCAGGTGGGTAGGCTCGCGGGTGATGTCGCGGCCCTCGAAGGTGATGCGTCCTTCCCGGGCCCTGGGTTCGCCGCAGACCGTCATCAGCAAGGTGGTTTTACCGGCGCCATTGGCGCCGATCAGGGTCACGATCTCTCCCTGGTTGACCTCGACCGACACCCCATTGAGCGCCTGGATGGCACCGTAGTAGGTATGGATGTTTTCCAGCTTGAGCATGGTTACTCTTCCCCCAGATAGGCCTTGATGACGCGCGGGTCGTTGCGCACCGCTTCGGGGGTGCCGGTGGTAATGGGCTTGCCATGCTCCATGACCAGGATGCGGTCGGAAATGCCCATGATGAGGCTCATATCGTGTTCGATGAGCAGCACTGCGACGCCGAACTCGCGCCGCAGATGGTCGATCAGTTGCTGCAGATCGCGTTTTTCCTGGGGATTCAGGCCGGCGGCCGGCTCATCGAGCATCAGCAGCTTGGGCTTGGTGATCATGCAGCGCGCAATCTCCAGCCGACGCTGGTGCCCATAGGCCAGGTTGCCCGCTTCGCGGTTGGCGAATTCCGTCAGCCCCATGAAATCCAGCCAGTGCGCGGCGCGCTCGAGCGCTTCGGCTTCGGAACGCCGGTAGGACTTGAGTTTGAGCAAGCCGGGCAGCAGACGCGACTCGACCTGCGTATGCTGCGCTACCAGCAGGTTCTCCAGCACCGTCAGCTGCTTGAACAGACGGACGTTCTGGAAGGTGCGCACCAGGCCGTGGTGCGCCACCCGGTGGCTGGGCAACCCCTGGATGGGCTTGCCATCCATGGTGATCTCCCCCGAGGTCGGACGGTAGAAACCGCCCACGCAATTGAACACCGTGGTCTTGCCCGCGCCGTTGGGGCCGATGATGGCGAAGACCTCGTCGCGCTTGACGTCGAACCCCACGCCATCGACGGCCAGCAGACCGCCAAAACGCATCGTGAGGCCAGAGACTTTCAACAAAGTGTCGCTCATTTACGCAGCTCCACGTGAGGACGCTTCATGGGCAACAACCCCTGCGGACGCCACATCATCATCAACACCATCACCAGACCGAAGATCAGCATGCGGTACTCGGCAAACTCGCGCGCCACCTCCGGCAGCACGGTCAGCAGCACGGCCGCGAGAATCACGCCGATCTGAGAACCCATGCCGCCCAGCACCACGATGGCCAGAATCAGGGCCGACTCGATGAAGGTGAAGGACTCCGGGTTGACCATGCCCTGGCGTGCCGCGAAGAACGCGCCACCGAAACCGGCGAACATCGCTCCCAGCGTGAACGCCGAGAGCTTGATGCGCGTCGGGTTCAGGCCCAGCGAACGGCAGGCGATCTCGTCTTCGCGCAGGGCCTCCCAGGCGCGCCCGACCGGCATGCGGATCAGGCGGGTCGATACCCACAGCGTTGCCAGTGCCAGCACCAGTGCCATCATGTAGAGATAGATCACCAGGTCCTGGTTCTGAAAGGTCAGCCCGAAGAACTGGTGAAACGTCTGTGCGCCCTCCTGGCTGGCGCGCCGGGTCAGTTCCAGGCCGAAGAACGTCGGCTTGGGTATGCCGGAAATCCCATCCGGCCCGCCCGTGAACGTGGTCAGGTTGATCAGCAGCAGGCGAATGATCTCGCCGAAGCCCAGCGTCACGATGGCCAGATAGTCGCCACGCAGCCGCAGCACCGGAAAACCCAGCACGAAACCGAACAGCGCGGCCATGGCGCCGGCAAATGGCAAGGCCTCCCAGAAGCTCCAGCCGCCCCAATGAAACAACAGCGCGTAGGTATAGGCGCCCACGGCGTAAAAACCCACAAAGCCCAGATCCAGCAGGCCCGCGAAACCCACCACGATGTTCAGCCCGAGGCCGAGCATGACGTAGATCAGCACCAGGGTGGCGATGTCCACCGAGCTGCGCCCGGCGAAAAAAGGCCAGCCCACCGCCACGGCCAACAGCAGCAGCAGCCAGACCCAGCGACGCCCGCCGCTGGTAATGCTGGACGGCAGCGTCGGCAACTCGACGGCCAGGCGCCTGAAAGGCCGGCTGAGCCAGGGCCGCAACAGCTGGAACACGAACACCACGGCAGCGGCCAGGCCGACCATTTCCCAGCGGGCTTCCATCACGGTGCGCGCGCCCTGGCGCACCAATTGCAGGCCGAAGATCGGCATGACGAGCACCGCCGTCATCACGGCGGCCATCACGGCGTTTTTGAGAGAAGAATTATTGGCCATCAGACTTTCTCAACCTCAGGTTTGCCCAGCAGCCCGGTGGGACGGAACAGCAGGATGAGCACCAGCAGCGTGAAGGCGACGATGTCCTTGTACTGCGATGAGATGTAGGCGGCGGCGAAGGTTTCTGCCAAGCCGAGCAGCACGCCGCCCAGCATCGCGCCGGGGATGCTGCCGATACCGCCCAGCACTGCGGCGGTGAACGCCTTGATGCCTGCCAGAAAGCCGATGAAGGGGTTGAGCTTGCCGATGGTGATGGCGATCAGCACGCCGCCCACCGCTGCCAAGCCGGCCCCCAGCACGAACGTGAAGGAGATGACCCGGTTGGTATCGATGCCCAACAGGTTGGCCATGTGCATATCCTGCGAGCAGGCGCGCGAGGCCCGTCCCATGCGCGAATACTTGATGAAGAGCGTCAGGGCGATCATCAGCGCCACGGTCACAAGAATGATCATCAGGCGCGAATACGGCACCGTGACGTCAAAATCCGAACCCATATTGAACTGGATGGCGCCGGAAACCAGCGAAGGCACGGCCATGTCGCGCGCGCCCTGCCCCAGGGCGACCCAGTTCTGCAGGAAGATCGACATGCCGATGGCCGAGATCAGGGCCACCAGGCGCGGGCTGTTGCGCACCGGGCGATAGGCGACGCGCTCGACGCTGAAGCCGTAGACGCTGGTGACCACAATGGCCACCACCAGCATGGCCGCAATGATGAAAGGCAGGGGTACCCCGCTATTGGTGCCGATGGCGGTCAGGGTCACCAAGCCGACATAGGCGCCAATCATGTAAATCTCGCCGTGCGCGAAGTTGATCATGCCGATGATGCCGTAGACCATCGTGTAGCCGATGGCAATCAACGCATAGATCGCACCCAGTGACAATCCGTTGAAGAATTGCTGGGTCAGTTGGGGTATCAGGTCATGCATAGGGAATGGACTCCAAAAAGCTCCGGCTCCGGTAATGCAACCCGGAGCCGGAAACCTTGGCTCTGCGGGGGAAGCGGCGGATATCCGCCCCCCATGGCTTGTTTACAGCTGGGTCTTCTTGCCGTCTTTGTCCCATTTGAAGACCGCGAACTCGAAGTCCTTCAAATCGCCCTTGGCGTCGAAATCGACCTTGCCGATGGCGGTATCAAAGCCGGTTTTGTGCATGTGGTCGGCGACCTTGTTGGGGTCCTCGCCCACGGCGCCGATACTGTCGGCCAGCACCTGCACGGCAGCATAGGCCGGCATCTGGAAGGCGCCGTCCGGATCGCGCTTGGCATCCTTGAAGGCCTTCACGATGCCTTCGTTGCCCGGCATCTTGGTGAAATCTGCCGGCAACGTCACCAGCAGGCCATCGATGGCCGGGCCGGCGATCGCGACCAGATCCTGGTTGGCGGTGCCTTCGGGGCCCATGAACTGTACATTCAGGCCCTGTTCACGCGCCTGGCGCAGCAACAGCCCGAGCTCGGGATGGTAACCGCCGAAGTAGACAAAATCCACGCCGGCCGACTTGAGCTTGGTGATGATGGCCGAGTAATCGCTATCGCCGACGTTGATGCCTTCGAACATCGCGATATTGACCTTTTCCTTCTCCAGCGCGTCTTTCACCTGCGTGGCCACGCCCGAGCCATAGGTCTGCTTGTCGTGCAGCACGGCGACCTTCTTGGGCTTGACGGTGTTGGCGATATAGCGGGCCGCGAACGGTCCCTGCTGATCATCCCGGCCGATGGTGCGGAAGAAATAATGCGGCTTGCCGGTGTCGGTCACCAGCGGCGAAGTGGCCCCCGGCGTAATGGCGACGATGCCTTCCTGCTCATAGACATTGACGGCGGCCACGGCCACGCCCGAGCAGGCATGCGCGACGGCGAACTTCGCGCCCGCGTTGACCACCCGGTTGGCAGCCGGCACGGCCTGCTTGGGCTCACAGCCATCGTCGATCAGAATGGCCTCGAACTTCTTTCCGTTCACGCCGCCCTTGGCATTGATCGCTTCGATGGCCGTGAGGGCGCCGGCCTGGATCTGGTCTCCATATTGGGTGTTGGGACCGGTCATGGGCTGGGGAATACCGATCTTGATGGTATCGGCAGCTTGCACGGCACCGGCCAGGGCCAGTGCGCCGATCGCGACGGCAAGGGGGGTGAAGCGTTGCGGCAATTTCATGCAGAATTCTCCCGGCAAGATTTATTTGAGCGGATCTGTTGTCGAAGGACAGGCGAACACACGTTCTTCCGCACAGGCCTTGCTTACACATCCCGTTCTCAGTGTCTGAAACACCAAAAACCAGACGTGCCGGGTATTCTGAAAGCATGCCCCAGGAGTGTCACTGCGTGTATTCCCGAATATTTCTCGCCTGATCACGAACCCGGCAATATGCGTGACGTAGGCGCACGTTGAGAGACGTAAGCCTCATGTAAGAAACAAAACGTCCTGCCGTGCGCGTTGCCCGCCTCAGCGCGCCTGCGGCACGTCCGAAGGGCGAGCCAGATTCCACATCAGGGCGCGGAACGGCGCCAGCATGCTGATGTTGACGGCAAGTTTGATGAGCAGGTCGCCAGCCAGCCAGGTGACCCATGGCGTGCCGGTGCCGGCAAAGGCCACGCTGAAGAAGACGGCCGTGTCGACCACGGCGCCGATCACGCCCGAGATCAGCGGTGCGCGCCACCAGGCGCCGTCGCGCAGGCGATCGAAGACCCGGATGTCGATCAGCTGGGCGCAGAGGTAGGCCAGCCCCGAAGCCAGGGCGATGCGCGGCGATGCCACCCAGACCGACACCACCAGCGCCGCGGCAAAACCCACCCATACCACGCGCCGTGCGGCGGCCGGGCCAAAGCGTCGGTTGAGCACGTCGGTGACCAGAAAGGCCACCGGATACGACAGCCCGCCCCAGGTCAGCCAATCATTGAGAGGGATCTGCACCAGGATATTGGAGCCGACCACCACCAGCCCCATGCAGAACACGGCCACCGCAAACTGCGAGCCGCGCATGGCGTCAAACCGTGTCACTGCCCGAACTCCTGGGCCAGTTCACGCGAGCGGCGCGCGGCAGCCTGCATGGCCTGCTCGACGATGCCGCGCAGGTCGGCGCGGCCGAAGACATCCAGGGCGGCCGCCGTCGTGCCACCCTTGGAGGTGACCCGCTCACGCAGCACACCCGGCGCCTCGCTCGATTCGGCCGCCAGGCGGGTGGCTCCGGCCAGCGTGCCGAGTGCCAGGCGGCGCGCCTGATCGGCGCTCAGCCCCACTGCCACGCCGCCGTCGATGAGCGCTTCCAGAAACAGGAACACATAGGCCGGACCGCTGCCCGACAGGGCGGTCACTGCATCGAGGGCGGCATCGTCGGCGACCCAGACCACATCGCCCACCGCCGAGAGCATGGTTTCGGCCAGCTCACGTCCCTGTGCATCCACGCCCGCCAGCGCCGCCATGCCGGTCACGCCCGCGCCCACCAGGGCCGGCGTGTTGGGCATGCAGCGCACCAGGCGTTGCCAGGGACGGTCCGGTTCGCCCAGCCAGGCGGCCAGGGTGTCGGCGCGCAGCCCCGCCGCCACGCTGATCACCAGCGTATCGGGTTGCAGCCACGGGCGCGAGGCCTCGATGACGGGGCGCATCACCTGCGGTTTGACGGCATAGACCCAGACCTTGCAGCGCGACAGCGCCGCATCCGGTGCGGCCGAGGCCGTCATGCCTGCAGCCAGCCAGCTGGCGTGGGCGTCGGTGTTGATATCGACCACATGGATATTGGCGGCCGGGCAGACTTTGCCGGCCAGGCCCTGGGCCAGGGCCGACGCCATGTTGCCGCCGCCGATGAAGGCAATAGAGAGAGCTTTGTCCATGGCGGGATTGTAAACCGGTACGGTTTTCCAGTCGGCACGTCATATCGCCGTCATAAAGCCTTCCTAATGTGTGCCCCTCGGGCGTGGTTCCAATACCACGCCGGCTTACCACGGGAGAACCCAGTTCATGCGCGCTTCACGTCTAGCCCTCGCCAGCCTGCTGGCGCTGACCTTCGCCGGCGCTTCAGCGCAGGCCGCCACTGAAATCCAGTTCTGGCACTCGATGGAGGGGCCGCTGGGAGAGCGGGTCAACGCCCTGGTGGAGGCTTTCAACAAGACCCATCCCGATATCCAGGTGCACGCCGTCTACAAAGGCAGCTATGGGGAGTCCATGAACGCCGGCATCGCCGCCTATCGGGCCGGCAATGCGCCAGACATCCTGCAGGTGTTCGAGGTCGGTACCGCCACCATGATGTACGCCAAGGGCGCCATCAAGCCGGTCCAGGAAATGTCCGAGGAAGTGGGCGACCCGATCGACCCGAAAGCCTTCCTGGGCGCCGTGGCGAGCTACTACTCCTCGCAGCAGGGCAAGCTGGTGTCCATGCCCTTCAACAGTTCGACGGTGGTGTTCTACTACAACAAGGACGCCTTCAAGGCCGCCGGCCTGGATCCTGAACAGCCGCCCAAGACCTGGGAGGAAGTGGCCCAGGCCGCCCGCAAGCTCAAGGCCGCCGGCCAGGAGTGCGGATACACCACCACCTGGCCGTCCTGGGTGCAGCTGGAGACTTTCTCGGCCTGGCACGATGTGCCCTACGCCACCGAGAACAACGGCTTTGGCGGCCTGAATGCCCGGCTGGCCATCGACAGCCCGCTGCATCTGCGCCACCTGGACAATCTGGCCAAGATGGCCAAAGAAGGACTCTTCACCTACGGCGGGCGCGGCGACGCCGCCGGCGCCCTGTTCATCAGCGGCAAATGCGGCATGGCCACCGGCTCCAGCGGCATGCGCGCCAACATTGCCAAGAACGCCAAGTTCGCTTTCGGCACCTCCACCCTGCCCTATTACGCCGGGGTGCCCAACGCACCGCAGAACACCATCATCGGCGGCGCCTCGCTGTGGGTGTTCGCCGACCGCAGCCCCGAGATCTATCGCGGCGTGACCCAGTTCTTCAAGTACCTGGCCAGCCCCGAGGTCGCGGCCGCCTGGCACCAGGAAACCGGCTATGTGCCGATCACCGTGGCCGCCTACGACCTGACCCGCCAGCAGGGTTACTACGAGAAAAACCCCGGCACCGAAGTGGCCGTCAAGCAACTCAATGTACAGACCACCGACCGCTCGCGCGGTCTGCGCCTGGGCTACCTGCCCCAGATCCGCGACATCGAAGACGCCGAAATGGAGCGCATCTTCAATGGCCAGATCAGCGCCCAGGAAGGCCTGAAGACCATCACCGCGCGCGGCAACGAACTGCTCCAGAAGTTCGAGAAGAGCGTCAAGTAAGCCCTGCGGCGCATCTCCGCCATGAGATGCGCCGCCCCTGCCCGCCTGCCGGGCCTGCACCGCTGCCTGCCCCCCATGGAAAAACGCGTCGTCTTCGGCCATCGCACTCTGCCTTATCTGCTGCTGGCTCCTCAGCTGGCCATCACCCTGGTGTTCTTCTTCTGGCCTGCCGGGCAGGCGCTGTGGCAGTCGCTGCGTCTGGAAGACGCCTTTGGCCTGTCATCCGAGTTCGTCGGCCTGGAAAACTTCACCGACCTGTTTGCCCAGGCCGCTTACCGGCAATCCTTCCAGGTCACGGCGCTGTTTTCCTTTCTGGTGGCGGCCATCGGCCTGTCGGTCTCCCTGTTGCTGGCCGTCATGGCGCAACGCGTGCTGCGCGCCTGCGGCGTCTACAAGACCCTGCTCATCTGGCCCTATGCGGTCGCGCCGGCCGTGGTCGGCGTGTTGTGGCTGTTTCTGTTCTCGCCCGCGGTGGGGATTCTTGCGGCCGGCCTGCAGGGCCTGGGCGTGAACTGGAACCCGCGCCTGGATGGCGCCCAGGCCATGGTGCTGGTGTTGATCGCCGCCGTCTGGAAGCAGATCTCCTATAACTTCCTCTTTTTCCTGGCCGGGCTGCAGGCCATTCCGCGCTCGCTCATCGAAGCGGCCGCCATCGACGGCGCCTCCCCGCTGCGGCGCTTCTGGACCATCGTCTTTCCGCTGCTCTCGCCCACCACCTTCTTCCTGCTGGTGGTCAATGTGATCTATGCCTTTTTCGACACCTTTGCCGTGATCGACACCACCACGCAGGGCGGCCCCGGGCATGCCACCGACATCCTTGTCTACAAGGTCTACAGCGACGCCTTCCGCGGGCTGGACCTGGGGGCTTCGGCGGCCCAGTCGGTAGTGCTGATGCTGATCGTAATCGCACTGACTGTCGTGCAGTTCCGCTACATCGACCGCAAGGTCCATTACTGATCATTGGACGCCCATCATGGTAGAACGCCGTCCCTGGCTCGACATCCTGGCCCACGCGGTGCTGCTTTGCGGCGTCGTGCTGGTCGCTTTCCCGGTTTATGTGGCCTTTGTGGCCTCGACCCAGACTGCCCAGGAGGTCGCCGCCGCGCCGATGTCGCTCGTGCCTGGCAGCCATCTGCTGGAGAACTATGCCCGTGCGCTGGGCAATGGCGCAGGGGGCAGCGCGCCGGTCGGGCGGATGATGTTCGTCAGCCTGGTCATGGCCCTGCTGATTGCCATAGGCAAGATCGTTATTTCGCTGCTGTCGGCCTTCGCGGTGGTGTATTTCCGCTTTCCCGGGCGGATGCTGTGCTTCTGGCTGATCTTTCTCACCCTGATGTTGCCCGTCGAAGTGCGCATCGCCCCGACCTACAAGGTGGTGGCCGACCTGGGTCTGCTCAACAGCTATGCCGGACTGACCCTGCCATTGATCGCTTCGGCGACAGCTACGTTCCTATTCCGCCAGTTTTTCCTCAGCGTGCCCGATGAGCTGGCCGAAGCGGCCCGGATGGATGGCGCGGGCCCGCTGCGATTCTTCTTCGATATTCTGCTGCCGCTGGCGCGCACCAGTATCGCGGCCCTCTTCGTGATCCAGTTCATCTATGGCTGGAATCAATACCTCTGGCCCCTGCTCATCACGACCAAGGAAGACATGTACCCCGTGGTGATCGGCATCAAACGCATGATCAGCGGCGGCGACAGCGTCACCGAATGGAACCTCACCATGGCAACCGCCATGCTGGCGATGCTGCCGCCGGCGCTGGTCGTCATCCTGATGCAGAAGTGGTTCGTGCGCGGTCTGGTCGACAGCGAAAAGTAACCGCCGCCCCTGCCTTTCCCCTTCCCGACCGCTCCTCTCTCATGGCAACCCTGTCCCTACGTAAACTGCAGAAATCCTATCCCGGCGGCGCGCCCATTCTTCATGGCATCGATCTGGACCTTGAAGACGGTGAGTTCATCGTGATCGTCGGGCCATCCGGTTGCGGCAAGTCCACTCTGTTGCGCCTGGTCGCGGGCCTGGAACAACCCAGCGGCGGAGATATCCTCATTGACGGCCAATCCGTGAACCTGCGCGAGCCGGCCGAGCGTGACATCGCCATGGTGTTCCAGAACTACGCCCTCTACCCCCACATGTCGGTCTACGACAACATGGCCTATGGGTTGAGGATACGCGGCCTGACGCGTGCCGAGATCGCCCAGCGGGTCAAGGAAGCGGCCGCCATACTGGAGTTGGAGGCCCTGCTGGAGCGCCGTCCCCGCCAACTCTCCGGCGGGCAGCGCCAACGCGTGGCCATGGGGCGCGCCATCGTGCGCGAACCCAAGGTATTCCTGTTTGACGAGCCGCTCTCCAACCTGGACGCCAAGCTGCGCGTGACCATGCGCCTGGAGATCCTGAAACTCCAGCGGCGTCTGAACACCACCAGCCTCTATGTCACCCACGATCAGGTCGAAGCCATGACGCTCGCCCATCGCATGGTGGTCATGAACCAGGGGCACGCAGAACAGATCGGTACGCCGGCAGAAGTCTTCGAACGGCCCGCCTCGACCTTCGTGGCAGCCTTCATCGGCTCGCCCCCCATGAATCTGATCCCCGTCGATATCGCCGCAGACGGCACGGTCCGCCATGCCGAAGGCGCCCGCCTCGGGCTGTCCTCCCAGGCGGTGCCGGCGGCCCTGCGCGCACGCCGCCTCATCCTCGGCATGCGCCCCGAACACATGGTGCTCGGCGCTCCCGGCATTGGCGGCGAGATCGAGATGATCGAAACCCTCGGATCGGAGCAACTTCTGCACCTACGCCACGGCGCCACCCGCCTGGTACTGCGCTGCGCCACGCGCGACCCAGGCCAAACCGCCATGCAGGTCGGACAGCAAGTGGAAATCGGCCCCGACGCCCGCCATCCCCTGCACTGGTTCGACGCCGACACTGGCCGACGGGTGCCGGATTTCTAGCGCGCCACGACAGCTTTGTGCAAAAAAAAGCCCCGGATGCCGCGAAGCATCCGGGGCGGCAGGCGCCATGGACTGGCACCTAAACGCGGCTTACTGGAAGCGCGTCTTGCTGCCGTCCTTGTGCCAGGTAAAGACTTCGAACTCGAAGTCGTTCAGGTCGCCCTGCTTGTTCCAGGAGGTCTTGCCGATCGGGGTCTGGAAGGTGTTGGAGTGCAGGTACTTGGCCACCTTCTCCGGATCGGTGCTGCCGGCGCCCTTGATGCCGTCGGCAATGGCTTGCGTAGCAGCGTAGGACGTCATCTGGAAAGCGCCATTGGGATTGCGCTTCTTGTCCTGGAAGGCCTTGACGATGGCAGCGTTGTCCGGGTTCTGGGTGAAATCGGCCGGCAGCGTCACCAGCATGCCCTCGACCGCATCGCCGGCGATGGCATTGATGTCCGGGTTGCCCGCGCCCTCCGGGCCCATGAAGCGGGCCTTGACGCCCTGCTCGGCGGCCTGACGCATCAGCAGGCCCATTTCGGGGTGATAACCACCGTAGTAGACGAAGTCCACGCCGTTGCTCTTGAGCTTGGTGATCACCGCCGAGAAGTCGCTGTCACCGGCATTGATCCCCTCGAACACCGCCACCTTGACGCCGCCCTTCTCGAGGTCGTTCTTGACCGCCGTGGCAATGCCCTGGCCATACGACTGCTTATCATGCAGCACCGCCACATTGCCGGGCTTGATCTTGTCGAGGATGAACTTGGCCGCGGCCGGGCCTTGCTGGTCGTCGCGCCCGATGGTGCGGAAGATGAACTCGTAATCCTTGCCTTCGGTGACGGCCGGCGCGGTGGCCGAGGGCGTGATCATGATCACGCCTTCGTTGTTATAGATGTCGGTGGCGGCGATGGTGGCGCCCGAGCACACGTGGCCAACCACGAAGCCGATCTTCTCGTTGACAACGCGGTTGGCGGCTACCGGCCCCTGCTTGGGCTCGCAGCCATCGTCGATCACCACGGCCTCCAGCTTGGCGCCGTTGACGCCGCCCGAGGCATTGATCACCTCGATCGCGGTGTCGACCCCTTCGCGCACCATGTCCCCGTACTGCGTCACCGGCCCCGTGGTCGGGCCGACCACGCCGATCTTGATGGTTTGCGCCTGCGCGCCGCCAAAAGCCAGCCCCATCGCGAGGCCGCAAGCGGCCAGCACGGGGGTCAAACGGAAATGCGTTTTCATGGGGGCTCTCTCCTTCTGTTGCTTATCTTCGTTGATCTTGGGCAAGCGCCGCAGCGGCTGCCTTTGCAGCCCAAGCATACACCGAAGGCCCTGCTCGCCGAGAGCCGGGTATGCCCTGGGAGCGGGCGGTCCGTTAATAACTCCAGCGGCATATACAAGGACAAAGATAGTCGTTGGAGTCAGCAGGCGTGGCGGGCAACATGGCCGCATGAGACTGCAAACTATCCTTGTCCCCGGCTGGAAGAACTCCGGCCCCCGGCATTGGCAGACCCTCTGGGCCGAGCGCCTGCCCAACGTCCGCCGCCTGCAGCAGCACGACTGGCAGAACCCTTCGCGCGCCGCCTGGATCCAGAGTCTGGCCCAGGCTGTCGACGAGGCGCCCTGGCCTGTGCTGCTGATCGCCCACAGCCTGGGCTGCCTGGTCAGCGCCGGCCTGCCCGTTGCCTTGCACGCTCGCGTAGCCGCCGCCCTGTTGGTGGCCCCGCCCGATGTCGAGCAACCCGACACCCCGGTCTGTCTGCGGGACTTCGCGCCCGCGCCCCGCCGGCCGTTGCCCTTTCAGAGCGTGGTGGTCGCCAGCGACAATGACCCCTACTGCAGCCTGCCCCGGGCCGAGCGGTTCGCGCGCGATTGGAGCAGCCGCCTGGTAATCCTGCCCGCGGCAGGCCACATCAACGCCGACAGCGGCCTGGGTGAATGGCCTCAGGGCCTGAAGTTGTTGGCCGCGCTACGCCGGCGTGCCGTCTGGCGTGTAACGGCGCCGCCTCCGAGACGACCCCAAGCGCCGAAACCGGCCGGCGACCCGGCTGGCCGCCATGCGTGCACCGTCACCAACGCCAGGCTCAGGGGCGGGCTTCCCCTGCCCTGAAATGAAAACGCCCCGCCGGGCAAGCGCGCGGCGGGGCGGACTCAGGCTAACGGTTTACTGCAACAGGCTGCGCAGCATCCAGGCATTCTTTTCATGGACGTCCAGCCGCTGGGTGAGCAGGTCGGCGGTAGGCTGGTCGTTGGCGGCATCGGCCTTTTCGAAGGCGGCGCGGGCGGTCTGGGCCACGGCTTCGTTACCCTTGACCAGCATGCGCACCATTTCCAGGGCCTCGGGGATGTCGCTCGGTTCTTCGATCGAAGTCAGTTTGCCATACTCGCGGTAGGTGCCCGGCGCATAGTGGCCCAGGGCGCGGATACGTTCGGCGATGGCGTCAAGCGCGCCCCACTCTTCCGTGTACTGCGTCATGAACATGTTGTGCAGCGTATTGAAAAGCGGCCCGGTGACGTTCCAATGGAAATTGTGCGTCATCAGGTAGAGCGAATACGAGTCAGCCAGCAGTTTGGCCAGCTCACCCGCAACAGCGGCGCGATCCTTGTCGGAAATCCCGATATTGATACGCGGCGCGCTGGCGCTGCCTTTGGAAGTCTTTGCCATACCGTGCTCCTTAACCTGGTTGAGGATCAGTCAAGAATACCACCGCGCTCGTGACACGGCGACAGCCGCCGCATGACACGACCGGCGCGTTGTCAGTTCACATCGGCCTGGGTCGCCAGCGCTTCGCCATCGAGCATGGTCACTCCGGGCAAGCCACAAGCATAGACGGCCTGCGCCAGCGCCTCGACCGCAGCCAGGCGCGGAAAGCTGCGCCGCCAGGCAAGCACCACGCGACGTACCGGCGGTTCGCCCTTGAAGGGCACGTAGCTCAGCAGACTCTTGGCGGCAGGATGCTCGGGCACGGCCGTCACCGGCAGCACCGTCACGCCGATGCCGGCGGCGACCATATGGCGGATGGTCTCCAGGGAGGAGCCCTCGAAGGTGCGCTGAATACCGTCGCTGGTGGCGGCAAAGCGCGACAGCTCCGGACAGACTTCCAGCACCTGGTCGCGAAAACAGTGGCCGCTGCCCAATAGCAGCATGGTCTGCTGTTTCAGATCCTGCGCATCGATGGCCTGGCGCCTGGCCCACTCGTGCTCGTGGGGCACGGCCACCACGAACGGTTCGTCATACAGGGGTTGGGTCACCAGCCCGGCCTCGGGCAGCGGCAAGGCCATGATGGCGCAGTCGATCTCGCCCTGACGCAACAGTTCCACCAGCCTCAGGGTGAAATTCTCCTGCAGCAGCAGAGGCATTTGCGGCGTGCGGGCGATCTGCTCGGGCACCAGCCGCGGCAGCAGATAAGGCCCGATGGTATGGATGACGCCGACGCGCAGCGGCCCGGCCAGAGGATCATGCCCCTGGCGGGCGATCTCCTTGATGCTGGCGCTTTCCTCGAGCACTTTCTGAGCCTGCGCCACGATGCGCTGCCCGATGGGCGTGACACCGACCTCGGAGCCGCCCCGCTCGAAGAGCGTGACGCCCAGTTCGTCCTCCAGCTTGCGTATCGCTACCGACAAGGTCGGCTGGCTGACGAAACAGGCCTCGGCCGCACGCCCGAAGTGGCGTTCGCGTGCGACCGCCACGATGTATTTCAATTCGGTCAGGGTCATTGCTTCGGCTCCTGGAAAGTGTGCCCCGAGGGGCGGCAGGCATCGATGTGCCGTTTCAAGTACGCAGGAAATCTTCCCGGCCGCGCATCCAGCGCGCCAGATGGGCCTGGACAGCCTGCGGCGCCTGTTTGCGCAGCTGCACCGCTGCCTCGCGCGCCGCCTCGGCCAGCGCGAGGTCTTGTTCCATATCGGCAAAGCGCAGCAACGCCATGCCCGACTGACGCGTTCCGAGAAATTCTCCCGGTCCGCGTTGTTCGAGGTCCCGCCGCGCGATCTCGAATCCATCGGTGGTTTCGAACATGGCCCGCAGGCGTTCGCGGGCCACCTGCGACAGCGGCGTCTGGTACACCAGCACGCACACCGACTCGGCCTGACCACGCCCTACCCGTCCGCGCAACTGGTGCAGCTGCGCCAGCCCGAAGCGCTCGGCGTGCTCGATCACCATCAGGGAGGCGTTGGGCACGTCCACCCCGACCTCGATCACGGTGGTCGCCACCAGCAGATCCACCTCGCCGGCGCGGAAAGCCTCCATCACGGCAGCTTTCTCGGCTTGCGGCAAGCGTCCATGCACCAGGCCGATGCGCAAATCGGGCAGATCGGTGCGCATGGCGTCATAGGTGTCGACGGCAGTCTGCAGCTGCAGCGCCTCGCTCTCCTCGACCAGCGGACAGACCCAATAGGCCTGACGGCCACTGCGGGCAGCCTGGGCGATATGCGCTATCAGTTCGTCGCGACGGGCCTCGGACAGCAGTTTGGTGATGACCGGCGTACGCCCGGGCGGCAATTCGTCGATCACCGAAACATCCAGGTCCGCGAAAAACGTCATCGCCAGCGTGCGCGGAATGGGCGTGGCGCTCATGTTGAGCTGGTGGGGCACGACATGCCCGGTGTCCTCCTCGCCCTTGCGATTGAGCGCCAGCCGCTGGCCGACACCGAAACGATGCTGCTCGTCCACGATAGAAAGCCCCAGGCGACGGAAACTGACCGTATCCTGGATCAACGCCTGGGTGCCGACCACCAGTTGCACTTCGCCCGACTCGGCGTCGGCAACGGCCTGCCGGCGGGCCTTGGCGGCCAGGCTGCCGCTCAGCCATGCCACCTTCACCCCCAAAGGTTCCAGCCAGGCCGCGAGTTTGCGGAAATGTTGCTCCGCGAGGATTTCGGTGGGGGCCATCAGGGCCACCTGAAAGCCGTTGGCAATGGCCTGGGCCGCCGCCAACGCGGCCACCACGGTCTTGCCGCTGCCGACATCGCCCTGCAGCAGACGATGCATGGGGAAAGGCCGGGCCAGATCTTCGGCGATTTCGGCCACTACGCGTTGCTGCGCACCGGTCAGTGTGAAGGGCAAGGCCCCATACAGTCTGGCCACCAGGCCATCGGCGGCTGTATCCGGCGGCATGGGCGGCGCCCGCTTGTCGCGGCGCGCCGCGCGCGCCGCGGCCAGGGATAACTGCTGCGCCAGCAGCTCGTCGAATTTGATGCGTTGCCAGGCCGGATGCGTGCGCTCCAGCAGCGCCTGCTGGGACGTGCCGGGCGGCGGGGCGTGCAGCAGGCGTACCGCGTCGCCGAAAGACATCAGCGCCAGCTTTGCGCGCAGCGCCTCGGGCAGCGTGTCGTGCAGCTCGACCTGCTGCAAAGCCTGCGTCACGGCGCGCCGCAACACCGGCTGGGCAAGCCCTTCGGTGCTGGGATAGACGGGAGTCAGGGCCGTGGGCAGTTCGGCATCGGCACGCGTCATGCGCGGGTGCACCATCTCGCGCCCGAAAAGGCTGCCGCGCACATCGCCACGCGCGCGCAGGCGGTGCCCGGCCTGCAACTGCTTCTGCTGACTAGGGTAAAAGTTCAGCCAACGCAGTTGCAGTTCGCCGCTTTCGTCGGCAATGACCGCAGTCAGCTGGCGGCGCGGCCGATAGAGCACTTCCGAGCGCAGAATCTCGCCTTCGACCTGCGCGGCCATACCGGGCCGCAAAGCCGAGATCGGAGTGATCTGCGTTTCATCCTCGTAACGCAGCGGCAGATGCAGCACGAAGTCCTCGGACGCGTGCAGGCCCAGGCTTTGCAGTCGGCGCGCAGTATCTGAGTGCGCGCCGGCTGGCTTGCCGGCGGCGGGCTTGACGGCCTTGGCTGGCTGGCTTGGTGCAGGCATGGGCTGCCGGATCGGGATCAGAGAACCAGAATGGCCTCGACCTCGAACTGCGCGCCCTTGGGCAGGCTGGCCACACCGATGGTCGAGCGCGCCGGGAACGGCTGCGGGATCAGTTCGGCCATGATGGCGTTGGCAGCCGTGAAGCGGCTCAGGTCGGTGAGAAACAGCGTCAGCTTGACGATGTTGTTCAACGTACCGCCGGCTTCCTTGATGACGGCTTCCATGTTGGCGAAGGCCTGACGCACCTGAGCGTCGAAGTTCTCCGACACCAGCTCGCCGCTGCCCGGCTCCAGCCCGATCTGGCCCGACAGGTAGACAGTCTTGCTGCCCGAGACGGCCACGGCCTGCGAATACGGACCCACGGCGGCCGGGGCCGCATCGGTATGGATGATCTCTTTGCTCATAAAGCGGCTCCTTGGTGAGGGATAAACATTCCTATCGACGCTTGAACAGTAATAGGTGTTTGCGAAATTGTATGCCGAAACGGCTTGCCTGAGGGCCTGATCATGATGCCATTGCCTGCAGCGCAACCGCCACCCGGCACGCCCTTGCGGGACACGGTCCAACAAAAAATGCCGGCAAGGGAGTGCCGGCATTGCCTGTTGTCGCGGGAGCGGCGGATTATTTGTCGACGAAGGCGCGCTCGTAGACATAATCGCCCGCTTCGCCAACGCCGGGAGACACCTCGAAGCCGCGCGCATCCAGCATGGCGCGGATATCGGCCAGCATGTGGGGGCTGCCGCAGATCATGGCGCGATCGGTGGCCGGATCCAGCGGCGGCAGGCCGATGTCCTCGAAGAGCTTGCCGCTCTCGACCAGTTCCGTCAGGCGGCCCTGGTTGCGGAAAGGTTCGCGCGTGACGGTGGGGTAATAGATGAGTTTGCCGCGCAGCATGTCGCCGAAGAACTCGTTCTCTGGCAGCTCGCGCTCGATGTAGTCGGCATAGGCCAACTCGCTGACGAAGCGAACGCCGTGCAGCAGCACCACTTTGTCGAAGCGCTCGTAGACCTCGGGGTCCTTGATGATGCTCATGAAGGGGGCCAGGCCAGTACCCGTGGCGAACAGGTACAGGTGCTTGCCGGGGCGCAGGTCATCGACCACCAGGGTGCCGACGGGCTTGCGGCTCACCAGAATGTTGTCGCCTTCCTTGAGGTGTTGCAGCCGCGAGGTGAGCGGGCCATCCTGAACCTTGATGCTGAGGAATTCGAGGTTTTCTTCGTAGTTGGCGCTGGCGATGCTATAGGCACGCATCAGCGGCTTGCCTTCGACTTCCAGGCCGATCATCACGAAGTGACCATTGTGAAAACGCAAGGCGCTGTCACGGGTCGTGGTGAAGGAGAAAAGGGTGTCGTTCCAGTGGTGCACGCTCAGCACGCGCTCAGTATTGAAAGCAGCCATATTTTTTCAGGGCGGCACACATGAGTGCTAGACGGAGCGTGCCAGACAGCAGTTTTAAGCCTAGGGTAAGCCCTGAGTTTACTCCATCTACCTGATAATTGCTCTCATTTGTTCGTTATACCGATATGCCTCAAACCGGGGGTCCGCCCCTGCGGAGCGACCGCCTAGGATCTGGTCCGCAACGCTGACATTCTGTTGAACAGCGAGAGTGTTCCTGATATCGTTCGCGTCTTGATAATCATTTTCGATACGACGCCCGCCCCGGGCGTCAACAGCCGGAGATCCTTCGATGACGTTCAAGCGCCCCGCCCTGAACACCCTGTTGCGCACGCTCATGCTTGCCGGCGCGGCCTCGCTGTCCTATCAGGCCAGCGCAGCGGAAGAGGTCAGCCTCTACACCACGCGCGAGCCCAAACTGGTTCAGCCCCTGCTGGATGCTTTCACCAAGGATACCGGCATCAAGGTCAACACCGTCTTCGTCAAGGACGGCCTGCTTGAGCGCGTCAAGGCCGAGGGCGACAAGTCGCCGGCCGACATCCTCATGACGGTCGACATCGGCAACCTGGTCGATCTGGTCGACGGCGGCGTCACCCAGCCCATCAAGTCCGAAACCCTCGACAGCGTGATCCCTGCCAACCTGCGCGGCGACAAGGGCCAGTGGTATGCCCTCTCCCTGCGCGACCGCGTGCTGTACGTCGACAAAGACATGAAGCTGGATGCCTTCCAGTACGAAGATCTGGCTGATCCCAAGTGGAAGGGCAAGGTCTGCATCCGTTCTGGCCAGCATCCCTACAACACTGCCCTGGTCGCGGCCATGATCGCCCACGACGGCGCCGAGGCCACCGAGAAGTGGCTGCGCGGCGTCAAGGCAAACCTGGCCCGCAAGGCCGCCGGCGGCGACCGCGACGTGGCGCGCGACATCCTTGGCGGCATCTGCGACATCGGCCTGGCCAATGCCTACTATGTCGGCCAGATGAAAAACGCCCAGCCCGGCACCGATGCCCGCAAATGGGGCGATGCCATCAACGTCGTGCGCCCGACCTTCGCCAAGTCCAAGGGCACCCACGTCAACGTGAGCGGCGCAGCCGTGGCCGCGCATGCCCCGAACAAGGACAACGCCGTCAAGCTGATGGAGTACCTGGTTTCCGAACCGGCCCAGACGCTCTACGCCCAGGCCAATTACGAGTACCCCGTGCGCAAGGGCGTGAAGCTGGACCCCGTGGTCGCCAGCTTCGGCACGCTCGAGATCGACGCCCTGCCCGTGGCCGAGATCGCCAAGTTCCGCAAACAGGCCAGCGAACTGGTCGACAAGGTCGGCTTCGACAACTGATCCGCCATGGCGGGTTAGAATTCCGGCCGGCCCAGTCCGGCCGGATGCCTTCGGCGAGTCCATGCTCGCCATCGCCAACACCACAGGGCGGCCCCACAGGCCGCTTTGTGCTTTTCGCTGATGATGTCCAAATTCACTCTGGCTCGGTTTTCCGGCGCCGGCCTGCGCGGCCGGGGTTGGCTGCTGGCAGCCGTCCTGGTTGCACTCGCCGTCCTGGCGCCCCTGATCAGCCTGGGATGGTGGGCTTTCGACTCTGACCTGTCGCACTGGAACCACCTCGCACGCTACGTGCTGCCGCAGGCCCTGGCCAACACCGCCTTGCTGCTGACCGGCGTCGGCGTACTGGTGACCCTGCTGGGTACCGGGGCCGCCTGGCTCGTCGCTGCCTACGATTTCCCCTCCCGCAAGACCCTGGTCTGGGCCTTGCTGCTGCCGCTGGCGGTGCCGACCTATATCATCGCCTTCGCCTATCTCGATCTGCTGCATCCGATCGGCCCGATCCAGTCCACGCTGCGCGACCTGCTGGGCTACGACAGCCCGCGCCAGTTCCGCCTGCCGGACCTGCGCTCCATCGGCGGCGCCATCTTCGTGCTGGGTTTCGTGCTGTATCCCTACGTGTATCTCAGCACGCGCGTCATGTTCATGACGCAGGCGGCCAGCCTGATCGAGGCTGCGCGCACGCTGGGAGCCGGGCGCTGGGGGGTGTTCTTCCGCGTTGCGCTGCCGCTGGCCCGGCCGGCCATCGCCGTGGGTGTGAGTCTGGCCCTGCTGGAGACCCTCAACGATATCGGCGCCTCCGAATTCCTGGGCGTGCAAACCCTCACCGTCTCGGTCTACACCACCTGGGTGACGCGCTCCGATCTGGCCAGCGCTGCCCAGATCGCCCTGACCATGCTGGCCTTCGTGGTGGCCCTGGTGCTGCTGGAGCGGCGCGGGCGCAAGCGCCAACGCTATGCCAACACTCAGCGCATGCGGCCCATGCAGCCGCAACGCCTGCGCGGGACGGCGGCCGCCGTGGCCGTTGTGCTCGGCTGGACCCCGGTGGTCGTGGGCTTTGTGGCCCCGGCGCTCTATCTGGTGGCCGAAACCTACAAGCGCCTGCACCTGGTTGGCGCCGTGTCCGAACAGTTGCTCTCCAGCCTGGGCAATACCCTGCTGGTGGCCGGCTGCGCCACGGTCCTGACGGTCCTCGGCGGCCTGGCGGTGGCCTGGGCGGCACGCAACCTGGGGCCCGGCGCAGGTCTGGCGCGAGTCTGCGCTCGCGTGGCCAGCCTGGGCTACGCCGTACCGGGCACGGTACTGGCCATCGGATTGCTGGCGCCGTTTGCCGCCATCGATCGTCTGGCTGGAGATCTCTTCGGCTTTCCGGGCATGTTGCTCATGGGCAGCATTGCCGCGCTGGTCGGCGCCTATGCGATCCGCTTTCTGGCCATCTCGGCCGGCGGCGTGGAAGCCGGGCTGGCACGCATTCCGCCCTCGCTGGAGCAGGCCTCGCGTCTGCTGGGCGAGACTCCCAGCAGCACGCTGCGGCGGGTGCACCTGCCGCTGCTGCGCCCTGCCCTGGCCGCCGCCGCCCTGCTCGTCTTCGTGGACACCATGAAGGAACTGCCGGCCACGCTGCTGCTGCGGCCGCTCAATTTCGACACTCTGGCGACCTGGCTTTATGCGGAAGCGGCACGGGGCACCTACGAGGAAGGCGCCGTGGCGGCCCTGACCATCGTGGTGGCCGGCCTGCTGCCGGTGATCCTGCTTGCCCGCACCAACCTCAAGATGGGACATTGACCTCGTGCCCAAGCTGCTAGAACTCGCTCATCTCGCCCTGGCCTACGACACCCCGCAAGGCCTCAAATCGGTGGTCAAGGACCTGAGCCTGACCTTGCCGGCCGGCCAGATCGGCTGCCTGCTGGGAGAGTCGGGCTGCGGCAAGACCACGGTGCTGCGCGCCATCGCCGGCTTCGAACCGCTGCGCGCCGGGTCCATCTCCCTGGGGGGGCGTGTCCTGTCTTCGGAATCCGAACAAGTCGCGCCCGAAAAGCGCAATGTCGGCATGATGTTTCAGGATTACGCCTTGTTTCCGCACCTGACCGTGTCGCAGAACGTGGCTTTCGGGCTGCGTCGCCAGACGCGCGAGGCGCAGCGCCAGCGCGTGGCCGAAATGCTCGATCTGGTGGGCCTGGGCCATGTCGCGCATAGCTATCCGCACGAGATTTCCGGCGGGCAGCAGCAACGGGTTGCGCTGGCACGCGCCCTGGCACCTTCGCCGGAGCTGTTGCTGCTGGACGAACCGTTCTCCAACCTCGATGTGGACACGCGCGAACGACTGGCCTTCGAGGTTCGGGAAATCCTCACTGCCACCGGCCATACCGCGATACTGGTCACCCACAACCAGGCCGAAGCTTTCGCCATCGCCGACCAGATCGGCATCATGGCCCAGGGCGAGCTGATGCAATGGGACAGCCCCTATAACCTGCGTCATGCGCCGGCCAGCGACTTCGTGCGCGACTACATCCGCCGCGAAACGCTGCAGGCGCAACGCGAGGCGGCCTACTCGCGCGGACGCGAATAGGCCGCGGCTGCCCCCTCCCTCAGGAACGGGGTTCAGGCAAGGGAATGAACTCGGTTTCGTCGCCGGGCACCACCTGATTGAATCGCCCCTGCTGCCAGTCGTGCTTGGCCTGCTCGATGCGCTCCTTGCGGCTGGACACGAAGTTCCACCAGATGAAACGCGGGCCATCCAAGGGTTCGCCCCCCAGCAGCGCAAAACGCGCCTCGCTTTCGGCACGGATCGTGATAGGACAGCCCGCCTTGAACACCAGCAGACGGCCCGCCTCGAAACGCTGCCCGTCGACCGCCACGCTGCCCTGCGTCAGGTAGGCGGCACGCTCCTCGTGCTCGGCCGGCAGCTCCAACCGGGCCCCGGCTCGCATGCGCACATCTCCCAGGAACAAAGGCGACAAGGTCTTGACCGGCGAGGTCTTGCCGAACAGGCTGCCGGCGACAATCTGGGCGCTTACGCCCTCGCCTTCGACCACAGGCTGCGCGTCGCGGCCATGGTGCCAGAAGCCCGGTTCGGTTTCTTCGTGCTCGCGGGTCAGACCTACCCAGAACTGAAGGCCGAAGAGTTGCTGCGGCGCCTGACGGCTTTCCGGCGAAGAACGCTCGGAGTGCACGATGCCGCGCCCAGCCGTCATCCAGTTGACCTCGCCCGGCAAAATGGTCTGCACATGGCCTGCGCCATCACGGTGCACGATACCGCCCTCATACAGATACGTTACCGTGGACAGCCCGATGTGCGGGTGCGGACGCACATCCAGGCCCTGGCCTGCGCCAAAGGTAACCGGGCCCATTTCGTCGAGAAAGACAAAGGGACCCACCATCCGCCGCTGCGCGGAAGGCAGCGCGCGGCGGACCTGCAGGTCGCCCAGGTCGCTGCTGCGGGGAACAACCACGGTCTCCAGCGGCGACACGGATTCGGGATGAGACATGCTAGGTTCTCCAGGGAAGTCGGGATGCCGGCTGGCGGAGCACCTTGCCCCGCCAGCATCTTTGGGTCTTACTTTAGGGTAAATCAAACACCAGTACATCGGCCGCCTCGCCTGCGCTCAGAAGCAAACGACTCTCGGCTTGCACGGCCAACCCGTCGCCGGCGTTCAACACCTGCCCATTGACCGTCAGCCGGCCGCGCGCCAGGTGGACCCAGGCCCGGCGTCCCGCCGCCAGCGGCAGTTCCGCCTGCTCCTGACCGTCGAAAAGCCCCGCGTACAAACGGACATCCTGGTGCAATCTCATCGACCCCTGTGCGCCGTCGGGCGAAGCGACCAGACAGAGGCGGCCGCGCTTGCTGGCTTCGTCGAAAGTCTTCTGGTCATACTCGGGCTCGATCCCCGTGACGTCCGGTTCGATCCAGATCTGCAGCATATGCGTGGGCGCATCGGGCTGCGGATTGAACTCCGAATGCAGCACCCCGCGTCCGGCGCTCATACGCTGAACGTCTCCCGGGCGGATGACCGAACCCGTTCCCATGCTGTCCTTGTGCGCTACGGCGCCTTCCAGGACATAGGTGATGATCTCCATATCCCGGTGTCCATGCGTGCCGAACCCCCTGCCCGCCGCGATCCGGTCGTCGTTGATGACACGCAGCGGCCCGAAGCCCATGTGGGCCGGGTCGTAGTAGTTGGCGAAAGAAAAAGTATGGTGAGTGTCGAGCCAGCCATGGTTGGCGTGGCCGCGGTCAGCGGCCGGGCGCAGCGTGAGCATGATGCCCTCCTGATTTCAATAATTTGAATACACAGCCGGTCGATTCACTTGAGGAAAACGCCCGATGTGTTGCCTATGAAGACCATTATCAAGCTTGGATGCCACCGCAGGGTGGCCTAGAATTGAAGATGTCATTCAAATAATTTGAATACCAATGTCTCCCACGCTTTCCCATACGCCCGCGCCGGGCGCCATCACGCCCGACCTGCTGCTGATGGTCGATGCCATTGCCCGTCACGGCAGTTTTGCCCGTGCGGCGCGCGAACTGGGCAAGGTGCCGTCGGCTGTCACCTACTCGGTGCGCAAGCTGGAAGATCGTCTCGATGTGCTGCTGTTCGATCGCAGCGGCCAGCGCGCCCGGCTCACGCCGGCCGGAGAAACGCTGCTCAAGGATGGCCGGCTGCTGTTGCAATCGCTGGATGAACTGGCCTGCCGCGTACGCCGCGTGGCGACCGGCTGGGAAGTCGAATTGCGCATCGCCGTCAGCGCCGTGCTGCCCTGGGAACCGCTGTTCGACCTTGTGCGCGACTTCGAGAGCGAAGCCGGTGGGACCACTCTGCAGTTTTCCGAGGAAGTGCTCAGCGGCACCTGGGACGCACTGGCCAGCGGGCGAGCCGATCTGGTGATCGGCGCCGATGCCGCCACCGCACCGGCCGGGGCCTATCGCAGTCTGGCCATGGGGCAAACCCAATTCGGCTTTTGCGTGGCGCCCGAGCATCCGCTGGCCGGGCTGCCGCGCGCATTGAGCGCGCAGGACATCGCCGCCCATTGCGCCATCGTGGTGGCCGATACGGCACGCGATCTGCCGCCGGGCACGCGCGGCTTGCTGGACAGCCAGCGACGCATCGTCATGCCCAATATGCGCGCCAAGCTACAGGCGCAGATCCAAGGCCTAGGTTGCGGCTTTCTGCCCTTGACGCTGGCTGCAACGGCCATCGCGCGGGGCCAGCTCGTGCTGTGCGAGGTGGAGGACGTGATCACGCCCACCGAACAGGTGCTGTACGCCTGGCGTGCCGGCCAGCCCGGGCGGGCCCTGCAATGGTGGCTGCAACGGCTGCAATCGCCACGTCTGTGCGAAAGCCTGCTGGGCGTGCGGCTGGAAGCGTCCGCCGAGTGATCCATGCCTGCCAGCGGCAGCCCCTGGCTTTGGCCGGCGGCACCCCCCAGCCAGAGCCCGAAAGCCGCGAGCCCCCTCCCGTCTGTGACAGGAGGGGGCTCGCGCTCCGTGCATGCCGGCAGGACCCGCCAGGCTCAGGCGCCCAGATACGCCTCGAGCACGCGCGGATGACCCAGCAGCTCGCGGCCGGTGCCTTGTAAAGCCATCGCGCCATTCTCGAGCACGTAGCCGTACTGCGCAATCTTGAGCGCCTGGCGCACGTTCTGCTCTACCAGAAAGAGCGTCAAGCCGTCGGCGTTGATGGCGCGCAGCGAGCGGAAAATCTCCTGCACCACGATCGGGGCCAACCCCATCGAGGGCTCATCAAGCAGCAGCACGCGCGGCTTGGCCATCAGCGCCCGCCCGATAGCCAGCATCTGCTGCTCGCCGCCGGAAAGGTTGCCGGCCATGCCGTTGATGCGTTCCTTGAGCCGGGGAAACAGGTTGAAGACGTACTCCAGGTCAGAAGCAATGTGCTTCAGCCCGCGCCGGTAGGCGCCCAGCTCAAGATTCTCGAGCACCGTCATGGTGGTGAGAATCGCGCGCCCTTCCGGCACCTGCACGATGCCACGCGCCACCAGCTGATGCGGCGGCAGTTGGGTGATGTCCTCGCCCTCGAACGTGACGCGGCCGCGCGCCTTGGGCAGCAGCCCAGAGAGCGCCAGCAAAGTGGTGGACTTGCCGGCGCCGTTGGCGCCCACCAAGGCGGTGATTTCACCCTGGTTCAGGTCCAGGTCGATGCCGCGTACCGCCTCGATGTGACCGTAGTTGACTTCCAGCCCGCGGACTTCCAGCATGGCGCTCATTGTGCTTCCTCCGCGCGCGCGGCGCGCCCGGGCGCCGCTTCGGTGTCTTCGTCCTCATCGTCTTCGCGGCCCAGATAAGCCTCGATGACCTGTTCGTTGTTGCGAATGGCGTCGGGGCCGCCGCGCGCGATGATCTTGCCGAAGTTCAGCACCGCGATCTCTTCGCACAGCCCCATGACGAAGCGCATATCGTGCTCGATCATGAGAATGGTGTAGCCGCGGTCGCGGATGGCGAAGATCTCGTTCATCAGTTCGGCGCGCTCGCCGGTATTCATGCCGGCCACCGGTTCGTCCAGCAGGAGCAGCTTGGGCTCGGTGGCCAGCGCACGCGCCAGCTCCAGACGGCGCTGCTCGCCGTACGACAGGTTATCGGCCAGGTCATTGGCCTTGTGATCCAGCCGCATCCAGCTCAGCAGTTCGTGGGCGCGTTCCCGGGCCCGCTGCTCATGCTCGCGAAAACCCGGCAGACCCAGCAACAGACTGGCGAAACCGTAGTTCATGTGCCGGTAGGCACCCACCACCACGTTTTCGAGCAGCGTCATTTCCTTGAACAGACGGATGTTCTGGAAGGTGCGCGCAATTCCCATGCGGGTAATGTTGTGCGGCGCACGGCGCAGCACGCTCTGGCCATTGAAGGTGATCGTACCGCCGCTGGGCGGCAGCAGGCCGGTGATCAGGTTGAACACCGTGGTCTTGCCGGCGCCATTGGGCCCGATCAGGCCATAGATGCTGCCCTCGGGGACCGACAAACTGACGTCATGCAGCACGTGCAGACCGCCAAAGCTCTTGGAGATATGAGACAACTCAAGCATGGCGCTTGCCTCCCTGACGCATCCAGCGCTTGAAGCGGGCCGGATCCCAGATGCCTTGCGGCAGGAACAGCACGATGACCACCAGGATCACCCCGTTGACCACCAGGCGGAAATCCGCAAAACCGCGCAGCAGCTCGGGCAGCGTGGTGATGATGACACTGCCCAGCACCGGACCGGCCAGCCCGCCGATGCCGCCCAGGATGGCCATGGTCAGGATCTCGACGCCACGGTCAAAGCCATATTCGCTCGGCCCGATGAAAAAGGTCAGGTGGGCATTGAGCGCGCCGGCCAGGCCGGCAATCATCGCGCCGGCCACGAAGGCGAGCATCTTGTTGGAACGCACGTCGATGCCCATCAGGCCGGCGGCGGTCTCGTCGCCACGGATGGCGTCAAAGGCGCGACCCACCTTGGACTTGCGCATGCGCCACAGAATGAACAGCACCACCACCACCGCCAGCAGCACGTGCCACCACTCGGTCATTTGCGGAATGCCGTTAAGCCCCAGCGCCCCCCCGGTGATGGAGTCGGTATTGAGCACCACCACCCGCACCACCTCGCCAAAGCCCAGTGTGGCCATGGCCAGATAGACCCCGGACAGCCGTAAGGTTGGCAGCCCGATAAGCGCCGCCACGATCGCCGGGGCCACCATGCCGCCGGCCAGCGCCAGCGGAAAGGAAGCTTCGTAGTTCATGGTGAGCAGCGCCGCCGCGTAGGCGCCGATGCCCATGAAGGCGGCATTCGCCATGGCCAGCATGCCGCAGGCCAGCGTCAGCCAGATCGACAGCGCCAGCAAAGCGTTGGTGCCCAGCGTGAGCACCAGATTGCCATAAATGGCCCAGAAATTTTCGAATCCGCTCATCACTTATGCCTTTCGTTGAACCACTTTGCCGAACAGGCCCTGCGGACGCACCAGCAGGATCAGGAACAGCAGACCGAAAGCCACGGCATCCCGCATCGTCGAGCCGATATAGGCCACCGACAGCACCTCGGCGAAACCCAGGAACAGGCCGCCCAGCATGGCGCCACGGATGTCGCCCATGCCTCCCAGGATGATGACCGCGATGCCCTTGTGCAGCATGGGCTGGCCCATCAGCGGGAAGAGCGCATTGGAATAAAGGCCGATGAGCACGCCCGCCACGCCGCCCAGCGCAGCGGCAGCGAACGACGTGGTGATGAACAGGCGCTCGACGTTGATGCCCAGCAGCCAGGCCGCCTTGGGCGACTCGGCGATGGCGCGCAGCGCGCGACCGAACTGGGTGCGGCGCATCACGAACATCAGCACCGCCATCAGCGCAAAGGACAGGAAAATGATGCCCAGCTCGATCACGGTCAGGTGCATGCCGCCGATCTCGATCACTTCCTCGGGCACGGTGCCGTGCGGGAAGCGCAGATTGCTGGCGCCAAAGATGCCCTGAACGGTGTTGTTCAGGATGATGCCCACGCCGATGGTGGCGATCATGGGGATCAGGTGCGGTGCGTTGCGCTTGCGCAGCGGCTTGAGCACCAGGTAATCAATCAGCACGCCGGTCAGGCCGGCCACCATGAAAGCCACCGCCAGCGCCGCCCACAGCGGCAGCGAGAGCTGCTCGACCACGGTCAGCGCCGCATAGGCGCCCACCATGAACACCGCGCCATGCGCGAGGTTGATGACTCCGAGCACGCCGAAAACCAGCGTGAAGCCCAACGCAAAAAGCGCGTAGACCGCGCCAAGCGATAAGGCATTGACGAATTGTTGTTCCAACATTGGGGACGTTCCAAATCAAAAGCGCCTTGCGGACGGCGTCCTGGCCGTCCGCAAGGCGTATCCCTCGGTCGAGGGGACCCGTTACTGCTTAGTTCTCGATGACGTACTTGCCATCACGGGTCACGCTCACGATGGGCGCCTGATCGGCGTCGTAGCCGGCCGGCTTGCCGGCACGGTCATTGACCTGGCGGAACTTGAAGGGGCCGGTCGCACCGGTCCACTCCACGCCGGGCAGGGCATCGCGCAGCGCCGCACGGTCCTTGGCGATGTTGCCGCTGAACTTGGTGTTCTTCAGGGCCTGGGCCACGATGTACAGGGCGTCGTACGACTGGGCGGCGAACTGGTCGGGCGCGTTGCCGAACTTGGCCTTGTAGGCGTCGATGAACTTGGTGTTCTGCGGGGTCTGGTTTTCGATCGACCAGGGGCTACCGATCCACAGGTTGTTGGAAGCGCCGCCCGGAGCCAGATCAAAAATCTTGACCGAGTTCATGCCGTTGCCGCCGATGACCGGCACGTTCAGGCCAAGCTGGCGGGCCTGCACCATGATGGGCGCGCCTTCGGCCAGCAGCGCCGACAGCACGATGGCGTCGGGGTTGGTGCCCTTGATCTTGGTGAGCTGGGCCTTGAAGTCCACGTCGCCCTTGGCGAAGGTTTCCGTCGTGGTGACGGGGATCTTCTGGTCTTCCAGCGCCTTCTTGAAGTTGTCGTAGCCGCTCTTGGTGAAGACGTCGTCATTGCCATAGAGCACGGCCACGTTCTTCAGGCCGGTCTTCTCCTTGACGGTGGAGATGGTGGCCGGCAGCACGTCGGCCTCGGTGACCGAGTTGCGGAACACATAATTGCCGATGGTGGTGATGCCATCGGCGGTGTTCGAGGTGCCGAAAACGACGACCTTGGAGGCCTGGGCGATCGGGTCGGCAGCCTGGGCGGAGTTCGACAACGTGGGGCCGAACACCAGCAGCACGTTGTCCTTGAAGATCAGCTTCTTGAAGACGTTGATGGCTTCTTCTTTCTTGCCCTGCTCGTCCTCGACCACCAGCACGATCTTGTCGCCGTTGATGCCGCCCTCGCCATTGATCTCGGCGGCAGCCAGCTCGAAGCCGTTGCGGATGGAGGCACCGTACTGTGCAGCGCCGCCGGACAGGGCCTCAGCCACGCCCAGCTTGATGTCGGCCGCGCTGGCCGCCGGAATGATGCCGGCCGCGATCAGGGCAGCCAGAAGCGTCTTGGTCTTGGATTGCATGGTTGTTAGCACCTTATAGTCGGTCTCGGAATTTGGATCATCGAAGCCGCGCAATTTGCCCCTGACAGGGCGAACCTGCTGCGCGGGCCCCGACTTCAAGCGTCAAGGTTTGAGAGCATACGCCTTTTGTTTCAGACAGAAACCCTTCTGGCCAGCGTGACGCAAGAAAAGGCCCCAAACGCAGGCCTGTCTTGCCGCTTGGGCAGAATCGGGAGGCTTTCAACCAGGGATCACGCTTGCCGCTGCAGCAGCGGCAGCCACTGCGCGCGATGCGGGCGGCGCGCCGATGTCACCATCGCCCCGCCCAGTAGGCGGCGGGATGATACCCGGACTTGGGCACGCGGGACCAGGGTAGTTTCCCTAGGATGGCTCGCTTTCTGGTTCGTCGGAGAGCCCGAGCTCACGCAGTTTGCGGGTAATGGTATTGCGTCCGATGCCCAATCGGGCGGCAGCCTCGACCCGCCGCCCGCGCGTGGCCTGCAAGGCGCTTTCCAGCAAAATGGTCTCAAACTGACGGGTCAGGCTGGCCATCAAGGCTGGCTCGCCCGCGGCCAGGCGTTGCTGCGCTTCGCGTTGCAAGGCGCGCTGCCAGTCGCCGCCCTGCCCGGGCGCGGCGACCTGTGCCACGGACTGACGCAACTCGGGAGGCAGATCGTCGCGGTCGATGACCTGCCCGGCCGACATGACCGTCATCCAGTGACAGAAATTTTCCAGTTGGCGCACGTTGCCCGGAAAATCAAAGCGCGCCAGCGCCTCCATGGCATCCTTGGTCAGCCGCTTGGCGGGCACGCCCAGCGTGCGCGCGCTCAAGGCCAGGAAATGACGCGCCAGTCCGGCAATATCCTCGGTCCGCTCGCGCAACGGCGGCAGACGCAGGCGGATCACGTTCAGGCGATGGAACAGGTCTTCGCGGAAAAGCCCTTGCTCGACCCGCTGCTCCAGCGGCTGGTGGGTGGCCGCCACGATGCGCACATCCACACGCAGCAACTGCGACCCGCCCACCCGATAGAAGCCACCCTCGGCCAGCACGCGCAACAGGCGTGTCTGCAACTCGATCGGCATATCGCCGATCTCGTCCAGGAACAGCGTGCCGCCGTGCGCCTCCTCGAAACGCCCGCGGCGCAGCGTGTTGGCGCCGGTGAAGGCGCCACGCTCGTGGCCGAACAGCTCAGCCTCCAGCAAATCACGCGGGATCGCGGCCGCATTGAGCGCCACGAAGGGCCCGCTGGCGCGCGCGCCGTGCGCATGGAGCGCGCGCGCCACGAGTTCCTTGCCCGTGCCGGACTCGCCGGTGATCAGCACGGTGACCTTGGATTGCGCCAGACGCCCGATGGCACGGAACACTTCCTGCATGGCCGTGGAAGACGATTGCGTCATCATCCACGGTTGCACAGCCCCATCGGCGGCGGCGACCTCGACCGGCGGCTCGGATTCGCGCAGCGCGCGCTCGATCAGGGCTACCGCCTCGTTCACATCGAAAGGCTTGGCCAGGTAGTCGAAAGCCCCATCCTGGAAAGCGCTGACCGTGCTGTCCAGGTCCGCGTAGGCGGTCATCACGATCACAGGCAGGCTGGCATGGGTGGTCTTGATGCGGCGCAGCAGCGCCAGGCCATCGCCGCCCGGCATCCGGATATCGGAAACCAGCGCCGCCGGGGCGCCTTCCGACAGCGCGTCCAGCACGTCGGCCGCGTTGGAGAAGCTGCGGGTCGTGACGCCGGCGCGCGCCAGGGCTTTCTCGAGTACCCAGCGGATGGCCTGATCGTCATCAACGATCCATACGGACTCCATCAGAGCGGCTCCATCGGAAATACCAGGCGGAACTCGGTGTGCCCGGGCCGGGACTCGAACTCGATGATGCCGCCATGTTGCTGAACCAGATCCTGGGCCAGGCTCAGGCCCAGGCCGGTGCCGCCGGCACGCGCGGTCACCAGGGGGTGGAAGATGCGTTCGCGGATGTCCTCGGGCACGCCCGGGCCGTTGTCGATCACCGAAAGCACGAGCGCCAGCCGGTGATAGCGCGCGCCCAGCATGAGCTGGCGCGCCACTCGGGTGCGCAGGATGATGCGCGGCGCAGTCACGGTCGCGCCGGCGTGCACCAATTCCTGTGCAGCATTGCGCGCCACGTTGAGCACCGCCTGCATCAGGCGCGCCGCGTCCGCCATCAACTCGGGCACCGATGCGTCATAGTCGCGCACCAGTTCCACGGCATGGCGAAACTCGGCACGGATCAGGGCGCACACGCGCTCGCAGATTTCGTGGATATTGACGGCATGCGTACGCAGGGGCACGCGCTGCGCCCCGCCCAGTCGGTCCACCAGCGCCTGCAGTCGGTCGGCTTCGGAAATGATCACCTGGGTGTACTCGGTGAGCGCCGGGGTGGGAAGTTCGGCCTCCAGCAATTGCGCGGCCCCGCGCAAGCCGCCCAGGGGATTCTTGACTTCGTGGGCCAGGTTGCGCAACAGCTGACGATGCGACTCGATCTCTTCGACCAGACGATGATTGCGATCGGCCAGCACGCGCTGTTCGATCTCGCGGGTTTCGATCAGCACCGGCCAGGGCTGCCCGTTGCAGGCCACCGTAGTGACCGTGACCTCCAGCGGATCGCCTGCACGCCGGATGGCCGAGAGCTGACGCCGGTCGGCGAAACGGCCGGCAACCGCCGCGTCGATCGAATCCTGCAGGGTTTCGGGATGCTCGAACAGCACGGGAGCGGCCAGCCCGCGCAGCTGCTTGCGGGAACGCCCGAAGAGATCCTCGGCCGCCGCATTGGCATGCTCGATGTGACCGCGCGCATCCAGCAGAAAGACGGACGTGGCCAGCAGGTCAAAGACGTCGACATTCATCATGGGCTCGCAGTCTGGTCGGCGCTCCGGCATGGAGCGCCGCAGGCGGCCGCCGCCTGCACCAAGGTGGTGCCCGCGGCGGGCCGGGCTTGCGGGCTTACAGGCTGTAGTACATATCGAACTCGACCGGGTGGGTCGTCATGCGCAGGCGCGTGACTTCGCCCATCTTCAGATCGATATAGGCGTCCAGCATGTCGTTGCTGAACACGCCGCCACGGGTCAGGAACTCGCGGTCCTTGTCCAGCGCAGCCAGGGCCTCTTCGAGCGAGGCGCAGACGGTCGGGATCTTTGCATCCTCTTCCGGCGGCAGGTCGTACAGGTTCTTGTCGGCCGGATCGCCCGGGTGGATCTTGTTCTGCACGCCGTCCAGGCCGGCCATCATCAGGGCCGAGAAGGCCAGATAGGGGTTGGCCAGGGGATCCGGGAAGCGCGCTTCCACGCGACGGGCCTTGGGATTGCCAACGTAAGGAATACGGATCGAAGCCGAGCGGTTGCGCGCCGAATACGCCAGTTTCACAGGCGCTTCGTAGTGCGGCACGAGACGCTTGTACGAGTTGGTACCCGGGTTGGTGATCGCGTTCAGGGCGCGGGCGTGCTTGATGATGCCGCCGATGTAATACAGGGCGAACTCGGACAGGCCGGCGTAGCCGTTGCCGGCGAACAGGTTCTGGCCATCTTTCCAGATCGACTGGTGCACGTGCATGCCCGAGCCGTTGTCGCCGACCACGGGCTTGGGCATGAACGTAGCCGTCTTGCCATAGGCGTGAGCCACGTTGTGGATCACGTACTTCATGATCTGGCTCCAGTCGGCGCGGTTGACCAGCGTGCTGAAGCGGGTGCCGATCTCCAGCTGGCCGGCGGCGGCGACTTCATGGTGGTGCACTTCGACCGGCACGCCCATCTGCTCGAGCAGCAGGCACATTTCCGAACGCAGATCCTGAAAGGCATCGACCGGCGGGACCGGGAAATAGCCGCCCTTGACGGCCGGGCGATGACCCATGTTGCCGCCCTCGAAATCGTGACCCGTGGACCAGGGGGCCTGCTCGGCCTTGATCTTCACGAAGGTGCCCGACATGTCGGTATTCCAGGTCACGCCGTCGAACACGAAGAACTCGGGCTCCGGACCGAAGTAGGCGGTATCGCCCAGGCCAGAGGACTTCAGGTAAGCCTCGGCGCGCTTGGCCAGCGAACGCGGGTCGCGGTCATAGCCCTTCAGGTCCGTGGGTTCGACCACGTCGCAGGTCAGGATCAGCGTGGGCTCTTCGCGAAAGGGATCCAGGTTGGCCGTCGAGGCATCCGGGATCAGCAGCATGTCGGACGCCTCAATACCCTTCCAGCCGGGGATCGACGAGCCGTCGAAGGCCTGGCCGCTTTCCAGCTTGTCTTCATCGACCGTATGGGCCGGCGCGGAGACGTGATGCTCGCGCCCGAGGGTGTCGGTGAAGCGGAAGTCCACGAACTTGACGTCGTTGTCCGCAATCATTTTCAGAACGTCTTGGGGGCTTGCCATGTCATCTCCATTGAGTAATAGCGTCACGGGCACCACGCCCGACCGGCAGCATCAGCACCTAAGCAATAAGCGTGCCAACGCCCGCGCCCGGGTAAGGCTAGGGGTTTTCCC
Organism: Bordetella trematum; assembly: GCF_900078335.1. Classification (GTDB taxonomy): domain Bacteria; phylum Pseudomonadota; class Gammaproteobacteria; order Burkholderiales; family Burkholderiaceae_B; genus Bordetella; species Bordetella trematum. The sequence goes on from NZ_FKBR01000006.1 coordinate 280,573, forward strand.
GCCACGCAACGCCGAATGGCTTCAATTTAGCACCAAAATGGTGCAGATCGCGAGGCCGCGACGCCCCATCTTGGTGCCAAACGATTACAGAAAGATTTCCTGCAGGTCATTGAGAAAGCGCCAGCCCAGCGGCGTGGCCCGCAGGCGGGTGGGATCGGGGTCCAGCAGGCCGCGCGCGGTGGCCGCCTCAAGCTGGTGCGCAATCGCGGCCAGCGACAGCCCCGTACGTTCGGCAAACAGCGTGGCCGCCACCCCGTCCTTCAGGCGCAGCGCATTGAGCATGAATTCGAAAGGCAGCGCATCGGGCTGCACTTCGACGGACTCGGCGACGTGGCTGCCATCGCCGGCCATGGCGCGCGTCATCCAGGACTCGGGATTGCGGTGCCGCGCCTGGCGCAGGATGCGATCGTGAAACGACAGCTTGCCATGCGCCCCGGGGCCCAACCCAAGATAGTCGCCGAACTCCCAATAATTGGCGTTGTGCCGGCTGCGTGCACCCGGACGCGCATAAGCGGACACCTCATAGCGCTGCAGACCTGCCTGCGCCAGCGCGTCTTCGACCGCATCCTGCATCTGCGCGCTGCTGTCATCGTCAGGCAGTTCGGGCGGATACTTGGCGAAGACGGTATTCGGCTCAAGCGTCAGGTGATACATCGACAGATGCTCGGTGCCGAAGGCCAACGCCTGGTTCACGTCGGCCAGGCAAGCGGCCAGATCCTGCCCGGGCAAGGCGAACATCAGATCCAGGTTGACCCGCCCGACGGCGGCCTGCGCCATCTCGATCGCAGCCCGGGCCTGGGCGGCGTCATGAATGCGGCCCAGTTTTTTCAACTGCGCATCGTCAAAGCTCTGGATGCCCAGCGACAGCCGGTTCACGCCACTGGCCGCGTAATCGCGGAAACGACCGGCCTCGGCCGTGCCCGGGTTGGCCTCCATGGTGATTTCCGCATCGGGCAACAGATTCAGGCAGGCCCGCAGCATCGCCAGCAACTCGTCCAGCCCCGCAGCCGACAGCAGGCTGGGCGTGCCGCCGCCGATGAACACCGAAATCACCTGGCGCCCCCAGATCAGCGGCACCGATTGCTCCAGATCGGCGCGCAGCGCGTCCAGGTAGGCGCGCTCGGGGATGCCTTGCTGGGGCGAGGCATGCGAATTGAAGTCGCAATAAGGGCATTTGCGCACGCACCAGGGCACATGCACATAGACCGACAACGGCGGCAGGCTGGTCAGCGTGGCGCCTGCCGGCACGCGTACCGGATGCTTGGCCGGCGCAGCGCCGGCGGGCTGAATGGGAATGATGAGGGCCATGCTGGACGATGCTAGAGCGCTTGCAACTTGGCCATCAGCTCACGCAGCGCCCGCGCGCGGTGGCTGACGGCATTCTTTTCTTCGGGCGCCAGTTCGGCGGCGGTCCGGCCCAGGTCGGGCAGATAAAAGTAAGGGTCATAGCCGAAACCATGCTCGCCAGCGGCAGCGTGTGCGATCTCGCCGTGCCAATGACCTTCGCCCAGCAGCGGACAGGGATCGTCCGCGTGCCGCAGCAGCGCCAGCACAGCCACGTACCAGGCACGCCGGTCGGCCTGGCCGTGCAGTCGCTCCAGCAACAACGCATTGTTCTGGGCGTCGCCCTTGGCCGCGCCCGTTTCGCGCTGCGCGTAGCGCGCCGAATAGACGCCCGGCGCACCGGCCAGGGCGCGCACGCACAGACCGGAATCGTCGGCCAGCGCCGGCAGACCGGTCACGCGGCTGGCGTGGCGCGCCTTGGCCAGGGCGTTTTCGACAAAGGTCACATGAGGCTCATCGGCCTCGGAGACACCCAGCTCGCCCTGCGGCAGCAACTCGATGCCCAAGGGCGCAAACAAAGCCGCGAATTCGCGCAATTTGCCGGGGTTGTTGGACGCCAGCACGACGCGGCGCAAAGAAGAAGGAATGGCAGCAGACATGCCGGCATTGTATCTGCCCGCGCGAGTGTCCCCAGGTGTCAATAAACATGACAAATCGCAACATTTCGGACATAAACCCCGTTCATGATGGAGCATCCCGCCGCCCAGGCGGCTCCTTTCGCCCGACGCATGACGCCCTTGCTTGATGCCCCCTCCCCGGCCGCCACTTTGCCGCGACTGCTGCAACGCCGCCACCTGCAGCCCCGCTACCAACCTGTTGTCGATCTGGGGCAGGCGCGCCTGCACGGGCACGAAAGCCTGATCCGTGGCCCCGAGGACAGTCCGTTGCACCTGCCCGATGCCTTGTTCGCCGAGGCCACCCGCCTTGGCCTGCGCAACGAGCTGGAATGGGAGTGCTTTCGGGCCGGAGCCAGCGGCTACGCCCGCCAGCAGGGTCAGGGGCGTCTGTTCCTGAACCTGTCCGGCGCCGCCATCCTCGCCTACTGGCAGCGCCACGGCACAGAGCTGGCAAGCCGGCTGCTGGCCGGCACCGGCATGCCGCCCGAACGCATCGTGATCGAGCTGACCGACCACGACCCGCGCTGCGAAGACTTGGACGAGCTGCGGCAAGCCCTGCAGGCCCTGCGCCAGCGCGGCATGAAGCTCGCCCTGGACGACTATGGAGTCGGCCACGCCAGTCTGCACCTGTGGCTGGAACTGCGTCCCGATCTGGTCAAGATCGATCGCTATTTCTTTCGCGACATCAGCCGTGACGAAAACCGCCTTGCCTTGCTGCGCGCGCTGCTGGCCGTGGCCCACCAGCTGAAGGCCGTCGTGGTCGCCGAAGGCATCGAAACCCAGGAGGACCTGCAGACTGCCGCCGACCTGGGTATCCGCTATGCCCAGGGCTGGCACCTGGGCCATCCGCAGGCTGCGCCGGCAAGCGGCCTGCCCGCCACCCTGGCGGCCAGCCTGCCTTCGACCAGCCTGTCGGCGCAATCCGGCGGCAGCGGCCGCACGGCGCTGCATCTGCGCGTGCAGGCGCCGGCCGTCTACATCGAGCGCCACAGCAACGACGATGTGCACCGGCTCTTTCAGGAGCAGCGCCTGTTGCATGCCCTGGCCGTGCTCGACGCCCGGGATCACCCCGTGGGCATCATCAACCGGCGCGATTTCCTGGAGCATTACGCCCGCCCCTACACCCGCGACCTGTTCGGCCGCAATCGTTGCGACACCTTCATGAACCCGGCGCCGGTGCTGGTGGATATCGGCACCTGCATCGACCAGCTCAGCCACGTACTGACCTCGGAAGACCAGCGCTACCTGGCCGACGGCTTCATCATCACGCGCAACGGTCGCTATGACGGGCTGGGCACCGGCGAGGCGCTGGTGCGCTCGGTTACCGAGATCCGCCTGGAAGCGGCCCGCTACGCCAACCCGCTGACCTCCCTGCCCGGCAACATCCCCATCAGCAAGCGCATTGCACAATTGCTGGATCAACCCGAAGAATTCATCATCGGCTATGCCGACCTGAACAGCTTCAAGCCTTTCAATGATGTCTACGGGTATTGGCGCGGTGACGACATGATTCTGCTGTGCGCCGAAGCGATACGGCGTCATTGCGACCCGCAGCGGGATTTCGTCGGCCATGTCGGCGGCGACGATTTCGTGATCGCCCTGCGCAGCGCCGACTGGCAGGCGCGCCTGTCGGCCAGCGTGGCCGAGTTCAATACCCGCGCCATCGGCCTGTATGACCAGCAGGCCCGCCAGGAAGGCGGCATCCATGCCGAAGACCGATATGGCAGCCTGCGCTTCTTTCCTTTCGTGACGCTGGGCATCGGCGTGCTGCGGGTGCAGCCTGCGGCGCTGGCCACCGAAGGCAGCCCGCGCGTGCTGCCCGAAGACATCGCCTCAGCGGCCGCCCATGTCAAGCGCCAGGTCAAGCAACGCAACCTCGCGATGGTGGTCGAGCCCTACCTGCACCGGCTCTGAGCGCTTCGGCGCCGCCGGCGCCTGCAATCTGAATACCGCCACCGCCTCGCGCAGGGCCTGCCCCTGCGCTTCCAGCGTCTGGGCAGCGGCGGCGGTCTGCTCGGCCATGGCGGCATTTTCCTGCGTGTCGTGATCGACCTGCGCCACCGCAGCATTCACGGCGGCGATGTCGGCAGCCTGTTGGGCGCAAGCCAGGGAAATCTCGCGCACCTCCCCCGTGACGCCCTCGACGGCCTGCACGATGCCCTCCATCATCTCGCCGGCCTGCGCCACATGGCGCGCCCCGGCGGCCACACGCTCACGCGAAGTGTCGATCAGGGTCTTGATTTCCTGGGCCGCCTGCGCACTGCGTTGCGCCAGCGACCGCACCTCGGCCGCCACCACGGCAAAACCCTTGCCCTGCGCACCTGCCCGGGCCGCCTCTACCGCCGCGTTGAGTGCCAGGATGTTCGTCTGAAAGGCAATGCTTTCCACCACGCCGACGATCTCGCCGATGCGTTCGGCCGAGGCCGAGATTGCCGCCATGCCGGATACCGCATTCTTGACCGCCTTGCCGCCGGCGCGGGCGAGCTGCGCGCCTTGCCCGACCCGCTGATTGACCGTTTCGGCGTGCGTGGCCGTCGCCGCCACGGTGTCGGCCAGGCGCAGCATGCTGGCGGCCGTCTCCTGCAGGGCCGCGGCCTGCCGCTCGGCGCGACGCGACATCTCGGCCGCGCCGCTGGCGATCTCCCCGGCGCTTTCATGCATGTGCTCGACGCCGCTGCGCACACTGAGCACCGCCTGGGTCAGCCCGCCCTGCATACGCGCCATGGCGCGATAGAGCACACCGATCTCATTCGTGCCCCGATCCTCGATGCGCTGCGTCAGATCGCCATCGGCAATGCGCCCGAAGTGCTGTCCGGCAGCGCCCAAAGGCCGCAGCACCGTGCGTCGAAAGCCCTGGCGGATCAGCAACGCCAGCAAGGCCACCAGCAGCAGCATCGCCAGTGCGCCCCAGGTCATGAAGTCCATCACCCGGGCGGCCTGCGCCAGCCGCTGCTGCCCCTGGGCGCGGGCGTAGGCCTGGTAGCCCTCCGCCGCCGCCACATAGGCATCGGTGGCCGCCGGCAGCACCCGTTCGACCAGTTGATTGGCCTGGATGCCGTTCCACCCCTGGATCGCCGCCGCCAGAGGGGCCAGGGCCTGCAACGCCAGCCCCTCATAGGCCTGCAACACCTGCCCATAGCCAGAGCCGGCCTCATCCGGGTTGGCCGCCAGCCGCGCCTGGCTCTCAGCTGCCAGCTCCAGCAGGCGGCCGGCGCGCTGCAGCGCTTCGTCGCGGCCCTCTTCGAGGCCGCCTTCCATCAGCGTCTTGGCGTCGGTCAGTTGAGCGCGCGCCTGAAACAGACGCGCCGTGGTGTCGCTCAGGGCATTGGCGCGCTCGATGTCGCCGCGCCCCAGCGCCTCGATGTGGGCGCGGTTGATGTTCAAGGCGCCCAGCCCCGCTGCAGCGCCCAGCGCGAACAGCAACACGAACACGGCCATCGTGGCGGTCAGGGCCGTAGCGACCCGCAGATTTCCAGTCATGATTCCCCATCGGCAAACGCCCCGCGAGATGCGGGTTATGCCGGAGGATTATCCCGAGCGCTGGTAACAGTTTGTTTACATCCGGGGCGCCACCAAGGCGCCGGCCGCATCTTCCACCAGGGTCTGCACCAGCGCCTGCGCAAACGCCGGCAGCGCCGCCAGGTCGCGCACGCATATATGCAGCTGCCGCACGCTCCAGTCATCGGTCAGGGGCACCACCGCAATATCCTGGTTCTGCGCCTGGCGCAACGCCACCGACTCGGGCACCACACCCAGGCCGACGCCGCTGGCCACCATGCGGCAAGCCGCTTCGAAATTACCCACTTCGATGCGAAAGCGAAACGTGCGCCCCAGCGCCGCAGCGGCCTGCAGGAGAAAAGGATGGATCGCGCTCCACTCCGACAAGCCGACGAAATCATCATTGAGGGTCTCGGCAAAGGCCACCGTCTTGCGCGCCGCCAGGCGGTGGCGGCTGGGTGCAACCAGCACCAGTCGGTCGCGCCGATACGGGATGAACTGCAGCTTGGGATCGGGCGCACAGCCGGCCACCACACCGATATCGGCAGCCCCTTCGGCCACCGCCCGCACGATCAGGTAGCTCAGGCGCTCGCGCAGCTCGACATGCACGTCCGGAAAACGCGCCAGGTAGTGCGCCAGCACCGCCGGCATGAATTCGGTGCTGGCCGTGGTATTGGCCAGTACCCGCACATGCCCCTTCACGCCCTGGGCGAACTCCTGCATCCCGCCGCGCAGCTGCTCGACCTGCTGCAGCACCAGACGCGCATGGCGGGTCAGCGCCTGGCCGGCCGGCGTCAGCGTGACCCCCTGATTATTGCGCCACAGCAACTGCGTGCCGAACTGCTCTTCCAGATTCTTCACCCGGGTGCTGGCCGCAGGCAGGGAAAGGTGGGCTTTTTCCGCCGCCCGGGTCAAGCTGTGCCAATCGCCGACATGCACCATGAGCTGCAGGTCGGTCAGGTCAAAATGGGTTGCCATGCCTGGAATATCTCGCGCGCTTCTGGCTTGGGAAAGCCGGTGTTAAGCAATGTTGAATAGGCAATTCCGCCGTGCTGCGGCAAAGTCCTGCCTGTCACCATTCAAAACAAACATCATAGCCCTCATGTCCGACGCCCAGAACGACTATCAAGACATCCGCGAAGCGGTACGCGATCTCTGCAGCCAATTTCCTTCCGAGTACTTTCGTCGCATCGACGAGGAGCGCGGCTATCCGGAAGAATTCGTCGAGGCCCTGACCAAGGCCGGCTGGCTGGCGGCGCTGATTCCCCAGGAGTACGGCGGCTCGGGCCTGGGGCTGACCGAGGCGTCGGTCATCATGGAAGAAATCAACCGCAGCGGCGGCAACTCAGGCGCCTGCCACGGCCAGATGTACAACATGGGCACGCTGCTGCGCCACGGCTCGCAGGCCCAGAAGCGCGAGTTCCTGCCGCGCATCGCCAGCGGCGAGCTGCGCCTGCAATCGATGGGCGTGACCGAACCAACCACCGGCACCGACACGACGCGCATCAAGACCACCGCCGTGCGGCGTGGCGACCATTACGTGATCAATGGCCAGAAGGTCTGGATCTCGCGCGTGCAGCATTCCGACCTGATGATCCTGCTGGCGCGCACCACCCCGCTGGAACTGGTGACGCGCAAATCCGAAGGCATGTCGATTTTCCTGGTCGACATCCACCAGGCGCTCAAGAATGGCATGGAGTTGCGCCCCATTGCCAACATGGTCAACCACGAAACCAACGAACTTTTCTTCGACAATCTGGAAATCCCGGCCGCCAACCTGATCGGCGAGGAAGGCCTGGGCTTCCGCTATATCCTGGACGGCCTGAACGCCGAACGCACCCTGATCGCTGCCGAGTGCATCGGTGATGGCTACTGGTTCGTCGACAAGGTCAGCGCCTACGCCAAAGAGCGCGTGGTGTTCGGACGCCCCATCGGCCAGAACCAGGGCGTGCAGTTCCCGATCGCCCGCGCCCACATCAATGTGGAAGCGGCCAGCCTGATGCGCTATGAAGCCGCCCGTCGCTTCGATGCGCACCAGCCCTGCGGCGCCCAGGCCAATATGGCCAAGCTGCTGGCCGCCGACGCCTCGTGGGAAGCGGCCAACGCCTGCCTGCAGTTCCATGGCGGCTTCGGCTTTGCCAACGAGTACGACGTCGAGCGCAAGTTCCGCGAAACGCGCCTCTACCAGGTCGCCCCCATCTCGACCAACCTCATCCTTTCCTATATCGCCGAGCACGTGCTTGGCCTGCCCCGTTCCTTCTGATCGCCATGACGAATACGCCTTCCTCCAATGGCTGCGCAGCCCTGGCAACCTTTGCCAGCGAACTGCGCTACGACGACATCCCGCCGGCTGTGCTGCGGCGCGCCGAAGATCTGCTGCTCGACACGCTGGGCTCCATACTTGCCGGCGCGCAGGCCCCGGCCGTGCGACACATCGCCGCCTATGCGCGCGCCATGGGGCCGGCGGACGGCCCCTGCGAGATCCTGATCGAACGGCGCGGCAGCTCCCCGCTGTTCGCGGCCATGGTCAATGCCGCTGCCGCCCACGTGGTCGAGCAGGATGACGTGCACAATGGCTCCGTATTTCATCCGGCGGCGGTGGTGTTCCCCCCGGCGCTGGCCGTGGCCCAGGCCCTGGGCGCCAGCGGCCAGGCCTTGCTGACGGCCGCCGTGGCCGGCTACGAGGTCGGCATCCGCATCGGTGAGTTCCTCGGCCGGTCACACTACAAGATATTCCATACCACCGGCACGGTAGGCACGCTGGCCGCCGCCGTGGCCGTGGGGCGGCTGCTCGAACTCAACCCCGAACAGATGTTGCACGCCCTGGGCTCGGCCGGCACCCAGGCCGCAGGCCTGTGGGAGTTCCTGCGCGATGCCGCCGACTCCAAGCAACTGCACACCGCCCACGCGGCAGCGGCAGGCTTGACGGCCGCCTATCTGGCTCGCGATGGTTTCACCGGTGCACGCGATATTCTGCAAGGGGCGCAAGGCATGGCAGCGGGCATGTCGCGCGACGCCAGTCCCGCCTGCCTGACCGACGGCCTGGGCCGTCGCTGGGCGCTGGCCGAGACCTCGTTCAAGTACCACGCCTCCTGCCGCCACACCCATCCTGCCGCCGATGCCCTGGCAGCCCTGATGCAGGAGCACGGCTTGCAAGCCGCCGACATCGCCGCCGTTCAGGCGCAGGTGCATCAGGCGGCACTGGATGTGCTGGGCCCGGTGCGCAACCCCAGCACCGTCCATCAATCCAAGTTCTCCATGGGCACCGTGCTGGCCCTCATCGCCCTCAAGGGCCGCGCCGGGCTGGCGCAATTCGACGCCGCCCTACACGATCCGGAAGTGGCGGCCTGGCGCGAACGCGTGACGATGATCCTCGATGAGGAAGTCGAGGCCGCCTATCCGCAGCGCTGGATCGGCAAGGTCAGTGTGACCACGACCGATGGGCGTGCGCTCAGCGCCCGGGTGGACGAGCCCAAGGGCGATCCGGGAAACACCCTGTCGCGCCCGGAGATCGAAGCCAAGGTGCTGAGCCTGGGCCAATATGCCAACGCGGCCAGCGCGCCGGAGATGCAAGCCTTGTCAGCGCAGATCTGGCGCCTGGCCGAACAGCCCGCCGTGGGCGTGCTGTTGCCGGCGGCCGGTCGCTAGCCGGCTGCGAGGCTTCAGGCGGCGCGCGCAGCGCGCTGCGCCGCCACCAGCCGGGCGATGCCGCCCTCGGCCAGGCCGAGCATTTCATCGAGCTGCGTGCGGGTGAAGGTGGCCTCTTCGCCGGTGCCCTGCACTTCCACAAAAGCGCCTGCGCCCGTCATCACGACGTTGACGTCGGCCTCGCAGCCCGAATCTTCCTCGTAGTTCAGATCCAGCACGGCACGCCCCTGCACCAGGCCTACCGACACCGCCGCGACGTGATCGCGAATGGGGTTGGCCGTCAGCACCCCGCGCTCCATCAGCCAATGCACGGCATCGGCCGCCGCCACCCAGGCGCCGCTGATGCTGGCGCAGCGGGTGCCCCCATCGGCCTGCAGCACATCGCAATCAAGATGCAGCGTGCGTTCGCCCAGCGCCTTGAGATCGAAGACGGCGCGCAGGCTGCGGCCGATGAGGCGCTGGATTTCCTGCGTGCGCCCGCTTTGCTTGCCACGTGCGGCTTCGCGGTCGCCGCGGGTGTGCGTGGCGCGCGGCAGCATGCCGTACTCGGCGGTGACCCAGCCCTCGCCCCGCCCCTTCAGGAAGGGCGGCACCTTCTCCAGTACGCTGGCAGTGCAGAGCACCTGGGTATGGCCCGCCGTCACCAGCACCGACCCTTCCGCATACCGCGTGAAACTGCGCGTCAGGGTGAAAGGACGCAATTCATCGGCGGCGCGGCCATCGGCGCGCAGGCATTGGGCGGCAGGGATCAAGACGGACTCCAACAAGGAAACGGAAATCAAGCCTGCATTGTACGTGTGAGGGCTGCCCCATCGGTTATCCTGCGGGCATCATTCCCGCCTTGGCGCCTTCTGGCGCCCGTTTTCCAGGATATTCCGCCATGATTCGCAGCATGACCGCGTTTGGCAACGCCCGCGTCGACCTCGAACAAGGATCGCTCGCCCTCGAATTGCGCAGCGTCAACAGCCGTTTTCTTGACCTGCACTTCCGGCTGCCGGATGAACTGCGCCACGTCGAAACGCCCCTGCGTGAGCTGCTGACCGCCCAACTGGCGCGCGGCAAGGTCGAGGTGCGCGCCAGCTTCACCCGCGCCACCGCCACCGAACTGCCGCCCCTGGATCCGCAATGGCTGGCGCGCGTGGCCGAACAGCTTGACGCCGCGCGCCGCGTGCTGCCCGACGTGGCTGCGCCGCGCCTGACCGAACTGGTCAACTGGCCCGGCATGCGCAACAACGACGCCATGGACCCGCAAGCATGGGGTGCAGCCTGCATGCAGGCTGCCCAGCAGGCCCTGGCGCAATTGCAGGAAGGCCGCCAGCGAGAAGGCGAACGGCTGGCCCAGATGATGCGCGACTGCGCCGACGGCGTGGCGCGCATCGTCGAACTGGTCGAGGCCCATCTGCCGCAACTGTTGGCCGATCACCGCGAAAAGCTGATCACCAAGCTGCGCGACAGCCTGGAAGCGGCCTTTCCTGCCGGTTTCGCTCACATCAGCGGCGCCGAGCTCACCGAGCGCGTGGCCCAGGAGGCCGGCCTGTTTGCCCTGCGCATCGACGTGGCCGAAGAATTGTCGCGACTGCGCTCGCACCTGGAAGAACTGCAACACCTGCTGACCGGCAAAGCCAAGGCCAAGGGCAGCGCCGGCAAGCGCCTGGACTTCCTTTTCCAGGAAATGAACCGCGAAGCCAACACCCTGGGCTCCAAGGCCGGAAGCCTGGAGGTCACCCGCGCGGCCATGGACCTCAAGCTGCTGATCGAGCAGATGCGCGAACAGGCGCAGAACCTGGAGTGATCCCTGACGGCGGGCGCCATCTCCGCGGCCCGCCGCCTGCCTACGCCAGACGCCCGCTGCTGCCACAGACGTGGCACGGGCTATTGAAACGCCGTTTCCATGAACGAGCGCAGTTTGCGTGAATGCAGCCGTTCCGGGGGCATCTGGCGCAAGAGTTCAAGCGCCCGGATGCCGATTTCCAGATGCTGATTCACCTGCCGCCGATAGAAGGCGCTGGCCATGCCCGGCAATTTCAGTTCGCCATGCAAGGGCTTGTCGGACACGCACAGCAAGGTGCCGTACGGCACGCGGAACCGGAAGCCATTGGCCGCGATGGTGGCTGACTCCATGTCCAGCGCGATCGCGCGCGACTGGCCAAAGCGCTGCACCAGTTCGCCCTGGTCGCGCAGCTCCCAGTTGCGGTTGTCGATGGTCGCCACCGTGCCGGTGCGCATGATGCGCTTGAGATCCCAGCCCGACAGCCCCGCGACCTGCTGAACGGCCTGCTCCAGCGCGACCTGCACTTCGGCCAGGGGCGGCACCGGCACCCAGGTGGGCAGATCCGCATCCAGCACATGGTCATCGCGCACATAGCCATGCGCCAGCACATAGTCACCCAGGCGTTGCGAATCGCGCAGCCCGGCGCAGTGCCCCAGCATCAACCAGGCATGCGGACGCAACACGGCGATATGGTCGGTGATCGTCTTGGCGTTGGACGGCCCGACCCCGATATTGACCAGCGTGATGCCGGAGTGATCGGGGCGCGTCAGGTGGTAGGCCGGCATTTGCGGAAGGCGTTGCGCGGGATCCGGCGGCGCAGCCGTCTCGCCCCGACGGGTGACGCGATTACCCGGCTCGATCAGGGCATCGTAGTCGCCGCCGCCCTTGGCCATCAGTTCGCGGGCGCGCGCGCAGAACTCGTCGACATAGAACTGATAATTCGTGAACAGCACGAAGTTCTGAAAATGCGACGGCGCCGTCGCGGTGTAATGCTGCAGGCGATGCAGCGAATAATCCACGCGGGTGGCGGTAAAAGGCGCGAGCGGATTCGGCTCGCCTTCGCGCCCACGCCAGGACCCGTTCACGATCGCATCGTCGGTCACGGCGAGATCCGGCACGTCGAACAGATCGCGCAAGGGACGCTTCAAGCGCTCCAGGTGTTCGCCTTCGACATAGGTGCCCTCGGGAAAGGCAAAATGCAGCGGAATGGGCATATCCGACTCGCCCACCTCCACCGGCACGCCATGGTTCTGCAGCAGCAGGCCGATCTGCTCCAGCAGATAATCGCGAAACAGCGCCGGCTGGGTAATCGTGGTCTGATACTGCCCCGGCTCGGCCACATGCCCATACGACAAGCGGGAGTCGATCGGATCATAGGTCTGGACTGCAATACGGATGGCCGGATAGCAAGCCCGCACCCGCCCCTGCTGCTCCTGCCCGCCAAGCACCTGCCTGAAGGCCTCGCGCAGGAATGCCGTATTGCGGTCATAGATTTCGATCAGGCGCTCCACGGCGGCGCGCGCATTATCGAAGCGCGCAAACGGCACCGGCGGCGGGCGATGAAAATGGCTGGCGGAATAGACTGCGCTCATAATCGTTGTTCCTGCGGTGCGCGCCAAACGGCGCGGATTGCCCCGGATTATGCCCCATGTGCATGACGCTCCCGCATCTGCTGCGGGGCTTGCGCATCAAACCTTTTTCAAGCGGCTGAACGCTGCGAGGCTGGCTGCCGGCATCAGCACACAGTATGCCGCCAGCGGCCCCGCGCTGCCGTCGTCGAAAAGCGCCAGCAACGTCGTGCCCACCACGGCTACCAGCAGGCTTTGCAGGCCATAGTAAAGCGCCACCGCGAGGCCGGCCGCGGCGCCGAAATCAGCCAGCGCTCCATTGGCCGTCACGCTGACCATCAATACCAGCCCGGCTGCGGCGATCCACATGGGGACCACGAAACACAGGAACAGCGGCCCACCGATCCATGCCGCGCCGCCCAGCGACAACCCCGCTGCAAGGATCAATGCCGCCCCGCTGGCAAAGCAAGCCGCGTGGCCCCATCGCTGCACGGCGCGCCCGGCCAGCCGGGACACGACCAGCATGACCCCGGCCACGGACGCAAAAGCGAGGCTGAAACTCAGCCCGTCGTAGCCGCCACGTCGCATCAAGACGCCGGGCGCGCTTGAAAAGAATACGAAGAATGCCCCCATCGCCGTGGCGAAACCCAAGGTATGCACCAGAAAGCTCCGGTTGCACATTATCCGCGCCACCCGGATGCGACTGTCGGTCGCCGGCGACACCCGGGTCTCGGGCCATCGCCGCCAGGCACGCCAGCCGCTCGCGAGGGACAACAAAGCCAGCATCCAGAAGATCGCGCGCCATCCCGCCCACGCGTCCACAGCAGCGCCGAGCAAAGGACCCAGAGCAGGGACAAAAGCCAGCATGGCGCTGAAAAGCCCGTAGATCGTGGCGCTTTCGGGCCGTTCAGCGTAGACATCGCGCACCGTGGCGAAGGTCGCCACCAGCGCGGCCGAGGCGCCCAGGGCCTGCGCAATGCGCCAGGAAAGAAAGCCCGCGCCACTGTCGGCCAGGGCCATCCCTACGGAGGCAACGGCATAGAGACTGGCGCCGCCCAACAGAATGGGGCGCCGGCCGCAGCGATCGGACAAGGGGCCGAATATCAATTGGCCGCAGCCCAGGATCAAGAGATAGAGACTGAGGGTCAGCTGAATCAGAAATGCCGAGGTGTCCAGCGCTTGGGGCATGCCCGCCACCACGGGCAGGTACACATCCATGGCCAGAGAGGCCAGCAGATCGAAAGGCGCCATCAGCACCAGCGCGCCAAAGAGCGAAGCGGGCCAGGGACGAACAGGAGAGAAACAGACAGGCATGACAAGACATCCGTACAGACATGAGGATCTGACGGCGAACTGTCCTGAGCCGGAACCAGCCGAGGGCGATCGCCGCAATAACGAAACAACGGTTATTGCGGCTTAGCGAAGTGCGAGAGACACCATTAATGAAGGAGGCTGATAAAAATCACGGAACCGATGATAGCCGCGGTTTATAACCAAGACTCACTGACGCATTCCGCATAAATCGAAAAAAAGTGTAATGAAATACGTTTTTCCGGCCCTTGGCGAGAAGCCCGCTGGTAAGGTTGTGCCTTGCCGCCGGCTTGCACGTCCGTCCAGCCATCCGCTCAACACTTTGCTGTCCAAAGTGCCGCAATGACTCCACCAACGCGAAAAGTCCTCCGACAACGGTCCTGGCTTGCAGGGCTGTTCTGCGCCCCTCTGATGGCGCTTGCCCTGCCCTTCGCCGCCCAGGCCATGCCCGAACCCGTGGCGCTGTCCTCCATCAAGGGGCTGCGCGCCATAGACCAGCCCACCGTCCCGACACTGCGCGACCGCATCGTCCAATCCGGCCTGGACAAGCTCGGCACCCCCTACACCTGGGGCGGCAACGATCCCATCGATGGTTTTGACTGCAGCGGCCTGACGTTGTTCGTCTTTCGCGAAACCGCCGGCATCGACCTGCCCCGCACCTCACGCGCGCAACGCCAGAGCGGCGAATCCATCGCCCGCAAGGATCTGCGCCCCGGCGACCTGGTGTTCTTCGCCACTGCCCGTCGTGGCGTAACCTCGCACGTCGGCATCTATATCGGCCAGGGCCAGTTCGTCCATGCCCCCTCGCGCGGCAGCAAGGTACGCGTCGACCGCCTGGACAACAGCTATTGGTCCAAGCGCTACATGGGTGCGCGCAGCTACGTGCAGGATCCCCAGCGCCAGCAACTGCTGGCCGCCAGCCGCCCCTGACAGGGCGGGCAGCCCGCCCGCTCCCGATGCCGGATCAGCCTCGCCCCACAAAGGGCATATTGGTAGCCATGATGGTCATGAACTGCACGTTCGTGTCGAGCGGCAGGCGCGCCATGTCCAGCACGGCCTTGGCCACGTGCGCCACGTCCATGCGCGGCTCCGCGCGGGTGGTGCCGTCGGCCTGCAGCACGCCCTTGGCCATCCGGTCGGTCATGTCGGTAGCGGCGTTGCCGATATCGATCTGGCCGCAGGCAATACCGTAGGCGCGGCAATCCAGCGAAATCGACTTGGTCAATCCGGTGACCGCGTGCTTGGTTGCCGTATAGGCAATGGAGTAAGGCCGCGGCGCATGCGACGAGATGGAGCCATTATTGATGATGCGCCCGCCTTGCGGCTGCTGCGCCTTCATCAAGCGGATGGCCGCCTGTGCGCACAGAAACATGCCGGTCAGATTGGTATCAACCACGGAACGCCAGACCTCGACCGGCAGATCTTCGATCGGCACAGCCGGTCCATTGCGCCCGGCATTGTTGAACAGCACATCCAAACGGTTGTACTCGCGCTGGATCTCGTCGAACAGGGCGCGGACATCGGCCTCCTGGGTCACGTCGGTGGGTACCACGAGGGCACGCACGCCGTCTTCGCCGGCCGCAATACGGGTTTCTTCGAGAGGCTCACGCCGGCGACCGGCCAGCACGACCTTGTAGCCCCGGGCCAGAAACTCCAGCGCCACGGCACGCCCGATACCCGTGCCGGCACCGGTAACCAGAGCCACGCGCGAGCCCGGTATTTCTTGGGATTGCATCATCTTCCCCTATCATCTGTTGGACGCGGCAATCCTACCCCAATCCCGGCATGACGACTGCAAGCGCCCGTGACAAGGCGCGCGGCGCTTTCCCCCCGGGCGGACGATTTGCTATGCTTCGCCTCTCGCTACGCGCCTGTTTCACATCATGTCCGCACCTTCCGGCAATGTCTTTATGGTCGTCGCGCCCAGCGGCGCCGGCAAATCCAGCCTGGTTCGCGCGCTGCTCGCGCAGGACCCCTCCATCATGCTGTCCATCTCCTGCACTACGCGCGCGCCGCGCCCGGGCGAGCAGGACGGCCGCGAATATCGGTTCGTGAGCAAGGAGGATTTCCTGGCCCAGCGCGAGGCCGGCATGATGCTGGAGTGGGCCGAGGTTCACGGCAATTACTACGGCACGCCGCGTGATCGCATCGACGAGGCCATCGCAGCCGGGCGCGACGTGCTGCTGGAAATCGACTGGCAGGGCGCGCGCCAGGTGCGCCAGCGCTATCCGCAGGCCATCGGCGTTTTCATCCTGCCGCCTTCCATCGAAGAGCTCGAATCGCGCCTGAAGGCGCGGGGTCAGGATTCCGAGCAAGTGATCTCGCGCCGTCTGCTGGCGGCGGGCGGAGAAATCGCTCACGCGCCGGAATGCGAATATGTTATTATTAATCAAGAATTTAGCGTAGCCCTCTCGGAGCTGTTACAGATCATCAGCGCCGCGCGGCTGCGTTTTTCGTCTCAGGCCCTGCGAAATGCCGATTTGTTTGCGCAACTCGGCATCCCCGCAAGTCACTGAAGCGTTCGTCCCCTACACCCCGAATTCAGGTATTTCCATGGCCCGTATCACTGTCGAAGATTGTCTGAACCAGATTCCCAACCGCTTCAAGCTCACCCTGGCGGCGACTTACCGTGCGCGTGAACTGGCCCAGGGTCACGCCCCGCGCCTGGACACCAAGGACAAGCCCACCGTGACCGCGCTGCGCGAGATCGCCTCGGGCCTGACCGGCCTGGAAATGCTGCGTAAAGTCCCGACCTGATACGAGCCGGGAGGGCGGCAGGCATGGCTTTTCCCGGACTGAAGCACGCATCTTCAGGACTCCTCGCGGCGCTGCGCGCCGGCTCCCGGCTGGGCCGGCGTGGCAGCAAGAAAAACGCCAAGCAACCGCCCCAGGCCGATGTGGCGGCCGTTGAGGCCAGCGCATCGCCCATTGCGTCGCTGGCGCCGCTGACGGAAATCATCAGCACCTATCTCAAGCCTGCCGAAGTCGAGCGGGTGCGCGAAGCCTACCGCTTCGCCGACCAGGCCCATCTGGGCCAGTTCCGCGCCTCCGGCGCGCCCTACATCTCCCACCCCATCACCGTCACGGAAATCTGCGCCGGCTGGAAACTCGACGCCAATGCGCTGTCTGCCGCCCTGCTGCACGACGTGATGGAGGATCAGGGTGTCAGCAAGCAAGAACTCGCCGAGCGCTTCGGCCCGGAAGTCGCCGAACTGGTCGACGGACTCTCCAAGCTGGATCGCCTGGACTTCGCCTCCAAGGCTGAACAGCAGGCCGAGAGCTTTCGCAAGATGCTGTTGGCGATGGCGCGCGACGTGCGCGTCATCCTCATCAAGCTGGCGGACCGGCTGCACAACATGCGCACGCTGGACGCCGTCAATCCCGAGAAACGCCGCCGCATTGCGCGCGAAACCCTCGAGATCTACGCGCCCATCGCCCATCGTCTGGGCCTGAATCTGCTGTTCCGAGAACTGCAGGATCTGTGTTTTGCCGCGATGTATCCCAACCGCTACCAGGTGCTCTACCGGGCGGTGCTGGCCGCGCGCGGCAACCGGCGCGAGGTCATCAGCAAAATCGAGGACGCGGTGCGTGCCGCGCTGCCGGCTGCCGGTATCGAGGCCGAGGTCACCGGACGCGAGAAAACGCTCTACGGCATCTACCGCAAAATGGTAGAGCAGAAAAAGAGCTTCTCCGAAGTGCTGGATATCTATGGCTTCCGGGTCATCGTCCACACGCTGCCGGAGTGCTATCTCGCGCTCGGCACCCTGCACCAGCTCTACCGCCCGGTGCCAGGCAAGTTCAAGGACTACATCGCCATTCCCAAGGTCAATGGCTACCAGTCCCTGCACACCACGCTGGTGGGCCCCTATGGCACGCCGGTGGAATTCCAGTTCCGCACGCGCGACATGCATCACGTGGCCGAAGAAGGCGTGGCCTCGCACTGGCTCTACAAAGACGCCGACCTGACGCTCAACGAACTGCAGAAACGCACGCACCAGTGGCTGCAGTCGCTGCTCGACATCCAGAGCCAGACGGGCGACTCCGGCGAGTTCCTGGAACACGTCAAGGTTGACCTGTTCCCCGACGCGGTCTATGTCTTCACGCCGCGCGGCAAGATCATTTCCCTGCCTCGTGGCGCCACGCCGGTAGATTTCGCCTACGCCATCCACACCGACATCGGCAATCAGGCGGTGGCGGCCAAAATCAACAATGAGTTCGCACCGCTGCGTACCGCGCTGGCCAGCGGCGACACGGTCGAGATCATCACTTCGCCGGCCTCGCGCCCGAATGCGCAGTGGCTCAACTACGTGCGCACCGGCAAGGCGCGCTCCGAGATCCGCCACTTCCTGCGCACCGTGCGCTATGAAGAGTCGGTCGCCTTTGGCGAACGCCTGCTCAGTCAGGCCATGCAGGAGCTGCACCTGTCGATGCCGGCCAGCGACGATCCGGCCTGGGAAAAACTGGCCCGCAGCAGCGGCGCCATCTCCCGCGACGAGATCCTGGCCGACATCGGTCTGGGCAAGCGCCTGGCTGCGGTCGTGGCGCGCCGCTTCGGCCCCGAACACGATCTGGTGGCCACCACGGCCGCTGCGGTCGACCAGATCACCTCGGCGCGCGCCGCCCCCATCCTGATTCAGGGCAGCGAAGGCCAGGCGGTGCAGCTGGCGCCTTGCTGCGGCCCACTGCCGGGCGACCCCCTCATTGCAGGCATGCGTCTGGGCCACGGCCTGGTGGTGCATACCGCAGACTGCCCTGTGGCCATCCGTCAGCGGCTGCGGGAGCCCGACCGCTGGGTGACGGTCGCCTGGGACGAAGACACCGCCAAGCATCTGTCCACCCGGCTGGATATCGTCACGCGCAACGAGCGCGGCGTGCTGGGCCGCATTGCTGCCGAAGTCACGGCGGCCGATGCCAACATCGTGCACGTCACGATGCACGATGACGCCGTCTCCACGGTTTCGCTGCATCTGACCGTGCAGGTCGACAGCCGCAAGCATCTGGCCCAGGTGATCCGGGCGATCCGGCACGTGCCGCAGGTACAGAAAATCGTTCGCGTCAAAGGCTGAGGAACGCCACCGAGCCGCATCGGCGCGGTGGCGTCTGCGTCAGGCTGCGCCGTAGCCCCCGCCGCCAGGGGTTTCCACCACAAAGACATCGCCGGGCTGAAGCTCGGTGCAATCCTGCGGCCCCAAGGCATCGATGCGGCCATCGGCACGCTCGACATAGTTGCGACCGACCAGCCCCGGACTGCCCCCGGCCAGGCCGAACGGCGCATGCAGCCGGTTGTTCGACAGAATGGCCGCCGTCATCGCCTCCAGGAAACGCACCCGGCGCACCCCCCCGTCGCCTCCCCGATAACGCCCTGCCCCACCCGAGCCCTTGCGGATCTCGTACGACTCCAGCCGCACCGGAAAGCGCAGCTCCAGGATCTCGGGGTCGGTCAGGCGCGAGTTGGTCATGTGGGCCTGCACCACCGACGTGCCCGCAAAGCCCGGGTCCTGCGGGCCGGTCCGGTCGATGCGCCGGGGCCCGGCGCCCGTGCCGCCGGAAATGGTTTCGTAGTACTGGTAGCGGGCATTGCCGAAGGTGAAATTGTTCATCGTGCCCTGGCTGGCCGCCAGCACGCCCAGGGCGCCATACAGCGCGTTGACCACGCACATGGACGTCTCCACATTGCCGGCCACCACCGATGCCGGCGGATCGGGCTTGAGCATCGAGCCGTCCGGAATCACGATGTCCAGCGGTTTGAGACAACCTGCGTTAAGCGGGATATCGTCGTCGACCAGGGTGCGGAATACATACAGCACCGCCGCCACCGCGATCGCGCTGGGTGCGTTGAAGTTGTTGTCCAATTGCGCCGAACTGCCCGTGAAATCGACCACCGCGCTGCGGGCCTCGCGGTCGACCCTGACCTGCACGCGGATCACTGCGCCATTGTCCAGCGGATAGCTGTACTCGCCGTCCTTGAGCACCGAGATCACGCGCCGCACGGCCTCTTCGGCATTGTCCTGGACATGCCCCATGTAGGCACGCACGACCTCCAGACCAAAGTGATCGCACATCGCCAGCAGCTCCTGCACCCCCTTTTCGTTGGCAGCGATCTGGGCGTGCAGGTCGGCAATGTTCTGGTCCGGATTGCGTGCCGGCCAGCGGCCCGACGCCAGGATGGCGCGCGCCGCCTCATCGCGGAACTCGCCATCCCTGACCAGTTGGAAGTTGGTGAACAGCACCCCTTCGTCGTCGATGGTGCGCGAGTCGGGGGGCATGGAGCCGGGCGTGGTGCCGCCGATGTCGGCGTGGTGGCCGCGCGAGCCCACATAGAACAGGATATCCCGGCCCTGGCGATCGAACACCGGCGTGATCACGGTGACGTCCGGCAGGTGGGTGCCGCCATGATAGGGGTCGTTGACGACATAGGCGTCACCCGGCCGCATGCGCCCCGCATTGGCCCGCATGACCGTCTTGATCGATTCGCCCATCGACCCGAGATGCACCGGCATGTGCGGCGCATTGGCGATCAGGTTGCCTTCGTCATCGAAGATCGCGCAGGAGAAATCCAGCCGCTCCTTGATGTTGACCGAATAAGCCGTATTCTGCAGCCGGTAGCCCATCTGCTCGGCAATGGACATGAAAAGGTTGTTGAACACCTCAAGCATGACCGGATCGGCCTGGGTGCCCACCGCGCGACGCTGGGCGCGGGCCTGCACGCGCTTGAGCACGAGATGGCCGCGGGTATCGAGCCGAGCCTGCCATCCGGCCTCGACCACTGTGGTCTGATTCGAGTCGGAAATGATCGCGGGTCCGTCCAGCACATCGCCGGCCATCAGATCGTCGCGCACATAGAGCGGCGTATCGTGCCAGGCGCCAGCGCTGTACATGCGCACGGTCTGCCGCGCACTCAGGGGCTGTTCGCGCGGCATCGTGCTCACGGCTTCGCTGATCTGCTGTCCGCCGCCGGTGGCCTCCACCGAAATGGTTTCAACCACCAGCTCGCGGCCCGGCATCAGAAAGGAATAGCGCTGACGATAGGCGGCCTCGAAATCCGCCCGCACCTGCTCCAGTGGCCCGGCGGAGATTTCCAGCGCCGTGTCGGTGCCGCGATACTTGAGATGCAGCCGCCGCGCCACACGCATGGCCTGCGGCTCGACGTGCTGGCGCGTCAGCTCCTCGCAAGCCTGGCCGGCGAGCACATCGAGCTCGCCTTCCAGCTCTTGCAGCAAGGCCGTGCTCAGGACCTGCTCGACGGTCTTCTGCCGCATTTCCGTCTGATCCGCCAGACCCATGCCATAGGCTGACAGCACCCCGCCCAGGGTGTGCGCGAACACCGTGGTCATACCCAGCGCATCGGCAACCAGGCAGGCATGCTGCCCCCCGGCGCCGCCGAAGGTGGTGAGCGTGTATTCCGTGACATCGTGGCCGCGCTGCACAGAAATGCGTTTGATGGCCTCGGCCATGCTGCCGACCGCGATTTCCAGGAAACCTTCCGCCAATTGCTCCGGCGTCATGCTGCGCCCGGTGGCGGCGCCGACCTCATCGGCCAGCGCCTCGAAGCGGGTGCGCACCACCTCGGCATCCAGCGGCTGATCGGCCTGGGGCCCGAAGACGCTGGGGAAAAATGCCGGCTGTATCTTGCCCAGCAGCACGTTGCAGTCGGTCACGGCCAGCGGACCGCCGCGTCGATAGCAGGCCGGCCCCGGGTTGGCGCCGGCCGAATCCGGGCCCACGCGCAGCCGCGAACCATCGAAATGCAGGATGGAGCCGCCACCCGCAGCCACGGTATGGATGCTCATCATCGGCGCGCGCATGCGCACGCCCGCCACCAGCGTTTCAAACTCGCGTTCGAACTCGCCGGCGTAGTGCGACACATCGGTGGACGTACCCCCCATGTCAAAACCGATCACCTGCCCGAAGCCGGCCAGGGCGCTGCTGCGCGCCATGCCCACGATGCCGCCGGCCGGACCCGACAGGATGGCATCCTTGCCCCGAAAGCGATGGGCATCGGTCAGGCCGCCGTTGGATTGCATGAACATCAGGCGGATGCCGGGCAGCTCGGCGGCCACCTGCTCCACATAACGTCTCAGAATCGGCGACAGATAGGCGTCCACCACCGTGGTGTCGCCGCGCGACACGAACTTGATAAGGGGGCTGGTCTCGTAAGAGGCCGATACCTGCGAGAAACCGGCCGCGCGGGCCAGCTCGGCGGCGCGCGCTTCGTGCTGCGGATTCTTCCATGCATGCATGAACACGATGGCGGCAGTGCGAAAGCCCTGCGCATAAGCTTGCGCAAGCGCGCGCTGCAAAGCCGCCTCATCGAGCGCCTGCACCATCTCGCCGGCCGCATCCAGCCGCTCGTCGGCCTCGATCACGTCGTCATAGAGCATTTCCGGCAGCAGCACTTCGCGGTCGAACAAGCGCGGCCGGTTCTGATAGGCAATGCGCAGCGCATCGCGCATGCCGCGTGTGGTGACCAGCACGGTGCGCTCGCCCTTGCGTTCGAGCAAGGCGTTGGTGGCGACCGTCGTGCCCATTTTCACGCACTCGACCTGATCGGCAGGCACAGGCTGGCCTGGCGCCAGGCCGAGGAGCTTGCGAATGCCGGCGACGGCGGCATCCCGATACTGCTCGGGGTTTTCCGAGAGCATTTTGGCTGTCACCAGCGCCCCGTCGGGGCGGCGGCCGACAATGTCGGTAAACGTGCCCCCACGATCGATCCAGAATTGCCACTTCATAGAAACCTCTAGCGAAGTAAAAATCGGCCCGGCGCGCCCCTGCGCCCGGCGCCCTTACAGCGAAGTCGCGGCCCGCGCCGCCTGGTCGTACAGGCCGGACAGGGCACGCAGGGTATTGGCCAGCTGGCGGGTGAACTCCAGACTGCCGGCGCTGGCCTCAAGGCCCTCCAGCAGGCATTGCTCGCGGATCACGCCATAGCGCTTGATATGTTCGGCGCCCAGTTCGGTGACGCCGTAGAAGACTTCCTTGCCGTTGCGCTCGCCTCGCACCACGCCCAATCGCTCCAGCTTCTTAAGGGCGTAGCTGACGATATGCGTGTCTTCGACATTGAGCGTGAAGCAGATATCGGCGAGTTTCTTGGAGCGCTGGCGGTGATAGACGTGGTGCAGCACCATCACATCGGTCGCGGTCAGCTCGGGCAGGCCAGCCGCCGCCATGCAGCGCACGGTCCAGCGGTCGAAGGCATGGCTGGCGATCATCAGGCCGAACTCCACCTCCGAGAGATCCGGGGCACGCCCGGCTGCCAAATGGGCCGATGAGGCGATCAGATTGGTTTTCAAGGCGCTCTCCCGAGTGAATTTCAGCGTGGAAATACTAATGATTTATCGATAATTTCTCAATGAAAAACCTTTTTATTTACCGATAAAAAGAAAAGGGTTTTCCCCAATCGTGCAAACCCCCCGTCCGTCGCGAAAATGCGCAACGTCCACGACACAGGTTTTTCCGCCGCATGCGCATCGTTTTCCCGGACAAGGCAGCCCCCAGAGACATGGCGCAGTGCGGCCACGCACCACCCCTGGGACTTACCCGAACAACGGGTTTCCTCTGGCCCGGCCGCAAAACCGCAATCGTAGAATCCAACAGGTCGAAAGCCACATATCGCGGCGCTTTCGCTCCCCCATCACTACGTCAACAAGAGGGATACACCATGTACAAGAAGCTCAGCCTGCTTGCCGGCAGCGTCCTGCTTGCCTTCGGCGCCAGCGCCCAGGCTCAGACCAAATGGGATCTGCCCACGGCCTATCCGGCCAGCAATCTGCATGTCGAAAACCTCGTTGATTTCGTCAAAGACGTGGACGCTCTGTCAGGCGGCAAGCTCAAAATCACGCTGCACAACAATGCGTCGCTGTACAAGGCGCCGGAAATCAAGCGAGCGGTCCAGGGCAACCAGGCCCAGATCGGCGAGATCCTGCTGACCAACTTTGCCAACGAGGCGCCCATCTACGAGCTCGACGGCCTGCCTTTCCTCGCTACGGGCTACGACGCCTCATTCAAGCTCTATCAGGCCCAGAAACCCTTTCTTGAAAAGCAGCTCAACAAGCAGGGCATGACGCTGCTGTATGCGGTGGCGTGGCCGCCGCAAGGCATCTTCGCCAACCGCGACATCAAGGAGGTGGGCGACATGAAGGGCCTGAAATGGCGCGCCTACAGCCCGGTCACGGCCAAGATCGCCGAACTGGTCGGCGCGCAGCCTGTCACGGTGCAACAGGCCGAACTGGCCCAGGCCATGGCCACGGGCGTGATCGATTCGTATATGTCGTCCGGCTCCACCGGCTACGACACCAAGACCTACGAGTACATCAAAAAGTTCTATGACACCGAGGCATGGCTGCCCAAGAACGCTGTCGTGGTCAACAAGAAGGCTTTCGACGCGCTGGACGCCCCGACCCAGCAGGCGCTGTTGAAAGCCGGCGCCCAGGCAGAGGCTCGTGGCTGGAAGCTCTCCCAGGACAAGAACAGCTGGTACAAAGAGCAGCTGAGCAAGAACGGCATGGAAATCATCAAGCCCACGCCGCAGCTCACCGAGGGCCTGGACAAGATCGGCAAGCGCATGCTTGAAGACTGGCTCAAGAAGGCAGGCCCCGACGGCCAGGCCATGATCGACGCCTATCGCAAGCCCTGAGCAGCATGCGCCGTTTCCTGGATACCCTGTACGGCGCGGCCGGCCTGCTGGCCGGCCTGAGCACCGTGGGTGTGCTGCTGTCCGTGCTGGCCGCCATCGTGGCGCGCCAGCTCGGCATGAACATTCCCGGCACCGACGCCTATGCCGGTTATTTCATGGCCGCCGCCGGCTTTCTGGCGCTGGCCAGTACGTTCAAGCATGGCGAGCACATCCGCGTCACCCTGGTGCTCAATGCACTGCAACCGGCCAATCGTCGCCGTCTGGACATCGTCGCGCTTGCGGTGGCGACCGTACTGGCCGCGGCCTTCGCCTTTTTCAGCATCAAGCTCACGCACGACTCCTGGGCCTACAACGACATCTCCACCTCCAACGACGCCACGCCGCTCTGGATTCCCCAGACAGCCATGGCCGTGGGCACCGTGCTGTTCTTCATTGCCTTGCTTGATGAACTGATCCGCCGGCTGTGCGGACACGCCGCCGCCACCTCGCAGCAAACCCATGAATGAAATCCTCGTCATCACCATGCTGGTTGTCTCCATCTTCGCCTTGCTGGCGGGAGGAGTCTGGGTCGGGCTGACATTGGCCGGCACCGCCTGGATCGGCATGGAGATCTTCTCCAGCCGTCCGGCCGGCGACGCCATGGCCGTCACGATCTGGGGCGCGGCCTCGAGCTGGACGCTCACCGCCCTGCCCTTGTTCCTGTGGATGGGAGAGATTCTGTTCCGGACGCGGCTGTCAGAAGATCTTTTCAAAGGGCTCGCCCCCTGGCTCAACCGCCTGCCCGGCCGCCTGCTGCACACCAACGTGATCGGGTGCGCGATCTTTGCGGCCGTCTCGGGCTCCTCGGCGGCCACCTGCGCGACCGTGGGCAAGATGACCATTCCGGAGCTCAAGCGCCGGGGCTATCCCGAATCCAAGATTCTCGGCACGCTGTCCGGGGCAGGCACGCTGGGCCTGCTGATCCCGCCTTCCATCATCATGATCGTCTATGGGGTCGCTGCCGATGTCTCGATTGCCCGGCTCTTCATGGCGGGCGTCATCCCGGGCATGATGCTGGCCCTGCTGTTCATGGGCTATATCGCGTGGTGGGCCATCCGCAATCCGAAGGAAGTGCCCGAGGCCGACCCGGCCATGTCGTTGCGCCAGAAGCTGGCGCAATCCCGCCACCTCATTCCGGTCGTGCTGCTCATTGCGGCCGTGCTGGGCTCGATCTATACGGGCATCGCCACGGCCACCGAGGCGGCAGCCGTCGGCGTGGTTGGCGCCCTGGCCCTATCGGCCCTGCAGGGCTCGCTCAATCGCAGCAGTTTCATGCAGTCCTTGCTGGGCGCCACCCGGCTGTATTGCATGATCGCGCTCATTCTGGCTGGCGCTCAGTTCCTGACGCTGGCCATGGGCTATATCGGCCTGCCACGAGCGCTGGCCGAATGGATCGGTACACTCGGTCTGTCGCGCTTTGGCCTGATCATCGCGCTGATGCTGTTCTTCATCGTTCTGGGCTGCTTTCTGGACGGCATTTCCATCGTGGTGCTGACCATGGGCGTGCTGCTGCCCACCGTGCAGGCTGCGGGCATCGACCTGATCTGGTTCGGCATTTTCATCGTGTTCGTGGTGGAAATGGCCCAGATCACGCCGCCGATCGGGTTCAACCTGTTTGTGCTCGCCGGCATGAGCGGGCGCCAACTGCCTTACATCGCCCGGGTCTCGCTGCCCATGTTTTTCCTGATGACCCTCGGCGTACTGTTGCTCTATTGTTTCCCGGCCATCGCCACCTGGCTGCCGCGGCAGATGTAGGCTGGCGGCTCAAAAGCTGAGCGTGGTGTTCAGATACCAGACCGGCGTCTTGCCCCTGCCCTCGGCGGCCAGCAGCGGTTTGCTGTAGGTCGCCGAGAAGCTCAGCAAAGGCGTGCTCAGCCGCAGCCCGATGGCCGCGCCCGCCATCTTCTGGCTGCGGCTGTCCTTCGCGTTGTTGTACAACATGCCCACATCGAGCCCGACGAAGGGAGCCAGGCGCGCCTGGCCGCCTGCGAACCACGGCAGGTTCAAGGGAAGCGTCACGGTGTTGGACAGATAGAAACCCCGGTCGCCGCTTTGCAGCGAATGGCGGTTGTACCCCCGGACGGTGTACTCATCGCCCAGGGTGAGCTGGTAACTATTGAGCAGGATCTGGCGCGAGTACTGAAACCCCAGTTGCGATTGCACCGTCAGAAACTGCCCGCCTGGGGCGAAGCTGGCTTGCCACGACAGCACGCCGTTCACGCGCGAGACATGGCCCCGGGGTTCGACCTCATCAAACGCGGCATACTGGCCTTGGTTGATGTTAAGCCCCCGGTTCCAGGAAAGGTCGACAAACCCCGCATGCCGCCCGAATTGCTTGCTCCACTGGAGCCCCAGCGTGGCATCGCTGTAGTGCTTGCTGCTGACTTCCAGCCGCGTACCGGCCAGGTAGTTCTTGTTCTGGCGGGTTTTCAAAGCGCCGTAGAAACTCAGCTGGCTGGTGGCGTCGCGGAATACGGTTCGGGTCACGCGCAGCCCCACGCTGCGGGAATTGCCCGCCGATTGATAGCTCAGGCCCCCGCTGCGCAGCAGGTTCTTGTATGAGTTGTAGCCGGCCTGCAGATCGATGCGCGTATAACCCAGGGGCAGGCGCAACGCCATGTCATATGACTGCTCGCCATCGTGAACGCGGTCGGCGTACCAGCGTCGGCTGGTGAACAGGGTCAGCGTATCGTTCCAGCCCAGCAGATCGCCGAAGCCCAGCGTCAGGTTGTACTTGTCCCGGCCCTGCGCCGGCACGCCGAAGCCCGAATTATCCCGTCCGAGCGAAGCCTGCATCCAGGCATTGCGCTGCACCGAGAGATTCAGATAGGAATCGCCCAGGGTGTCTGCCGGCTCGATCGCGACGGTCACCCGCTTGAAGCCGTTGTTCATGGCCTCGATCGCCTGATCGATATCGCGGATGTTCAGGATGGCATTGCGCCAGTTCGGCATGGCCCAGCCCACCATGGAAAACTCGCGCCAGCTGCTGATCGGCCTCCCGTCGATGCGCCAACCCTTGATCCTGCCCCAGTTGACCCGCAGCTTCAGCCGCCCCGCCACCACAGCCGGCTGACCCAGGGAGATATTGGAAGTCACGTAGCCCCGCTCGTAGAGTTCGGCGGTCAGGGCGCGCACCAGCTCGAACACGCCCTGGTTGTCGAGCGGGCGATCCAGATAAGCGGCCGACTTGCGCGCCACATTGAACAGCGGTCGCTGACCGCTGAAATCCAGGTCGACGCCGGTCAGCGTCACGGTATGGCCGCCTTTGCCCTGCGCGGGCGCGGGTGGCGCGGGCGGCGGGACCAGCGGCGTGCCCGGCGGCGCGGTCAGCGCCCGTTCGATATCCTGCTGTTGCTGGCGACGCTCCAGCAGCTGCTGCCCCAGGTTCAGGTCGCGTTGGCCCGGCGTGATCGGCAACTGACCCAGGGGTGGCGGCAGGCGCGGCGCCAGCGGGCCGCTGGCTCGCGGCCCGGCACCGGCAGGCAGGCCCTGATGGCCGGGCGCCGCGGCGGGGGTAGCCAGCGGCGCCATTCCCGGCTTGGCAGCCGGCCGGTGCTGCGCCTCGGCCGGCAGGGCTGCCAACCCCAAGCAGACAAGCAAACCGGCCCGCATCGCGGGGCGAAACAGGGCGGCATGGGATCGAAGCTTCGGCTCAGTCATGGCCTGGAGTCTTGAAGGGACGGTCTGAGCCGGGCGCGCTCGTGGGGCACGAGGCGTCATGCTCATGCCCACGCCTTGCGGTGGACGGGGCCCGCGACCAGGCGAGCAGGCCCCAGGGCCCTCCCGGCCGTCGGCACAGGCGAGCCCCGTTGCCGGGGTCGACGCGGTTTTCACTCATACTGGAAGGTCACCGTGAAACCCACGGTCAGGCGACCGGGCCGCACGGTTGCGGCAGTCTGGTAGTAGCGTGCCCGCAGAGGAACGGCGAACGCCGTATTGCCGCTTTCACCCACATTGGCTTCGTTCAGGGTCATGGCGTTGTCGAAGTTCCAGGGCGTATCGCCCGAGGCGCCCGACAGCAACTGGATACCCATTCCGCCCGCGCCCGCCGTGGTCCCGCTGGTAGCAGCAGGCTGCCCGACGCCCACGCCCGAGGTGAAGGGGTTGTTGGCATTGATCGACAGCTTCACCAGGGTGGTGCCCTGGCAGTTCACCTGCAGGTTGAAGGACTTCATGGCCTCAGAGGTCGAGCCAACCCCCGTGAAGGAAGACCGCGGCGTCTTGGGCAGGGTTTCGTGCAGCGACCCCAGCGAGCAGCCGGACACATTGATCTTCAAGGGCGCCGAGCCGATGCCCAGCATCATGCTGATGGGCGTGGTCAGGATCAGGCGCTTCTTGGCAGGATCGTAGTAATCCACATACCAGTCCACATTGAATATGTCGGTGTAGTTGCTCAGGTAGAAAACGCCCGACTCGGTCGAGGGCTTCACCTTGACGGCCTGATAGCTCAACATCGTATTGGCCGGGAAAACCGACACTTTGCTGCCGTCGAAGAAATAAAGCACCAGGCCGGCCTCCTTGGAAGCGTGGCCGATGACGATATCCTCTTCCGAACCGGTCAACGCCACGCCGTTGGCGCTCACCAGCTTGAGGCCCACCCCGATGCGGTCCGTGATATCGGGCAGCGACAGCACATAACCGACGCTAGACTCCACCTTGCTGAAGCGCGCGTTCGGGCGCAGCACCATAGTGAGGCCCTTCTCGTCGTTCCACGCCGCCGCCTCTTCTTCATTGCCGACGTCATACTCGCAGCTGTTCCTGACAAACCCGCTGGTCGTGACCATCCGGCCCAGCAGGGTGCCTACGGGCGTGCTGGGCGTGACCCGCGCCTCGCCCCGGATATTGGGGATCTCTCCACTGGCGCAGACCGCGGTCGCCGCTGCCGCCGGGGCGACCGCCGCCAGGCTGGCCGCAAGCAGCCACAATGACCAGCTGGTGCGCCGCCTCACGCCAAGGGCCCGGGATGCCCAGATCGCGGGGAGAAAACCAGGGTTTGTCTGATTGCGGTCAGGCTTCGCATCGACGCGAAGCCTCGTTTGCCATTCACTCATATTCGAGCGTCGCCGTGAAGCCGACGCTCAGCCCGCCTGGGCGAACCGTATCGTCGGTTTGGTAATAACGCGCCCACAGGGGCACGTTGAAAGTCCTGTTTACGCCCTCGCCGACATTGGCCTCGCCCAGCAGGATGCGACGGTCGAAATCCCAGGCGGTCTTGGTGGTGCCGTCCGACAACAGCTGAATGCCGACCCCCTGCGACAGCCCCTCGCCGCTGCCGGTGGGCAGACCCACGCCCTGCGCGTCGCTATAGCGTTTGTTCGGGCTGATGGACAGATTGACCGTGCCGGTGCCGTAGCAGGTGACCGGCAGGCTCAGCGCCTTTTCATCCGAGACTGTGCCCCGCGCGCGAAAATCCGCGCGCGGCTTCTTGGGCAAGGTCTCCCGCAAGCTGCCCAATGAGCACCCGGAAACATTCAGCTTCAGCCCCCCGATGCCCAGGATCATGCCGACCGGAGTGGTTGCCACCAGACGCCGGTCGGCGGTGTCGTAATCGACGTACCAGTCGACCTCGAACAGGTCCGGGTAGTTGCTGACATAGAAGACCCCGGACGTCTTGCCCTCCTTGACCTTGATGGCCTGGTACTGGATGTTGGTGTTGGCCGGAAACACCTGGACATTGCTGCCATTGAAAAAATACTGCACCACATCGTCTGTCTTCGGGCTATGGCCGATGACGATTTCCGTCGCATCGGCGCTGATCGGCTTGCCGTTGCTGCTGACCAGCCGCAAGCCCACCCCGATCCGATCCGTAAGGCCGGGCAAGGCCAGCACAAAACCATAGGGGTTCTCCACCTTCGGATGGCGCGCATTGGGGCGCAGCACCATCGTCACGGATTTCTCGAAGCTCCAGGCGGCCGCCTCGGTCTCGTCACCCACGTCGTACTCGCAGGAACCCGTCACAAAGGAAGAGCTGGAGGTCAGATTGCCCAGCGGCGCGCCCAGCGGGGTGGCGGGAGTCACGCGCGCCTCGCCCTGGACATTGAGGATCCGTCCCGAACCGCAATTGGCAGTCTGGGCCATGACGGGTCCGCAACCCAGGGCCAGCCCCAGCCACAGGTAGAGGCCCCAGCCATGGAGACCGCTCATGACGGCCCCCCGCAGCGCAGCGGGATCAGCGGGACCCTGCCCTCGCCCCGGGCCCCATCGCCCTGCAGGCGATAAGGCACGCGGCATGATTCGCCATTCGTGAAGCGCAGGATCAGTACGCCCTGATCGGTGACGCCGCGCAGCAGGGCGCGCCCGCCCTGCCCGATGGTGCCGATGATGGTGCCGTCCTGGTCGTGAATGGGCGTGCCGAAAGGCAGACGCGCGCGATCCTCCGGCCCGATCACCAGCAAGGCCGCCCGCTCGCGCTTCGTTTTGAAGACCAGCGGCACCACGGCGCCGGCGCGCGGGATCGCCTCCTCGGTGGTGGACTGCAACTCGACATCCAGAGAGAGGTTTTCGGGCGAGATCTGCACCTCGTTGACCGAGTATGGCGACAAGGAAACCAGGCCGTAGCCATTGCCATCCAGCTTGGCGTTGCCCATATTGGCGATGGTGGCCCCGCCGGCGTCGCGTGCCTCGATCAGCCCGATGCTGTCAGGCAGCGTCTGGCCCAGGGTGACCCCACCGCCGTGGATCACCAATCCGCCATTGCCGTTGACCGACCATTGGGTCGTCTCGCCCTGGCGGCTGGCGGCGGCCGACACGTAGCCGTAGCGCCCCACGTAGGAGGCGTTCAGCCCGTAGCCTTGCTGGCGCTGCGCATCGCGCGTGATGTCCAGCCCATAAGAGAGCGCGCGATTGCGTCCCACGGTGTTGTCATAGGAAATCCGCTCGGTGCGGCCCCGACCGGAGTCCTGCAGCACGGTACTGCGCAATACGCCGCCCGTTTTCCAGCCGGACAGGGGAATGGACAGGTTCAACATCACCTGACGCCCGGACCCGAAACCGCCCTGGCTGGCCGAGGCCGTCACGGACACCGTCACGCCCTGCACCCGGGTCGAATAACCTACCTGCCATTGGGTCTGGCGCGGCGCGGCATGCCAGTAATTGCGCAGGGACCCCGAGAGGTACACACTGCCCCAGCGCCCCAGGGGCTGGGACATCGACAGATTGAACTCCCCGCGCGGGCGTCCCGGCCGTACATCGGAGAAGCGCCCCGACAGCGCATCGTTCAGGGTCCAGAACCCCTCGGACGAATAACGCACCGTCGCAAGCCGAACCACGGTGCGGGTGGCGCTGACGGTCTTGGTGTACGACAGGCGGTAACTCACGCCCCAGGAAGCCGGCTCGCCCCGCCGCCGCGCCCGGGCCCAGCTGCTGTCCAGGCTGACCGCCCCCACTGGCGTGTTGAAGCCGGCCCCGATGGACACGGCGCCGTATTGGCTGCCCGCGGCCAGCACCCCGCCGTACAGATTGGCATACTCCTGCACGCCCCAGCGCGCCGTCGCCTGGCCCATCCAGGGTTTCAGGCCGCCGCGCGGGCCGGGATCGTAGCGCCCGGCACTGAGGGAGTACTGCAACTGCCCCTTTCGTATCAGCCGCACGGCATTACCGAACGGCACCGTATAGCGTTGCTCGGAACCATCGGCCTCGGTGATCACCAGGGTCAGGTCGCCGCCATAGCCTATCGGTGAATAGTCGTCGATGGCGAAAGGCCCAGGCGCCACGCGGCCCTGGTAGATGACGGTCTGGCCCTGCAGGATCTGTACCGTCGCCTGAGAGTTCGCCACCCCACGCACGGTGGGACGATACAGCCGCTCGGAATAAGGCAGCATGGCCGGATCGGTCGACAGCATGACGCCCTGCAGACGGTAGGCGCTGAAGTACTCGGCCCCCGTATACAGCTGGCCCATGACCAGCCGCGCGCGCCAGGACGGGATATCGGTCTGCAGCGTCGTGCGCTGGGAGCGGAACTGGCGTCGCCCCTGGCTCTGGCTGAAGTAGGCGCTGTTGCGCAAGAACCAGCCACCGACATTCAGGCCGCTGTCCAGCAAGGCGTTGAATGAGGAAAACTGCACCCCGCGCGAGGCAAAACGTTGATAGCTGTAGCTGTAGTTGTTGCGAAACGCGGTGATGCCGCTTTGCCACTGGTCAGGCGAGACATCCTGATAGGCGCTGTACTGGATGAAGGCCTGCGGCACGCTGATCAGCAGTTGGCTGGCCGAGAAGTCGTATTGCTCCAGGCTGCCGGGATAGAGCGCCTTGACGCCCAGGCACTGCCCGGCCGCCATGCGTTCGCGCAAGGCCGGGGCCAGCACGGCGAGCTTAACGCCCAGCCTTTGCCATTGCTCCTGGGTGAAGCAGGCGTGGGCATCGGTGAGCGGCGCGTCATCCGCAGCGGAAACAAACTGCACCGGCATGGAGATGCCGCGGCGTTCATTGACGACCACTTCGACATAGTGGCGGCCCGCCTCCAGGACGTTGCGACGGGTAAACCGCTCCACGTCGGCGCGACTGGCCGCCCCCCACAGCATCATGGGATCGAATTGGGCCTCGGCGTAGGCGGGAGCCTGAGCCGCAGAGGCCTCGCATGCCAGCACGCTGGCCAGGGCTGCCACCAGGGGAGACAGTCGCCACCACCTGCGACGAGACAGGGAACTGCCCTGGGTAAACACGGCAGGCGCGGGGCGGTGCAGGTCAGCGGGCCGCGATGGTTTTTTCGAAGAAATAGATCGCACCCAGATCACTGATGGCCGCATAGCGCACCTGTTTCGGCGCCCCCGGACCCGCCTCCAGCACCTGGCTGGAGAACGGCGCCAGCATGGTCGCAGGCAGTTTGTGCGTTGGAGCGTTGTCCGGCCCGAAACTCAGGTCGCGCACGTTGATGTAATACGGCGTGGGATTGCGCACCGTGACCTTGCCCCCTGGCGCCGCCTCGAACACCAGTTGCGACAACGAGCCCTCGGCCGTGCCGGGAAGGCTGGCCGGCCGGTAGAACATCTTCAGGCGCGAGCGCACGCTGATCTGCATAACGGCCCCGACATCCTCGCCTGCCTCCTGCTTGGGCGGAACGTCCAGCACATTCAGCCAGAACAGGGTTTCGCGATCGGTGGGCAGGGTCTTCTTGGGATCGCCATAGCCGGTGAAGAAAATCCGCAGGGCCTGCCCCTTGCCGGGCTCCACCCGCGCCAGGGGTGGCGTGATGAAAAAAGGCACATCCAGCTGATCCGGCGTGGCACGCGGCTGGCCGTCATCGATCCAGGCCTGCATGAGCGAAGGGGAAGCCCCCTCGTTGGTCATTTTGACGACCACTTCGGGCACGTTGGAGGGATAGATCACCCGCGTGCCTTCGATGACCAGGCTGGCCTGTGCCGCCGGGACACTCAGACAGGCCAACAGCATGGCCAGCCCGCCACGCCAGGAGCTGAAACGGAAAAAAAACCGGCGCCATGCTGACGCCCCGATCGGCAAAGAGGAAATGACCAGCCAGGCACGCCCGTAGGAGAAGCAAGGCTTACAGAGAAGAAGACGTGACATGCGGGATGACAAACATGAGGGGACGGAGCTCTTGCGGCGGGGGGCAATGGCCGATGCCTTTATGACAAACGTAATAAAAACTACTTTAGGCACCCGGCACCAAAATCGCTGCCGGCCAAAGCCCACGAGCTTGCAGGAAACCTCTCTACCGCCAGCCCCGCACAGTTTGAACGGGGCCGGCGGTCGTCGGCTTACTCCGTGCGATAGGTCAGGCGGTAGTTCTTGCCACCGACGTCCTCGACATGGATCTTGAAGCGCTGCAGGGGCCCTTGAGGCGGCTTGCTCTTGACCACCAGGTTGTTCAGGTTCATCACCTGATCGCGCTTGGTGATCGTGAAGGTCTTGGGACCGTCCGGCGTCTCGAACGTCAGCGTCACAGGCTCTTTCAGCTTGCCCCGCACGTCCTGCATCTGATTGATCTTCGCCACCTGGCTCTGCGCCACCTTCACCTGCTTCTGCACCTCATAGCGACCACCCAGCGCTTTGGGCTTGGGTTTAGGCGTGGGCTTTGGCTTGGGCTTGGGCTCGGGCTTTGGCTCGGGCTTTGGCTTGGGCTTCGGCTTTGGCTCGGGCTTGGGCTTGGGCTTGGGCTTGGGCTTGGGCCGGACATCGTGCTTGACCTCTTCCTTGATGGGGGGGTAAATGACCTCATCGACGTCGACGAATACTGGCGGATCCGGCCGCTTGTAGTCGTCCCACTTCGGGCGTGGGGGGTCATCCACGGTACGACTTCCCGGAGGAGGCGGCGGCGGAGGCGGCTGATCATCATCAACACTGTCTCGACGCGAAGGCGGCGGGCCATCGACGCTGTCCCGTCGCGAGACCGGCGGTTCAACGTCCTCCACGACCTTTTTCTTGCGCTTGAAGGACCCGACCGCAAGCGAGACTTCCGACTCGCCCCCGGCATAGAGGCTTTCCACCGTTTTCTTGGTCAACTGCTTGCCGTCCGTGTTCAGCGGACCGCTGATGCCCTGGCCGGCTTTGACACGGGCGGGGTCGCCCACGTCGATGGTGGCCTTGTTGATGACTTCGCGATGATCGCGTTTGTCACGCGCATACTGACCATTCAGCATGATCATGCCGGTGGTGGTGTTCAGGCCGATCGACAGCCCGCCCTTGCCGCCATCGATGTCGGTGACATCCTTGACTTCTTCGGCGCGGATCTTGCCACCCGCCTTGATGCTGCTCTGCCCACCCTGGGCCAGCAGGTGGGCGCCCTTCAGGTTGATGTCGTCCTTGGCCTTGACGTCCAGCGCGCCGCCGCTGGTGATGCCGGACTGCTGCTTCACCGCTTTCTCGCGCTGATGGTGATGCTCGACCGTGAACCCGGCCGTGGGCGCCACGGCGACCTTGGTCTTGGTATTGAAGCTGAGCGAGGCGCCCGCCGACCAGGACCCGCCATTCTTCTCCACGTTGGTCTCGTCCTGCAGGCTCTCGACGTTCAGGCTGCCGCCGCTGGCGATCTTGGTGGCACCCGTGGTGTTGATGGTGGCGCCACGCAAGGTGGTGTCGCCACCGGATTTGATGTTGACCCGACCGGCATCGATGCTGGCGTTCTGATACGTGGTGCTGTTTTCGTTGGTGACGCTGTGATTGCCCGACAGCGTTGCCGAGAACCCCACCCCGGCGGTGGCCATGACGGCATTGGCGCCGGCATTCGCGTTGGCCGCCACCGTAACGGTATGGTCTTGCGCAAAGCTCTTGGTGGTGCTCTTGGCGGCTTCGAGCGTCACCGCGCCCTTGGCAGTCAGACCGACCTCCTGGCCGCCCGCGAACTGGGCGCCCTTGAGATTGATGTCGCCCTTGGTGGCAACGAGATCGATGTTGCCGCCGAATTTCTGGGTATTCTCGCGGGTCGAAGTGCTGCTCTTATTGCCCCACGAGCCGGACAGCG
Source organism: Bordetella trematum (assembly GCF_900078335.1). Lineage (GTDB taxonomy): Bacteria > Pseudomonadota > Gammaproteobacteria > Burkholderiales > Burkholderiaceae_B > Bordetella > Bordetella trematum. Next base: position 316,418 of record NZ_FKBR01000006.1, read on the forward strand.
AATTGGTCACCCCGGCCGCGATCGTGTCGCCGAAGATCAGCTGTGTGGCTTCGGTCGCCGCCATGCCGATGGCCAGCAATGGATCCACCTGCCGGCCGGGCTCGTCCACGGCCTGTCCGATCATGTCGCCAAAGCGCGAGATCGTCGTCAGCAGGGACGAATTGACATAGGCCTCGGGCGAGCTCGTGAAACTGCTGTAGCTCGTCTCGTTGTTGATGACATCCACGGCCTTGGTCGTCTTGATGTCGCTGGCCGAGATGCTCAGCTTGTCGGCGTTGCCCTTGGCCTCGAAACGATCGCTGTTGATGTCGGCGCCGCCCAGATCGGCGGTACCGGCCACCTTGATGCTGCCCGACCCCACATTGAGCTGCCCGTTGCTGTGAACCTTGCCGCTGAGCGTCGCTTCCTCCGAGCGGACGTTGATACCATAGCCGGCAAACGCGCCCGCCTTGGTGCCACGACTGGTGCTGGCGGTAATGCCCTGCTCGGTGCCGGCCTTGGCCTCGGCCTGGAAACCGGCAGCGCCGGCGCTGGCTGACGCGAAGAGTTCGCGCGTGTCGTTCTTAGTCTGCGCCCAGAGGTCGGCAGAAGCCGCTTTCAGCGTCAGGTCGCCACCGACCTGAATATCGCTCTGGTCGGCCTGGATGGCGCCGCCCGTGATGCTGAGATCGCCGCTGGTCTTAAGTTTCAGCTTACCCGCCGCCAGCGAGCTGCCACGCTCGCTGGCGCTGGCGCTCTGTTCGGTGGTAATGCTTTGCGACAATGCAGCGAAGGCTTCGCCCAGGCCGTGACGGACATTGAAAGAGTAGGTCGACTCGACCTCCCTTGCCGTGCCCAGATTGACGTTGGTCGCGGCGATATCGAGAGTCTTGCCCGCTGACAGGCTGGCTCCCTGGGTGGCCAGGCGCTCGGCCTTGACGATCGCCTGATCGGCGGCCACCACCTGCGGGGAATCCTCCCGCAAGGTAAGCGCGCCCTTGTCGTCATAGCCCAGGCTGCCCAGCACCTCAAGGTTGCGCTCGGCGGTCAGATTGACGTCCTTGCCTTTCACGCGGCCGCCGGCCAGGAAGATATCCTTGCCCTTCAGGACGGCTTCGTCCTCGGCCATGACCCCGCCGCGCACCCCGCCGGTACTGGCGAAGGTTAGGTTGCCCTTGCCCGCGTCCACCGTGACGGTCTTGCCCTGCACACCGGCATTGACCAGGTTGACATCCGCGCCGCCGGTCTTGATCGTGACCGCGCCGCCCGAGGCCACTACCGCCCCGCCCTGCTTGCGCGAAGCATCGGCAGCCCTGCGCGAACGATCGGCCAGATACACCCTCGGCATCATCGTGCGATGGCCGTTGACATTCTGCAACTCGTACCAGACGATGTCTTTCTGCAAGCCCTCGCGCTGCGCCTTGGTCAGCGGCGTACCGACGGTCAGGCCAAGACGCTTGGATTCCTCCCCGCCGTTGTCCATCAGCACCTTGACTCCTTGCGCGCCGCTGTTCCCCATCCTGCCCTGCGCCCCGCCCAGCAGGCGCTCATACATCTCGCGCACGAGCATGGAATCGAAGTAGTTGTCGCCGCTGACATACAGCCCTTTCCGCGGCTCGTACTTCATCAGTTTGAAGAAGTACTCCGAGCCGTAGTAGTCTTTCTGGTTGACATACTTCAGGCGGGTTTCGTAGATCGGCTTGGGCACCTCCGGCTTCTGCTCGGCGGCAGCCTCGAGAAGGAGGTCGCGCTTGACGCGGCGCGCCTTGGGTGTCTGCCCGGCCTGGGATGCAACCTCTTGCTTGCCTTCGGCGCCCACGCGCGCAAACAGGAAACGATTGCCCAGCAAGCTGCGCAGGGCCGGATCGATCGCGCCCACGCCATTGCCCAGCGCAAAGCTCGCATCCAGGGTGCCGTCGATGATGGGCACCTCCGCCTGCCCGATCTGGGCCACCTGGGGACGCTGCCCCTCCAGACGGGCGCGCTGGGCGTCCTGGCTGCTGTTGGATCCCATGGAAACCGAGCCGCCGCTCAGGTCGACCCCCTTGCGGCCAGCCATCACGGTCTGGCTTGCCGGGTAGAAGTCCAGCGTGGCGCCACGCGTGCCGGCCTTGAATTCGCGCCAGCGCTGGGCCATTTCATTCGGCTTCAGCCCGCGCCAATCCGCACCCAGCACATTGGCCATGACGTGATTGAGCAGCGGCGCCTGCGACATGTTGGCCGCAGCCAACACCGGCCCGAGGCTGTCCGTCAGGTTATATCGATACCACCACAGGTTACGCTCGCGCTTGGCATCGCCCAGGATGAATTCCAGCATGTTGTAGAGCGAACCATGCTTGACCAGATCGCCATGGGCAATGGCGCCCTTGTCCTGGAGCCAGGTTTCATAGGTGCCGGTGTTCATCTTCAGGTAGTCCATCAGCCCCAAGGGACGGAATAGCGACTCGTTGGAGATGTTGCCCTTGGCCTTGAGCGTGCCGTCGGCCAGCATGATGCCCTGATTACGGACTGTAGGCGTGGCCGCGCCCGGCTTCGATTTCTGATTGATCTCGATATCGCCGCCGGCGCGCATCACGCCTTGCTTGACGCTCAGGTCGGCCTCGGGTTTGCGCACATCGAAGCCGAAAATCTCGGTATGACGCCAGCGGCCGACGGTCCAGTAGCCCAGCGAATTGGAGGTCGTGACCTTTTCTTTGGCTGACTCGCTGACCCAGACCTTGCCCGACAGGGTGGAGAGATTCTCGATGGTGGGCGCATCGATGATGAGATTCTGCTTGGCCTCGATGCGGCCGCTGTGATTCCTGACCCCGTTCTTGGCTACCAGCTCGATATTGCCGGCCTGGGTCAGCATCCAGGCGTCGGCCTGATTGCTGATGTCCGTGGCATCGATGTCTATGCCCGTGCCCGACCACATCAGGGCGCCCGCCTCGTTGTTCACCTTGCCCTTGATCTTGAGGCTGAGCTGCTTGGGCGTGGCGATCACCGAGTCGTTGTTCAGATCGCTGTCGGTGATGTTGAGCACGATCTTGCCGGGATTCTGCAAGTCGCTCTTGACGCGCAGCGAGGGCGTGTTGATGGTCAACAAATTATTGGCCAGCGGCGCCTGGCGCGCCTGGTCCAGCGTCAGGCCCTCGGGATTGATGATGTTCAGGGTCAGGTCATTGCCAGCGCTGAAGATGCCGGTATTGGCGTAATCGCGGGTGGTGGCCTTGATATCGTGGGTCGCCTGGATCTTGCCGGCGTTGCGCAGAGCCTCGGTGGTATCGAACGTGCCATCCGTGACCGCCACCCGGCCGGTGGCCTGGTTGTCCAGCACCCGCGCCTTGAGGGTAAGGCTCTTGCCCATGACCTCGCCCTCGTTGCGCACCTCGCCGTCATTGCTGTTCAGCGTGACCGCCTTGGTGGCCTTCAGCATGGCGTTGCTGCCGATATTGCTGATGTTCTTGCCCGTCAGGCTGAGATCGCTTGCCTGCACCTTGCCCTTGTTGACGATATCATCCTGGGCGGTGACCTCGGCCTTGCCCGAAATGCCCATCGTGCCTTCGTTGCTCAGGCTCTTGGCGGCGATCGTGAGCATCGTGCCCTTGATGTCGCTACCCGTCCCGAGTTGCGCTGCATCCTGGAGGGTCAGCTTGATGTTGCCATTGACTGCGATCTTGCCGTTGGCCTCGAGATCGCGGGCCTGCACGTCGAGGCTTCCGTTCCGGCCGCGGCCACCGCCGGCGCCGCCTGTGGCGCCGCCGCGATTCTTGGTAATGTCGATGTCACCGGCCAATTTGACCTTTTCGTCGGCGACGATTTTGGCGACGCCGCCAAACAGCGTCAGCTTGCCCAGGTTGGAAACCGCCTTGCCGCTGGCCATATAGGACTGGCCATTGATGACGCTGCTCTCGCTGTTCGTGATCACCGGCCGCGAGCCCGCACCCGCGCCACCTGACGCTACGATGCCGCCCATGCTGACCGCGCCCACTGAAGACACCTCGCCGTCGTTGTCGATGGAGCCATCGGAACTCAAGGACACCGAAGTGCTTCGCGTGCCCGACTCGGTGCCCGACTCTGCGCCCTCCTCGACCAGAGCGGCGATCACGCCAGTATTGCTCAGGTTTTTCCTGGCCTGCACACTGGTCACGCCATAGGAGCGCATGGCGAGCTGATTGGAGACCTCGTTGGCCTTAATCTCGAGCATGTCCCTGGCATTGACCAGGCCCTGGTTATCCAGCTTACCGCTCAGCTCGAGCTTGGTCTTGCCCTGCTTAGAGGCGATCATGCCGCCGTTATTGCTGACGTCCTTGCCCTTGATGACGACATCACCCTTATTGGCGCGCAGGCCGGAATCAGAGGCGATGACAGCCCCCTCGATGACCGATTCCTTGCCGTCCTCGCCGATCTTGTACACCACAGGCCGGTGCTTGACCTTGCGTACGACCGCACCGTCCTGCTTATCATCACCCAGCAAGCCATAGAGGTCGCCCTGCAACAGCAAGGTGTCCTTGATCTGAACATCGACGGCGGGCTGGCCGGCGCTCAGGTCTTCGCCCGTCGCCTCCAGCAGCGCCTTGGAAATAATGGCGTTGTTGCCCTGCAGGACGATCTGCTTGGCCGAAATATCCTTGTTGATGAAGATCAGGTCTCCGTTGCCCCCTGCGTTCAGGGCCAGCTTGCCGCCCACCGTCGAGCCCCCCTCCGTCGGCTTGTCGACACCCAGCCAGATGTCGCCGGTCCGGGTAGACAAATTGACGTCACCGCCGACCGCCAGGGTTTCGATGGAGGCAGCACCGCTGGTCCACATATTCACAGAGCCGGAGCTGCTGACGCGCCCCATCAGCAGGCGCGATCCGCCGCTGACGTCCATGCCGCCCGCGCCGGTGTCAGCGCTGCCCAGCCTTACGTCGCCCCCGGACGCGGGGGCCGGTTCGGCAATGGCTTCGGCACTGCGGCGCGAGCGACGGCGCGGCGCCGGCGCTGGCGGCGTTTCCCCGGCCTTGAGCACGGCCCCATCAGCGCGCAGATTGTTGATGGCAATTCCCTTGCCAGCCAGGGCCGTCAGCTTCTCTGCGATGGCCAGGTCGCCCAGCAGCAGATCCTCGCCTGCGGCCACTTTGAGGCTGCGCCCTGCCGTCAGGCTCGCCTGGTCCAGCTTGATACTGCCGCGCCCGGCCTGCAGCAGCACTTCCGTGCCGCTCGCAGCCGGCTTGGCAGAGGTGGCCGGAGGGCTTGCCGCGGCGCCCGCCGCGGACTCTGCGGGCCCCAGTTGCAGATAACCGATGTTCAGGTCCGTACCAGCGCGCAAGCGCGCGGTGCCGTCATCGGCCTGCAGTTCCTTGATCTCGATGCGCTGAGCGCCATCGATATCGACGCCGCCATCGGCCTGCAGCAGCCCGGCCCAGACGTCGCCGCCCGCCTTGGCCTGCAGGCCATGGCTGGTCGCCGCCGCGCCCACGGTGAGATTCTTGCCGGCGGTCAGTGCAAGATTGCGGCCGTTGGCGGTCGCCAGGGACAGGTCGCGCCCCGCCTCCGCATCGATCTGCCCGGTAGCCAGGACCAGCCGGCCGTCGACGCTTTCGCCGGCGCGCAGCACGACGTCGCCCGCGCGGGCCGTGCCCAGGGTGATGTTGCCCGCAGCATCAATGAAAAGGTTTTCAGGCGCGGACAAGCTTCCGGGCAAGCGTACGCCCATACCCGAATCGGTGGCCACCAGCATGACGGAGGAACCGTACATCGAGCCGGCCGCCGCACCATCGATGGCATAGCCGGAGGCCGCTTCGGCGCTGCCCGCCCCGGCATCATCCGACAAGCGCTTGCCGGTCGCCGCGTCGAAACGACCCGTGCCGGCCACCGCCAGCAACGCGGCACCCTTGCCTTCGCCGGTGTGCGCCACCGGGCCATCAACACGGATCAGCTTGGCGATCATGTCGAAGGTTTTCAGGCCGTCGGTATTGACGCCGCCCGCGCCCACCGTGATCCGCCCGCCCTCGACCTGAAAGCCCATCTTGCCATCATTGAGCCAGGGACGCCCGGAGGTGAGCGTCAGGCCGGTGGCGTTATAGGTGCTCAGGCCGTCGGCAGTGATTCCATTGGGGTTGGCGATGAAAAGATGGCTCGGGCCGCCGAAGACCTCCAGGGTGCCCTGCAGCCGGCTGCTCTGGGTGCCGGTGACCTCGGCCAGAATGCCGGTTGCCATTTTGTCGCCCAACCGCGGGTTCTTGCTTACCTGACCGGCAATGTGCGAACGACCATCCACCAGACTGTTGTTGAACACGGCGCCCGGATTGCTGGTGTCGAACTGCTTGAATTTGTTGTGCGACAGGCCCTGGGCATTCGGGGCGTTGATGTTGATCAGGGGCACGCCCGAGGCCGACTTGCTGACGTCCGGACCTTCGCGCCCGTCCGTTACGATCTGGGCGAAGGCCGGCGCGATGGCGGCCAGCCCGAAGGCCCCGAGCATGGCGCGCGACAGGCCGGCAAGACGGAACAGCGAGGCCATGCCGTGGCGTGCGCGACGACCGGACTTCTTGCGGCCGACGGCGTTGACTTCTGCGATGGGCACATACATGCCACGCACTTTGTTGAATACCAGGCGGTAAAGGTTAGTGTTCAAGGCGAGCCACCTTCTTGTCGAGGATGGGCACGAGAATCCGGCTTGAATCGGGATTCCGTGAATTGGATTTAGGGCTGCTGAGAGTATGAATTTCGACCCGGGATGGCCGCAGCCAGCGGGAACGTGTTCACTCGTAGGCGTCTTCCTATTCGTAATCCATCGCCCATGCCTCGCGGTTTCCGAGCGCTGGCGCCTTGAATTCGTCCGACGGGCGTATGATGTCCGCCGACGCGCCCCCACGAGGCGCGCATCCCTATCGAGGAGACAGCCATGCAGCGGGCATATCGCAATCCGGCGCCGGGCGTTGCCCCGGCCCTTGCCGCCGGAAAGCCTTTGCTGGGCATTCTGCTGCTGATCCTGTCCGTCACCACCCTGTCCTGCCTGGACGGCAGCGGCAAATGGGTCATGAGCGCCGGTGTGCCGCTGCTGATCCTCTGCTGGGTCCGCTATGTGGTTCACATAGCCCTGGTGCTGGGGCTGGTGCTACCCGCGCGTGGCCGCCGCGTACTGCGAGCCCGCCTTCCGCGCGATCAACTGCTGCGCGGCGCGGCCATGCTCTGCGCCACCCTGATGTTCTTCAATACGTTGCGCTATCTGCACCAGGCCGAAGCCACGGCGATCAACTTCCTGGCCCCCATGCTGGTGTTGCTGGTGGCGCCCTGGCTGCTGCGCGAACCGCCACGCCTGTCGCGCTGGATCGCCTGCGCGGTGGCTTTCGCGGGGGTGCTGATCGTGATCCGGCCGGGCGGCGGCCTGGATCCGGTGGGCGTGCTGTCGGGTTTGGGCACGGCGGTCTGTTTTGCCGCCCAATTCGTCCTGACGCGCCGGGTCGCCGCCGATGACCCGTATACCTCGTTGATCTGGAGCGGTTCGGTAGGCGCGGCCTGCCTGACGCTGGCGCTGCCCTTCACGCTGCCTGCAGCGCTGCCGGTGCTGGCCGAGCTGAACGGGACTACCTGGGCATTGCTGCTGTCGACCGGTGTCTCAGGCGCCATGGGCCACCTGTTGCAGATACAGGCCTACCGCCATGCGCCGGCCTCCACCCTCGCGCCCTTCGTGTACCTGCAGATCGTGAGCGCCACGGCGGTCGGCTGGTTGTTCTGGGGGCACTTCCCGGATGCATTGACCTGGCTGGGCATCGCCATCATCTGTGGCAGCGGCATGGTGACCGGGATGCTGGAATGGCGCCGGGCACGCCGGGCGCGACCCTGAGCCTCAGGCCTGCAGCCGACCGCCTGCCAGCACGAGCTGGCGATCGCAGCGTGCAGCCAGCCCGCGGTCATGGGTCACCAGCACCAGGGTGACCCCCTGCTCGCGCTGCATATCGAACATCAGTTCGATGATGGTCTGGCCGGTCGCGGCATCCAGACTGCCGGTCGGCTCATCGGCCAGCAGCAAGGCCGGCTGCACCACAAAGGCACGCGCCAGCGACACCCGCTGCTGCTCGCCTCCCGACAAGGTTCGCGGATAGTGATTCAGGCGCTCGCCCAGACCCACCCGCTGCAGCATCTGACGTGCCGCCTGGCTGGTCTGGGCGGCCGGCTGGCCTGCCAGTTCCAGGGGCAGCATTACATTTTCAAGCGCCGTCAGATTGGGCAGCAACTGGAACGACTGGAACACAAAACCGAGCTGCCGGGCGCGCAGCCGCGCGCGACCGTCCTCATCCAGCGCGAAGATATCCTGACCGGCCAGCCGCACGGTGCCGCTTGAGGGAACGTCAAGCCCGGCCAGCAGTCCGAGTAAAGTGGATTTGCCGGATCCGGAACTGCCGGTGATCGCCACGGCCTCGCCATGGCCAACCGTAAAATCCAGTGTATCGAGTATCGTGAGCTCGCCGGCCGCGTCCGCGACGCGCTTGCCCAGACCAACGACTTCTATTGCCTTGTTGCTATCCATGCACCCGATTTTCCGTTTTGTATCCGTATTGATGGTGTCGGCCGCCACGCTGCCCGCCGCCCACTCACAGACCGACCCCGCGCCGGCCGTGCTTCTGGTGGTGGGCGACAGCCTGTCGGCCGAGTATGGTCTCAAACGCGGCAGCGGCTGGGTGGCCCTGCTGACGCAGCGGCTTTCCGAACAATACCCGAATTATCAGGTCGTCAATGCCAGCATCAGCGGCGACACCACCAGCGGGGGAAAAAGCCGCCTGCCCTCCCTGTTGACGCGACACCAGCCTCAGATCGTTTTGCTTGAGCTGGGTTCCAACGATGCGCTGCGCGGGCTGTCTCTGGCCATGACGCAGCAGAATCTCGAATCCATGACGCGCCAGATCAAGGCTGCCGGGGCACGTCCCTTGCTGGTCGGCATGCAGATACCGCCCAACTATGGACGCCAATACAGCGAACGTTTCGCCCAGGTGTTCAAAGATGTGGCGGACAAGGAAAACGCCCGGCTGGCGCCATTCCTTCTGGATGGAATGGCAACAGACCGGGCGCAATTTCAAGCTGATGGGATCCACCCCAACGAGGCGGCCCAGCCGGCCCTGCTCGACAATGTCTGGCCGAGCCTGGAGCCGCTGCTGAAAGATCAGCCTTCGGCTGGCTGATCCCCCTGCACCACCGCTGCGGCGGGCGGCATCACCTTGACCTTGTACAGATCGCGCAGCAGGTTCAGCACGGCCTGATCTTCGGCCTCGCCCCAGGCGCCTGCCAGCTGGCGGGCCAGGTTCCTGGCGTCATCGGGCTGGGACTGGCCGGCTTCGACACCGTCCAGACGCACCAGAATGAAATCGGCACCCGCCGCCACGCCGGTGTAGCCCGGCAGCTTGGCCGGATCCATGCGCATCACGGCGTCCAGCACGCTACGCGGCAGATCCGAAGGCTGCTCGCGCCAGATGGTCTGCACCGGGCCGAAGCCTTCGGTGCCGCCATCGGCCTGCAGCGTCTTCAGGGCGGCTTCGCCGGCCTCGTGCGCAGCCTGGGCGGCGCGCTCGTCGAGCAAGCGGGCCTCGATAACCGACTTGACCTTGTCCAGGGGCGGCACATGGGCCGGCTGGACGTCGGCCACGCGCAGCGCCAGCATGGTATCGGGCGTGAGTTCGATCACCCCGGTGTTCTGCTTTTCGCGCAGGACTTCATTGGCAAACAGCGCCTGGCGCACGCGCGGATTGTCCAGCAAGGCCGAATCGGCGCTCCCGGAGGCGGCCGGGCCTTCGGTTTGCGAGGCCGGCAGCAGGCCGCTGCGCGTCACGCCGCTGGCGTGGCGCAGCTTCAGGCCGAGCGCGTCGGCGGCAGGCTGCAGGCTGTCGCGGTGGTCATAGACGGCGCCCTGCAGCTTGGTGGCCATTTCGGCGAAGCGCGCCGAAGCCAGCTGCTTGCGGATTTCGCTGGTGATCTGGTCCTTGACTTCGGCCAGCGGCTTGGTGACGGCCGGCTTGATATCGGTGACCTTCAGGATGTGCAGGCCGAAGGGGCTCTCGACCACGCCGGACACGCCATCCTTGGGCAGCTCGGCGATGGCCTTGGCCACGCTGGGCGGCACCGAGCCGCCCGCGATCCAGCCCAGGTCCCCGCCCTGCGCGGCCGAGCCGGCATCCTGCGACGACTTGCGGGCCAGATCGGCGAAGGCCGCCGGGTTGGCCGCCGCTTCGGCGGCCAGCGACTCGGCACGCTCGCGCGCGGCCGTGCGCTGCTCTTGCGAGGCGCCTGGCGGGAGCTCGATCAGGATGTGGCTGGCGCGACGCTGCTCGGGCGTACCGAAGCGGTGCTTGTTCTGCTCGTAGTAGCTGGCGATGTCTTCATCCTTGACCTGCACGCCCTGCGTGGCGGCCGCCTCGTCCAGCACCAGGTAGTCCACCTGCACCTGCTCGGGTACGCGCAGACTGTCCTTGTTGGCGTCGTACCAGGTTTGCAGATCCTGCGGCGTGATGGTGATCTTGGCGCGATAGTCGGCGGCATCGAAGCGGCGCAGCTGGATGCTGCGCTTCTGGGTGAGTGCCGCCTGGATGTCTTCGACCACGACCTGCGGCACGCTTGCCGACAGGCCGATGGGCTCGAGCACACGGGCCACGGCCAGATCCCGGCGCAGGCCGTTCTCGAAGGAGGTGGGCGACAGGCCCTGGGCAGCCAGCACCTGGCGGTAGCGCTCTGGCGAGAAGCGGCCATCTTCCTGGACTTGCGGGATGGCGGCAATGGTATCGCGCAGCGTGGTATCGGAAACCGAGAAGCGGTTGTCCTGGGCGACCATGGCCAGCAGGCGCTGATCGATCAGTTGGTCCAGCAGTTGCTGGCGCATGGCCGGCGTGTCCAGCACGGCCGGATCGAACTGCGACCCCAGGCGCTGGCGGAACTGTTCCAGCTGATTGCGGTGGGCCATATCAAATTCGGACTGCTTGATGCCCTGATCGGAAATGACCGCCAGCTCGACCTCACTGTCAATGAAGCTGGAGTAGCTTTGCATACCCACCAGCACAAATGACGGCACGATCAGAAGCAGCAGGATGAACTGCATCCAACGCCTATGGGTGCGAATTAATTCGAACATGTATTTCCTGTTGCCAGATTGGCGCGGCGCGGGCCTAGCCAAACACGAAAAAAGGGCGAAATCGGATCGCCCCTGTCGTTGCTGTGTACGACCCCGCGCGCCAACGCTTCTAAATGAAGACAAAAACGCTTGGTCAGCCGCCGGAGTTTACCACCTCCTCAAGCGCTGCCCAGCCCCTTTACGCAAGCCCGCAGACCGCTTTGGCGAGCCGCTTAGGCGGTATGCTTGCAGGTGTTTCGCAGCACGCTGCCCGTCCGCGGACGTCTCCTTTCCCATCTGACCGAGGCCCCATCATGTCCTGCCTGCCGGCTTGGCCCTATTCTCCCTATATCGCCCACCGCAATGGCGGCCACCTGGCGCCGGAAAACACCCTGGCAGCCATGCGGGTGGGCGCGGCTCACGGGTTTACGATGTTCGAGTTCGACGTCAAACTCAGCCGCGACGGCATCGCCTTTCTGCTGCACGATGACACGCTCGATCGCTGCACCGATGGCCACGGCCCGGCCGGGGCGCTCGACTTCGGCCAGATCGCGCAGCTGGACGCCGGCAGTTGGCATTCGGCCGGGTTCGCGGGCGAACCGCCACCCAGCTTTGCCGCCATTGCGCGCTTTGCACGCGCCAACGACCTGGCCTGCAACGTCGAGATCAAGCCCTGCCCTGGGCAGGAAGCCGAGACCGGCGCGGCGGTCGCGCAACTGTGCGCCCATTTCTGGCAAGATGCGGCCGTGCCGCCGCTGCTGTCATCCTTCCAGGAAAGCGCCCTGGCCGAGGCGCGTCGCGTCGCACCGCATATGCCGCGCGCCCTGCTGGTCGACGCCATCCCCGCCGACTGGGCGCAGCGCCTGGCCGCGCTGGAGGCGGTGGCGCTGAACATCAATCACCGCGACGCCAGCGCCGAACGCGTGCAGGCCATCCACGCCGCCGGCTACCGCGTCGCGGCCTGGACCATCAACGAACCGGGCCGCGCGCGCGAGTTGCTGGCGTTGGGGGTCGACGCCATTTTTACCGACAATCTGGCCGAAATCCGGCCTGCCTAGAGGAACCTCGTGTTCAGTTATCGCCACGCTTTTCACGCCGGCAACCACGCCGACGTGCTGAAACACGCCATCCTGCTCCACACGCTGGAGTACTTCAATCGCAAGGATGCCCCGTACTGGGTCGTCGACACCCACGCCGGCGCCGGGCTCTACGCCCTGGATGGCGATTGGGCCAACAAGAATGCCGAGTTCGCCGATGGCATCGGCCGTCTGTGGGAGCGCCAGGACCTGCCGCCGATCCTGGCCGACTACGTGCAACGCGTGCGCCAGGACAACCCGGACGGCCGCCTGCGTCACTATGCCGGCTCGCCCTGGCTGACGCTCGATGCCCTGCGCGACCGGGATCGCCTGCGCCTGTTCGAAATGCACCCGACCGAATCGGGCGTGCTGGCGAAGAACCTGGAGCAAACCAGCCGCCAGCATCTGCGCCAGACCACCATCTACGCCACCGACGGCTTCGAAGGCATGAAGGCGCTGCTGCCCCCGCCCACACGACGCGGCCTGGTGCTGATTGATCCTTCGTATGAAGACAAGCAGGATTACCGCCGCACGCTGACGGCGGTCAAGGAAGGGATCAAACGCTTCGCCACCGGCACCTACGCCGTGTGGTATCCATTGGTGCAGCGGCGCGAAGCCGCCGACATGGCGCGCCAGATGGAGCGCCTGCCGGTCAAGAGCTGGCTGCACGCTACGCTGAGCGTCAGACGCCCCTCCACGGACGGCTTCGGCCTGCATGGCAGCGGCATGTTTCTCGTCAATCCGCCCTGGACGCTGGAAGCGGCCCTCAAGGAGGCCATGCCCTATCTGGCACGCGAGCTGGCGCAGGACGACCGCGCCAGCTACACCCTGCAGTACGTGGAGAACCCCGCGGCAGGCAAGGCCTGAACGCCTCAGGCGGCCTGGCGTTGCGTCGCCTTGATCCGGGCCTGGGCATCGCGCAAGGCGGTGCGCAGGCCCTCTTCGATGACGGGATGGTAGAACGGCATGTCGAGCATGCGCGCAACAGTCAGTTCCTGCTGGACGGCCCAGGCCAGCAGGTGGCCGATATGCTCCGCCGCCGGCCCGACCATCTCGGCGCCCAGGAAACGCCCGCTGCCCGACTCGGCATAGACGCGCAGCAAGCCCTGGTTCTTCAGCATCACGCGGGACCGTCCCTGGTTGCCGAAATCCACCTGCCCGATCACGAACCGCCCGGCCGGCAAGCTCCGGTAAGGCGTGCCGACCAGCGCTATCTGAGGATCGCAGAACACCACGCCCAGCGCTGCGCGCCGCAAGCCGGCCTTGACAACCGGAAAACTCGCAGCGTTCTCGCCCGCGATGCGGCCTTCGTCGGCGGCCTCGTGCAGCAAGGGCGCGTCGGCGTTGGCGTCTCCGGCAATGAAAATCGCGGACTTGCCGGCCTGCATGGTATGGCGATCAAAGCGCGGTACGCCACGCTCGTCCAGCGCCAGGGAAGTGTTCTCCAGCCCCAGGCCATCGACATTGGGCCGACGCCCGGTGGCGACCAGCGCATAGTCGAAGCGTTCGGTGCGCTCGGTATTGTCCAGCGCGATGTAACGCAGTTCGACCTCGTCGCCGACCCGTTTTGTCTCCAGCACGCGGGCATCGGGGTCCAGATAGAACTCGCCCTGGAAAATACGGCGTGCCGCCTGGCGCACCTCCGGGTCACTGATGCCGCCCAGGCTGCCGCTCACACCGAATACCCTGACGTCCACGCCAAGGCGCGCCAATGCCTGCCCGAGTTCAAGCCCGATCACGCCAGGACCGAACACGGCCACGCGGCGGGGCAGCGTATCCCAGGAAAACACATCGTCGTTGACCACGAGGCGATCGCCCAGAGCCTTGAACGGCCCGGGGATGGCCGGGCGCGAACCGGTCGCGATCACCACGCGCTCGGCATGCACTTCGGTATGGTCATCGATCCGCAACACCGTGTCGCTGACAAAACGCGCGTAGCCGTGCAGCTTGTCTTCGGCCGGCAGGTTCTCGACGCTTTCCAGCACGAATCCCACGAAACGATCCCGCTCACGCTTGACCCGCTGCATCACCGCGGCACCATCGACGGTGACACCGCCCGGCACCTGCACGCCAAAGGGCTCGGTATGGCGCGCGGCATGCGCCGCCTCGGCAGCGGCGATCAACAGTTTGGAAGGCATGCAGCCCACCCGGGCGCAGGTCGTCCCATAGGGGCCGCCTTCGATCAGAAGGGCCCGTTTTCCGGCGTTTCGGGCCGCGCGGTAGGCGGCCAGACCGGCCGTGCCGGCGCCGATGACCGCGATGTCGGTATGCAGGGTTTTCATGGGGATACTCCAGGCAACAGACGCAAATGCCCGCCGGCCACCGCTCAAGCGCGGCCGGCGGGCATCCGGTGACAGAGGAAGGCGCGCCCCGAAGGGCGCATGGGCTTTAGGCGAAGTGCGCCTTGAGCTCGTCCAGACCGCCGATCAGCTTGCCGCTGATGAACACCTGGGGAGCCGTGCCCTTGCCCGAGACCGCGCCAAGCACGCGGCCGCGGACCTTGTTGTCGAGCGGGATCTCGATGGGATCGAAACCCTTGTCGCGCAGCAGGGCCTTGGCCTCGATGCAGAACGGGCAGCCGTCCTTGGCGAACACCACCACCTGTTCAGGCTTCTTGGCGTTGGGCGCCAGGTAGTTCAGCATGGTATCGGCGTCGGAGACTTCAAAGGGATCGCCTTCTTTCTCGGGCTCGATGAACATCTTCTCGACCACGCCGTCCTTGACCAGCATCGAGTAGCGCCAGCTGCGCTTGCCGAAGCCGAGGTCTTCCTTGTCGACCAGCATGCCCATGCCTGCGGTGAAGGCGGTATTACCGTCCGGCACCATGGTGATGTTGCCGCACTCCTGGTCCTTGGCCCATTCGTTCATCACGAAGGTATCGTTGACCGACACGCAGACGATTTCGTCCACGCCGTTGTCGAAGAAAGTCTGCGCGAGTTCGTTGTAGCGCGGCAGGTGGGTCGAAGAGCAGGTCGGCGTGAATGCGCCAGGCAGCGAGAAAACGACCACGGTGCGGTTCTTGAACAGTTCGTCGGTCGTCAGCTTCTTCCAGCTGTTGCCGTCACGAACGGGAAACGTCACGTTGGGGACACGCTGGCCTTCACGGTTTTGCAGCATTTAGCTCTCCTATGGAATATCGGGTGATTGGCGGCAATCACACCGCCGATGTCGTTACTTTACGTATTTGCTATCGATAAATCCAATTCAATTATTTAAATTGATCGATTGACAAAAGGTATCGATATAAAGATACCGATTTATTTAACCTTAGGATCATAGCCCGCATCGCGGATGGCCGCCTCGATGGCCGCCCGGGGCTCGCCCGGCTCGACCTTCACTTCGTGGCGCGCCAGATCCACCTCGACGCTGGCGCCCGGCAATACGGCCTGCACGGCGTTGGTGATGGCCTTGACGCAATGACCGCAGGTCATGTCGTTGACGATGAATACAGCGCTCATGAGTGGCTCCTGGAAAACACGGCATCTTTGCCTGAGAAGGGAATACCGTTAGCATAAGGCTTCCCATCATGGGAAGGTCAAGCCAGATGATCATTTGACCTTTCCATGATGGGAAGGTTCATATTGTCTGATCCGAACCCTCGCTCCGCCATGGCGGACAACGCGCACTTTCCGTGGAGATCGACATGAATATCGGCCAGGCGTCCCTCGCCAGCGGCATTTCCGCCAAGATGATCCGCTACTACGAAAGCATCGGCCTCATCCCTGCGCCTGCGCGCAGCGACGCCGGCTACCGGCACTACCGTGAGGAGGACCTGCATACCCTGCACTTCATACGCCGTGCGCGCGGCCTGGGGTTTTCGGTCGAGCAGATGCATGAGCTGCTGGCGCTCTGGCGCGACCGCAGCCGCGCCAGCGCCGATGTGAAACGCATCGCGCTGGAACATGTAGCCGAGCTGGAGCGCAAAGCCGCCGAACTGCACGAGATGGCGGATACCTTGCGCCATCTCGCACGCCATTGCCATGGCGACGCCCGGCCGGACTGCCCCATCATCAGCGGGCTGAGCGAAAGCCCACCCGCCGCCTGATACCTCAGGCCGCCTGGTCGCCGCCCGCCAGGGCTTCGGCCGCGGCGGCCGCTTGCGCGGCGTGACGCGCCCTGGCCTGCTCCTGCACCTGAAGCACCTCGGCCTCGGACAAGGACTCGAACACGGCGATCGACTCGACGTGACCGGTATGAGGGAACATGTTGATCACGCCGGCGGCCTGCAGCACGTACCCGCCCTCGTGAACCATGATGGCCGCATCGCGCGCCAGCGTGGCCGGGTTACAGGATACATAGACGATACGGCGTGGCCGTTCGGCTGCGCTGAGTTGCGAGAGGGCCTGGGCCACCGCCTGAGCCCCTTCACGCGGCGGATCGATCAGCATGCGATCGAAGTAGCCCAGCCCGCGCAGCCAGGAAACATCAACCTCGAACAGATTGAGCGTGGCAAAGGAAGTGCGGTCCTGCAGGCCGTGGCGCGTGGCGGCCTCCATGGCGCGGTCGGTCAGGGGCTTGCTGCCCTCCACGCCCACCGCCTCGCGCCCTTGGGTGGCCAGCGGCAGGGTGAAGTTGCCCAGGCCGCAGAACAGATCGGCCACCCGATCTTCCGGCTGCACGTCCAGCAGCTTGAGCGCACGGCTGACCATGGCGCGATTGATCGCGTGATTGACCTGTGTGAAGTCGGTCGGCCGGTAAGGCATGCGCAGACCGAATTCGGGCAGGGTATAGGCCAGGCCATCGGCATCGGCGCGCTCCAGGGGATGCACCGTATCCGGCCCCTTGGGCTGCAACCACCATTGCACATCGTGCTCGCGCGCAAAGGCGCGCAGGATGGCGATGTCCTGGTCAGTCAGGGTTTCCAGGTGGCGCAACACCAGCACCGTGGCGCTGTCGCCCAATGCCACCTCGATCTGCGGCATGCGATCCGGGCGCGACATCGAGGCGATCATGGCGCGCAGCGGCAGCAGCATGGCGCTGATCCTGGGCGGCAGCACGTGGCATTCACGCATGTCGGCCACGTAACTGCTCTTGCGCTCATGAAAACCCACCAGCACGCCGCCTTTCTTGGGCACCAGGCGCACCGACAGGCGCGCACGATAGCGATAGCCCCAGGTCGGGCCATGCAGCGCGGGCAGGATGCGCCGGGCGCGCAGTTTGCCGACATGCCAGAAACTGTCTTCCAGCGAGCGCTGTTTGATGGCGACCTGGGCCGAGGGCTCAAGGTGCTGCATCGCACAGCCGCCACAGACGCCGAAGTGCGGGCAGCGAGGCTCGACCCGTTGCGAGGAAGGCCTGAGCACTTCTTCCACGCGTGCGGTTTCATAGGAAGGCTTGCGGCGCACGGTGGTGGCCCGCACGCGCTCACCGGGCAGGGCCCCCTCCACGAACACGACCTTGCCCTCACGGTGGGCCACGCCCCTGGCTTCCAGGTCCAGGGATTCAATCATCAGTACTTCGTCGTCCATCTCGCACGCATCCAGATTTTTTCGGCAGCCGCGCATTGTAAAAGACCCTGGCCACAAAAGAAAAAGGCCCGCCAGGGCAAGGCCTGGCGGGCCGCAGAAAAATTCCGGGACAGGGGCTGACCGCCGCGCCGGGCGCGGCGAATCGGGAATCAGGAACGCTGGCCGTGCATGCCGCCGCGCCGATGATGGCCGGAGCCGCCATCGCCGTGGCGTGCCTGCTTGCTATCCAGGCGCTCCTTGGCCATCTGCGACACTGCGGCGCGCTGGGTATCGTTCAGGCTGTCCCAGACGGCCAGCCACTGCTGGCGCAGCGCCTTGTGCTCAGCCTGCATGGCCTCGCGATGCTTGGCGCCCTCGGCGATCAGCGCATGAGGGTCCAGCTTGCCTGCCGCCAGCTGGCTTTGCAGCAGCGCGTGGCGTTGCGGACGAGCCTCATGGCGGGACTGCATGCTCTGGCGCGAGGCTTCACGCGCCGTATCGAACAGGGCTTTCTGCTTGGCATCCAGATTGAGCGTATCGACCTGGGCTTGCGACAACGGGCCCAGGCCGGGCACCCACATGCCGTCGTGTTTCATCGGGCCGCGATGCTGGCCGGCGGCCTGCGGCGCATCCGGCGCGGCGACAGCGGGAGCAACCGCCACGCCTGCGGCGATTGCCATAGCCAGGGCGGCGAGCGAGGTACGAAGCGTGTTGCGGGACATAAGTCATCTCCTGAGTGGTTGGAACGCAGGAGCATTGTGCGGCGCGAGCCGTTTCAGCCGGGTTTCGCCGCAACCGGGCTTTGTTTCAGTCGATTGCGCGATGCGAATCGGCCTGCAGAGGTCTCAGACCCAGGCGGCGAGATACTCTTTCCAGTGCGGCGCGTCGCTGTCTTGCAGCGTGCGGCACACCAGCTCGACCTCGGCGTCATAGGCGGCACGGTCCAATTCGCCGCGCATCAGGCGGAAACGGCAATACACCAGCCAGGTGTTGACCACGTCGGTTTCGCAATAGGCGCGGATTTCGTCGCCCCTGCCCTCGTGCCAGGCCTGCCAGACTTTGCTGCCATCCATGCCCAGCTTGCCCGGGAAACCGCAGAGCTTGGCCAGTTCGTCCAGCGGCGCATTGGCCCGCCCGTTGTATTTCGCCAGAACATCCATGAGGTCCAGGTGGCGGGTATGGTAGCGGCTGAGATAGTTGTTGAACTTGAAATCGCGGTCTTCGTCGCCCCAGTCCCAGTAGCGCGGCGCCGAGATCCCGTGGATCAGGTTGCGGTAATGCAGGACAGGCAGATCAAAACCCGAACCGTTCCAGCTGACCAGCCTGGGCGTGTAGCGTTCGATGGTCTTGAAGAACAGGTTGAGCAGCACCGGCTCGGGATCGTCAGGCTGGCCCAGCGTCTTGACGCGAAACCCCTGGTCATCGCGAAACACGCAACCGATGACGGCGACCTTCTGCAGATGCAGCGGCAGGAAATCATGGCCGACCGCTTCGCGGCGTGCCGCGAACGCCCGCTCGGCGACTTCCAGATCGGAGACATCATCGCCCCAGCCGTGCAGCTGGCGCAGGCCGTGCACATCGGGGACGGTTTCGAGGTCGAAAACCAGGGTCGGCGTCATCGTGCAGGCAGGTACTGCATGGGGTCGACCGGCGTGCCCTGGCGACGGATTTCGAAGTGCAGCTTGGGCGACGTCGTATCCGACTGGCCCAGCTCGGCGATCTTGGCGCCGCGCTTGACCTCCTGGCCGGTCTTGACCAGCAAGGCCCGGTTGTGCGCGTAGGCGGTGATGAAACCGTTGTTGTGGTTGATGATGATCAGGTTGCCCAGGCCCCGCACGCCATTGCCGCTGTACATCACCTTGCCGTCGGCGGCGGCCACGACCGGATCGCCGGGAGTGCCGGCCAGATCGATGCCCTTGGTGCTGTTGTTGAAGGTCTGCGTGATCTGCCCGCTGGACGGCCAGCCCCAGTTGATGACGTTGGCATCAGCGGCTCGCGCCACCGGCTTGGGCGCGACCGGCGCCGGCGTCGGCGCGACAGGCGTGGCTTCTGCCGGCGAGCCCGTGCCCGACGAGGAGGTGTCGGCCGGCTCGGCGGGACGCGGCGGCTTGGGCGGCGTCATGGAGGCCGTGCTGGTGCCGGCGCTCAGTTTGAGCACCTGGCCGACATGGATCTGGTTGGGATCGGAAAGATTGTTCAGGCGCTTGATCGTGTCGATGTCGACATTGCTCGCGCGCGCGATCTTGAACAAGGTATCGCCCGGCTTGACCACGTAGCTGCCGGCCGTGATGGCGGGCGCACCCGAGGACGTCTGGTTGTTCAGGTCGACCACGGGCGCACGCTGCGTCTTGGACGCGCAGCCCGCCAGGGCAACCAGGCCCAGCACGCCGAGCCAGCGTGCCGGGCGACGGATATTCTGGGCCATCGTATTCATGAAAAGCGTTGCTGCCAGCGGCAACTGCCCGTTGAGCATTCGAATCTCCTGTTTGCTCAAGATTGTATTCCTGCCTTCAAGGGTACAAAGCGCACGGCCTCGAGTTCCGTGCGCTTCCAGCTTGAAACGCTGGTGCGCTCGATCAGGACCAGCCTCTGGCTGGCCCCGCCTTCCGGAGCGATGAGCCGCCCGCCTGGAGCGAGTTGAGTAAGTAGCGTCTGGGGTATGGCCAGCCCCGCCGCAGCCACAACGATAGCATCGAACGGCGCCACGCCCGGCACGCCAAGGTTGCCATCGCCGTAGATCAGGCGCACACGGGTCATGAGCCGCAAGGCACGCAGATTGGTGCGCGCCAGCTCGTACAGGCCTCGGATGCGTTCGATCGCGTGGACCTCGCGCACAAACTGCGCCAGCACCGCTGCCTGATAGCCGCAGCCGGCGCCGACCTCAAGGACCCGCGTCGGCTTGCGCGCCTCGCAGACGGCGGCAAGCATGCGTGCCACCACCCAGGGCTGCGAAATGGTTTGAGAATGGCCGATGGGCAGCGCGGCGTCCTCATAGGCGCGGCTGGCCAGCGCCTCGTCGACGAACAGATGGCGCGGCACGGCAGCCATGGCTCCCAGCACCCGCTCATCGGCGATGCCCTGCTGGCGCAGGCGCTGCACCATGGCCTGACGCAGGCGTTCGGAATTCAGGCCCAGGTTGCCGCCGGACGGGCCCGGCGCACGCGGCGCCACCGGTACGGCGCGCGGCAGCGCCGCGGCCGAAATCCGCGTATTGCTGTTGGCCGCCGTGTAGCCCGGCCCAAGACTGGAGCGGGAAAAACCGGTCGTTGTAGCCGGGCTGTTCAGGCCCGGCAGACCATCGCGAGAATCTATACGCTTGCGCATGAGTTGGCTACCCATTGGCCGATCTCTTCGAGCTGACCATGCTGGGTCAGGTCCAGCCGCAGCGGGGTGACCGACACGGCGCCATCGGTGATGGCATGAAAATCCGTTCCCGGGTTGGCATCGGCCGCCATGCCCACCGGGCCGATCCAGTAGACCGGATCGCCGTAGGGCGTGGTCGTGCGTACCACCGGCTGGGCGGGATGACGTTTGCCCAGGCGGGTGACACGCAGCCCGCGCATGTCTTCATAGGGCCGGTTGGGAATATTGACGTTGAGCAACACCGGCGCGGCCAGCGGCGCGGCGATTTGCCGCTCGACCACCTCGCGCGCCATGCGCGCAGCCGACTCCAGGTGGGCCCAGCCTTTCTCGACCAGCGAGAAGGCGATCGCCGGAATCCCGAAGAGATAGCCTTCGCTTGCCGCAGCCACCGTGCCTGAATAGAGCGTGTCATCGCCCATGTTGGCACCGTTGTTGATGCCGGAGACCACCAGATCCGGGCGCGCATCCATCAGGCCGGTCAGGGCCACGTGCACGCAATCGGAGGGGGTGCCGTTGACATACATGAAACCATTGCCCGCCGTGCGTACCGACAGCGGGCGATTGAGGGTCAGCGAATTGGATGCGCCGCTATGGTTGGTTTCCGGCGCGACCACCGTCAGCTCTCCCAGTCCCTCCAGCGCCTGAACCAGCGCCTCCAGGCCAGGGGCGTTATAGCCATCGTCGTTGGAAACCAGAATACGCATCATTTCTCCACAAGGTGGCCAGCTTGACCCACAGCATGCGATTGTACCGTCTGCGCGGCCACAATCGGCGCAACACCGGGTGGACAGCGCGGCCCGGCGGAGTAGAATCGCCTGCCTACGCAAGCCCCGGGCATCGCCCGACGCCCCTTTCGCCTTGAGGACACCCTACACGCCATGGTTCTGACCGAGCCCTCGACCTTATTCTCCGCGATGCTGATCGCGCTGGCCTATCTGATAGGTTCCATTCCGTTCGCCGTGGTGGTCAGCAAGGTAATGGGGCTGCAGGACCCTCGCAGCTACGGCTCGGGCAATCCCGGCGCCACCAATGTGTTGCGCAGCGGCAGCAAACCGGCGGCCGCCCTCACTCTGCTGGGCGACGCCGCCAAAGGCTGGTTCGCCCTGTGGCTGGCCCTGACCCTGGCGCCCGGGATCCCGCCCCTGGCCTATGCCCTGGTGGCGCTGGCCGTGTTCCTGGGCCATCTGTATCCGGTATTCCTGAAGTTCAAGGGCGGCAAGGGGGTCGCCACCGCGCTGGGCGTGCTGCTGGCCGTCAGCCCCTGGCTGGCCTTGGCTACCGCCCTGACCTGGCTGGCGGTGGCCGTGATCTCTCGCTATTCGTCGCTGGCCGCGCTGGTGGCGGCCTTCATGGCGCCGGTGTACTACCTCTTCGGGGCCGGTTCGCTGTGGCGGATGAACATGCCGCTGGCCGCCGCGCTGGTCGGCATCAGCGCCCTGCTCTACTACCGCCACAGCGCCAATATCGCCCGCCTGCTCAAGGGCAACGAAAGCCGGATCGGCGCCAAGAAGAAGTAAGCCCCTGGCGCCAGGCGCCAATCAGGCTGCGCGGGCAGCCTGCAAGGCGCTTTGCAGCATTTCTTCGATGCTGGGGTGGTAGTAAGGCATGGCCAGCAGGTCCTCGACCGTCTGCCCGGCCTGAATCGCCCAGGCCAGCTGGTGTGCCAGATGCTCGCCATGGCTGGTCATCATGGCCGCGCCCAGCAGACGTCCTGATCCGGGCGCGACATACAGGTGCAACAGGTTATCCGGCGCCCCCAACACTTTGGAGCGGCCATTGCCCGAGCCTTGCGCGCCGGCGACCCGGGCCCCGGCAGCCATGGCCTCGTCATAGCCCATTCCCACCTGACAGACATCCGGGTCCGTAAACAGGATGGACAAAGGCACGCTGCGCCGCGACGCCGGCTGCGCCTGGCCGTCCAGCCAGACCAGCGCCGCCCGGGCTGCCAGCAAACCTTCGTCGGCCGCCTCGTGCATCAAGGGTCGGTCGGGCTGAACGTCACCCGCGAAATAAATCGGCGCATCGCCGGCCCGCAAGGTGGCCGGATCGATGACGGGCCGCCCCTGCGCATCCAGCGCCACCCCTGCTGCAGCCAGATCCAGGCCGGCAGTATTCGGTACTCGCCCGGTTGCCACCAGCACACGATCGACCGTGGCGCGGTGCTCGCCCGCACGCATCAACACCGCAGCGCCCTGCTCCTCCAGGGTTACGGGCTGACCCAGCCAGAGCGGCATCTCCTGCCCGAAGCGCGCCAGCGCGCGTGCCAGGATCTCGGGATCCTGGATGCCGCCGATACGCGCGGCCTGATCCGCCCCGACCACCTGCACATCCAGGCGCGACAGGCCCAGCCCCAGCTCCAGGCCAATGGCCCCCAATCCCAGCACGCCGAGCCGCGCCGGCAATTGCTGTTGTTCGAAGAGCGAGTCCGTCGTGAGCAGGTAGGGCGCCAGCGACATCAGCGCCTTGGGCACGGCCGGTTGCGAGCCGGTGGCCACCACGACCGCGCGCGCCTGCACCCTGGTTGCGCCGGCCTGCAGCACGCCGGGGGCAAGAAAATGCGCCTCGGCCATGATGAGATCGTCGCCAGCGGCCCGCCGCGTGCGTTCGGCAGCGCCCCCGGCCAGGGCGTCGCGGGTCTGGATGGCATGCGCCCACAAGGCCGGCGGACCGCTGGCGTCCAGCGTGGCTCCCGCGGGCAGGCCGCGTGCCGTCGACCAACGCATGCCAGCGTGCAGCACGGCCTTGGAGGGCATGCAACCGACGCGCGCGCAGCTTGTGCCCAGCGGACCCCGGTCGATCAGCACCACCTTGCGACCTGCCGCCTTGAGGGTGTTGAAGGCGCGTACGCCCGCCGTGCCGGCCCCGATGACCGCCACGTCCACGATTCTTTCCTGCATGAAACTCTCCCCTGAGGTGTCGCCTCGCGCCGCGGTACGGCGCGCTAGAAACTGCGCCAGACCATCATGGCGGCGACCGCCACACAGGCCAGCGCGAACAACTGTTGCAGCGCGGCGGCGGGAATCCGGTTCGAGACCAGCCGCCCGGCGCCCATGCCAGCCACCGCCGCCACCAGGAAGGCCCAGGCCGGCGCGCCCATGGCCATGCCCTGCCCCCAGGCGATGCTGACCGTAACCGCAGACAGCAGTGCGATCACCATGAGCGAGGTCGCCACGATGCTTTGCATGCGCAGCTCGCTGAAATGCGCCAGCGCCGGCACGATGATGAAGCCGCCTCCCACGCCCAGCATGCCGGTAAAAAGACCCGACACCAGCCCGATGCCGCCCAGGGTGGCGGCGGTGCGCGGGGTCCAGACAAAGCGGCCGGTCTGCGCCGAGATACGACAGGCGCGCGGCGCTGTTTCGCCGGGTTGGGACGCCACGGCGCGCGAACTGCGATACATGCGACAGGCGACCACCAGCATGATGGCCGCGAACAGCACGCTCAGCCAGGCAGCCGGCAGGCGATGCGCCAGCATCACCCCCAGCGGCGCGGTCAGGGCGCCAGCCAGGGCCAGCATCACGGCGGCACGGTAGCGCACCACGCCCTGACGCAAGCCCTGCAGCGCGCCCAAGCCGGCGGCCGCGCCCACGGCGAGCAAGGCAAGCGGCGCGGCCTGACGGATTTCCATCTCCAGGCCGAACACCAGTGCCGGCACGGCGAAAATCCCGCCGCCGGCGCCCGTCAGGCCGAGCACGGCACCGACGGCCAGCCCGAGCAGCACCCCTGCCATCATGCCTACGCCCTCAACGCGGTCCGAGCACGTCGGTCAGCGCGTTGGCCTGCGGCATGCCGTTGTACTTCTTGATCAGGCCCTGATCGTCCATCACGACGATGCCCGGGGTGCCGCGAAAACCGAGCGACATCATCAGCTCGCGGTTGTCGTCCAGAATGCCCGCCACGCGCGGCGACACTTCGGCCAGCGGCTTGATGCCGCCCTTGTCAAAGCGCGTCTCGTTTTCGAGCAGCGCGGCCGAAGGATCCTTGGCATCGAGGATGGCGGCAGCCTTGCCCGGGCTGTCCTGGCGGATGATGCCCACCATCACGTGGCGCAACTGCACCTTGCCCGCATCGACCCACGGGCGGGCCGCTTCCCAGAAACGGTTGCAATACGGGCAGTTGGGATCGCTGAAGGTGTAGACCACGCGGGGCGCATCGGCCTTGCCGTCGCGCACCCAGGTGGCATTCTCGAGCTGGGCCCAGGCCGCCTGGCTCATGGGTTTGGCGACCAGGCGCTGCAGGGTGGCCTCGTCCATCGGCTTGCCCTTGTCGTCCAGACGCGTGCCGACGATAACCTGATCGCCATCGGAGACATACACCGCTATCGGTTGATCCCCGGCCATGCCCGCAAAACCGCGCAGGCCCTTGCCGGCATCGAATTCCTGCACGATGGTCAGGCCCTGTTCTTCCAGGGCTTTGAGTGCGGCGGGCCGCTCGGCCGCCTGGCTGACCCCCGTGGCCAGCAGCAGGCCGACGGCGACAGAGGCGGTGGTTTGACGAAACGAAAACATAGAAACTCCTGAGAGAGGAAACAAGGCCCGGGGAACGTTCACGGCGCGCCTGCGGCGTCCAGACGCTGCAGGAACGCGGCGGCGGAAATCTCTCCGACCGTGCGCTGCGCCCGACGTTCCTGGCCATCCGGCCCCACAAGGATAAGCGTGGGCGGGCCCATTACCCCCCAATGCTTGAGTAAATCTCGATCTTGTCGGTCATTGAGTGTGACATCCGGACGCAATACCTGCATGCGCGACAGGCGCGCGGCCACGCGCGGGTCGCCGAAAACCGTGGCCTCGATCACTTTGCAGCTGACGCACCAGTCGGCATAGAAATCGATCAGAGTCCATTGCCCGGCAGCCGCGGCCGCATCCAGGCGGCCCTGAACGTCCTGTACGGTCTTGACCGTCGCCGGCGCGGCGCTCGCCGAAGGCGCTGAGGCAGGAGCGCCGCTGCGCGCCAGGGGCTGGAGCAGCGACACGCCCCCGGAAGCGGCGCCCGCCATCATCAATACGGCCCAGACCCCCGCCACGGCCGCCACGCTACGCAGCGTCCAGGCGCCGCGCGGGCGTTGCGCCAAGGCCGCCGACCACCCCAGCAAGCCAACCGCCAGCGTCAGCAGCCACGCGCCCCACAACAGCAGACTGAGGGTCGGCGAGAGAATCCGCTCCAGCATCCAGATCGCCATGGCGACCATCACATAGCCAAAGGCGACCCGCACGCGGTCCATCCAGGCGCCGGGCCGGGGCAGAATGCGCGCGCCGAAAACCGCGATCGCCAGCAGCGGCAACCCCATGCCCAGCCCCAGGGCAAACAGGGCCATGCCCCCATAGAAGGCACTGCCGGTCTGGCTGATATAGAGCAAGGCGCCTGCCAACGGGGCCGTCATGCAAGGGCCCACCAGCAAGGCCGACAGCACCCCCAGTGCGCCGGCGCCAACCAGGCTGCCACCGGCGCGCCCCCGCCCGGCTGACTCGACCCGATTGAGCAGACCGGCAGGCAGGCGCAGCTCGAACGCGCCGAACAGGGATGCCGCCAGTACCAGAAACAGGCCGGCGAATGCCGACAACAGCCACGGCGATTGCAGCGTGGCCTGGAGATTGGCGCCGGCCAGCCCTGCCGCCACACCCACCAGGGCGTATGTACCCGCCATGGCCAGCACATAGACCAAAGACAAGGCGAAGGCGCGCGCCGCGCGCACCTGGCCGCCGACCACCATGGTCGACACGATGGGAATCATGGGCAGGGTGCACGGCGTGAAGGCCAGCAACAGGCCAAAGCCGAAGAACAGCAGCACACCGGAGACGGGGCTCAGACTCGCCAGACGCTGGGCGGCGGCTTCGTCCTGCGCCAGCTCCGGGGCCGCGGCCGCGGCCGGGTCGGCAACCCCGCCGCTGGTCGACAGCGTCACGGTTTGCGGCGGATAGCAGATGCCGGCCTCGGCACAACCCTGCCAATGCAGGGTGAGCGGCCCTTGGGCATCCGCCGGGAAACGCAAAGGCGGCACCTGACCGCTGTAGATTTCGGTATCGCCAAAGAACTCGTCGTGCTTGGCCTGCCCGGCCGGCAGCGCCAACGCTACCGGATCCCCCTTGGCGTCGGCCAGGGACAGCGAGTGACGATAAACGTAATACCCCGGCGCCACGGTGCCCGTCAGGCTGGTCTGTCCCGCCTGTGTCACCAGCGGATCCAGCACGAACACGTCTTCGGCAGGCAGGAACTCGTCATCGGGCTGGCTGGAGAACAGGCTGGCACTTGCGCCTGCGCCGGCGACCATGGCCAGCACCAGGCCTGCACAGACCAACACTCGATAAATCCACGACGACACGCAATCCCTCCCGGCTTGATGAATCGTCATGATGCCCGGCCCCGATTAACTGAAAATAAACACTTGGCGCCTGCACTGCGGTCGCGGCACGGCCGCGCCGCTTTGCTCTAACATGGCGCCTGATCAAGGCGGGAAGATGGATTTATGCGTGTATTGCTGGTCGAAGACGACGAACTGATCGCCCAGGGCATCGTGGCCGGCTTGCGTGCCCACGGCATCACGGTTCGCCACACCGGCAGCGCTGCCCAGGCCCAGGCGGCGCAACACGAAGACAGCTATCAGGCCATGGTGCTGGACCTCGGCCTGCCCGATTGCGATGGCCTGACGCTGTTGCAACGTGTGCGTGCCTTCGAACCGGGGCTGCCCATCATCATCCTGTCGGCGCGCGATGCAGTCGAGCACCGTCTGGCCGGCCTGCACGCCGGCGCCGACGATTACCTGGTCAAGCCCTTTGACCTGCGCGAACTGGCGGCGCGCCTGCACGCCCTGCAACGCCGCACCCAGGGCCGCGCGGCACAGCTCATCAGCGCCGGTCCGCTGCGCCTGGAGCCCGACAGCGGGCAGGTCTGGCTCAACGAGCAGCCCGTGCCCCTGTCGCGGCGCGAGGTCGACCTGCTTACCCAGCTGGCCGAAGCCGGCGGGCGCTGGCTGTCGCCGGAAACCCTCAACGAACGCCTCTACGGCCTGGGCGAAGAGGTCAGCCGCAACGCCCTGACCGTCCATATCCACAACATCCGCCGCAAGCTCGGCCACGAGGCCATCGAAACGACGCGCGGCCTGGGCTATCGCCTGGGCTGGAGGGTCGAACCATGAGCCTGCGCCTGCGCGCCGTGCTGATTGCCGGAGTCGCCCTGGCCGTGCTGTGGCTGGCCGCTGCGGCCTGGATGATGCGCGGCGTGCAATCCAACCTCGAACACACGCTGGACGGCCGCTTGGCCATGTCGGCGCGCATGGTGGCCGGGCTGCTGCAACGCTCCGCCCTGGGGCCCGGCGCTCTCAACGCCGACCTGGCCCACGCGGTGCGGGTAGGCGGCGGCGAAGGCATCGCCTGCGAAGTGCGCGCCATGCGCGGCGAAGTGCTGGTCAGCACCGAACAACAATCGCCGGCCATCTTTGCCAGCCTGCCGGCCGGCTACAGCACCCGCCAGATCCAGGGCAAGGATTGGCGCGTCTACGTCCTGCAGGCCGGCGACTACCAGATCACCACCGCCGATCGCATCGACCAGCGCAGCCAGCTGGGGCGCGACCTCCTGATGGCCGCGGGCGTGCCCTTCCTCATCGCCCTGATCGGCGGGCTGATCGCGCTGTGGATCGGCATCGGGCACGGGCTGGCGCCGCTGCGCGCCCTGTGCCAGCAGCTACGCGGCAAAGCCACCGACGACACCACGCCCATCACCGTGGCGCATCCGCCCAAAGAGTTACGCACCGTGCTGGATGCGCTCAATGGGCTGCTGGGCAGGCTGGCGCGCGCCCTGACCAGCCAGCGCGCCTTCACCGACGCGGCCGCGCACGAGCTGCGTACGCCGCTGACGGTGATCGATACCCACCTGCAGGTCATCCGCCTGAGCGACGCCAGGCAGGCCGAGGCCTCGCTCGGCCATGCCGAGGAAGGCGTGCGCCGGCTGCGCCACACCCTGGACCAGATGATGGATCTGGCACGCACCGAATCCGGGCCGCAGCCGGCGACGACGAGCGTCGGCCTGTCTACCATCCTGCGTGCCCTGGCCGCCAGCCGGCCCGAGGCCGACCGCCAACGCCTGCACCTGGCGCTGGATCCCGCCGACCCGCCCTGCCCATTGCCGCGCACCATGCTGGAAACCGCCGTGCGCAACCTGTTGGACAACGCCTTGCGCTATGCTCCTGCCGACAGCCCGGTGCATCTCAGCCTGAACGTCGATACCGCCAACGGCCTGTGCTGCATCACGGTCGCCGACCGGGGGCCGGGCCTGGACCCGGCGCAGGCCACCCGGATCGGCCAGCGTTTCTGGCGCGGCGACCAGGGCCGCCGCGACAATAGCGGGTCCGGGCTCGGCATTTCCATCGTACAGGCCATTGCCCAGCGCTATGGCGCAGACCTGTGCCTGAGCCCGCGCGAGGGCGGCGGGCTGCAGGCCGAGTTGCGATTTCCCCTGAACCTTCCTTGACCCTACGGCCCGAACAGGCCCTGACGCTTGCTGCCAACGACATGCCAGAACTGCATTTCCGCTTCGCCACCCCTGCCGACGCTGCCCGCTGCCGCGAGATCGAAGTCGCCGCCTACGAAGGCGACGAAGCCGCCAGCCTGGCCAAGATCACCACCCGCATCGAGCAATATCCCGAAGGCTTTCTGATCATGGAAAAAGACGGGAAAGTGATCGGCTACATCAACAGCGGCTGCGCCCACGAAGTGCGCATGTCCGATGACGCCTTCAAGGAATTGATCGGCCATGACCCGGCCGCGCCCAACGTTGTCATCATGTCGGTCGCCATCGACCCCGAGCACCAGGGCCGCGGCTACGCCGGCCCGCTGATGCGCGCCTTCGTCAAACAGATGCAGGAGCGGGGCAAAGCCACCATCCACCTGATGTGCAAGGAGCGCCACATCCCGCTCTATGAGCACTTCGGCTACCACTACCAGAAGCCATCGGCATCCGGGTTGGGCGGTATGTCATGGCACGAAATGCGCATGGACCTGTGACACGGAAAGAAAAAGGCCGGCCCGTGTGAATGCACGGACCGCGGCCCTTCCCGACTTGCCGCAGTGTCAGCCTGCCTGCACCGGCTCGCCGGTCCACTCCGTGATGAAGTCCTGATAATCAGGTCGCGTGACGGGCGGCACCGCGCAAGCCGGCGTGCCGATGGCCAGATAGCCCATGAAGCGGTAATCCAGCGGATCCAGGCCGAGGATCTCCTGAACCTCCTCGACATAGGTGCCCAGGCCGGTACTCCAGAACGCGCCGTAGCCCAGCATATGGGTGGCGTTCAGGATGTTCATCACGGCGGCGCCCGTGGCCAGCACCTGCTCCTGCTCACGCACCTTGGAGCTATGGTCGATCTTGGCAGCCAGCGCCAGGAACAAGGGCACGCCGGCCATCCAGCTGCGCACGGCCTTCTCCTTTTCGGGCGTCATGCGCGGGTCACCGCTGCGCTTGACGGCGTCGAGCGCCACATCGGCAAAGCGGCCAATGGCCTCGCCCTGGATCTTCACGAAACGCCACGGCCGCAACGCGCCATGATCCGGCGCGCTCATGGCGGCCTGAAGAATCTGGGCCAGCTCGTCGGGCTTGGGCGCCGGCGCGCGCAGCAACTTCATGGAGCGGCGCGTATTGAGCGCGTGAAGAGCGGGATTGACAGCGTGTTCGGTCATGGCTTGCGAAACTCCAGCGGGCGCGGACGCGGCAGTCGCGACGCCCCCGGCCCGATCGGGCGTTAATGAGAAAGGTTCTTATGATAGCGGCAGCCGGCACGGGGCTGCGCCATCCCCCGCCGGCAGGCAGGGACATTCGGCGATATCAGCCCAGATGGGTATGCCGCTCCGGACGTTCTTCGACCTGCATCTGCGACAGGCCGTGCAGAATGCCGCAGTCGTCGACGTCGGGACGTGCTTCGGCGCACTGATGCCGCAGCTGGGCCAATTGTTCCTTGAGCTGGGTCAGTTCGGCAATGCGCGCATCCACATGGGCAATGTGCTCATCGAACAGTTCATTGATGCCGCCACATCCAGCCCGATGGTTGTCGGTCAGTTGCAGAATGGCCCGGATTTCGTCCTGGGTCATATCGAGCGCGCGGCAATTGCGTATCAGGCGCAAACGTTCGAGATGGGTGGGGCCGTAGCTGCGGTAGTTATTCATGCCCCGCTCGGGCGCGGCCAAAAGCCCTTCCTTCTCGTAGTAACGCACGGTTTCCACCGTCGTCCCGGCCGCCTTGGCAAGTTCTCCGATTTTCATACCCGCTCCATTCCTGTATTCCAATACTTGACCTTATAGTAACTCCAGGGTGTGGAATACGCCTGAAATCACCGGCCAAGGCGCCGGATGAATGGAACAAGGACTCAACCCATATGCCCAGCCCCTCCCGTTCGGCCGCCCCCGACACCCGCGGCGCCTGCTGCGGCCAGCAACCGGCCTCGCAAGGCCAGCAACGCGCCCATGACACGGCCTGCCAGCAGGATCACTCCCATGAGGCCGGCCACCAGCACAGCCACAGTCATGATCATGCCCATGATCACGACCACGATCACGATCACAGCCACCCGGCAGCCGCCGAGGGTGGCGAGTGCTGCGGCGCCCAAGGCTTCAGCGCCGCGCCCTTGCGCGCCAGCGACCTTCAGGCCGGCCCCGGCCAGACGCTCTCGCGCCTGCGCATCGGCCAGATGGACTGCCCGACCGAAGAAACCCTCATCCGCAAGAAACTCGGCGGCATGAATGAAGTCCGGGAACTGGACTTCAATCTCATGCAGCGCGTGCTTACGGTGGTGCATGACGACGGCACCCTCGAAGGGGTGATGGCCGCCGTTCGCAGCCTGGACATGACGCCCGAGCTCATCGAAGGCGACGCCGCCCCTGCGGCCGCGCCGCAGGCCAAACCTGCCTGGCGCATGCTGGCCGTGGGCGGCGTGCTGGCAGCACTGTCGGAAGCCGTCCACTTTGCAGGCTGGCCCGTCTGGGTCACGGCGCTGTTTGCCCTGGGGGCAATCGCCGCCTGCGGCCTGGGCACCTACCGCAAGGGCTGGATTGCCGTGCGCAACGGCAACCTGAACATCAACGCCCTCATGAGCATCGCCGTCACCGGCGCGGTCTTCATCGGGCAGTGGCCCGAGGCGGCGATGGTGATGGCCCTCTTCAACGTGGCCGAGCTCATCGAGGCGCGCGCCCTGGACCGTGCCCGCAACGCCGTTCGCGGCCTGATGGACCTTGCTCCCCAGACCGCCCTGCGCCAGGACGCCAATGGCGAGTGGATCGAAGTGCCGGCCGCGCAACTGCGCGTGGGCGACAGCGTACGGGTGCGCCCCGGCGAGCGGATTGCCGCCGATGGCGCGATCACCGAGGGCCAGTCCGCCATCGACCAATCCCCCATCACCGGCGAGAGCATGCCGGTCGAGAAAGCAGTGGGCGACGAGGTTTTCGCCGGCACGGTCAATACCTCCGGCAGCTTTGACTACCGGGTCACGGCCGGCGCGGGCAGCACCACGCTCGACCGCATCATCCATGCGGTGGAACAGGCCCAGGGCGCCCGCGCGCCGACCCAGCGCTTCATCGACAGCTTCTCGCGCGTCTATACGCCCACCATGGTCGTGATCGCCCTGCTGGTGGCCATCGTGCCGCCGCTGGTGGTGGGCCAGGCCTGGCTGGAAGCCATCTACCGCGCGCTGGCGCTGCTGATCATCGCCTGCCCCTGCGCGCTGGTGATCTCCACCCCCGTGAGCGTGGTCAGCGGCCTGACGGCTGCGGCCCGTCGCGGCATTCTCATCAAGGGCGGGGTATATCTGGAAAACGGCCGCAAGCTGCGCTGGCTGGCCCTGGACAAGACCGGCACCCTCACGCGCGGCAAGCCTGTACAGACCGACCTCGACGTGGTCGAACCGGTCAGCCAGGCCGGGCAGTCCAGCGCCCTCATCCTGAGCAGCCTGGCCTCGCGCTCCGACCACCCCGTCTCGCGCGCACTGGCCCAGGCGGCCGCCGGCACCCGCTTCCTGGAGGTCAGCGACTTCCAGGCCCTGGCCGGGCGCGGGGTATCGGGCCGCATCGGCGAGGAGACGTTCTACCTCGGCAATCGCCGCCTGATGCGCGAACTGGGCGTACTCACCCCCGAGATCGAAACCCGCATCGACGCATTCGAGACGGCCGGCAAGACGGCCAACGCCCTGAGCGATGGCCAACGCGTGCTGGCCCTGGCAGCCGTGGCCGACACGCTCAAGCCGACCAGCGCCGCCGCCATCGCCGATCTGCACACGCTCGGCGTCAAGACTCTCATGCTGACCGGCGACAACGCCCGCACGGCGCAGGCCGTGGCCCGTGAAGCCGGCATCGACGAAGCCCATGGTGATCTGCTGCCCGAAGACAAGCTCACCCGTGTCGCTGCCAAGCACGAGGCCGGCGATGGGATGGTGGGCATGGTCGGAGATGGCATCAATGACGCCCCGGCGCTGGCGCGCGCCGACATCGGCTTTGCCATGGGCGCGGCCGGCACCGGCACCGCCATCGAAACCGCCGACGTCGCCCTGATGGACGACGACCTGCGCAAGATCGGCACCTTCCTGCGCCTGTCGCGCGCCACGCATCGCATCCTGACGCAGAACATCACGCTTGCGCTGGGCATCAAGGCGATTTTCCTGGTGCTGGCTGTCAGCGGCGACGCCACGCTCTGGATGGCTGTGTTCGCCGACGTGGGCGCCAGCCTGCTGGTGGTGGCCAACGGCCTGCGCCTGCTGCGAGCCGGCCAGGGGCGCTAGCCCCGCCCGCCTGCTGCGCCACCGCGGCCCGCCCTGCGCCTGAACCGGCCGGGCGGGCCGCCACATTTTGTTGCGGCCGGAAAAATAAACTCATCACTATGCGCGCGGACCTCTCTACAGTGCGCCCGCGGCAGACACGACGTGCCTGCCTAATCTGTCATACCAACAAAAGGAAAGAAAGAGGATATGAAGCCCGTTCAACGCGCCCTGCTCCTGACCGCCCTGGCCGGCAGCCTGACCCTGGCCGGTTGCGCCAGCCTCAAGAACCTGGACACCAACAACCTGATGAGCGCCGGCAGCGACATGGCCAAGGCCGCCACGCTCTCGGATGCGGATATCGTCCAGCTCTCGAACGCCGCATGCAAGGAAAGCGACGCCCAGTCGAAGGTGGCGCCCGCCGGCAACAAGTATGCCAAGCGCCTGAACAAGGTCATGGCCGGTTTCGGCAACATGAATGTCAACGGGCAGAAGATCAACTACAAGGTCTACCAGACCAACGAAGTCAACGCCTGGGCGATGGGCAATGGTTGCGTGCGCGTCTACAGCGGCCTGATGGACATGATGAACGACGACGAACTGCGCGGCGTGATCGGCCACGAGATCGGCCACGTTGCCCTGGGCCACAGCAAGAAGGCCATGCAGACCGCCTACGCCGTAAGCGCAGCCCGCTCGGCCGCCGGCGCTGCCGGCAATAGCGTGGTCAACGCGCTGAATTCCTCGCAACTGGGCGACCTGACCGAGAAATTCATCAATGCCCAATTCTCGCAGTCGCAGGAATCGGATGCCGATGACTACTCCTACGACCTGCTGAAGCAGAAGAAAATGAACACCAAGGGCCTGGTGACGGCCTTCCAGAAACTGGGCGAACTGGACGGCGGGGAAAGCAGCATGCTGAGCTCGCACCCGTCCTCGCCGTCGCGCGCCGCGCACATCCAGCAGCGCATCGACAGCGGCAAGTAATCAGATTTTTGTCTGACTTGAATGGCTTCGTGCCCTGGCACGAAGCCATTTTTGTTTCAGGACAGCTCCGGCGCTCTACTTCGGGATTCGTTCCTCTGCCTGTTGTCCGGTGTAGATGCACAGGGCGGAGTTGTAACTGTTATAAGCAATCGCGTACCGGAAATCGCAGAAATACGAGGGGTGCTTGGTCGCGATCGCATCGCCCGCCTG
The DNA here is from genome assembly GCF_900078335.1 of Bordetella trematum. Classification (GTDB taxonomy): domain Bacteria; phylum Pseudomonadota; class Gammaproteobacteria; order Burkholderiales; family Burkholderiaceae_B; genus Bordetella; species Bordetella trematum. The sequence continues at coordinate 351,261 of NZ_FKBR01000006.1, forward strand.
GCATTGCCCGCCCAGGTTCTCGACCAGGGTATCGGCATTGGCGCCAAGGCAGGCCTTGCCCGTGGGCGCAGGTGGCGCCTCGCGACCGCAGGCCGTCAGAAACAGAGGGGCGAGCAGCGCCGCCAGCAGCAAACGTTTCACCGGGACATCCTTCAAAAAGACGGCATCCTAACAAAGCTGCCCCGCAGCCGGCCATTTTCTGACAAATACTAAAGTTCGGCTCTGCGCTGCCGATAACGAGTGAAAGCCTTCCCCGCCACCCTGCCCTGCCTTACGGCGGACAGGCGTTGGCGCCCTACCGCTCGTTACCCGCCGCCTCATGTCCAAACTCAAGATTTCCGGTATTGCCGCCCGCCTGACCCTCGCCCTGGCCGGTGTCGGCGCCCTGTCTGCCGCCCACGCCGATCGACTGATCATTCGTTTCGTGGGCCAGATCACCGAAGCGTCCTGCCAACCGCTGCCCAGCAACAATGCCCGCGCAGCCACCCTGCAATGCCGCTCGCCGATCGATCAGAGCCCGGAGCTGTGGACCACGCCGTTGCGCGCCGGCGAAACCCAGCTGACCACGCGTGCCAAGCACAGCGTGCGCGAAGTCTTCCAGGGCGGCAAGGCCGTGGGCACGGTGATGACGGTGGAATACTTCTGAGCCGGCGCCCCGCCGAAAACGGCATGGGCATGCCGTGTAACGACATGCCCGCTTGACTGGCGGCAATGATTGCGCGTCAGTGCACGCCGGCGCCAGGAAACAAGGCCCGGCAAGAGCGGGCGCCCTGACCCAGCCGCCACGATCCAGGGCACGGCGGCTGCGTTACCGACCGTCCCAAGCTTCGGCTCCCCGGGCCGCCCGCCACCGGGATCGAACCTGCCCCGAAGCGTCTTCCCGCGCCGCTTCACTGCCATGGAAATCGTCACGCCCAACGATGACCCCGACCCAAAACGTCGGTGCTGCTCAGGCCTCGATGAGCGCCGCAGAAAGGGGAAAAATCGCAAATGCCTACAATGGATGCTCATACAAGGAGTGTCATGTTGGAATTCAAGCCCGGAGCACGGGCGTATTTGTCGGCAATTCGCGCCCTATCTACGGATGGGGAGGGTAATGAAATATTTGTGGGAATGACCCTCAAAGAGTCAACTTGGTACCAACAGTACCTTGATGAATCCTTCTACGGTGACGCTGACCGCACTGACGGCTCACAGGAAAAATATCTTGCCCTGCAAGACAGGCACGAAAGCGCTCGGCTAGCCGTCATCGCTGAAGAGCTATCCTCTCAAGACCCGCTCACGCAGTAGCGCCCACGGCACGCCGCTTGCCTGGCATGGCCCGCAACAGGCAAGGCGGCGACGCCGTCAATCTGCAACACAACACCTGCACAAACGTTGCGGCGGACACTGCCGCCGCACCGGCCCTCTGCAAACAGACCCCCGACCATCGCCGGCAGCGGCATCGTTCTACCGCCGATGCGCCGACGTCTTGACGCCCCGTGCAGGCAGCTCGCCGCCCCACCGTCTCTGCGCCGGAGACGACGCGCCGGCGTCGGGCACCTGAGCGCGGCGGATCGCGCGCATCGACATGCCAGCCTGCGAACAGGTCCGGGTACAGCGGTTGACCGGGTATCATCTGGCCTCATGGGTGGCCACCCTGCCCGCCTCCGCCAAGGAGAGTGGCCAGACGAGTCGCTGCAACGACACTTATTCAAGCCACCAGCCGGAAAACCCGCAGCAATCAACGACCTACGAGATTCATGCAATTAGCCACCTGCAAGCCCCATGCAGGTGCTCCTGTGTTTCCTGCCATAAACCCTCCTCCCCGCCAGCCCGCATAAACGCGGGCTGTTTTGTTTCTGGGCGTTCCATGTAGTACTTTGCTGGCGATAGTTCAATGAGTAGCTAGATGAGTAGCCAGCGGCCCTAGCTACTCATTTCGAAAGGGGATCAAGGTGGCAAAACGAGGAAAAAACTTGCTGGATGACATTCAGCTCCGGCGCTGGGTAAGCGCAGGCGAGAAGCTGGCGCGCAGCGATGGCGAAGGCCTCACCTTCACGCTATCGGCGGCCGGCACGGCCACCTGGGTACTGCGCTATCGCCAGGGCGGCCCGCAGAAGGAGGTCACCATTGGGAATTACCCCGACATTTCCCTGGCAGCGGCGCGCAAGGCGGCCAGAGACTTCCGGGCGGCCATTGACCGCGGCGCCGACCCGGCGCTGGAGAAGCAGCGCAGCAAAGCACGGGCGACGAAGGTATCCAACGTCCGAACGCTAGTCGAGGACTTCCGCAGCAAGAAGCTGGCCGGCCTGGCCGCCGACACCATCACCTACCGGAACTGGGATCTGGACAAGGTGATCCTGCCCAAACTGGGCGTGATCCCTGTAGATCAGGTGCAGCCCTCCGACATCGTGCACATGCTGACCTCGGCCAACCGGACATGGACAATCAGCAAGCGGATCCTCACCACAGCAAAGCAGCTTTTCGCCCACGCATGCGGCATGCGCCTGATCAACGTCAATCCAGCCGCCGGCATCGACCTAGTGTCATTGATGGGTCCGCGCCCGCCGATCAAGCGCCGGGTGATGCTGAGCGAGCAAGACTTGCGCAGCCTGCTTGCCAATATCGACGAAATCGGTACCGAGAACGCCCTGGCCTTCCGGATCCTGCTGGCCACCTGCGTCCGCTCTGTCGAGCTGGCGAAGGCCCGCTGGGAAAATGTGGATCTGGCCAAAGGCATCTGGGTGGTGCCCGAGGAAAACGTCAAGGTTCGCCGGGCCTTTACCGTGCCACTCACGCCGACAGTTATTGGCTGGTTTCAGAAACTGCAGGAGCTGGCAGGAACGTCGGAATGGGTGCTGCCCGCGCGCCAGGAGCGCCGACGACGAAACCGGGGGGGTGATACCCATATCGGCAAGACAACACTCTGGGCAGCCATCACCCGCGCATTTGATCGGGGCGATCTGGATGTCCGTAGGTTTACCCCGCACGACACGCGCAGCACTGCCAAGGGGCACATGCGAAACCTGGGCGTCAGTAATGAGGTGTCAGAGCTGGCGCTTAACCACAAGCTCAAGGGGATGGAGGCGATCTATGACGTTCGAGACGATATCCCAGAGCGCAGAGCCGCGCTGGAGCTTTGGGCAGCCTTCCTAGAGTCTTGCGCCAACGGCGCTGACTAGAACGTTGCGCCGCTGAGTACATAAACTGAAGTACCGTATCAAAACGAGAAGCCCGGCCTGGCCTGCTCCCACTGCCCCACCAAACCTTGCCACCGCGGTCGGTCACCAGGGTTGGGGGATCACCTACCGGGATCTACAGCCTTGAATTTCACAAAAAATAGGTTGAGGTATAGGGAACATCAAGATAACTCCTGCCTCCACACATACTCCAGAAAATGACAGATCTACGCAGCCACGCAGATTCCGTTTTGTTGCAACTCAGCAAAATGAAAAGATGGGATGAGTCATCTAAAGTGATCCTCGAGAAGGCTAATTTACTTCGCACCGAAAGAAATGGCTTATGTGGATCCTTGTTTTTTGTGGGGATTCATCATGCGCGTGCCATCACACTGTTGATTCAACATCGCCGATACACGTCAAGTCTTGCATTATTACGCCCGTTAATCGAAGCATTTTTTAGGGCGGGATGGATCAAGTACTGCTCCACTGAAGCTCAGCTAGAACTGCTTCTAAATGGCCAAGACTTACCGGGGACCACTGCTAGAAGATCCAGGCAATTGGCAAAAATAAAGCCTCACTACGGAAGAATTGACGCTCAGATCACTAGAATATTCGGCAATACACTGCACGAACTAACGCACGGGGGATCTGAGCAAATCTTCAACCAAAGCGACGGCATCACAATTACAGACGCACACGACCTCTCCAACGTCTATTTAGCGCTGAAGACAGTATCGTTAATCTGGTATTTCTGCATCGCAGAGCTCTTAGACTCCTCCATCCCCAAGGATTTGCTGATCGAGCTTCAAGCAGCACGGACCCGAGACTTTGACATATGAAAAAATAAAAGATGCGGCGGAATGGTCTAGCCAAGCGAATAAATCAACGTTCAATTCCTGAGTCGGTTATGCGATTTTCAGTCTAGGGGAACCAAGCTACCGGCTTGACGGTTTGACACCCAACGCCCGCACATACCCCTGCAGCCCGTTCACTTGGTCGGCCCAGCCTGCAGCGTCTTTTCCCACCTCGCTAAGTCGTCGTCCAAGGCTTTCAGCTCGGCCGAGA
>NZ_FKBR01000007.1 GCF_900078335.1 Bordetella trematum
AACAGGGGCGCCAGACGCGCCTCAATCCTGTCGCGCAGGGTCTGCTCGTCTATGGGCTGGCGCTCCCGTGGCCCCTCGAAGGGCGGCGCAGTGCGCAGCGGGTCGTCAAGAGTCGCTGACAGGTTCATGGCTTGTTCCTTCTTGGGGAGAGTTAGGTGCAGCACCCGGTCCGATCCTCACGGCCAGCCGCCACCACGCTGA
>NZ_FKBR01000008.1:0-33215 GCF_900078335.1 Bordetella trematum
CCCCGTGGTACTCGGTTCCATACACTTGCTCCTTTGATGGGTTTGCATTGCTGCCCTCCCTGTAGACGAAAAAAAACCCGCACGTGGCGGGTAGAACTGCGGCAGATCGGTTACTTCGGATGTGCGTCTTTAACGCGCTGGCAGGACTCAACCCAGGCGGAAACTTCGTCAGGCAAAGTCATGCCGGCGCCCTGCAAGTGCTGCGCCAGCTTCATGACGGCGTCCAGTTGATCCCCAATGCTTGGGTACGCCGCTCGGCGCAGCTCGCGATAGTCCCTGCGAAACTTGATCTTCAAAGCGCCCCCCTTACAGCGAAAAAGTGTGCCGCCACGGCAGGTACGGATCGCGTCGGATTTCAACTGCGTACGAGTCGCCCGGCAAAAAATCAAACTCGACAGTGGGCCCCTCGATATCCGGCATGCCCTGCCCTTCAATCGTCAGGCATGCGGGGAACGGGACACTACTGAGTCGCAGACCCTCCACAACGATGGGCATCCTCGCACGCTCAACAAACTGCCCGTCGATGACGAGGTGCCGGTCTGGATCTGCCGCCCCGAACGCAGCGCCCAGTCCTGCGACGACCGCAGTAGAGACTGCGGTCGCCCACGGGCAGGTAACGACGTACATCGCCTGTCCGGTCGTCTTGTCGAACATGGTCCACTGGCCATAGAAATCATCGGGATATGAATCGGCGGACAGGCCTTCGTTTGCTCCCATGTGTCACCTCATCGTTGAATGACCAAAATATTCACTCTGCCGGTGGTGTAGCAAGTCCCGTCACGTGGTCGCTGGCCGTACACCGTCAATGTCAACTGAGATCCACTCGCTACGCTGCCCCCGACATAAAAGCTCTTATCCCCCCAAGATGCATAGGTGGCAGCATCCCCAGTACCGGACAAAATCGTTCCGTAGAGATTTGTTCCAATTTCCAGCTGGTTTGACCACGGGCCACCCGACACAGACAAATCCCAGAAGATCAGGACCCCAGAAGCGCCGTAGGGAATATCAATGGTGACCTGCTGCCAGTTCGTCCCCGAGGTTCGCCCGACTGCGATGTAGACCGACATCACATTCCCCGCAACCACCGCCCCAGACTTGAGCCGTAGGGTGTCGACCTCTGCCAGACCAATGTGCGCAGTCTTGATGTAGGCCGTATCGAAATTCGCCAACTTTGACTTCAGCGAATTCGACTCGATCCGCTCTGCGCTCATCTCTCCAGCGGTTACCTTCTCTGCCCGAAGGCTCTCAATCATCGCGTTGCGGATCCAGGCGTCTCCGATAAGCGCTTGATTGATATAGGTCTTCCCGCCCTGGATGACGAAAGGAACAGACTCGCCCCCGTTGGCCTCATCGAGCACCGCAACACGCTGCGCCGACAGCAGGATCTGGCTGGTCAGCAAGCCGTTGTCGTTTTCGACCCCCACGCCAATGCCAGCCATGAACGGCTTGCCACCGCTTGTCACCTGTGTCTTGATGGTGGTCATCGCCGCCAGCTTGCCGTCAGTGCTTGCCACAGCAGTCTGGGCAAGCTGAGCCGAAGCCTTTGCATCGCCTGCGGTGGCCTGCGCTGTGTCGATCAGCTGGCTCAGAGCGCCATCCGCGTTGGCCCGCGCAGTCGCCTCCTGCTGAATCGCTGCCGCGTTAGTTGCAACCCCCTGCTGGGCCGCTGCGGCTGCAGCGGCCGCGTCGGTAGCCGCCTTGTCAGTCGCGGCCACCCAGGCGCTACCGTTCCAGCGCTTGGGCGTGTTCGCATTGCCTGCGGTGTCAATCCATAGGTTTTGCGGCAGACGGTCGGCCGCGACCGGCGCGCTACTGCGAAAGATGACCTTTCCCTTCCCGCCGGCGAGATCCGAAGCCGCTTGCGCCGCATCCTGTGCCGCCTGGGCCTTGCCGTCGGCAGCAGAGGTGGCCGCCGATACAGTCGTGATGCTCTGCGCTAGCGCACTATCAGCATCCGCCCTGGCCAATTCCTCGCGCTGAATAGCCGCCGCGTTGGCCAGCGCACTTTGCTGGGCAGCTGCCGCAGCGGCGGCGGCATCGGTTGCCACCTTGTCGGTCACCGCCGACCAGGCCGAGCCGTTCCAGCGCTTCGGCGTGTTGGCCCCTCCAGACGTATCAATCCACAGATTCTGCGACTGCCTGTCAGCAGCAGCGGGCGCGCTCGTGCCGTAAAGCACTTTCCCTTTGCCACCCGCCAGATCAGATGCAGCCTGCGCCGCCTGCTGCGCTCCGTTCGCCTTGGTATCCGCAGCAGCAGCCGAGGCAGCCACGGTAGTGACCCGTTGAGACAGCGCCTCATCGGCACTGGCCCGCGCCTCCTCCTCCACCTGAATCGCTGCGGCATTCGCGTCAGCTTTCGCGGCAACGGCCGTAACGCGGCGCGCGAGCGCCTCGTCTTCGCCCTTGCGCGCGTCTTCCTCGGCTGTAATGGCCGCGCCCAGCTGCTGGCCCTGGAGCGTGCGATCTGCGATTTCCTGAGCCAGCCCTGATTTCAGCCCTGGGATCTCGGCAATTTCCCCCTTCAGCTCGGCGCTAAGCATCGTCTGGTCAATCTGACCCTTGATGTAGTCAAGAATCTCTGAGGCATCCGCGCTCGCTTCGCCCAAGATCCCAGCGCCGGCCTCGGGGAACCACGGGCCAGGCAGCCCAAGGCGGTCTACGAACCGCGCCCAAAACCACAGCCGGCGACCAGAAGACAGGCCCATCAGTGTGTGCCCTCGCTGGGGGTACGGGAACACCCCCAGCGGAATCGCATCATCAAAGCTCGGTGTGCTGGAGTAGCGCAGCTCAGTATGTTCCAGCGCCAAAGGCCCTTCGGGGAAGGCCCAACCCAGCTCAATGCCGAAGACAATGCCCTTTGCGGTCAACAGCGGCACCGCCGGCGGCGGCGCAAGGTCACCCTCAAGCACCGTCTCCTGCGACACGGCCCAGATGGACGGCACATTGGCGGCATTGATCGCTCGCACGCGGGCAACATATGCCCCAGCGCGGATATCGGCCAGGTCCAGTTCGCAAGATCCCGTGCGCCCCCCTTCGATCCAGTCCGAGTTATCCCGACGCCACTGGACCTGGTATGCCGTCGCACCGCTGACGGCGGACCAGCTGATCGTCGCGTCATGCCGAGCAATACCCTGGTCAATGACGGAACGGGAAGTCAGCAGCACCTGGCCTGGGGCCGGCTGCACAGACGGCGGAATGACCGTCACGGGCAGGGGGTCCAGCTTCGTGCCGTGGTCAATCGCCGGGAACTTGCTCGGCTCGTACTGAGTCGCTTTGATTTCAGCGACAATGCCGTCCTTCTTGGCAACAGACAGGATCCGCATCAACTGGACCGACAGGTCCTCCGACTCCAGCGTCCAAACTGCTTCGGGTGCCGGCACTTCGGAAAACGGCTGGGTCACCACGATCTTGAGCGTGGAGCCAGGCAAACCAACCATGTCAGCCGTGATCTCTGTGCTATCCGCCGTCCACTCGGTGCTGTCCGCCGTCAGGAAGTGGCCAACCGCATCAGACACGGTACGAGACTCGCTGATCCCGCTGGGCAGGTTCACGACAAGGCGGTCACCCGGCCGCACGCCGATCTGCACGTCGACCGTCACCTCAGTCGCAGTCGCAGCATGAATGCGGCCACCGATCTGCCTGCCTGCCAGATGGGGGTCAGCCAGGCGCACAACCTTGCCCGGCGCGACCAGCGCTTCGTCCATCCCCACCTGCCACTGCGCCACCTGGGTCTCCAGCCGCGAGGTAAGCAACGCCCATTGGCCAGCGCGAATCGCCTGCGACCGCGAAGAGCAACCGAACGCCGTGATATCCAAGGGCCGAATCCCATATCGGGCCTGGCCCTCCTGATCCGTCACAACCTCGACCTTGGCACGGCCCATGTCCGACATGTCGGTCCAGCTCACGCGGGCCAGCGTGTACCGCGTCGAGAGCGGCGACCCGGTGTAGGTCACACGCCCGCCGATGATGTTGCCGGCGGAATAGTTGTAGGCCGGATCCGAAGGCATATCGGCCGCCGCGAGAATCGCTCCGCCGGTTTCATATGCCATGCCACGGAAAATGCCAGCGATATCGCTAATCACCCGCCAGGCATCGGCCTGCGACTGGAGATAGAGGTTGCACGTGAATCGGCGCTCCTGGCCACCCAGGCCATCGGGAACCAGCTCATCGCAGTAGCGCGCAATCTGGTAGAGGCTCCATTTCAGCTGGCTCAGCTTGCCGGCCGGGATGAATGCTCCCATCCCGTAGCGGTCGTTCGAGACAATGTCGTAAAAGACCCAGGCCGGATTGTTGCTGTATGCCTGCTTGAAAGTGCCATCCCAGACCCCCGCATAATTGCCGCGCTCGGGATCGTAGTTCGACGGTACAGAGAGGATGCGGCCACGCAAGTGGTAGGCGCGCGCCGGCACAGACTGGAACTGACTGGCGTCGACCTGCAGGCCTACCAGTGCCGTCATCGGATGCCTCAGCTTGACATCGATGACCTCTGCAATGGAATGCACGAAAGTCGTGTCGCCCACGGTTGCGCTGTTTGCGTTGGGCGTCAGACGGCGCACCCGCAGATTCCAGCGGTTCGTTGCCTTCGGCAGATCAACCCGATGCGTGCGGGAATAGCTCGACGTCGTCTTGCCGTCGGCAGCGGCCTGCAACACCGTGACATAAGCCCCGCCGTCAGTCTGTACGTCGATTGCGTACTCCACGCGGTAGCCGCTGATATCGCCCTTCTTCGTGTCGGCGGAAGTGAGGCCCCGAAACTCAAGCGTGATACGCGCGGCCGACAGCGCCGTGTTTGTCAGTTGCCGGACAAACGGCTGATCAGCTCGCAGCTCCACGCCGACCCCGATCATGCTTTCCGAAGCGGGAAAGCCGGGGATGTAGTCCTGATCCTGCGTGCCGCTGCGGAAGTCCGCCACAACCCCCTCGAAATTCAGCGTGCCGTCCTCGTTCTGAACAGGGGTTTCGTCCAGGTAGATATCCCGCAACAGCTCATCCCAGCCGTGCACAGGACCAACAATCGGCCCCTCAGACACGGCATCCAGAACCTTGGCATAAGAGATACTGTGCAGGCTATCGGGCGCTTCTACGGGCGCACGCGCCTTGCCGCCCCCTTTTCCCCCGCCCCCATGGCCGATGATCCGAACGCCGCCCCGGCGCAGCCCACCAGCAAGCCCTGGCGCCAATGAGAAAGGGGCGCTCGGTGGCGCCCCTCGTTTGATTCGCTTGGACATATCTACGCTTGATCCTCTGCGTAAATGCCGGCCGACAGCACTTGACTGCCGACGAACAATTCCCCGTATAGAACGGGGTAGCAGTTGCCCTGAGCAGTCGTGTTGGCCGCGCCATTGAAGTTGTAGCTCGCGCCGTTTTCGGGGTTATCCCGTGCGGATACAGCGCGCTGCTGCGGGGAAATCAGCTGCACGATCCCCCCAAAAAACATGGCCATCCCGACCCCGGCCACCGCACCCGCAAAGCCGCCTGCGCCAAGGGCGGCAAACGCCCCGCCACCGGGTATCGCCAGACCAGCGCCAACCACCAACGCCGCCCCGAGAACAACTTGGAACAAACCACCATTCTTCGAACCAGACAGAACAGGAGCAATGCGGATATCGCCATCGGCAATATCCTCAAGCTGCGCTTCGCCGACATTGCGCCCAGCAACAAAACAAGCGTATCGGACCCCTCGCCCTTCAGCCCCAAGCAACTCAGCCTCGAAGCCAGGCACAACGGCACAGAGTGCCGCGACCGCCTCGGCAACGCTGCAGACGGCCAGTTTGTAGACTTTCCCGAACTTGGCCCCCAGCTCGCCAGAGAGGCGCACAGTTCGTAGCGTGGTAGCGCTCATACGCCCCTCCCTTCATATCGCACCACCAGCCGGGTAATGTCTCGCCAGTACCCGCCGTACACCACCCGCTCTGAAGGCCGGCCATAGAGGTGATGCAGCATGGCGTTGGGTATCGGATGCAGGCCCGGGGCTTCGCTAAGCGGCGCATCGCCCAGGTACAGCCCGCCGTGGTTCGTCCGGGCACTCATGTGCTGCATCAGAATCATGTCCCCGGTCTGCATGGCTTCGCCTGCCCGCAACGGGCGAAAGCCGGCCTCTTGGAATTGATCGAGATACAGCTCATCTTCGCCGTGCCACCAGCCGTCGGCGCGCTCAAAATCAAGCAACTCGATGCCACGCTCGCGCAGATACCAATCGCGGATAACCGAGTAGCAGTCGAGTACCCCATGCTCAAAGGGGCGACCCAAAAGCGGCGCTTGATACCCTTCTGGCCGAAAACTACGCATTTCGCCTGTGACCACCAGGCCGTCATCGCCCTTGCGCACTTCGACGATCAGCCAAGGCAGCCGATGTGCCTCACAAGACACGCGATCCGCAGCCGATGGCGCTGCGCTCGCCTCTGGATGGGAATGCACCACCAACGCGATGCGACCCAAGTCTTCAGCCGCCGCCCAGTCATCCGGGCACATACTGAAATGGTCATTACCCGGGGCCAGATTGCGGCATGGGAAGTAGCGCTCGGATCTCCCCACCATGACAACCAGCCCGCAAGCCTCGCGCGGGTACTCGGCGATGGCGTGCGCCTGAATGGCGCGTATCGTTCGTTTCAACATCATCGCAACCTGTCAGCACTCGGCGCACCGCCGAAATTCACCACGGCCTCTACCGGCTTCACGCCCTGAGCCGCCGCAAAGCGCAACTGGCAAGAACTCACCAGGCCCGCACAGCGATCCAGCGCTGGATCTCGAACCGGGTCGTTCTGCGCATCGAAGTAAGCGTTGTGCGTGTAGCCGCAGTACGGCCCACGGTAGCCGCCGATCCAGAGCCAGTGGCATATCCCGGCCGTGATCTGACGACCTGGCAGCTTGCGCCCGTCAAAGCTCAAGCTGTTCGACAGCTCAAACTCCACAATCTCCGGGCTTTCCATGGTCTTCTGCTCGATGACCCAGACCTCGGTCGGCAGCTCCTGATTTGCATTTGCCGATGGGTTGCCGCCAGGGAAGTTCGCCGCATCGAGATACTGCTCGAAGGTTTCCCGCACGGTCAGCACCGCGCCCACGAGATCACCCAGCGCCCGGCACATAGACGAGATCACGCCCGGCACCGACTCACCGTTGGCAGCCACGCCGATATTCCCCACCGCAAGCGTCGGCGACGGCTGCCGGCTTTCGCCGGTCCGCTCGAAGTCCCTGGCCTCAATGGCCCAGGGCCGGTATTCGGCACCCTTCCAGAAGATCGAGCGTTGCTGCGGATAACCGTGAAAACGCAACACATCACCACCGATGGCAGTGCAGTCAAGCTCAAATAGCGTCACCCTGTTGCCAGGACTCAGCCGCTGTACGTCGGAATTGATAGGCATAAAAAAACCCGCTTTTTCGCGGGCCTCCATTCCAAAATTCAGCAGATGCGGCTAGGGATTACCAGCCAACTGGGCTTGCGCCTCAGTCAATGCCAACTGCATCGCTTCTAGCTCGGACGATCGAGCGAGGAGCTCGTCATTCAGACGGCTCACCGTCGCCTTCAGAGCATCGTTCTCCTGAATGGCCTTAACCGTCACCTCCCCCAAAATCGCATTCAAAGGGTCCTGCAAAACGACTGGCTGGGCGGCGCCCACATCGGTGCGCGTCTCGCCGGTCAGCGCATTCACGGAGTCAGCGGCATAAACTACGTGCGCTCCAGCAATGCCCGAGGAAGCGCCACGGATGAGAATTTCATACAGGTAAGGCTGCGTCATACTTCCGCTCCGGTAATCTGAGAAATCCAAGCTGTTCCATTCGACACAGCGAGGGCCGCACCGCCTGCTGCATTTGACACATGCACCACCGCCCCGGAATTCGCAGAGGCGGAAGGAACAGTAGCTTTCGTATAAGAGGCCATCCTCAAAGCGGCGAACACGGTATCCTCAAACACGGCTTTCTGCCACACAGACTGAGCCGACGCAGTGATGTAGCGTGTCGATTTCTCCACGCCCTCCCGCGCTCCGACTGTCTGAATCAAGTCTTGTATGAAGACACCGTTTCCGCCACGGGTAACCGTGACGCTGCCGGCCACCGCCTTCAACCACGAAGGGCCACCGACAAGAGAGGCGCCAACCACCCCGCTACTGATTTTGTGAACCCCTTCAGTGAGCAGCTGATTCAAATTCGCACCTTCCGCCAAGAAGCCACGATCGACCGCCCTAGCCACCTCGTCGGGGCGTACATAAGATGCCGCTGGACCCGCATCCACTCCCCAGACAATTGGCTCAGTAATGGTATCCACGAACTCATGGGAAAACGACATCATCGCCAGGTCTGTCGATCCTGGGTAAGCGAACTGCGCGTCAATGATTGATATGGCGGGATAGGAAATACCCTGCAGGTCAATTACGATGCAGTTCTGATTCACCCCTCGACGACACATGCCAATCGGCGGCCGGCTGTTCCCAAAATGACTGAGAGTCACATTGAGGATGCTCCCCGATGACTGGATGTATCCCGCCAGCTGGGCATAAACCAGTGATGCGGTTGCATTCACATACCCAGCAATCTCCACTCTGAACATTGTGTGCCCGGCGCTGTTCCACTTGAAGATCAGATAGCGCGGCGGTTGTGCAGTCCCTGCCTCGCTGACCGCCGTCCCGACCGACACCACCTGACGTTTATTGGACGACACCGGCCCACCTGTGCTGGTTAAGCCGACAGGCATCTGCGCTACTTGAACAGGACGACCCACTGCCCTGTCTGGCGTCAAACCAGCCACACCCGACGCCTGGTCTTTCGAGGCCGAGGGGATAGCCGCATCTGCCTTGGCCTTCGCGGCATCAGCCGTGTTCTGAGCAGCAGTAGCGCGCGTGTCCAGCTCCGCGAAATTGGCATTCACCTTAGTGAAGGAAACGCGCGCATCGTCCCCCCTCCGGTCATTGGGCTGACTAGTATTGATTTTTTGGATTGCCATTACGGTCGGAACTCCTGCTCGAACGTGGCCGAGATAATGTAAATATCGCCGCCCAGCGGATTCAACGAGTAGCCCTTGGCCACATACAGCCCCTCGGTACCAAGCGGTGGCGTCCAAAGAAAAGGGATCCGCCCCCAGTGCCGGTCCAAGAAGTCCTTGATCGGAGCCACCTTTCCGCTGTAGCCGGCGAACTGCAACGGCCAAGACTCGGACCGAGGATTGATCCCATCGCCTGCGCGCTGGACATAGCCCTGGCCGAACCGTGCCTCTAAGCTGCGAAAAGAAACATCGCCCGTGGGGTTAAGCCGGGGCGACCAGCCAAACCGTTCATAGTCCATCAGTAAGCCCCCGCCATTCGGTTATTGCGACTATCCCAGGCAACGCCGCCTTGGCGATACATCCGAACAAACTCTTGCTGGATAAAAGCACGAATGGCATCCGCCAGCCCATGGCCGAAGTTCTCTGGCCCACCATTCGTTTGCACGTCAGCAGCACCATCGCCCTGAATAACTACCGATACATGCACGTCCCCCATGGAAAACTGCGCCCCAGGCGCCACGCCGCCCATCACGAGCTGCGGTGGAGCGCTAGATCCATTGGGTAAGGTTGCCCCCGCATTGAGCGCGTCCAACGTGGATCTGCCAAGCTTTGCTGTGGCGGCGGCATTCAACACATACTCTTGCCCGTGAACAACCCCTGAAACCTGATCCTTGGGCACATCGCCTGTGTAGCCACCAGCACTGAAGAACATCAGGCCATCACCAGCAGCCGATACATCCGCAGCCGTCGCCGCCCCAACGCCACCACTCGCGGAAGCACCGCCAGTAAAGACTCCTGACAACGCCCCGGCGATAGGCCCGATGATCGCCTGCCTGATAGCGATCCGAGCAAGGTCCCCCAGTATTGATTCGGTCAAGCTCTTAAAATTCAACTTCCCCTTGGTGACGAACTGGACCAGCGCATCTTCCATGCCCTGGAATGCGCCCCGCATCGCGTCGGCCATTGCCCCGGCCATATTCGCAGCACTGTCGACATACTCCTGCAGGCCCTGTCGCGCCCCCAAGGTCCAAGACCCTTCAGCCTCAAGCTTGCGCTCAGCGCTCTCCAGGAGAATGCCAACCTTCTCTTGCTCCGCAACTCGAAGAGCGTCAATCCTGGCGCGGTAGTTGGCGTCATCGAGCCTGGTGCTCTCTACCTGCTGGGCCTCCTCCAGGCGCACCCGATCCTCGGCATACTTCTGCCGAATCGCAGCCTCCTGCTCCATCAGCTCTCGCTGACGGTCAGAAAGCCCCACCCCGGCAACATCCACATTGCGGGCTGCGCGATAGGCGTCAATGTCCCGCTGAATTGCGGAGAAGTATCGAGCCGACTCAGATGCCTGGGTGATCGCCGCATCTGCGGCCTTCCACGCCTGAATCTGATCGAACAGGGCCAAGGCGTGCGCGCGAGCAGCCTCAGAGCCGCCAGCCATCTGGATCTTGTAACGCTCGGCTTGGTCAGCGGTCATGCCGAGGGTGGCACGCTGCTCCTCAAGACGCTTGACCAGGCCCTGCACCTCGCTTGTCTGTTGGCCGCCACCGCGGGGCAGCAGGCTGGCACGCAACCGGTTCTGCGCGTCACTGTCGTACAACGGCCCCAGCCTCTCACGCCATTCTTTCTCGGCGGCGGCAAACCGCTCCGCGGGAGTGGCATATTGCTTCATGAACTGGTCATACGCAGTCCGGAATTTATCCAGGCCGTCGACAACAGGGCCGACCCCGCCCGCCGCCCTGGCCTGCGCATCGGTCAGCGCATCGATTTCTTGGCGCAAGCCAGCCACGTTGCCTGAAGCCTCGACAACCTTCTGGGCCAACTCAACCAGACGCCCCCGGCTCGACTCGCTCGCCCGCCCAGACGCGATATAAGACTCAACCACCCCCGACATGGCGACAGCCATATGCTCGGCGGACAGGCTGGTGTCAGAAGCCACGGCTTTGATTTCGGCAGTGAAATCGGCTCGGTACTTTGCCGCCGCCCTCGTTCCTTCTGCCAGAGACGGCTCAAACGCATTGCCCAGATCGAAAATCGCAGTCCGACTCGCCTTGAGCGCCGCATCCAGCTCACTGGTCTTGATGTTGACGACCTGCTGACGCTGAAGGGTGTTCAGCTTTTGAAACGAGGCAACCAGTTCGTCAATGCCGCCCTTGGTATCTGCCACCTCTCGAGCGCCGGCCGAAGCAGCCGCACGGGCATCACGGCCGTACTGCGACCAGGCATAACCAGCTGCACCGATAGCCAGAACGATGGCCCCAATAGGTCCGCCGACAAACGCCAACGCGCCACTGGCCGCCCGGCCGGCAAGCGCAAGCGCCGTCAGCCCCGCCGTTGCCGGACCGCTCGCGCCAGTTACCCCGGCAAGAGTCACAGCGGTCCGCGCGGCCGCCAGCTGGAGCGAGATAAACCCCAGGGCACTCTTAACAGCACCCGCCGCCAACCTGGCACCAACGGCGACCGACAGCGCGCCAATACCGACGACAAGCGCCTGAATGCCCGCCTTCGCCGCATCTGACCCGAGCGCGTCATTCAGAAACTCGACTGCATTGCGCAGTCCACCAAGCCCAGAATCGTCCGTCAACAACGATGAGATCGTATTGCGCAAGCCAGTCAGGGCCCCTCCCAACGTGTCTCGCGCAGCAACCGCTGCGCCGCCGTAGCTCTCTTCCAAGGATTGCAAGACGACGCCCTGCGCCTCAGCAATTCGTCCGGTCTGCTCCAGCTGCTCAACCAGGGCTTTTTGCTCAGCCGTAAAACGAAAGCCCTGCCGAGAAAGAGACGCCAGCCCCTCAGAGGGAACGTCGAGCGACCGGCCGACAGTCTCCGCCGCTGCCTTGATCGTCATCCCGGTGCGAGCAGCCATATCCGCTGCCGCCTGCATCGCGCGCGGAAACTCGTTGGCCGCGATGCCGGTAAAGGCGAGCAAAGCGGTCTGGGCTTGATTGACATCGCCGGCGGAGAAAGTGGACAGCTTCTCCATCTCGGCAGCCATCTTGTTCAGATCGCCAGCGGTCATCACTGCTGCGCGTCCGGTAGACGTCAGAACGGCCGCCAATTGCGCCTGCTCATTCTGAGCGTTCACCGTATTCTGAACAAGGGCACCGAAACCCGCAGCCACCCCAAGGCCGGCCAATGAACTCTTAACCGCCCTTGCCGCATCGGCCCAGCCGCTCTCTACCTCCTTACTCGCTTTGCGCGAAGAACGGGCGGCCCGCTGCATATCGGTTTCGAAGCTGCCGGTACGCGCCAGCAAATCGATGATGATCGATCCGGCAGTTGCCATAACTCACCTACTTCTGTTTGATCGGCAGCCCAAGCGCCGCGAAAGTGCGCAGGTCTGCCTCGGAGAACTGACCGCCGGCCAGGCCGCCCTCAACCGGGTCTGGCATAGGCGCTGAATCGCCGACCAGCCATTCCAGCCGGGCCGGGTAATCGCCTCCGGCCATCACCTGGGCCAACATCGCCGCCGGCCTGTGGTACCTGTGCAGGTCATCGAATGGGGATTCCTGATAGAAGCGCTGCCAAGACCTGAACTCAGCAAGAGTCATGGTCTCCTGCAACTCCCCTACTGTCTTCCCCAATGCCAAGGCAAGGATGTGCCAGAAGCGTCCCCCGGACGTCAGACGTTTCCCGGCTTCATCGCCTCGAAGTTGTTGATCTCCGCGATGATGTCCCCCAGGCGGCGGGCCACCACCGGCGCGATGCGGTCGGCCTGCTCGGCCGTCATGGCCGGCGCCCCAGACGGGGTAACAAGGCTGCCAGCGATCAGGCGGCTGTTGGCCTTCTCACGCTCGCCAAGATCCGCCGAGGACACCTCACTCAGCCATTTGGCAAACTGGACGTGGCTGATGGCCTTGAAATAGAGTTTGTGTTTCTTGCCATCGCCCAGCACCACTTGGCGGACGATCACCGCATCGCTGGCAAACAGCGCCTCCGGAAGGCTATTCGGCTCCATGCTTCCTCCTTATTCCGCCGGTTTGAATGCCCAGGTCACTTTCCCCGAGCGTTGAATCGAGAGCGTCCCAGTAACCCGATCGTTCGTCGCGGTATCGATCGTGACTTCGGCGATGTAGGCATAGAACTGCGCCGCAGTACGGCCCGTCGGCAGCGTGAGGCCACCGCTTACGTCCAAAGTCGGAACGGCAGTGCCATCCGAGAAGCCGACCACCCAGGTCAACAGAAGGCCAGACTCTTTCAGGTCCGTCAGCACGCCCTGATGCGACTCAGCCGTGGGGATGAAGTTGAAAGGGACCGACACCTGTCCCGGAGCGCCCAGCCCAGGAATGAACTCTTGATCCTCGATGGAATCCAGGCAGGTGACGTCAATCTGAGACTTTGCCCCCGCGCCAAGGCCGGTGATACCCGTGGGGCAAGCCATCTTCAAGATGACCGGATCGGGTGTGGCCAGGGTATTGAGCAAGAACAAATGCGTGCCCTGCGTTTTGATAACGCCTGCAGTCATATCGACCTCGAAAAAAAAGCCCTTTCGGGCTATCGGTTGTGAATGAAATCGACCTGAAGGCCGATATGGAACAGTCCTGTGTCCGGCTCTCGGCGGTTCGCAATCACTCGGCAGCTTTGGCCAGCCAGCTCCAGCGCATCCCGAGCTGCCCGAGCCAAGCGCAAGCAGGCGGTATCTTGGTAATCATCCGGGCCTGCCCAACAGTCGATCTGAATCACATCCATATCTGCGCCTGGTGGGCCGCTCAAATGGGAATAAGGGTCCGAGACCACAACAAACCATGTGATGTAAGGCTTCAGAACGCCCTGGGGCGCATTCCCAAAGTGATAAATACGGGCGGGGCTGCCCACGATGGCCAAAACTTCCGGCGTGGACAGGGTCCGAAGAATAGGAGCGAACATCACCGCCCCCCGCTGGGTTCTGCCAGCTTCTTAACAGCCCGATCGACGCCCGCCTTAAGAGCAGTCTCGAACACAGAAAGCGCCTTTGGTGCGGCCGTCACGAAAGCAGGCCGCAACCATGGGGTTGCTGGCTGATGGCTGGATCCGTACTCCAACAAGCTAGCGGTCTTGTGCGTCGTGACCCGCTTGCCCGCTCCCTCTCGCTTGCCCAGCTTCTTCCCGTCATAGGCCGCCCGTTTGACCCTCACGAGATAGCGCTCACCCTTGCCCTCAAGCGGGGCCTTGCCACGCGAAGCGATCACGCTCTTCTCCAGCAGCCCAGTCGTTTCTTCACTATCGCCAACAACAGCTCGAAGATTCGACCGCGCCTCGTCCCGGATCACCCGAGCCGCGCGCGCGAGAGCGAGCTTCACCGGACCACCCCGCTTACTGGCAACTTCTGCCGGCAGCTTTTGCAACGTGTCCATCACGCCGTCCAGGCCCGATGCCTTGACCTCGACTTTCATAGCGGCTCTCCTTCCGGCCTGGCCTCGCCAGCCAGCTCGCCGTCCAGCGTCATCGCGGGCGGGGCGTCCTGCTCATCATCGGCGGCCAACACCTCCAGCAGCAGATCCAGCTTCCCCTCGATACGAGCCAGACTGGCTTCAATACGGTCCAGCTGCCCCATCATTGCCCCTCGCTCGGCCCGTCCACGCATCGCAGGCGCCACTCCCGGCGCGCTGTGGCGTCAGTCTCGGCGGACTGGATATTGAATACTTGGCCGTCCCAGCGCAGGCGCCAGTACGCAAGCACGGTCGGGCTAACCGGAAACCACCGCAGGTTTACCCGTGCACTGGCCTCGGCCTGAGTCGCGCTTCCGCCCTGAAACTCACGACCAGGGCCGGTAAGAACCTCAGCGGGAACGTTTTCGAGTCGCAGGCCATCGGCCAGCACCACGGTCTCCCACCCGCCGCTTCCAGGCACCGTGTAACCGTCTTCGTCGCGCACAGGCTCGCGCTTCGCCTCGAAAGTCACGCGGTGACGTAATCTGTGAGCCAACATCACGCCCCCCATCCAATGCGGTGCGGCGCTAGCTTCACTTCGGCGGCGGCACGCAGCTTAGCGATATCGTCAGGGCTGGCTTGATACGAGGCCTGGAGCAGCAGCATCACACCCAGCACCATACTGTCTGGCGGCGCAGTAAGCGGATCAGCGTCTACGAGCACGCCATCCACCATGATTACGGCGGGGATTGGCTCCAACAGGCCCCGGTTCATGTACTGCACCGCCTCGTCCTCAGCGCTGTCCAGCAGCATCTGCAATTTCGCGTCATCGGCGTTGTGAATGACATCCAGGAACCGCTTCGCGGTTTCTAGGCTGATCACGGACATGGTCAATCCTTCTTGACCCGTGCGCGCCGCGAAGTACCACTCGGCTCGCCGGTTCCGGTGGAGTCGTCCGCGGGGCCACTGGATACGGCTCCCTTGACGGGCGGCGAGACGAACTCCGCCAAGCCCTTCTGGACCAGGCGCTCGCCGATTCGTTCGGACACTTCGAACACATCACCACGGCGGCGCGTGCCCATGTGCTCGAAGGGAGAAATTGCCTTCACTTCCATGTGGGTCTCCTGGTAGCTGGGCGGCGGCACTCCACCGCCCCTGTTTCTTTAACCGCCGGCCGGCGCATCAAGGTCGTCGAAACCGCCCTTGACGAACGCCTCAGGCCGGAACACGGTCAGCGCCACGCGCTCTTCAACCAGCAGGGTCACGCGGTTGGTGACGACGTTGTCGCGGTCTTCCAGCGAAACGGTCAGATTCACGTCCTCGCGGTCCCAGCCCTGCGCGCCCATGGCGAAGGCGCCGACCAGGAAGTCGCCCGCGTCCATGGCCGTGGTCGTGACGATGGAGCGCCCCCACAGGCCGGCCTGCGTGACGAAGCGCGGGTTGGCGAACAGATAGCCGTTCGTCGTGTCCTTCAGCAGTTCGATCGCCGTCCAGTCGATGGGCGAAAGCACGATGCCGTCCGCGGGATACTCGGCCAGCTCGGCCTGCAACAGGGCGAGGCGCAGGCGGTCCAGGCGATTCTCGGCTTGCACGACCACGCCAGGATTGGCGTAGGCGATGGCTTGCGTGTAAACCCCGTCGATGTTCAGGCCCACGCCGCTGCCCTTGAGCAGTTGGCGGTCTTCGACCAGCTTCAGGCCGTAGCGCAGGCGTCCGTCGATATACGATTGCAGCATCGGCACGTCGGACAGGATCTGCTTCGTCGCGCGGATCCAGTGCGCGATGGTGGCCACGGGCGCCGAAGCATCTTCGAGCGTCAGCGTCGACTCGGGCTTGAGGGTGCCTTCAGCCACGGGCGCGGCGTTGTTGGTGAAGCCGGTTTCCCGCACAAACTCCACCGCATTGGACGAGGTGCGCCCCCAGCTGAGAAGGTCGCGCACACGCAGCTGCTGGTTGGGCGGTGCGACGATACCCGGCACGCGCTGGGGCACGACCAGGTCGCCGGCCGTCGTGGTGCTGATCTCGGCGCTGACGGGTGCGCGGAACTTGCCGCGCGGATTGGAGGCGAAAGCAGAGAAGTCCTCGCGCTCGGTAAACTGCTCGCCCATCGACTTCGGCCGAGCGCCCTCGCCGCCACCATTCTGGACTTTCGCCAAGAGTTGTTCGGCGGTGGCCAAACGGGCCTGCAGTTCGCCCTGAGTGGTCAGGGTCTTGTCGATATCGGCGCGCAGCTCCTGGTCCATCGTGCCACGCGCGCTGGCCTTCTCGGCCATGCTCTTCAGCTGGTCGCTGACGGTTTTCAGGCTGGCGTTGATCTGTTCGATTTGTTGTTCCGGCGTCATGATGTGTTCCTTACTTGAGGATCGTTGTGAGAGATGCGGCCAGATCGGCCGTGGTGCTGAGGGCAGCCGGGTGACCCATGCCGCGTCCGGTGGCATCACGCACACCGCTGCCAGCCGAATCGCTCAGGCTGGACTTGAAATCTGATATGAGGCGCTGGGCCTCGCTGCGTGGCAGACCGGCGGCGCGCATGACGGCCTCGACACGGCGCACTGCGCTGGCCGAAGTCTTTGTGTTTGCCTTATCGACCTGGTCGGATGCAAGCAACTCGTCGGCGAAGCCCTGCTCCACTGCCTGGCTGCCGCCGATCCAGGTCTCGCCGTCCATCTGGCGCTGCACCACATCCATTTCCTGGCCAGTGCGCGCCGCATAGATATCAGCCATGGCCGCGTCGAACGGCTCCATGGTGGCGGCGAACTCCCGCAGGTCATGCCGGTTGCCCTGAGCCACCACCCAGCAGTTATGGATCATCAGGAAGCCGGCACGCGCGATCTGCACGGTGTCGCCAGCCATGGCAATGATCGAGGCTGCCGAGGCCGCCAGGCCAAGCACCTTGATGGTCACCTCACCCTGGTGCTCGCGCAGCAGGTTGTAGATGGCCAGGCCCTCGAACATGTCGCCGCCTGGGCTGTTCACGTTCACGGTCACAGGGCCTGCGCCCATACCGCGCAGCGCACTTGCGACGCGTTTGGCCGTAACGCCCTCGCCAGTCCACCAGTCGTAGCCGATGACGTCATACACGCTGATGGAGCGATCCTCCTTGGACTCGATGGCGGCGCGCACGCCGGCGTCCCAGCGTTCCAGGGCGCGTGGCGCCAGATACGACGAAACGGCCGCGCAGGGGCGCCCGCCCGGCGCGGCTGGCAGGGATTTGATGCTCATGGAATTTCCTCAGGTGTCGGCCGACGCGGCCATCATGTCTTTCAGCCAGTTCGCCATTGCAGCGCGGGCCTGTTGATCTGCGGTGTTGCTGCCCAGGCTGTCGAGCGGTGCGAGAGCGGTCTGCACAGTCAGCACCGCAGCATTGCCGCCCATCGGAGCCCGGTCTTCCAGCTCCCGCACCTCGTCGCGAGTCAGGATCCCGTTGTTCACCATGACGCTATAGAACGCAGCACGGGCGGCACTGTCGGAGCGCAGCAAGCCTTCAACGGCAAACTTGGGGTAGTAGCGGCTCCGCTCGGCGGGCGTCAGCAGATCCTTCACGATGGATTGCTCGATGCGCTTGAGCCATGGGCGCAGGGTGAACACCAGAAAGCCGATCATCTGCTGCTCGATGCCGGTGCCCCAACTGGTGGATTTCTCGGTGTGGCCAACCATCCAGGGCGGCACGCGGAACCAGCGGCAGATCTCCTCGACACTGAAAGCGCGAGACTCCAGCATCTGGGCATCCTTCGGGTTGATGCCGATGGTGCCCACCTCCATCTCGTTTTCCAAGATGAGAGGCGTGGCTGAGTTGATGGCGCCGGAGGCTCGCTCAGTGATGAAGGTCCGAGCCTCTTCCCGCTGATTGTCCTTCAGCAGCTTCGGATATTTGAACCAGGTGGTGGGCATCAGGCCGCGCTTGAACGTGCCGGCGGCTGCCTCATCCGTGGCCAATGCTGCCCCGAAGACTTGCGCCCCGTACCTGATGACCGACACGCCGGTTTGACCGTCCAGAGACCAACCCGGAATGGTCCAGATCCGCGAGGCCGGAATGATGCGCTGCCGGCCGTCGTCTTCGGTGTAGCGGCATTCCTTCGCCCCGTCTGCCCTGCGAGTGATAGCCAGCCGCCCGGGATACAGGAACTGCAGGCCGACGACTCGTTCGCCGACCATCAGCTTCTCGCACCGAGCATTGCCGCGCAGCAGCATCGCAGCTACCACGGCCTCCCAGTGCACCGACGACACCGTGTCTGCGTTCGGCTGCGTGCCCAGGATGAAGTGCAGCGGATGCTGCGGAGCTGGTCGCTTGCCGTTCGTCGTGCGCTCGTGCATTCCGAGCGGCAGCGTGCCGATAGTTTCTGAGATCAGCCTGGCGCATGCCCAGACGGCTGACAGCTGCAGGATGTTCTGATCGTTGACGTTGACCCCGGCTGAACTGGTTGCGCCCAGCCGGGCCCACGCGTCCACATCGGTGAGGCCGAACGGCGCGCCGAGCCAGCCGAGCACCGCGGCGCGGAGCCGACCAACCTTCTGCGCTTTATGTTTCATCCGATCACCGCGTTGTTGAAAAAGTCTGAGAGGTCGGGCCCTTCGGCGCCGGCCATCGCACGACCGATTGCCATGATCACTGCCACGGCGCCGTCGATCTTGTTGTCGTTGCCCTGCTTGATGGGACGCATCACGTCATCACTGCCGGGCATGTACTTGGCAATCAGGTTGCCAACGCACCAGGTCATGATCGGGTGGCCGTCATGGTGGAACCGCCCGGACAACACCGCCGCCTCGAACTCCTTCATGGCGTCGGCCATGTTGGTGTAGTTCTGGATAATCGTGATGGGGTTCAGCCCTTCGTCGTCCAGCTGGTGCGACAGGTTCGCCGCGCCGTGCGGGTCGATGGGACAGGCCACCACCGGCGCCAGCTCGTTCACTTCCAGCGCTTCGGCCAGCACGTCGCGGTAGTCGATCTCGGCGCCGTCCGTCTGGATCAGGTGCTCCGACGCCACCCAGGCCTGGTACCGATCCGCAAGCCTGCGGTTCTCGGTGCCCTGCACCGTATCCTCTGGCACCCAGAACGCCGGCGCGACACAGTAGTAGTGCCGCTTGCCCGCGATATCCTTCCAGAACAGCTTCACCTGCGCGGTAAGGTCCACCTTCGACGCCAGGTCGTGCGCCAGGACACAGTCCCAGCCCTTGAACTGGTCCAGCGACAGGCTTGGATCCAGACACGGCGCCGACATGAACTTCGCCATGTTGATGAAGCCGGACTTCGCCGCGGTCCAGACGTTCAGGTGCTTCGTCTTGAACTTCCCGGCGAAGCGTGCACGCCTGATGGCCTGCTGCTGCTGTGCCACCAGGTAGTCCTCGTAGACCGACACACCCATGTTCGGATTGGCCTTGGCCAGCACCTTCGGGTCGGTCCAGTCGTCGCCCTCGTCAATGGTCCAGATCCAGCCGAACAGCTCATCGTTCGGTACCAGGCCCTCGAGCATCTCGATGACTTCCTGCCGCTTGTCGTAGCAAGGCCCGGCGATGTTGGCGCCGGCGGTCGTGATGATGAACATCAGTGGCTGTCTGCGTGCGCCCATGCCGGTCTGCATGGTCACGTACAGGTCATCCGAGTCGTGCTCGTGGTACTCGTCCACGACCGCGCACGATGGCGAGGAGCCGTCACCAGGGTTTCCGATGATGGGCTCAAACCGGCTGCCGTCCTCGGGTCGGTTCAGGTTGCCTGCGTTGACCTCGATGCCCAGCAGATCCTTCAGCTCGGGCGTGCGGTTCACCATCAGGCGAGCTGGCCGGAACACCTCCCAGGCCTGCTTCTCGGTCGTCGCACCGCTGTAGACCTCGGCGCCGAACTCGCCGTCGGCGCAGAACATGCCCAGCGCGACGCCGGCGGCGATCACGCTTTTGCCGTTCTTGCGCGGCACCTCCCAGTAGGACTCTCGAAAGCGACGCAGGCCGTCCTTCTTGCGCACCCAACCGAACGTGCACGCTATGCCGAATGCCTGCCAGGGCTCGAGCTTCACCTTTTGCTTCAGCCGTGCCCATTCGCCCTTCGTGTGCGGCAGGAACTCGATGAAGCGCAACTTCTTCTCGGCCTTGGCCGGGTCGAAGCGGTACGGGAAGTCCCTCGTCTTGCTCTTGGCCAGATCGTCCAGGTGCCGCTGGCACGCCAGCACGATGAACCGGCAGCACGGCGCCTTGCCCCGCACCACGTCGCGCGCGAACTGCGTGGCCACCGCCACGCGTGGATACTTGCCAGTCGCCATGTCACATACTCAGGATGGCGGCCAGCTCGTCGCCGGCGGTGCGTTTCTTCGGGCCCAGCAGCCGCTGTCGGCTCGACGGGTCCAGGCCGAGCAGTGAGCCGAACGTTGCCATCTGCCTGGTGGCCTCGTTGATGACCGTGGCCGCCGGGTTCTTCACCATGCCGCCCTGGGCGCCCGGCACCGTGATGCCGTACTTCGAGATATCGGCTTCTGCTGCACGGAATCTGCCGTATGCCGCGCAGTAGAACTCCAGGTTCTGGATGTCGGTGGCCTGCAGCACCTGTTGCGCGCACAGCAGCGGCGCCAGGTGCTGCCACAGATCCCGCCCTGCTCCCTGCAGCCACTCGGGAGGATCGATATTCACGATCCCCTCGAACTGCGGCGCGTCTTTGTTCAGCGCCCGCTTGCCAGGGTTGCCTGCGGCGATCTTGCGCTCGGTCGGTTTGGGCTTGCGGCCCGACCGGCCTGCGACACCTGCCATAGGTCAACTCCCTAATTTCATTTTTCGCGGGTGTAAAAAAACGATTGAGCGGCAGGTGTCCGGGCAAACGACCCCAGACTTTCTACCCTCCCCCCCTTGCGCGCCGCCGTGAGCGCGATCACAACTGCCGACGACGTCGCCCCGCCTGGGCCTCTGCCTGGCTCTTCGCCCGGTGGCAGTTCCGATTGATCGCCCGCAGGTTGTTCGGGTCATCGTTGAGCTCGCCGCTGGGCCCGCGTGCGTTGTCTATGTGGTCCACCTCGTGCGCAACCAGCGGCAATGGCCTGCGCTTGCACTCATCGCACTGGCACAGGTAGCCGTCTCGCTCCAGGATCTGGTCACGTAGCCGACGCCATGGCCTACCGCCTCGGCCGGCCTGCTGTGGACTCTTTGCCCAGACCCTCGCCAAATGCGCGTGGGCCTCGCAATAGCCGTTGGCATTGCGGTGTAGCGTGTTGCACCCGACTGCACGGCATGGCCTCTGCGGCCTGCGAGCCATTCAGGTACGCACCAGTACGATCTCAACCCGACCGTACCGGCGCTCCTTCTTCGTATCGGTGCGCTTGGCGTTTATCTGCACCTTCCCGTCCTGATTCACTACGTGAACCAGCACAAACCCTCTTCGGGTATCCGCCGTAACGCACTGGGAGACTCGCTCCCCATCCAGCCACACCACCGGGCGCACCGAGCACGGCAAGCCGCGATAGGCGCGATAGCCAGGATCACCCTGGCTCACAGATAGCCGCATTGCCATTTCCTTTGAGTTTGTGCCGGGTGCTACCTAATGCACACCGCCCGGCGCGATGACCCAACCCCCGCGCGCCATGACTAACGCGCGGCCCTCGGTAGCGGGAGGGGATATAGAATGTACATACGTTTTGCTTGACGACCAACCAAAATGTACATACAATTTGATCTATGGACATCACCTACGACCCCGCCAAGAACGACAAGAACATCGCCGAACGCGGCTTGTCGTTCGAACTGGCCCATGGATTCGAGTGGAACAGCGCATTGGTCATAGAAGATGCCCGCCAGGACTACAGCGAAGTCCGCTACCAAGCCCTGGGGAAGATTGATGAACGCCTTTACATGCTTGTGTTCACAGTGCGCGGCGAAGCAATCCGCGTTATCAGCCTGCGTAAGGCCAACAGCAGAGAGGTAGCCCGCTATGAAAAAGCCCAATCCTGAAATGATCGACAAGGACAACCCCGAATGGGGCGAGGCCGAGTTTGCCCGCGCCAAGCCCGCGTCCGAGGTATTGCCTGCCGCGCTTCAAGCGAAGCTCGGACTTCGCCGCCGTGGGCCGCAGAAAGCGCCGACCAAGCAAGCCGTCACTATCAGGCTCTCGCCCGAAGTCCTGGACGCCTTCAAGGCTTCCGGGGCTGGGTGGCAAACACGTATGGACTCCGCGCTGAAAGAGTGGCTACGAACGCACCAACCGTCCTAGTCGGTGCCCGCCCAGCTCTGGATCAGCAACTCGGCACGGGGCGCACCAGCACCAAGGCCACGCTTACGCTTTGGCGTGAAGGGGCAGTTTTCGGGATCATGTCCACCAAACATGAGAGGCTCCAATAAAGAAGCCCCGACCGGATCACCGTATCGGGGCTTTGTGTTGATGAAGCAGACTAAAGAAATCGAACCTGCGGAGCGCCGCCTCTCTACAGGTTCGCAATCCGCTGCTTTCGGCCTCTTAGCCAGCCGTCAGAAAAGGTGCCGGGCCAGACGTGTGCTGCAGATGGGATCGTTGCACACCCACGCCCTAAGCCCACTCTATATCGAACGCGCTTAGGGGTGATCCCACTGATTGCCAGTTATTCCCCGGCTGGGGCAATTCCGCGCGACCTATTGGTTTCGGCTATTCAAGCCTCATCAGGCGCGGTGCGCACTGGGCAACGCCCGCAAAAACGCAAAAACCCTGGTTTTGGGCCAGGGTTTTTTGTCAGGACAGACTTGCTACGAGTCTGGGATTATTCTGCCGCGCCTGATTCACCATGTCAAGTGCTGTCGGCAACTCCTGACTCTGGAAATCTGTCACCAAGCCAGCATCCCTCATTCGGGTATCAAGGCGTACCAGCGCTGCACGCTTCACACCGCCGACCAATACCCGATACGCACTCGCAGGACGCTGCAGCGCCGAGTAGGGAAGGTCAAAGGTATCAGAAAGGCGACGAAGGCGCGGCTGGCCTCTCAGCACATGCGACGCCAGCATATCGGTCACCTCACGTTCAATGCTGCCCTGCTCTGCCTCGGGGGTCAGCCACTCCGAGACTCGGCGCGTGCTTGCCGCTGCCTCCGCCCCCGTGCCGTACTGACCACGAAGCACGTGGAACCCGATGCTGTCACCGAGCGTCCGCTCCAGCACCTTGACGATATAAACAGCCTGGGCATGCCATTCATGAGGGGAAAGCCCTGAGAACGATTTCGGCTCGAATGCTGCGTCAAAACGCTCCCGTAACGCCTCGCAGATCAGCTGAGTCGCGTTCTTCGGCTCGATCGGATAGGCCAGCATCAAGTACGCGGCTGCAACAGCATGCTCCGCGCGAGAGAAAGTACCCGGTTCGTGCCTCATGTCAGATGTACCCCGGCCCGGTGATTTTCGAAGGGATCTTCTCGCGCAGCCACTGCATGGCGGTATCCCAGCCCATGATGATCGTGTGCCGTCCTGCCAC
Source organism: Bordetella trematum (assembly GCF_900078335.1). Classification (GTDB taxonomy): domain Bacteria; phylum Pseudomonadota; class Gammaproteobacteria; order Burkholderiales; family Burkholderiaceae_B; genus Bordetella; species Bordetella trematum. Next base: position 23,721 of record NZ_FKBR01000008.1, read on the forward strand.
CGGCCAATGGCTGGCGTTGGCATGGTGGGCGTCGATCATCACGGACTCTCCTCGCGCCCCCGTTTGGCGATAGATCAGCACCGGCACGCCAGTACCGGCCTGCTCCTGCGCCTGACGCCACCAGGCAGGCAGACAAAGCGTATTGGCGTGCTTGCACTCAATACTGATGTGCGCCAGGGCGGCGTCATCGCATACCACGTCGCTATCACCGTCATGGTTGCGCACTCGGCGGCGCCAGATGATCCCGGTCGCCTCGGTCAACATGCCGGCAACCTTGCGCTCGTATGCTGCGCCCTTCGTTCTGGACAACTTGCTCATGCCCGCCCCCGCTTGCCCTTCGCGCTGGGCCGCATGCTGCCAATCTTCGGTTCGGCCTCCTGCGCACGCGCCGCTGCCGCCGCCATGCACGCACCCATGCGATACCGCCCCTTCGACACCAGCGGCTGCCGGCCAGCCACGGCCACCGCCCTCTCAACCTTGGCCATCCCTTTCACCCTCCCGTCGCACTGGCTTTTCTTCATACCTTCACCCCACGATGGCTGGCCCAATCGAAAATAACCATGCGCCCACCGCCTTCGCGCATGCGATCCATGACGCGCTCACCCAACTCCTGAACCAACTGCTCCTTGGCGAGATTGCTCAACAAGATTGTCGGTTTCATCGCGTTGTATCGAGTGTTGATCACGCTGGAGAGAATGATCCGCTCCGAGTCCGTCCCGTACTGATTGCCGATCTCGTCCAGCACCAGCAGATCGGGGGCGGTCAATTTTTCAATCACTGCCGCCTCGGTCATCGCCGCGTCCTTGCGATAAGTGCTTTTGACCGCCTGCATCGCATCAAGCACCACCGCAAAGCGCGCCGAATAGCCTGCAGCCAGTACGCGGTGAATAATTCCTATCGCCAGGTGCGTCTTGCCTGTCCCCGGCTTGCCGCAGAAGATCAACCCCCGGCCTGACGCGCGGGCTTCGGCAAAGCTATCGGCGTAATCCACCGCAACGCCCAGCGCGATACCCTGCCCGCCCCCAGAAGCCGCGTGGTAGGTATCCAGCGTCTTGCCGTGGTAACGAACGGGCACGTCGGCCTGACGCATCAGAGTCGCCCGGGTTGCCTCCGCCTCTACGCGGAACCGCTCTGCCTGCTGGCGCTTGGCATTGCATACCGTGCAATCCGACCATCCAACGGGCGTTTTCATAGCCATAAACTCGCCGTGCTCCGGGCAGTGCCGGGCCTCCGTCTCGAAGTTAAAACCGGCCATCGTCGTCAACACCGCTGCGGTAGTCTTGGCTGTCGAAATTTCCATGCTGTCTCGGTCCTTTGCCTGCCGGCTGAGTCGTAGGGTTGCGGTAGCGCGGGCTGACTGCGTCACGCTGAGCGCCCCCAAGCCAGTTCACGATGAATTTGTTAATCCCCCGGCGCGTCTTGCGCTTGGCCGGGTTCGCCTTCAGCCAAACGGCCATTTGCCGCATTGCGTCCAGCACGTTCACTTGCGGGTAGGCCGCGCTCCACTCCGCGACCTCTTCACTTGTCGGCACATGCTCGGAGCCGTCACTCAGCAGCATCGGCTGGGCAGCGGGAGGCGGAGCATCGCCATCTTCGGAGCCGATCAGCGAAAACTGGTCGGCAGAAGAAGGAACTGCGCCAGCAGTTACTTCTTTATGTTTTATGTCTTTTGGAAGGTTGTCTTTTGTGTGTCCCGATCCGGGACTAGCGACCTGTCCCAATTCAGGACACCCACCCTGTCCCGATTCGGGACATGTCCCGATTTGGGACACCTGTCCCGGTTTGGGACACCCACCCTGTCCCGATTCGGGACTAGCAGGAGCCTGAGCAGGTACGCTCGGCAACCATTCGGCATAGTTCTTGTTCACGCCCACAATCGAGCCGTAGCGGCCCGCACGCTTATGGATGACCTTCATGGCGGCCAACTCGTTCAAGGCAGTGCTGACGTGCTGGCGCGGCGTCTTCGCGAGAATGGCCGACAGCTGCGATGCCGACAGGTCATCCTCTTTCTTGCCAAAGCCATACGTCTTACGGATCACCGCCCGCAATACCTTGTGTTGCCGGTCAGTAAACGGGTGCGCCAGGATCGCGTCCTCCAGCTCGTTGGAGATCCGCATAAAGCCGTTCTCAAGCTGGGGGGATTTCGGCGTCATGGGCAGCACCACAGCGCTCATGGCGCACTCCCGTACAAAAGCTGATACCCGCGCTCGGCCTCTTCCGGCCACTTACCCATGGCCATAACAGCCTGACGCGTCTGAGCAAGGCCCAGCTCGAAATAGCGCACCTTGTCTTCAGCAGGCGCACCAGATTGATCAATATAGAAATGGCAGCCATAGCAGCCGAAGGCGATGGCCCAGTCATGCGCCTTGATGCCCGCCCCCTTGCCGTGTTTGGCAAGGTTCGAATGGCAGGCAACCGTCGTGTCACGCGCTGACTTGCTGTGCCCCAGGCACCAGCCAGGAACCAACAGCGTGCAAGCCTGGCCCTGCGCCAGATCCAGCAAGGCCCGATTGCGGTAGACAGTCTTGGTGGCACGCTTACCAGGCCGGCGCGCACGCATGGCCGCACGTGGGGGCGCCATCGGGGTCTTGCGCTGCAAGGGCTTGCCGGGCTTCATGGGGGTGCGCCTCATACAGACCTCCACAACCGCTCACCGACAAGGCCGCGGCCAATGCTGCGCACCTTCCCCTGCCGAGTCAGATCAAACAGCACCTGCCGCGCAGCAGCACCAGCAGCATCGAGACGCGACACGCCCTCCCAAGGGTCAACAGGTATCAAGTACGGCAGCAGTACCTCGCCCAGCTCTGCCTCAGAGATCGCCTGCACGAACGTCGACACGTGCGCATAGGCGGCCTGGATCCCCTGGGCCGTCACGCGATAGCCCATGAAGATTTGCCCCAGGCCCTCACGCCGCTGGACGTAGTCAAGAAAGGGCCGGCGGATCAACGCATGAAAGCGCCTGGCGGCCTCGCGGTTGTGATCAAGATCGGCGCGGCTGGAAACGCCGCACACCTGGCGGACATACTCTGCTGCGGAATCGACAGTCACCGGCACCGGGCCACGGTAGTCGGCCTGACCGCTGACCCAACCATGAAATTGCGGCGCCTGGCACTGCATGCCCGACAGACGGGCCAGCTGGTCGCCCCCACGGCGCGGGAAAGGGGTACGTTTGTCAAGGGTCAGCATTCGACCCTCGTCAGGTTGCGCACTGCACGCAGGCAAAGCACCGCCAAGTCCCAGAACGATTTATGCAACGCACTGCGCTCTGCGGGATCGACCCTGCCGTCAGCAACCGCCGCCAGATAGGCCGTATTCAGCTTTCCAACTTTGACGCCCGCCTGCATGATCTTCTGCAAGAGCGCAGCCAGCTCGTCAGGATGGCCGCCCACAGGAGCAGGCGGCACCGACACAAAAACCAAACCATGCTCGACCGATGCGTAGGTCTGCAGCCAATCGCGGGCGTATTCAGCGCCCCCGGCCTTCTCAAGCATCCACTCAGTCAGCAAGGTCGCCATTTCAAAGCTCAGCGACTCCCCCTCTTGGCCGCTCAACTTGGCGCGCAGCGACTCAAAATGGATGCTCTTGCCCCGGCGCTCACTCAGGAACCGAGCAGCATCCTTCACGCCCCCAGGCGTGCGGCGAACATCGTTGTAAAGAACATCAAGCCAGTGATAGGCATCCAAACGGCTGGTCATGGGCTTACCTTGGTTTTGGGAAATATCAGGGTTTCGGCAATGCCCGCGCATCCATAAGATGGGAGGCATGGAACAGAAACATCAAACGTCAAGCGGACCGATCTGGACCTTGTCTGCTGGGTTGGCCGGAGCTGACGGCTGCGGTGAAGGCTGGGCCGGGGTCATCGCGCTATCCATGCGCTCTCTCCTTAAATCTGGCAGTCAGCCCCTTAGAATGGCTTCTCTCACGCAGAGCATTCGTTCCGAGTCAGAGGGGCTGAACAAAAATGGAAATACCAAAACGTGTAGATGGAACTGCCGCGGACTTCCGAGTGACGCGAAACCTCGATACTCAGGTCGTCTATCTGCAGTTCGAGCTCACCGGGGAACCCGACCCGACTTCGCAGAAGTGGACGGACTGGATCCCAATGAGCGAGCCGCTTCTTTCCAGAGCGATCGCGAGTCTTCAGCTCCAAGTTCAAGCGTTGACCCTTGCAAGACGCGGGCTTTTAGAAGACGAGAAGCATTAGGAGTAAGGCCAGGCAGTGGGTTCGCTTCGGATGCAGTAGGAGTGGCATGAAGGCGCAGCGCAGGCCGGATCAACCACAGCACGAAGCGGGCGTACAGAGAACGCATTAGGAAACCTCCCTCTTGAGACAAGGAGCAGCGCTGCTCGTGAAGAAAAACTGAATCAGCTGCTCACGCGTGAATCCAGCCCTACGACGTTGACAAGCCTGCCAAAGCGACTCCATTTTTCGCCGACGGGGAATCCTCCCTGCGCGCACTAGGTGGACCTCGATGTAGCCGGTTGTAGTCCCCGCCTCGAGGGCGAACGCACGCCGTTCCTCTGCGCTAAGGGAGAGGTAGAACGTCTTGAAATTGATGTTCGGTGTGGTCATTGGAAGAGTTTATTACCTTAACGGTAATAGCTCAACCAAATGTTTACCTTATTGGTGCATTTACCATTGTGGTAAAGCGATGTGCAATGAAGCCATGAAATCGATCAAGAGAATTCGCCAAGAGAACTTTGCCAGGGCAGTTGATGAGCACTGCAAAGGAAGCCAGACTGCGGCAGCAGAAGCTCTTGGCTACTCCACCCCGTCCCTTGTCAGCAGGTATGCCACTGGGGCAAAGGACATAGGGGACAAGACAGCGCGGAAGATAGAAGCGGCTTTTGACTACCCTGCATATTGGATGGACGCCGACCATTTAGACATCCAGCCCCCCTCGTCTCAGCCTTCCATAGACGGAACGAAACTGACTGTTACCATACATAGATATGACACAGGAGGCCGGATGGGAAAGGCTGGAGTAGCGCTTCGGGATCAGCCTGGCGTGATTGAAAGCTGGAGCGTTAGCCGAGAGTGGCTAGAGAAAAATGTGAGGAGCGCCGGCGCAACGAACGGGTTGTGCATCGTCACCGGGTTCGGTGACTCAATGCGGCCGATGTTCAACCCGGGAGATCCCCTAATCGTAGATTCCAGCGTCAAGTCAGTGGACTATGACGCCGTCTATTTTTTTCGTGTTGATAACGAAGGCTTCATCAAACGGCTGCAGCGCGTCCCCGGCAAGGGGCTACTCGCGATTTCAGAGAATCCGGCATACCGGGACTGGGTCATTGACCCGACCATGGATTTCGAAGTGTTTGGCCGCGTTCTTAAAGTATGGTGCAGCCACGATTTCTAAGTCGTAGCTACCCCCGCAAGGTCAATCATCCATAGCTGACTCTAGCAGCGCCAGAAAGTCGCTTTCGCCAAGAATTCGCAACTCCGCCCCTTGGCCAATCAGCGTCTCGGCCTTGATATGTTTGGCGCTTTTATCCTTCCCGCCGAGCTTGGCAATGTCCTGATCCCCGACAACCAGGATAGTAGTTTTCTTGGTAACGCCAGTCGCAACGTCACATCCAGCCTTGGCTGCCCGGCTGGCAGCCTCCTGCCTTGACATCGACAGCTGCCCTGTGAACACGACCACCTCACCCGCCAGGTGGCCATCCTCATTGCCTTCCTGCGCTACAGAAGCAATGTATGACCCATCCGCCTGCGGCAGCCTACGCTTCACTCGGCGCAGCCACCACTCCAGCGGCTTACCACTCTCTTCAATCGCCCTAACTAGAATGATCCCCGCTGTAGCAGCGTCGGCGAGCGCGTTATGGTGTCGAAACGTGATCCCCAGCATGTGGGCGACGTTAGCGAGACCATAGCCCTTCCGTGATACCGCAGGCCACGCCCTCCGAGCAACTTGCGCCGAATCAAGCCAAACACAATCACCTACGACTCCGCCCGAGATAGCGAAGGCTCTGCTCAAGGCTGTGCGGTCGAAACCTGTGTGTGACACCACCACCGCACCATCTAAGCGACCCCTTACCTCGGCCATGAGAGATTGAAACGACGGCGCCCCACGAACTGCTGATTCTGTAATTCCGTGAATACGCGTATTAACTGGATCGAAGTAGTCCGCCGGGTCTACCAGCGACAGCCATTCATCGACTTTCTCCCCGCCCCGAAACGTTGCAATCCCGATCTGGCAAATGCTCGCCATATTTGGGTTAGCTGTTTCCACATCAATCGCGACAAAGCTTGGCATCACCACTCTCCGTAACAGGTCGAATCTTGATCGTACCTTAGGTGACAAAGTAGGCCAAAGCTATTGAATTCCCAAAACGGTAAAAAAAAAATAATCAAAGCAGTTACCGTTTTGGTTCCATTAAAATTACCATTTAGGTAAACTCTTTCTACGACCTGCTCTTTAACAACCGAGGCCGCCCGCCCCCAACCAGGGAAGGGCGAAACAGAACCACCCCAGAGGTCAGCGCCTCCGGGCCTCTGTGTTCCTGGCAAACGCCAGGAAACGCCCAGCCGGGCGTGGCGACGATAACCCCGGCCATCTGCCTGCGCCGTGACAGGACGCAGACCGATGATTCGCCCCATGCAGGGGCTTGGAGAAAGCAATGGAGTACGGATGGCCGCAGATCGTGGTGATCGTGTGGTTCGGCATGTGCATCTGGGTGTCGTTGATGAACGACGGACAGCCGATAGGCGGAAAACACAGTTTCGTGGTCCGTCTGATTTTCACCGCCATCACCGCCTGGATCTTGAAAGAAGGCGGCTTTTTCTAAACCCCGGTGCGCCGGGGATGCACTGAGGAAATGACTATGACAACCGTACACGACCTGCTGATGATCTGCCCTGACGACCAAATCACGCGCATGCAAATCGTGTGGAAAGCGGTAGCCGCCGGCCAATGGAAGGAAGCCGCGCACCATCTGCGCAACGCGGAAAATGAAGGCGAATCGTCCTGGCATGACCGCTGCGGCATGCTGGCTGATGAGTTCGATAGCAAGGTGGAAGTATGCGCCGCCTGATCTTCATCCGCCACCGGGTTCTGCGCTTCACGCGCAGCGACCTGACGGGCTTTCAAGTTCTGTACCGTGACCGTCTGCTTTTCGGCCGCATCCGCGTCTGGCGAACTGAGATTGACCGCGAAGACGTTCCATCTTGGGCATTCATTGCGCAAGCCTGCCTCGGGTCAACAGACTGGGAGTCGCGACTATTCAAAGAGTATGCGCATCTCCGGCCCGCCTGACAGCCCCTACTCAAGCGCCTGCGTGCGGGGGATCGGCAGCGGCTGTCGCTGACAACAGAGAAAACCAATGAAAAAACTCCTTATCGCCTTGCCTCTCACTGTCGCAATAGCTGGCTGCAGTACCGACGCCGACGTCGCGCAACGCAACCTGTCAAAAGCCGCAGACCAATTCGAGATAAACCGGCGCATCGTTTTCTACAACGGAATCACTGACCGCTACATGCTCTCCATCGAAGGGCTGTGCAGCGTTGAAACCAGCAGCAGTGGCCATGTGCTGCACGTGATCTGCAAGACCGGCCCGAGCGAATTCAAAAAGCACATGCTGGGCTTGTCCGACAACGTGACCTTCTTTGTCGAGCAGCTCCACCCCGCCAAGGCCAGCGTCTACCACTACCGCGTGGTGTTTAAACCCCAGGCAATCATCCCGGATATCGAGTTTGCTGGAAGCACCGACGCTCTGAAAGTCCTCGCCAAGTAAGAAATACAGCGACCCTCCCCGCTATATCGGAGGGCCATCGATCTAGGCGTCACCCCGCCAGCCACAAGTCGGGGCCAGCAACCAGCGGAGGCCGTCATGTGACCGCACCGAGGTTTAGCCCCTGAGTACGCGGGCGCAGAGAGCCGGGCGATATCGGCATGGGTCATAACTTGGCTGATGGCTGGAGGAGCACCCACCCTCTGTATGCCAGGTGACGCCGCCAGACGACATTTGGAAGGACGCCAGCCTGAGGCGCACAGGCCCATGAGGGACATGGCCATAGCCCTAACGCCCTGGCAAACCAGGGCCATCAAGATCGCCCCTCGCCGACACCGGGTTAGCGCCGGGCAGTCACCCCCTCCTTGTGAACAAACGCTGCTTCATGCGAGCGGCTAGGGGCGACCTTGATGGCTTCGCCTGCAGCACCCCTCCCCCACATTCCCCTAGGAATCCCACATGAGAAAGAAATCATCGGTGGGCCGGCGTGCTGCCGCCCTGCTCAGACTCGCCTATCGAAAGCAATGGGACATCAACGCCGTCTGCTACGGCGGCAGCATCAGCGCACTGGTCTTCTGCGCGCTCATCCTCACCGGAGTCATCGGACCCAGCCTGGATGCCAACGACCAGACCGCAGAAGAACGCACCCGAAAAACCGCCATCGCCGCAAAGGAGTAACCGTGGCAAGCGTCAACAAAGTCATCCTGGTGGGCAACCTCGGGCGTGCGCCTGAAGTCCGCTACACGCCCGACGGCGCAGCAATCTGCAATGTCTCGCTCGCCACAACCTCACGCTGGAAAGATAAGGCCAGCGGGGAACCCCGCGAAGAAACCGAGTGGCACCGAGTGGTCATGCGCGGTCGCCTGGCCGAGATCGCCGGGGAATACCTGAAGAAAGGCGGGTCGATCTACATCGAGGGGCGCATCAAAACCCGCAAGTGGCAGGACAAGCAATCCGGCGCTGACCGCTACGCCACCGAAATCATCGCCGACCAGATGCAAATGCTTGGCGGCCGTGAGGGTGGAGCAACCCACGAACAAACTCGCAGCCCCTCCCACACGGCTGCGCCGACCGACCCCGACATTCCGTTCTAGCCCCTGGAGTTTCACATGTGGTTCAAAAACCTAAAGGTCTACCGCCTTTCGGCCGCTTGGTCGTGCCTGGGCGAAACGCTCGAAGCTGCGCTGGCGAAGCATGCCTACCAGCGCGGCAGCAATCTGGAAATGCAGCGTCTGGGCTGGGTATCGCCCCGCGAGAACGGCCAGCTGGCCCATGTCGTCAACGGTCAGATCCTGCTATCGCTGCGCGCCGAGAAAAAGGTACTGCCGTCGTCGGCCATCAATCAGGCTGCCAAGGCCCGCGCGAAGGAAATCGAAGAGCAGCAGGGCTACAAGCCCGGCCGCAAGCAGATGAAGGAAATCAAGGAGCGCGTCACCGACGAATTGATGCCGCGCGCCCTGTCCGTCTACCGCGATACCCGCGCCTGGATCGACACGAAGAACGGCTGGTTGGTGATTGACGCAGCGGCTGACGGCAAAGCCGACGAGGTGATAGGCCTGCTGGCAAAGACGGTCGACCCGCTGCCGCTGGAATACCTCTACGTGACGCAGCCCCCGGCTGCCGCCATGACTGGCTGGCTGGCGACAGACGAAGCGCCCGATAACTTCAGCATCGACCAGGACACCGAGCTACGCGCGAGCGGGGCCAGCAAGGCCACAGTCCGCTACATCAAGCACAGCGTGGACGCCGATGACGTGTGCCGCC
>NZ_FKBR01000008.1:33315-83298 GCF_900078335.1 Bordetella trematum
CACACCGCTGGATGTGGTGAAGGAAGGCTCGGGCCCCGGCCTACCGGACGATGAGCGTTTTGATTCGGATTTCGCCCTGATGACCGGCGAGCTGGCAAAGCTGCTGGCCGAACTGGTTCATGCCCTGGGCGGCGAGACGGCCGCATAGCAATCCAAGGAGAGCCCCATGAGTGCATTTTGCGTTTTTTGGAATGACGGAAATTCTGGCGAAGAAGGCTGCCGAGAAGGCATGGCAAAAGCACGTGACCGCCATGCCCCCCCAGGAGCGACAACACGTCACTGAGGCCGATGAGTCCGCGTGGGTTTCCCTCAAGACGGCGGTGATCCTTCAGAAGGCCAAGCCGGTCCAGTTGTCAGCGCCATTTTCCACCCCGCACTTCGCGCAAGACTTCATGACCCTCGCCGGGCGGGCTGGCAGAACGTCCCGGCTCCGCATCATGGTTCGCGGAGAGCTTCACGACAAAAGCGGTGCTTTGCGCATTAGCAAAAGAACCAAGCGGCCAATCATCGGCTGGATTCCGTACTAATCCTGCGACTTCAGTCCAGCCCAGCCACGAACAGGAATCAGCATGGCAAAGAACAGCATCGACGCCTACGGCGCCAGCGGTAAAACCAACGTCCTTTTTTTCGACCCTGACGCCCTAACCCTAGTTGCCGATCCAGTATCGCCGCTGTACGACGAGCGCGTACACCTTCCGGTAGACGAACAGCTGGCCCGCAATATCGACTACCAGGGCGTGCTGGAACCCGTCGCGGTATCCAAAAACCCGGAAACAGGTGCCGTCGAAGTCGTCTATGGCCGCCAGCGTGTCAAGTCCACTCGCCTCGCAAACGAATGGCGCAAGGTCCGTGGCGAACCTCCCCGCATGGTGCCTGGCATCGTCTACCAGGGGAAACGCCAGAACGCCCCGGATGCCATCGCCAGCGAGAACGAAGCCCGTACCGCTGATACACCAATGGGCCGCGCCGAAAAGATGCGCCGGCACATGGCCTTGGGCCGTGGCGAAGATCAACTGGCGGTCATCTACAACTGCTCAGTGGCCACCGTGCGTAACACCCTGGCCTTGCTCGATTGCTCCGCCCCCGTGCAAAAGGCCGTCGAGGCTGGGCAGATCACGGTATCCCATGCAACAGCACTGGCCAAACTGGCGCCCGATGAACAGCGTTCCAAGGTGGCCGAATTGATCGATGCCGGCCAGGGTGTCAAACCCCATGAGCGCAGCCGTAAGCAGGCCGCAATCATGGGCGAGCGCCCCCGCCTCAAGTCCCGAAAGGAAATCACCGCCGCCCTGGCAGATGCCCAGGGCGAATACGCCGCCGCACTCCGCTGGGTGCTGGGCGCAGATCAAGCTACCGAAGGATCAACCCATGCGGAATAAGAAAACGGATTTTGATACCACCCCAGTCTGTCCCGCCACCCCTGCCGCAGACGAGCGCGCCCCTGTGGCCCCCAAGGCGAAGCAATGCGTTGCCTGCGAAGGCGCGCCATCCGGCGACAACATCCCATGTGCCGTGTGCGGGGCGGATCCCGCGCCACCGGCCAGCGAAAACCCGCTCAGCGATGAGTACGTCAATGTAGTGATCCGTGGCTACGGCTACGGCAGCCCGGAATGCGTGATTGCCCGGCTTCACCAATGGATCGGGCTGCACGGCGGTAAGAACAACGTCACCCTGCTCATGTACGAAGCCCACAAGGCGCTGGTAAAGCTGCGCACCCCTGTAGCCGATGAGCGGGCGGCGTTCACCGCGTGGCTGGCGGGCTCCTACCCGAGCGTCTACAGCGAGCCTGAAGCCGTGCGCCTTTGGCATCACGGGCACGTTGCCGCCCTGGCATGGCAAGAGCGCGGACGCCGCGCCGCCCTGGCAAGCGCCCCTGTAGCCAAGCCTTGCCCGGTGGAGGAACAGCCGGACGGCACCGTAACGCCAGTAGACCCCGTGGACATGGCAAGCGCCCCTGTAGCCGGGGAGGCGATCCAGAAAGCGAAACACGACACCGCCAACGCCGAGACAGAACGCGAGCGCGTTATGGCGCTGGCCTACTGGCTTGATCAGCAGACTTTCGAGCCAGGGATGCTTAGCTGCGCAGCCGCCACCCTGCGGGCCATGTTTGACCGGTATGCGGTGAATGAGCTTGTCGCCGCCGAGTACAACCGCTGGATACGCGCCCATGCAGCAGGGCAAAGCTATGACACCTTCCTGATTGCCGAGCTTGCCGCCCAGCAGGGCGAAGGGGGTGGGGTATGAAGCGCATGACGTTGGAAGATTTTCAGACCGCGTGCAAGACCCAAGCCCGCAGCAGTGAATTGACGACGGTGAAGTGCCCGATGTGTGGCTGCCTGCAGAACGCGATCGACTTCATCGCCGCGGGCGCCGGCAATGATTGGGACGGCGTGGCGCGCTATGTCGGCTTTTCCTGCATCGGGCGCTTCACTGGCGCCGAATCGCCCAGGAAGGTGCCGGACGGCAAACCCTGCAACTGGAGCTTAGGAGGGCTATTCAAGACCCACCGCATGGTGGTGGTCACACCCGACGGTAAAGAGCACCCACATTTCGAGCTGGCGAGCCCAGAGGAAGCTGCAGCGCATTGCGCCGCCCAGCAGCACAAGGGGGGAGCGTGATGCGAATCCTGGTCACAATACTGGCAGCCTGCACAATTGCGGGCTGCTCCAAGGACCCTATCTCCGTATCCGACACAGACAACGTCGGGATTCAGGTCGCAAAGCTGTTCACGCATAACGGTGTGACGGTCTTCCGTTTCAACGACGCCGGCCGCTGGGTCTACTTCACCAGTAATTCCAGCGATGTAACCGCGCTGCATACGGAGACATACGGAAAGGGACGTACTCGGACAGTAAGGGTTGAAACGAAAGGCGTTTGCCCATCCTGCCGAGGCGAAGGGAGGTGAGGCATGACAAACGGCCCCGATATCCTTAACGAGTTCACGAAGGAAGAAATCATTGCCTTCGTGCGTGAAAAGGGACTCTTCCTACGCATCAGCCGCCGAGACCTGCTTTTCATCCGCTGGAGGATTGCCAGCGAGAAGCTGCTGGCCGACTACGATGCGGAGTTAGCGCGCTGGGAAGCCGAGAAGCCCGACCTCGCGAAGCGCGACGCACTGGCCGCCCAATGTAACGCGACCACCGACCTCCAAGAAAAGCTCCGGCTGTTACGCGAGATCGAACCATACGACAAAGCCCTGCAGGACCACCTGACGCGCACCAGAAAGCTGGACGCCCGGCAGAAGACTGTGGACCGCATGTATCGCGACATCGGAAGGGAGGCAGCATGACCACCAACACCAGCAGCACTGTATTGACAGACGCCGAGCGCCGCACACTGCTCATTCGGGCAAACCACCCCGGAATCGAAGGCTGCCGCCGCGAGTATCTCATAGCAATTACGGAGTCTGCGGTACTGGAGAAGCTGCGCAGAAATGGCTCATATATGAGTCACAAATCCGCTTTTTGCTTGACTTATAGACCACCGAAATGACCGAAGCCATCCAGCAGATGCTGGACACCACACGTAATGCATAAGGCCCGCCTGGAGCGGGCCAATCTTTGGAGCCGACATGGCCATTCTGACACCAGCCGAAGTCGCGGCCAGGTTGCGGGTCAGCCCCAACACTGCGCGGCGACTGGCCGCCCCCGGCGGGCCTATCCCGTGCTATCGGGTAGGCAGGCAAATCCGCTTTGAATCCACCGATGTTGAGGAATACGAGAACTCATGTCGATCTACTTCGATAAAAGCCGCCGTCGATATCGCTTTGAGTTCGACCGCGTTATCTCCGGCCGGCGCGTCCGGGCTACGAAGCTTCTTCCAAAAGCATGGAGTCAAGCTCAAGCCGACGCGTTCGACCGGGAGGAAAGCAGCCGCCTCTACGCGATAGCGCAAGGAATCGAGCACGAATCGCCATTGATCGAGGCGGCGGTTCAGTTCTACCTGGAGAAAAAAACCGACCTGAAGTCCCATGGCACGGCCATGGGGCACCTGGCCGCAGTGCTTGAGCACTATGAGGGAAAGCGATTCAACGAACTGTCCGAAGTGTGCGAGCGGATCACCTCAGCAGGCCAGAATAAACTAGCACCCGCGACAATCAAGCAACGCATCGTCTTGCTGCGAGCGGCATGTCGGTTCTACTGGAAATCGAAACGACTTGGCATCCCTGACCCGGCCCAGCACGTGGCACTGCCGGAAGTGCGCAACGAGCGACATGAGTACCTGACCAGGCAGCAAGCCCTGCAATTGGCCAGGGCGTGTAAACGCCGCCCCGCTCGCGCACTGATCCTCATCGCCTTCTATACCGGCATGCGAAAAGGCGAAATATGGAAGGCAAAGATCGAGCCAGGGCGGTTTATTCTGGAAGACACAAAGAACGGCGAGCGGCGCGTGGTACCCATGCTGCCAAAAGTCGCGCGATACGCACTCAAGCACCTCCCGCCGAAGATCAGCTACCGGTCTATGATGATCTGGTTTCGAAAAGCAGCCGAAGCTGTGGACCGGCCAGGCCTCCACTTCCACGATCTACGGCACTCGACCGCAAGCGCAATGGTCCAGGCCGGCACACCGCTCTATACAGTCGGCAAAGTGCTAGGCCATAAGAGCGCACGATCAACCGCTCGGTACTCGCACTTGTCGACCGATAACCTGGCTGACGCCCTGGGGGCAATCACTCAAAAGGGTGTGGGGAAACTTTGACATTGCCCTGCTCTTTAAGCCCGTTTTGGCTTCGAATTTGAAGGTTGCTCCACTGGGAAGGCGCTGTATGCCCGTACAGTCACACCGCATTGCAAATCCGTGTACGTCGGTTCGATTCCGGCTTGCGCCTCCAAGTACCGAAAGGCCCACAGCAATGTGGGCCTTTTTCTTTTGCGGCGCTGTGTGGGGATGATTGCGCAGACATCGCTTGACCGCCCCCCTTGCTTTCCTGCCGGGCCTGAACGGCTGCCACTGCCTATAATGCCCAGGCACAGCCACTACGGAGCCCTCGATGGATCAAGCCGTCCTTGACGCCCTGCAACGCTGGCCCGATGTGCCCGCCGCCTACGGCTGGCTCTCTCTGGACAGGCGCGGCCGCTGGCACCTGCACCCCCAGGGCGCCCCCGAATCCATCACCAACCCGCAGATCCTGGCCTTCATCAATCGCAACTATGCCGCCAACGAGGCCGGCCAGTGGTTTTTCCAGAACGGCCCGCAACGCGTCTACGTCATGCTGGAGGGTGCGCCCTACATCCTGCGGCTGGACGATCAGGCCCATGGCCTGATCACGCACAACGGCCTGGAAGCCGGCACGGTGCTCGGCTGGTGGCTCGATGACGAAGGGCAGGTCTGGGCCCACACGCAGCAAGGGCCGGGCCTGATCGACGATCGCGACCTTCCCGCCATCCTGGAGCGCCTCACCCTGGACAGCGGGCGCCCTCTCCTGGCGGCCGACGATCTCACCCTAACGCAGACCGTGCACGGCCTGGGCGGCGCAGCCCCCTGGCGTCACGCGGATCGCGCAGCCATGCCCGCCCTGCTGGGGTTCGACCCCAGGCCGCAAGCCTGACCGCTTTTTCCGACCCGCAACGGAGCCGCCATGGACACTCCCACCGCCATGCAGACCTTTGTCAATGTCGTGGAGCTGGGCTCCTTTGCCGCGGCAGCCGAACGCGCCAACGCGGCACGCTCGGTGATCACCCGCCAGATCGCCTTTCTGGAACAGAAGTATGGCGTGCGGCTGCTCAACCGCAGCACGCGCAAGCTCAGCATGACCGAGGCCGGGCGGGCCTTCTACGACAGGGTGCGTCCGCTGCTGCACGAGCTGGATGAACTGAGCCTGGCGCTGCTGGCGCAGGGCCCGGGCCAGCCCCCCAGCGGGCAATTACGCATCGCCGCGCCAGTCTCTTTCGGGATACTGCAGCTGTCTCCGGCCATCAATGCCTATCTGCAGCGCTATCCGCAAGTCACGGTCGATCTGGATCTGAACGACCGCACCGTGGATCTGGTGGAAGAGGGCTTCGACGTGGCAGTGCGCATCGGGCCCTTGAATGACTCCTCCCTGGTCGCCCGACCGCTGGCGCCCCAGGCGCTGCACGTCTGCGCCTCGCCCGACTATCTCGATCGCCACGGGATGCCGGCCCATCCCGAGGCGCTGCGCCAGCACCGCTGCCTGCACTACCGCTACGCCAGTGGCGGCGTGGACTGGCCGTTCGAGAAAGACGGCCAGACCACCCTGGTGCGCATCACCCCGGCGATGCGCGCCAACAATGGCGATGTGCTGCGCACCGCCGCCCTGGCCGGCCAGGGCATCATCCTGCAACCCGAGTTCCTGGTGGGCGATGACCTGCGCGCCGCACGCCTGGTCGCCGTGCTGCCGGAGTATCGCCGCCCGCCCATCACCATGATGGCGGTCTATCCACAACGCCGCCTGCTCTCACCCAAGGTGCGCACCTTCGTGGATCATCTGGAGATGCATTTCGGCCAGCGCCGGGCGCAAACGGTAGAATCCGCATCATGACCGACCCCATCCGCTACTTCCCGGCGCCACGTCGCGCCCGCTTCTGCAGCCAGTGCGGCTCGCCCGTCCAGCATCGCGTCCCCGAAGATGACAACCGGGCCCGCGACATCTGCGACCACTGCGGCGCCATCCACTATCAGAATCCGCGCATGGTGGTCGGCACGGTGCCGGTCTGGGAAGGCAAGATCCTGCTGTGCCGGCGCGCCATCGAACCCCGCTACGACACCTGGACGCTGCCGGCCGGCTTCATGGAGCTGGGAGAAAGCACGGCCCAGGGTGCGGCACGCGAAACGCTCGAAGAAGCCGGCGCCCGGATCGAACTCGGGCAGTTGTACACCATCATCGACGTACCGCAGGTCGATCAGGTGCATATCTTCTATCTGGCCCGCGCCCTCGGTCCGGAGCTGGATCCGGGCCCGGAGAGCCTGGAGGCGCGTTATTTCGCCCTGGATGAAATCCCCTGGCCCGAACTGTCCTTCCGCACGGTGGCCACCACGCTGGAACGGTATCGCGAGGATCAGCGCGAGGGGCGCTTTCCCACCCACCACTGCACCCTTCCTTCGCATCGCACCTCTTGAAGCTGCCCTGGCTGGACGCCGACACCCCCTTTCCCGACGCCAGCCTGGCGCTGGCCGAGCCCAACGGCTTGCTGGCCGCCGGCGGCACCCTGTCGGTCGAACGGCTGCGCATGGCCTACGAGCAGGGGATATTCCCCTGGTATTCGGAAGGCGAACCGGTGCTGTGGTGGAGTCCCGATCCGCGCATGGTGCTGGCCTGCGCCGACTTCTCGCTCTCGCGCTCTATGCGCAAGACGCTGCGACGCCTGGCCCGCGACGAGGCCACTGACCACTCTCCTGTCCAGGTCCGGGTGGACACCGCCTTCCGGCAGGTGATCGCCGCCTGCGCGCAAAGCCGCGAAGGCCAGCAAGGCACGTGGATCACCGCTGACGTCCAGGCCGCCTACGCCGCCTGGCATGCCGCCGGACAAGTGCATAGCATCGAAACCTGGATCGACGGCGAACTGGCCGGCGGGCTGTACGGCATCAGCCTGGGCGGCATGTTCTTCGGCGAATCCATGTTTGCGCGCGTGACCGACGCCTCCAAGATCGCCCTCGCCTATCTGGTGGCCTTCCTGCGGCGCCACGGCGTGGCATGGATAGATTGCCAGCAACAGACCGGTCACTTGGCGAGTCTGGGCGCGCGCCCGCTGCCACGCCATGAGTTCCAGGCCCGCCTGGAACTCGCCCGGCAACAGCCAACCCCGCCCTGGCAGGCGGGCGTGCTGCGCCAGGACGGGCGCATCGTGACCGACGCCAATCAGCGTTAATATCGGACAGCAGGCGCACTGTCTGCGCCGTCACGTCACGCATGAGCCAGCTTAAAGAACTTCCCTTCGCCACGCTGCAGTTCTATGCCACCGCCCCTTATCCCTGCAGCTATCTGCCGGGACGGCAGGCTCGCTCCCAGGTGGCCGCCCCCAGCCACCTGATCCATGCCGGCACCTACTCGCAATTGGTGCAGCAGGGCTTTCGCCGCAGCGGCCTGTTCACCTACCGACCCTACTGCGACAACTGCAAGGCCTGCGTGCCGCTGCGCGTGGACGCGACAGCCTTCGCTCCCAACCGCAGCCAGCGACGCGCCTGGAAGGCCCACCAGGAACTGCGCCCGCTGGTAGCGGAGCTGGCCTGGTCGCCCGAGCACTATGAGCTCTACACCCGCTACCAGCAGAGCCGCCACCCCGGCGGCGGGATGGACGAGGACAGCCGCAGCCAGTACGCGCAGTTTCTGCTGACCTCACGCGTGAATACGCGGCTGGTCGAGTTCCGCTACCCCGACGACCAGCTGGCCATGGTCTCGCTCATCGACATCCTGGAAGACGGCCTGTCGTCGGTCTACACCTTCTACGATCCTGATGCGGCCGGCAGCCTGGGCACCTACAGCATCCTGTGGCAACTCGATCAATGTCGTCAGCTGGGCCTGCCCTGGCTCTATCTCGGTTACTGGATCCGCGACAGTCGGAAAATGGCATACAAATCCGGCTTCCTGCCGCAGCAGCTTTATGTTGACGGGCAGTGGCGCAACCCTTGATCATCCCCTCCCCGCACGCCCGGCCCTCGCATACAATTCCGCCTCATGTCTATCCTATTCAACGCCTACCCCCTGGCCCGTCCGGCGCTCTTCGCCATGGATGCGGAAACCGCCCACGAAGTCACGCTCGCCGGCCTGCAGCGCGCCTACGATTGCGGCACCACCCGGCGCTGGCTGCACGACCAGCCGCAATGGCCCGTCACGCTGATGGGGCTGTCGCTGCGCAATCCGGTCGGGCTGGCCGCGGGTCTGGACAAGAACGGGGCGCACATCGATGCGCTCGGCAACCTGGGGTTCGGTTTCGTTGAGGTCGGCACGGTGACGCCGCGCGCGCAGCCGGGCAACCCCAAGCCGCGGATGTTCCGTCTGCCCAAGGCCAATGCGCTCATCAACCGCCTGGGATTCAACAACCAGGGCTTGGACGCCTTTCTGGCCAACGTCACCCGCAGCCAGTTCCGCCAACAGGGCGGCGTGCTGGGGCTGAACATCGGCAAGAACGCGGACACCCCCATCGAGCGTGCCGCAGACGACTATCTGATCGGCCTGGCCGGCGTCTATCCGCACGCCGACTATGTCACGGTGAACATTTCATCGCCCAATACGCAGAACCTGCGGGCCCTGCAAGGCGGCGACGAGCTCTCGCAACTGCTGGCTGCGCTGCGCGACAAACGCAATGAACTGGCGCAGCTGCATCAGCGCCAGGTCCCCCTGGCGGTCAAGATCGCTCCCGACCTGACGCCCGAGCAGATCGACATCATTGCCGACACGCTGCTGGCCCACGGGGTGGATGGCGTCATCGCCACCAACACCACGCTGTCGCGCGACGCCGTACAAGGCATGGCCCATGCCCAGGAGGCCGGCGGCCTGTCGGGTGCGCCGGTCCACGAGCTGTCGCTGGCCGTCATCGAGCGCCTGCGTCAGCGCGTGGGGCAAGCGCTGGCCATCATCGGGGTGGGCGGGATTCTTTCAGGCCAGCAGGCGCGCGAGAAAATCGCCGCCGGCGCCGATGCCGTCCAGCTTTACACCGGCCTGATCTATCGCGGCCCGGCGCTGGTTGGCGAATGCGTGGCAACCCTGCGCAATACCGCCAGCAGATAAAGACATTGCGGCCATCGAAATGGCCGCAATGTCTCGCCCCGCGCTGCGCGAGCCAGGCATAAAAAAAGGCCACCCGAAGGTGGCCCTAATTCCAGCTCTGCTCTGTGACAACACGGTACTACATACCCGGTCGCCATCACAAGCCCAATCTGGTCATATGCGCCGCAAGCCAGGCTTGCGGCGCATGAGTCACGGCTGACGAATCAGGCGCGGCGGGCGCGGCCAGCGGCCTTGGAGGCCACTTCAGCGGCATCCGAAGCAGCCTTGAAGGTCGCATTGGTCGCGGCGTTCAGGTTGGACTCGGCCACGTCGGCAGCCTGCTTGGCAGCCTTGGTGAGCGACTCGTAGGCGCTGTTGGCGGTAGCCAGCGACGACTTGATCAGCGCCACAGCGCTTTCCGAGCCGTTGGGGGCGTTGCGCGACAGTTGCTCGACGGCCTCGTTGATGTGCTCCTGACCTTCGGCGATCTGCGCTTCGGCCAGCTTGGCCAGGTCGCTTTGCACGCTGTTCAGGATGTCATAGACATGCTTGCCGTAGGCCAGGGCCTTCTCGGCGCTGGGCTGCACCAGGCCCGTGGAGAAGGCGGCCGCGTCTTGCGGATCCTTCAGGTCAACGGCCTGCTGCGACTTCTGGGCCACTTCGTCCAGGGTGGCCTTGACCACCTTCAGGTTCAGGTCGACCAGCTTTTCAAAGCCGGTGAACATGGCGGTCTGGGCAGCGACCAGGGTATTGAGGGCCGACTTCTGACGGGCCAGGATCTGTTGCGGGATAGCGCTCATAGGGGTTCTCCTTCACGGTAATTAGGATCAGGACACCGCATTCACGATGACCTGCCACCAAACGGGCGCGGACCTGGCGTTGATCGCTGCCGGCTCGTTTGCTGCGATGCACAATGCCTATTGTAGGAGCTAAAAAAAACCTGTCAACAACTTTTTGTGCAACGCACAATTCCAAGCCGAACGCGTGTCTTCTCGCCCCGACTGCGGAATTTCCCCAGGGTGACGCGCCCTGCGCTGCTGTCTACACTGCGCGGACGCTGGCGCGTTGAAAGCCATCCGACAGCCAGACGATCCCAAAAAAAACAAGACATCCTTCATCGCAGCGCATTGCAAATCACAGGAGACGCCATGAACCGACTTCCCCGCATGTTTTCGCTCGCTGCTGCCCTGGGCGTGGCTTTTGCCGCGGGAGGCGCCCAGGCGAAATATCCCGACCATCCGGTCAACATGGTGGTGCCTTTTGCCGCCGGGGGCCCCACCGACAACGTCGCCCGCTCGCTGGCCGAAGCCATGCGCCCGGCCCTGGGTGAAACCATCGTGGTAGAAAACAAGGGCGGCGCCGGCGGCACGATCGGCACCACCCAGGTAGCGCGCGCCGCGCCCGATGGCTACCAGATTCTACTGATGCACGCCGGCTTTTCGACCGCCCCCTCGCTCTATAAGAATCCCGGCTACGACCCCTACAAGAGCTTCGCGCCGATCGGCCTGGTCGTCGATGTGCCGATGACCATCGTGGCGCGCTCCGACTTCCCGGCCGACAACATTCAGGAGCTGGTCGAATACGTCAAAAAGAACCCGGACAAGGTCTCTCTGGCCAATGCCGGGATCGGCGCTGCCAGCCACCTGTGCGGCGTGATGCTGGCCGAGGCCTTGGGCGTGGACCTGCTGACCGTTCCCTACAAGGGCACGGCGCCAGCAATGAACGATCTGCTAGGCAAACAGGTGGACATCCTGTGCGACCAGACCACCAACACCACACCTCAGATCACCTCGGGCAAGATCAAGGCCTATGCGGTAACCAGTCTGGAGCGCGTGCCCACCCTGCCGGATCTGCCTACGATGGACGAATCCGGCTTCAAGGGTTTCGAGGTCGGTATCTGGCACGGAATGTGGGCCCCCAAGGACACCCCTCCTGAGATCCAGAAGAAACTGCAGGAAGCCCTGCAAGCCGGCCTGGCCGACCCCCGTTTCCAGGACCGCATGCGCCAGCTGGGGGCTTCGGTACTGACCAAGGAAGCCAATCCCGAAGGCCTGGACGCCAAGGTGAAGCAGCAGGTCCCGCAATGGGAAAAGCTTTTCTCCAAGGCCAAGATCGAAAAACAATAACCCGCCAGCAGCCCACCGACGCACAAGGCCTCCCTGTCAGGGGAGGCCTTGCGCATTCCGGGGACAGCGTCGCAGCAGGCGGACTCAGGCGACCGCAGCGCTGGAATGGCTGTCGGGCTCGAAGCCCAGGGCCTCGGAAATGAGGGCAGCGGCATCCGTGAGCAGCGCTACCCATTCGTCCTGCAGACGCTCGGCGGGGGCGGAAATGGACAGCCCGGCCACCAGGCGGCCGGTGTCATCCTGGATGCCGGCAGCAATACAGCGCACGCCCAGCTCGAGTTCTTCGTTGTCGCGCGCGTAACCGTGACGGCGCACCAGCGCCAGCTCGCGCTCCAGGCGTTCCAGCTCGGTGAGGCTGTTGCGCGTATTGCCGGCCAGGCCGGTACGCAGGGCATAGGCACGCACCTGACGCTGATCCCAGGTTGCCAGAAACAGCTTGCCGGTGGAGGTCAGGTGCAAGGGAGCCCGCCCGCCGATGGCGCGCACCACCTGCATGCCGGAACGTTCGCTCCAGGCGCGGTCGATATAGACGATTTCATCGCCCTGCTGGACCGACAGGTTGATGGTCTGGCCGGTCGAGCGGTGCAGATTGCGCATGACGCCGATGGCCGCCTCGCGCACATTGAGCCGCCCCTTGACCAGCGACCCCAGCTCCAGCAGACGCATGCCGAGCTGGTACAGGCCATTGTCGACCCGCTCGACATAGCGGCCCACCACCAGATCATTGAGGATGCGGTGCGCCGTGGAGGCATGCAGGCCGGTGGTCGCCGACAATTCCTTGAGCGTGACCGGCTCTGGCTGGGCAGCCAAGGCGTCGAGCAGGCTCATCGCCCGCTCCAGAACCTGGATGGCGATTTGGGATTGGCCGACATCAACATCGGACGAGGAAACGGAGGCGGAAGGCGCTCGAGACATGTTTGGGCGTGGCGCCGTCAAGAATGCGGCAGCGCAGCAATATTTGTTTTACCGTATTGTGAAATTCAAGCGGCGATTTGGCAACCCTTATTTGTCCCGTCGGTCCGCCCCGTCCCCGTTCAGCGTGCCGGCGGCACGAAGCTGCCGCCCAGACGCTCGACCTCCGCGCGCAGGAATTCAAGCGCCTGCGCCGCGGCGTCGGGGTCGCCTTTGACCCCCAATTCGATGTGCGGCGCAGCACCCGCCTCGCCCACGCTGGGCAGGCTGAAGGCCTTGACGCCTGGCCAGCGCGATTCCAGCGTCTGCAGGGAAAGCGTGATGCGGGACTCGGGCAACCCGAAAACCAGGAAAGAGTGTTCGGTGTGCACCACCGTGTGCTGCAACTCGCGATAACGGGTATCCAGGGTCCATTCCAGCATGGGCCAGGCCATGACGGGAAAGCCCGGCACGAAGCTGTGATCCCGCAGATAGAAGCCGGGGATACGGTTATAGGGATTGGGGATGATTTCACAGCCCGAGGGGAACATCCCCATCTGCAGACGCTGCTGGTTCTCCGGGGTGCTCATGTCCAGGCTTCCCTGGCCCTTCGCCACCAGATCGCGGGTGCGCTGCACGATGGCCTCCTCGGCCAGGGGGTGCAAGGCCAGTGACAGGCCCAACGCGGCCGCTGCCGCCTGGCGGGTGTGGTCATCGGGCGTGGCGCCGATGCCCCCGCAGGAAAACACGATATCGCCACTGGCGAAGCTGCGCCGGTAGGCATCGGCCAGCACCTCGCGGTCATCGGGCAGCACCTGCGCCCACGACAGTTTCATGCCGCGCATGCTCAGCATTTCGACCACTTTGGCAAAGTGCTTGTCCTGGCGTCGACCGGAGAGAATTTCATCGCCGACGATGATGAGGCCGATCCGGCGCGAGGCAGTGTCAGTAACCATGGAAAGCCCTGGAAAAGAAAACGGGAAAAAGTGGATTCACTGTTCCAGCCGCGGCGGATCGCCCACCGTTGCGGCCTGCGTCGCCCGCAGGCGCTGCAGCGCGTCCAGCCCATAATGGGCGTAGACCAGGCTGGAGAAGGTGGGCAGGATGATCCAGGCCGGCGGCAACAGATTCAGCAGTGCGCAGATCAGGCCGATGATCCAGAACCCGATATTGTTGCGCGCAAGCAGGTGGCGGCGCTCTTCGGGACTGGCGTGCTCGACGATGGCATCCACGCGCAGCATGCGCGAAAAGGCAAACGCCCACCAGAAAACCGACAGCAGCAAAGCCATGGGCGGCACGAGCCAGAACGGCAGGGTCAGCAACCAGCCGGCGGCAAAGGCCAGGCTGACCCACAATGCGTTCCAGACGCTCACGGCAGTGGCATGGCGGCCCCGCGCCTGCAGTGCGGCGTATTCGCGCCGGCTGACATGACGCAACACAAGCGGCATGACGAAGACCGCCGCGATGGCCAGCCCCAGAATGCCCGAGATCGGCAGCAAGATGGCGGCCGCCAGCACCGGCACCAGATACAGCTTGAGCGAAAACAGCCCGACCGCCACCAGCCACTCATCGACGCGATTGACCACATCCGAGCGCGACGCTTCCAGCGTCAGCCAATCCGTCAATGGCGTCCAGAACAGCCAAAGCAGCAGAAACGCCCCGACCAGGGCGATGAGAAAAGGCAGCAACACCGCGAACAACATGTTCGGATGCAGCTGGGAGACCAGGGCGCGCTTGAACGCCCGCGCGATATGCGCGCTCGCGGCGGCGGCCGCAGGCGGCGTGGTGGAGGGCAGATTCATGGGCAGGCCAGGAGAGACGGCATGCCGGGTATCATAGTCAAACACGCCACGGTTTGCCCACATGCCTTTACTTCTGCCCGCCACCGACTCTCTGCCTCAGCGCGAAGCGCTCTCCCGCCCGGACAGCTGGCTGGTGGCCTGCTTCTGCGCCGCCTGGTGCGACACCTGTCAGCAATACCGCGCCCGCTTCGAAGCCCTGGCCCGCGAACGCCCGGATCTGGTGTTCGCCTGGATCGACATTGAAGATCATCCCGAACTGCTCGGCGATGAAGACGTCGAGAATTTCCCTACCCTGCTGGTGCAGGTCGGCGGGCAGACCCGCTTCTACGGCACCATGCTGCCGCATATCGCTCATCTGGAAAGGCTGCTCGACAGCCTGGCCGAAGGCGGGGAACGTCACATCGATACGACCCTGCCCGACCTGACGCGGCTGCTCAGCCGCAATGGCGGCCCGGCCTGAAGGCCGGGCATTGCGCTGCTCAGCCGGGCTTGCGCCCGCCGCCCAGCAGCACGGCCAGCTGGCGCTTGGGCGCCGGCGAAGCGGCCGCATCGGGCTCCGGCGTCAGGGCGTTTGCCGCCGCACCGGCTGACGGCTCATAGGGCTTGAAGAAGAACTCATCGACCGGCTGTCGCGGCGTGCGGCGCGCATGCTCGCGCCCGCCATTGTCGCGATGGTTGTCGCGACCTTCGCGACCGCCCTCACGGCTGCCGCGCTCGGCGCGACCCTGGTGGCCATGGCCCAGCAGTTCGGGCGGCAGCTCCAGCTTGCCACGCGGCACCTGACGCTTGATGAGTTTTTCGATGTCGAGCAGATAACGCTCTTCATCGGGGGCAAACAAGGCAATCGCCTCGCCGCTGGCGCCGGCCCGACCGGTACGGCCGATGCGGTGCACGTAGTCCTCGGCGTTGTACGGCAGGTCGTAGTTGATGACGCAGGGCACACCGGCGACGTCCAGGCCCCGGGCCGCGACGTCGGTCGCCACCAGCACCTCGAGTTCGCCGGCCTTGAAGGCTTCAAGAGCCTTCATGCGGTCGAGCTGCGACTTGTCGCCGTGAATCGACTCGGCCTTGACGCCGTCGCGCTCGAGCTGGCGGGCCAGACGCGCCGTGCCGAGTTTGGTGTTGGAGAACACGATGACCTGCTTGAGGCCGCGCGACTTGACCAGATGCACCACGGCGGCACGCTTGGCGTCGCCCGACATCGGATACGCAATCTGCGTGACGGTGTCGGCGGTGGCGTTGCGCGCGGCCACTTCGATCTCAACCGGCTGGTTGAGATAGGAGCGTCCGAGCTTGCGGATTTCATTGCTGAACGTAGCCGAAAACAGCAGGCCCTGGCGCTGCGCGGGCAACAGGCGGATGATCCGCTCCAGGTCCGGCAGGAATCCCATGTCCAGCATGCGGTCGGCCTCGTCCAGCACCAGGATGCCGACCTGGCTCAGGTTGACGTTTTTCTGCTCGACGTGGTCGAGCAGTCGGCCAGGCGTGGCGACCAGCACCTCGCAACCACGACGCAACGCCTCTTTCTGCGGACCGATGTCCACGCCGCCGAAGACTACGGCGCTGCGCAAGGGCGTGTGCAGGCTGTAGCGCCTGACGCTTTCATAGACCTGGTCGGCCAGCTCGCGCGTTGGCGCCAGAATCAAGGCGCGCACCGGATGGCGGGCGGGCGAGGCGCTGCTGTTGGCCAAGGGCATGAGCCGGTGCAGAATCGGCAGCGTGAACGCGGCCGTCTTGCCGGTGCCGGTCTGGGCCGCGCCCATGACGTCGCGACCTTCCACGACGACCGGAATCGCCTGCGCCTGGATAGGCGTGGGGCTGGTGTAGCCCGTTTCGGCAATGGACTTGAGCAGAAGCGGGTGCAGTCCGAATTCGGCAAAGGTACGCGTCTCAGGAGCAGACGCGGTGGAAGAAGTAGCTTGAGTCATCGAGATGGGCAGATACCGGGCGCCACAGAAAAAGAACAAAACGGAGGAATACGGCTAGCCCGGATTGCTGTGGATAACTTTATTTTAGCGCAGCCGCGCAGAAAAGCCCGCCGCCCCCCCGAGCGGGCCTGAACAAGGGGCTTCAGCCGACCAGCCAGCGCAGGCCCCAGAGGACCAGCATGCCTGCCACGATCACCATGACGGCACTGCGTGTGCGCAGGAAAACAACAATGCCGAATATCCCGGCAATGAGGCGGTAATCGAACACCGGACCGGCTTCGGGATGCCAGGGCAACAGATCCGGCACCACAATGGCCGTCAGCGCCGCCACCGGCGCATACCGCAGCGCGCGGCGCACGGAATCGGGCAGGGGCAGATAATCGCCAAACACCATATAGCCGGCGCGCGTGAGCAGGCTGCAGACGGTCAGCAGCAGAATGGCGCTGTAGACGTAATACTCGTGATCGTCCATCAGGCAGCCCTGCGCTTGAAATAATGCTCCGCCCAGATCCCGGCCACGATGCCTGCGATGACGGCCGCCGCCAACCCCAGGCGCAGCGGCAACGGCTGCCCCACCCAGGCCACGATGCCGGCGGCCAGCACCGAGATCACCATGGGTTTGGAGTTCACCAGCGGCACGGTGATGGCCATGAGCGCCAGCACGGCGGCAAAATCCAGCGACCAGGTCGACGGCACCATGGAGCCGAGATAAATACCCAGCACCGATGAGCTCTGCCACATCAGCCATCCCGGCACGATGGTGCCCAGGAAAAACCACAGCTGCTCGCGCGTACCCCGCACCGTGGCGTCGCCAAACCGCGGCATGAACAGCACGAAGCCCATGTCGGTAGTGAAATAACCCAGGCCGAGACGCTTGGGCCAGCTCAGATGACGGAAGAAGGGGTGCAGTGCCGCGCCGAAAATGACGAAGCGCAGATTCACCACACAGCCGGCTGCGAAGATGAGCCAGATCGGCGCGCCGGTGGCGATCAAGGGCAGTGACGTCAGCTGTGCCGAACCGGCGTACATCAGCAGGGTCATGGCCAGTGCCATCGACTCGGTCAGGCCGGATTTGACCATCGCCACCCCTGTGACCATGCCCCAGGTACCGGTGGCAATGAGCGCGGGGGCAATCGCGTGCACCCCTTGGCGGAAAGCAGTGGCGCGTTCGCGGCGAAGATGGGCGGGATCGTCAGCCGCCCAGTCGGAGGGTTCAGCGGCCACGGCCCGGCCCCTGGCGATACAAAGTCATGTGACTCGCAGGAAAGGTATGCGGAGAAGTGCCGGCGCAGCAGCCCGGGCCGCCGCTATCGCGGGCCCCGGCATCCCACCCGGGCACAAACGAGAAGGGTATTGTAACCCTGTCGCTTGATACAATACGAGCCACTGGAAGGAGTAGGGCACGCCGGCGCAGCACCGTGTTGGTTTCCACGGGACGCCCATGGCACCCTCTTTCGCCTTTCCGGATCGCCAGGCCAGCCCGGCCGGCGCCCTGGAAAGCGTTGAACCTTTCCCCAATTTTGATCGTCTTACGTTTTTTTAGGAACGTCACATGACTGCTGCTGCCCAAGCTGCGCACGAAGTCGTCGAACTCGGCGCGGAAGACCTCCCGGTGTACTGTCCTGGGCCGAAAGCGCCTCTGTGGAGCATGCATCCGCGTGTTTTCCTTGACGTCACTCACACCGGCGAAGCACAGTGCCCCTACTGTGGGGCGGAATACCGCCTGAAGCCCGGCACGGTCATCCACGGTCATTAATCCCGCGCGGCGCGCGCCATCCTGATCCGCCCATGTTCGCCACCCCTGACGAAGCAGAGCACGCCTTCTACGAAGCCCTGGAACAAGCCGACGCCGATCGACTCATGCAGATATGGGCGGACGACGAAGAGGTCGTCTGCATTCACCCTGGCGGCCTGCGGATCGTGGGCCACAGCGCGGTGCACGAATCGTGGCAACAGGTGCTGGCCAACGGCCCGCTGCATATCCATCCGCTGCGCCCGGTCGTGGTGCAAAGCATGATGTGCGCCGTACATGTGCTGGTCGAACAGATCACCATCCTCACGCGGGAAGGCACCGAGTTCGCCAACTGCTACGCCACCAACATCTACCACAAGGGGCCGACCGGCTGGCGCATGGTGCTGCACCATGCCTCGCAGGCGCCCGCCGAGGCCGGCGTGCTCGACCTGCACGACGTCCCCGACCGCTTGCACTGAGCACAGGCAGAGACTTGGCAGCGACCCGGATCGACCTCTCGCCTTGCCCCGTCCCGCCCTGGCTGCCTGGTGGCAATAGCCAGACGCTGTACGCGGCCACGCTGGCGCAATATCACCACATCGCCTTCGTGCGCGAACGTGTGGATACGCCCGACACCGATTTCGTCGACTTCGACTGGACCGGTCCCGGGCTGTTCCCGCACAAGGCGCCCGATGGCAGCCCCATCAGGACGGACGCGCCGGTCAACGGCAAGACCGCCGCCGCGCGCTGGATGTCCCCGCAAGACTGGAACAGCCTGCCACGCACGCCGGACACGCCCGCCCTGGTACTGTTCCACGGCCTGGAAGGCGGCAGCAACAGCCGCTACGCGCAATCCATCGCCCACCACTTCCGCGCACGCGGCTGGATCGTGGCGATCGCACATTTCCGAGGCTGTTCGGGCGTGCCCAATCGCCTCGCCCGGGCCTATTACTCCGGTGACTCCGAAGAAGTCGGTTTCATGCTGGAGACAGTGCGCGCCCGCCTGCCCCATGCCCGCTGGCATGCTGTGGGCGTCTCGCTGGGCGGCAACGCCCTGCTCAAATACCTCGGCGAACACCCCGAAACCAGCAGCTGGCTGGCCGGCGCGGCCGGGGTTTCCGTGCCGCTGGATCTGGTGGCCGGCGGCAAGGCGCTGTGCAGCGGTTTTTTCGGCCGCCGCATCTATACGCCCTACTTTCTGCGCACCATGAAGCACAAGGTACTGGAGAAGGCCAAGCGCTTTCCCGGCGCCATCGATGTCATGCGCATCGCCCACGCCAAGGATCTGCGCGACTTCGACGACGCCTATACCGCGCCCATGCACGGCTTTCGCAACGCGCTGGACTACTGGACGCGCGCATCCAGCAAACCCTGGCTGGCCAAGATCGCCGTACCCACGCTGGTGCTCAACGCCCGCAACGATCCCTTCATTCCTGAAAGCGCTCTGCCGGTGCCGGCCGATTGCGCCGAATCGGTGCTGCTGCACCAACCGGCCGCCGGCGGTCATGCCGGCTTTCCCACCGGCCCCTTCCCTGCTCACCTGAACTGGCTGCCGCAACGGCTGGGACGGTTTTTCGAAACAGGGAAATAGGGAAAGCCCCCATGCGGCGCGCGCTTTGCGCGCCTGCCGCCCCCAAAAGGGGGCAACCTCACCTCGGGGCGGCGGGGCGGACTGGGCTCGGATCAACCGGCGCGAAAGCGTTCCAGGAGGGCGCGTTCTTCGGCGAGTTTCTCCTTGGCTTCGCGGATCTGGACGTCGATCTGGGATTGCTCGTAGAAGTCGCGAGAGAGGTTGCGGGCTTGCTGGAGCTGGGATTCGGCCGCAGCATAGGCGCCGGTCGCCATGTAGTAGCGGGCCATGTCGCGCCGGGCCTGCACGCCGTTGCCGACGCGCGATTCGCTTTGAGCCAGGAGCTGGTAGAGCTCGGGTTCGTCGGCGCCCCACTTTTCTATGCGGTCGCGCAGGTAGGCCTGCGCTTCAGCATAACGGTCATTGTCCTGCAGGGCCTGGGCGTAGCTGACGGCCAGCGCGCGGTTGTCGGGCCATTGCTTGATGGCGGCCTGGGCCAGCGCGAGCTGGCGGCCGCGGTCCTTGCGCGCCGAAGCGATATCGATGTTGAGCCTGGCCATCATGGGCGAGCGTCGCTCACCGGCCATGGCTTCATTGAGCAGTTTCTGAGCCTGTTCCAGTTCGTTGCGCTGGTAGGCATACAGAGCCAGGCCGTACTGGGCTGCCGCGCGGCGCACCCCGGACAAGGTGTTGACCTCGTCACGCAACTGCTGCTGGGCGCTGCGCAGACTGGTGGCATCGCGCCCTTGCACCACGCGCATCTTGGCGCGGATGAACCAGAAATCATCGCTGTCGAGATAGCGCGACGACGGCAGTTCGCGGATGCGGTTCTGCACATCCGACATCCGTTCGATGGACAGGGGGTGGGTGCTTGCCCAGGCCCCGCCGCCCATGCCCTCGTTCAGGCGGGAGGCGTTCATCAGGCGCTCGAACATGCGCGCCATTCCAGCCGGATCGTAGCCGGCGCGGGTCAACATCTGCAGGCCGGTCCGGTCCGCCTCGCGCTCGGCATCGCGTGAAAAGCCCAGCTGACGGTTGATGGCGGCAGCCTGCCCGAAGGCCGCCACCCCCATGGCGAGGTTACCCCCACCACCTGCCAGGGCGGCCAGCAAGGCCGCCGCCAGGCTGGCCATCATGACCATGCTGTTCTGGCTCTGCTGCGTCATGCCGCGCGCGATGTGGCGCTGCGCCACGTGCCCGATTTCATGGGCCAGCACGCCGGCCAGTTCGGATTCGCTGGACGAGGACACGATCAGGCCGCTGTTGATGCCAATGAAGCCGCCCGGCATGGCAAACGCATTGATTTCCGGATCACGGACGCCGAATATTTCCACATCGGGCATCCCGCCGGGCGCGAACGCCGCCAGTTTTCGACCCATCGTGGTCAGATACTGCGCCAGTTCCGGATCGTGGATATAGGTGGGATCACGCCGGCCTTGCGCCATGATGGCTTCACCGAGCTGGCGCTCCAGCGCCGGAGAGAGATCGGCGCCCGATGCCGCCCCCATGGAAGGAAGGCCGACCGGTTGGGCCACCAGGGGAGCCGCAGGCAATACCAGCGCCAAACTCATGACGGCGGTCAAAATGCGGGTCCCAGCCGCAGACGAAAATGGACGAGAGCGCAAGTTCATAGCGTTATGATAGCGACAGCGGCGAAAAGTTTTCGCCGCTATTCCTTTTCCCGAACCATTTTGCTGGAGTCCCGATGAAGCCCGTGCGAAAAGCCGTCTTTCCCGTTGCAGGTTTGGGAACGAGGTTTTTGCCCGCCACCAAGGCAATGCCGAAAGAAATGCTGCCGGTGGTAGACAAGCCCCTGATCCAATACGCAGTCGAAGAAGCGGTAGCGGCAGGGATTACCGATCTGATCTTCGTCACCGGACGCAACAAGCGTGCCATCGAGGACCATTTCGACAGCGCCCCCGAGCTGCAGGCCGACCTGGAACGCAAGGGCAAAGACGATCTGCTCGCGCTGCTGCGCGACATCCTGCCGGCGCATGTCAATTGCCTGTATATCCGCCAGTCTGCCCCCCTTGGCCTGGGCCATGCCGTACTCAGCGCTGCGCCGGCCGTTGGCGACGAGCCTTTCGCCGTGCTGCTGGCCGATGACCTGATCGATGCCGATAAGCCGGTCATGTCGCAGCTGATCGAATGCGCAATGGCTCAGGATGGCAGCGTGCTGGGCGTGCAGGACGTGCCGCGAGCCGATACCGGCAAATACGGCATCGTCGCCGCCACGCCAGTGGCCGCCCAGACCGAACGGGTCCAGAGCATCGTGGAAAAACCCGCGCCCGAGGATGCGCCCTCGACGCTGGCCGTGGTTGGCCGCTATGTGCTGGCCCCGCAGATCTTCGACCACCTGCGCACCATCGGCCGCGGCGCCGGCAATGAAATCCAACTCACCGACGGCATCGCCTCGATGATGCGCGAACATCCGGTCTACGCCTATCGCTACGATGGCAAGCGCTATGACTGCGGCAGCAAGGCCGGCATGTTCCAGGCAACCGTGGCGTTTGGCCGCAAGTACCACGGCCTGGTTCCTGACCCGATCTGAGCCCTCGAAGGCTCATGTAAACCGGCCGCTGCCCTGCCCGGGCAGCGGCCGGTTTGCATGGGTAACGCTCAGAAGCGCTGGGTCAGGCCGACTCCAACCCGGGTGGTTCCGCCCCCCGAAGCGGTGAAGGTGTCGTCCAGCGTTCCGCCAATAAGCCGGCCCACAAAGGCATAGAGGCTGGTGCGGGCCGACAGGTCTTCGCGCCAGCCGACGGTGTAGAGCTGCACCCGGCCCGCGCGTCGGCCGTTTTCCCAGCGCCAGTCGGGACGCGCCAGCGACGCTTGCAGCAACAGGGCCGAGCGCGGCCCCACGGCCAGCTCGGAGCCCAGCAGCCAGGCGTCGGCCCGCCCACCCTGAATGAAGGCCTGCGGGCCCAGACCCTCGATGCCATCGCCGTTCTGGCCCACGAAACCATCGCGCTGACGCGACCAGGCCAGCGATACGCGCCAGCCTTCTGCCTGATAGGACACCCCTGCCTGCCAGGCGCTGGGACGGCGCCCGGCGGCTTCGCTGCCGCTGCCGGGGTGCAGGCGATCCCAGGTAAGCACGGCCAGCCAGGGTTCCGACTGATACATGAGGCCGGCGCTCAGGGCATGCCCCCTCCCCCCGGACTTCGGGCCATCCGGACCGGCCGCATCAAAGGCGTAGCCCAGCCCTGCCTGCCACCCGCCCCATTGAGGCGTGTAGTAATTCAGCAGATTGTTGCGCCGGTAGTTATCGGAAGCCTTGAACAAGGCGCCCATGCCCATGTCACGCCAGGAAGCGACCTCGAGTTCGCTGCCGTAGGTCATGGCGACTGTGGACGCCCGGCCCAGCTGCAGGCGCCCGATGCCGTCGTTGGCCAGCGCCACCCAGCTGCCGAAATCGAACAACCGGCCAGCCTCGTTCATCTGTCCGTTGCCGGCGTCAAAGCCGCTCTCCAGGCCGGCCTCGGTGGACCAGCCGCTACCCAGCGGCTCGACCACGCGCAAGCCCCACAGGCTGTCGGTCAGGCCCCCGGACAACAGGCCATTGCGCGTGCCTTTGTCGGCGCCGCTCACGCGGGTGCTGGCAACACCGAGATCGACCACGCCATAGAGTTGCAACGTGGTGTCGTCGGCGTGGCTGGCCGACGCCGCCAGCAGCAGGGCCGCCGCAGCCCCGAAGCGTTTATTGCCAGCCATAACGGCGCACCCATACGTTCT
Source organism: Bordetella trematum (assembly GCF_900078335.1). GTDB lineage: Bacteria > Pseudomonadota > Gammaproteobacteria > Burkholderiales > Burkholderiaceae_B > Bordetella > Bordetella trematum. Next base: position 56,764 of record NZ_FKBR01000008.1, read on the forward strand.
TGAGCGCCTGCGTCAGGCCGGCGTAGCCCAACAGAATGGCCAGGAGAAAGGGGAAGTAGGTCCAGGGCAAAGGCTGCATGTCGAAATAGCTCGCAAGCGGAGTGAAGGGCAAGGCCACACCGACCGCCATGATGAGCAAGGTCATCCACAACAGGGCGGGCGCCGCGCGACTTTGCAGGAAAGGCACGTGGCGGGTGCGGATCAGGTGCACGATCAAGGTCTGGGACAACAGGCCTTCGATGAACCAGCCGGACTGGAACAGGGTTTGATGCTCCGGCGTATTGGCCTGAAAGACATACCACATCAGTGCGAATGTCAGGATGTCAAAGATCGAACTGATGGGACCGAAAAACACCATAAATCGGCCCAAGCCTTCCGGGTCCCAGTGCTGCGGGACCTGCAGTTGCTCAGCATCCACCCGGTCAAAAGGAATGGCCGTCTGCGAAAAATCATAGAGCAGGTTCTGCAACAGCAACTGGATGGGCAGCATCGGCAAAAAAGGCAGAAACGCACTGGCCACCAGCACCGAGAAGACGTTGCCAAAATTGGAGCTGGCGGTCATCTTCAGATACTTGAGCATGTTACAAAAAATGCGCCGCCCTTCGATCACCCCGTCCTCCAGCACCGTCAGGCTTTTTTCCAGCAGAATGATGTCGGCGGCTTCCTTGGAAATATCGACGGCGGAATGCACGGAAATCCCGACGTCGGCGGCGCGCAGCGCTGGCGCATCATTGATGCCGTCCCCCATGAAACCGACTACCGCTCCCTGAGCGCGGAGTACGCGCACCAGGCGCTCCTTGTGGGCGGGGGTCAGGCGCGCGAACAGCGTTGCGCGGCTTGCGGCATTGCCCAGCTCCTGGTCATCCATGCGATCCAGATCCGGGCCCAGATACCAGTGCTCGACCTCCAGTCCGACCTCATGACAGACTTTGCGTGCCACCGCCTCGACATCACCGGTCAGCACCTTGACACTGATGCCCGCGCGCATCAGCGCGCACAAGGCCGGTGCGGCGGAGTCCTTGGGCGGATCCAGAAAGGCGACATAACCGACCAGCACCAGATCCCGTTCATCGTTCACGGAATAGACATCGCGCGCACCGTCGAGCCGCCGGATCGCCACCGCGATCACGCGCAGGCCATCTGCATTGAGCCTTCCGGTGCTGCGGCGGATGTCCGCCCGCGAGGCCGCATCGAGCGGCGTGTCCTGCCCATCGCGCCGCCAGTGCGAGCAGACCGCCAGCACCTCTTCCAGCGCCCCCTTGCAGATCAGTTCGTGGCTGCCATCGCCATCGCGCGGGCTGACCACCACCGACATGCGCCGGCGCGAGAAATCAAAGGGAATCTCGTCGATCTTGCGATAGGTCGCTGCGGGGTCGAGTTCGGCATGTTCCAGCACCGCCACATCCAGCAGGTTTTTCAAGCCGGTCTGGTAATGACTGTTCAGATAGGCATAGTGCAACACCTGCTCGCAATGGGCGCCGGCCACATCGATGTGGCGCTCGAGCACGATGCGGTCCTGGGTCAGGGTGCCGGTTTTATCGGTGCACAGCACCGTCATGGCGCCCAGGTTCTGGATCGCATCCAGGCGCTTGACCACGACTTTCTTGCGCGACATGGCGATGGCCCCCTTGGCCAGCGTCGAGGTCACGATCATCGGCAGCATTTCCGGCGTCAGCCCGACGGCCACGGCCAGCGCGAACAGCAATGCCTCCAGCCAGTCTCCCTTGGTGACGCCATTGATGATCAGCACCAACGGCGCCATCACCAGCATGAAGCGGATCAGCACCCAGCTGACGCGATTGATGCCGCGCTGGAACTGGGTAGGCGCGCGGCTGCTGGCCGTGATCGTGCCCGCCAGCTGGCCGAAGTTGCTCTGCGGACCGGTCGCCAGCACCAGGGCCAGGGCCGAGCCGCTGACCACATTGGTGCCCATGAACACCATGTTTTCCAGCTCCAGCGGATTGTCCAGCCCGACAGTGGGGCGGGTGGACTTCTCGACCGGGAGCGACTCGCCGGTGAGCGCGGCCTGCGCCACGAAGAGATCCTTGGCGCTGAGCAGCCGGCAGTCCGCCGGCACCATGTCGCCGGCGGACAAGGCCACCACATCCCCCGGCACCAGCTCATGCAAGGGAAGCTCGATGCCGCCCGGGGCATCGGGCCGCCATACCGTGGCCGTGTTCTGCACCATGGCGCGCAGCGATTCGGCCGCCCGGTTGGAGCGCCGCTCCTGCACGAAGCGCAACACCGTGGCGATAGCCACCATCGAGCCGATGATGATGACCGCAGCCCAACTGCGTTCTTCAGGTTCGGCCAGTCGCACATCCGTGACCCAGGACAAGGCCGCCAGAGCCGTCAGCAGCAGATTGAAGGGATTGCGAAAAGACAGCCACAGATGCGCCGGCCAGGAGAGCGGACGTTCGTGATCCACCTGATTGGGGCCATGCACTTGGCGCGCGGCCTCGGCCGCAGCCGCGCTCAGCCCCTGCGGGCCGGTGCCAAGTTCGACATACAGGTCTTCGATGGGGGCATAGGCCCGTTTCAGGCTGCGGGCGCCGCTGCGCCGGGCCAGCTCGGCCAGCGCCCCCGGGTCAGTGCCGCCCTGCTCAAGAATGGGATCGCGGCGGAAGTGGCGGCCAAAATGGCGCAGCTGTGCCGCCCGGGTAAACAAGGCTTTGAAAACATGCAACATCGGAGTGCTCCGAAGGCGTGCGCCAACGCGCCTCCCTCCTCAGGAAAAAGGCGAACGCGGGCGCCGGGGTTGACCGGAAGAAAGGGAAATCGCGCCGGAGGAGCGGAAGGGAACGGGACGCCAACGGCGTCCGGACGGCGGGCCAGCACTGACCCGCCGTTGGCTGAGGATCAGGACAAAGGCCGCGCCAGGCTCACCCAGCGCAATCGCGGCTCGGGTTCGTCACTGTTTGGCATGGCCAGGACTCCTGGTAGGGGGAAGGAAAACTGCAGCGTCAGGCACGCAGCATGCGCGCTGACGAACGGGCGCCGAAGCGAACCTGGCGCACGGCCGGGTTGGCGCTCAGACGGCGAGCCTGCGACATCAGTTCGCCACGCAGCTCGGGCGGGCAATTGACCGTGACGCAGGCCGAGGCCAGATCGGCGTGCTGCGAGCTGTCGATCTGGAAATGCGCCACATTCAGGCCGGCAGCGGAAAAATCCAGGCAGATCTGCTTGCGCAGATCATTCAATGCATCACGCGGGCACACGACTGTGATGCGCGACGTCCCGGGTCGTCGCTCCTGGACTCCGGCACGATCCACTCCGGCACGACGCAGAAACAAGTCGAAAAAGCGCATGATGACCTCCCGTACGGCAAGGCGGAACCCTACTGCGGACACACACACAGCCCGGCACGCGGGGGATCGAGGCGCATGAAGACGCGCGATCTGACCTCGCGGACCAACGGCGGTTCTGGCGGTAATGTTGGGGGCTTGCCCTGAATGCCGCCAACCGGAGGAACCGGGAGGGGCCAAAGCACGGAACGCAATCCGAAACTCTGAAGGGCCAGACGCCGCAACCTGCTTTTTCACAGGATGCGGCAGAAACTATTCTGCGGAAATCCTGTTCAAGCAGCGGTGTCGATACAAGATCGACTACTACTGTCGCCGGAATCGGTGCTCACAGAAAAGCTCCTGATGTTGAAAACCCATCGATTCTACGCGGGTTAGCCCTGATGGACAAGGGGTACCCCCGCGCTGAGTGTGGGAGCCCCCACGCGGCGCACGCTTGGCGTGCTTGCTGCCCCCCGAGGGGGCTGCCCCGCCTTGGGGCGGCCCGGCGGCGGGGCGGCTGTTCTTGCGTAGAGGTGGCCACACGCTGAGGGTGGGAGCCCCCACGCTGCACACGCTTGGCGTGCTTGCTGCCCCCGAGGGGGCTGCCCCCCCTTGGGGCGGCCCGGCGGCGGGGCGGCTGTTCTTGCGTAGAGGTGGCCACACGCTGAGGGTGGGAGCCCCCACGCGGCGCACGCTTTGCGTGCTTGCTGCCCCCCGGGGGGGCTGCCCCGCCTTGGGGCGGCCCGGCGGCGGGGCGGCTGTTTTGCATGGGGGTGGGGACTCAGGCGGTGAAGTGCCAGACCAGGTAGAGCGCGAACACGCCGTACAAGCCGCCGACCCGGGCCAGGGCGGGTACGGTCATGGTGTCGCTGCGGAAACGCAGCCACAGCAGGGAGATCGAGGCCAGGGTCAGGGCGCCGGCCACGAGCAGCGGGGCGTCGAGCAGCCAGGGGGTCATGAAGATGCCGAGCGCGCTCGGGATGGTGGCCTGGATCATCATGGCGCCGGAGATGTTGGCCAGCGCCAGGCGTTCCTTGCCCTGGCGCACCCAGATCAGGGCGTTCATGATCTCGGGCAGTTCGGTGGCGACCGGCGCCAGTAACAGCGCAGCCATGTGAGGCGATACTCCCATGGCGATCCCCAGCACCCCGATCTGCTGCACGAAGACGTGCGATGCCACGCCGATGACCACCAGCGCCAGCACCGACTGCGTACAGGCCCAGGCCATGGACGGCTCGGCGTCGCGCGGACGCAGCTTGAGCGGCTCCAGGTCTTCGCAATCCAGACAGTCTTCGTCGTTGGAGAGTTCGCGCTTGACGTAGACGCCGTAGACACAGAGAAACAGAATGCCCAACCAGGGTTTCCAGGCAAAGACCAGCAGCCCGAGGCCCAGCTTGACGATGAAAATGCCCATGAACCAGGCCTGATCACGCGCCAGGCGACGCTGGTCGGCGTGAATGGGGGCCGTCTGGCCGCGCGCATGCTTGCGCCACATGGCAAAGCCGACCACCGCATAGGCAAGCGTGGCCAGCACCAGCGGCCCGCCCATGGCGGCGCCCACGCCGATATCTTTTTCTTCCGGGGTATTGCCGAAGACAACGGCCATGAAAGTGACGGCGCTTTCCGGCAACGCCGTGCCGAAGGCCGCCAGAACCGTGCCGATGGCGGTAGCTCCCAGCTTCATGCGGTGGCCGACCCACTCGACACCGTTGACGAAGAATTCACAGGCGAAATAGATGATCGCCGCAGAGAGCAGGAACAGAAAGATGGAGAGCAACATAGGGGGCAGCCGGACGAGCAGAAAACTTTGGCGCAACATCGCGGCTCGCCCGGCTGGGGGTGAACGCGATGAGGCCAAAGGTCTCGCCTGGCATCTGACGGCGGGCACGAATGCCCTGCGTCAGGCCGTCAGCGCCATGAGGTTGAACCTCAAGCTTGTTGACGCTGACTCCCTTGGGGAAACAAAGGATGGCTACTCCCCAATGACAGTGCGGCGATTGTAGCAGCGCCCCGGCGAAAAGCCAGTCCAACCGCCCCGCCGATGGGGTTATCGCGCAGCGGGCGGCGCGGTACAGTACGGGGGTACCCTGCCTGTGCGAGTCTGACCATGAGCCTGCCCGTCGCTGATCTGATCCCTTTCGCGGCCCGCCGCCGCCGTGTCCTGGAGTGGATGCAGAGCCAGGGGGGCGGCATCGCCCTGGTGGCCACCGCGCCACAAGTCATGCGCAACCGCGATGGCGACTACCCCTACCGGCACGACAGCGATTTCTACTACCTGACCGGCTTCATCGAGCCCGAGGCCTGGCTGGTGCTGATCGCCGGGGCGCAGACCCGCAGCGTGCTGTTCTGCCGCCAGCGCAACGAGGCCCAGGAAATTTGGGAGGGCCGCCGTGTCGGCCCGGAGGCGGCGGCCGAACGCTTTGGCCTGGACGACGCCTATCCGGTGGAACAACTGTCGGAGTGCCTGCCGCCCTGGATGCTTGACCGCCCTTGCCTGTGGCTGTCGCAAAGCGCCCGGCCCGCCGTGCAGGAAACCGCCCGCACCGCCCTGCGGGCGGCCCACGACCAGGCGCGCGCCGGGGCACGCGCGCCCGCGACGTTGCGCGACCTGGATCCGGTACTGGCGGAGATGCGCCTGATCAAGGATGGCTCCGAGATCGCCGCCATGCGGCGTGCAGCACGCATTTCGGCCGGCGCGCATGCCCGCGCCATGCGGGCGGCCCGCCCCGGCATGCGTGAATATGAACTCGAAGCCGAACTGCTGTATGAATTCCGCCGTCATGGCGCCCAGGCCCCCGCCTACAACAGCATCGTGGCCGCCGGCGCCAATGCCTGCATCCTGCACTACCCGGCCGGCGACGCCGAGCTGCGCGATGGCGATCTGGTGCTGATCGACGCTGGCTGCGAATTCGACAGCTACGCCGCCGACATCACCCGAACCTTCCCCGTCAATGGCCGTTACAGCGGGCCGCAACGCGCCCTGTACGACCTGACGGTGGCTGCCCAGCAGGCGGCCGCCGACGCCACCGCGCCGGGCCGCCACTGGGACGAAGGCCACCAGGCAGCGCTGCGCGTCCTGGCCCAGGGCATGCTCGACGAGAAGCTGCTGCAGGGCAGCCTGGACGGCGTGCTGGAATCCGGCGCCTATGCGCGCTTTTACATGCATCGCACCGGCCACTGGCTGGGCCTGGATGTGCACGACGTGGGCGACTACCGCGGCCCGGCGCCGCAGCCCGGCGCCCCGCGCCCCTGGCGCCTGCTGGAACCCGGCATGACACTCACCATCGAACCGGGCATCTACGTGCCACGCGCCGATGACGTGCCGCCGGCCTTCTGGGATATCGGCATACGCACCGAAGATGACGCCCTGATCACCGAAGAAGGCTGTGAGTTGATCACACGCGGCGTGCCGGTCGATGCACGCGAGATCGAAGCGCTGATGCGCGAGTAATCCCGGACAACCCTGCCGCCTGGCGCAGCCGCTTGACGCGCCGGTTAAAATCCCGCCCCATGAATGCAATGGTCTATGACATCGCCATACTGGGCGCCGGCCCGGTCGGCCAGGCGTTGGCGCTGCTGCTGGCCCGCCAGCACCCCGATCCGGCGCGTATTGCCCTGTTGTCCGGCCCTGCCGCGCATGCCGCGCCGGCCGCCGATCCGCGCGTGCTCGCCCTGAACCAGGGCAGCCGCGTGCTGCTCGAAAGCCTGGCCGCCTGGCCGGCCCAGTCGGCCGACATCCGTCAGGTGCATGTCTCGCAACGAGGCCGCCTGGGCCGTACCGTCATCGACCACCAGGAGTTCGGCGTGCCCCAGCTGGGCAGCGTCGTGCCCTATTCCGGATTACATGCCCGCCTGGCCGACCAGGTGGCCCGCAGCGGCGTGACGCTGCTGCCGGGCCCGCTGGCCCACATCGCATCCCAGGATGCCGACACCGTGCTGGTCCGCCAGGGCGAACAGGACCTGCGTTGCCGGGTCGCCGTGCAATGCGACGGCGCGGCTGGCGCCGATGTGCAGCGCGACTACGGCCAGCATGCCCTGCTCACCAGCGCCCAGGCCAGTCTGCCGCGCGCCGGCTGGGCCTGGGAACGCTTCACCCGCGAAGGGCCGCTGGCATTGCTGCCGCACCCTCAGCTGGCGGGCAGCTATTCGGTGGTCTGGTGCGCCGCCCCCGCGCGCGCAGCCGAACTGGCCGCGCTCGACGATGCGCGCTTCTCTGCGGAACTGACCACCGCTTTTGGCGACCGCCTGGGCCGCCTGAGCAGCCAGGCCCCGCGCCATGTCTTCCCGCTGCAGCTCAAGGCCCGCCACACCCAGGTACAGGGCAGGGTGGCCACCATCGGCAACGCGGCCCAGACGCTGCATCCGGTGGCCGGCCAGGGCCTGAACCTGGGCCTGCGTGATACCGCGCAACTGGCCCAGGCCCTGCAAGGCTGGCAACCGGAACAGGATCCCCGCGAGCGGCTGGCTGGATTTGCCCGATCGCGGCGCGCCGACCGCTGGGTCACGGCCTGCCTGACCGACCTGATGCCGCGCGCTTTCGCCACCGGCCAGCCCGCCGTCGAACATGCCTGCGGCCTGAGCCTGCTGGCCCTGGATCTGGCCGCGCCCCTGCGCGCGCCACTGGCGCGGCATCTGCTGCAAGGGCTGCGGGTCTAGCCTGCCTCCGGCCCCGCCGCCAGCCGTTTTCCACGGCTTGCGACCCGTTACAAGCGAGGCCGGCGTCAAGACGGTTAAAATGTGAGCATGCGCATCGGCCCCTGGTCCCTTCCCAACAATGTTTTCGTCGCCCCCATGGCCGGGGTGACGGATCGTCCTTTCCGCCAGCTCTGCAAGCGGCTGGGGGCGGGTTATGCCGTGTCCGAGATGGCCGCCAGCAACCCGCGTCTGTGGGATAGCGTGAAGACCTCCCGACGCCTGAACCACGAAGGCGAGATAGCGCCAGTTTCGGTGCAGATCGCAGGCGCTGACCCCGAGATGATGGCAGAAGCCGCGGTGTTCAATGTGAACAAAGGCGCTCGCATCATCGATATCAACATGGGCTGCCCGGCCAAGAAGGTGTGCAACCTCGCCTCGGGCTCGGCCCTGCTGCGCCATGAAGACCTGATCGCGCGCATCCTGGACGCCGTGGTGAGTGCGTGTGCGCCGCTGGGCGTGCCGGTCACGCTCAAGACCCGCACCGGCTGGGACCGCGCCAGCCGCAATGCCCTGCGCGTGGCGCGCCTGGCCGAACAAAGCGGCATCGCCGCCCTGACCCTGCATGGCCGCACCCGCTGCGACCTGTATACCGGCGAGGCCGAGTACGACACGATCCGGGCCGTCAAGGCCGAGATCAGCATCCCGGTCATCGCCAACGGCGATATCGACAGTCCGGAGAAAGCCCGCCAGGTGCTGGACTATACCGGCGCCGATGCCATCATGATCGGCCGCGCCGCGCAGGGACGCCCCTGGATCTTCCGCGAAATCGATCATTTCCTGCGCACCGGGCAGAAGCTGCCGGCGCCGGACCTCACCGAGATGCGCGACCTGCTGCTCGAGCACCTGGACGACCACTACCGTTTCTATGGCGAACATACCGGCGTGCGCAGTGCGCGCAAGCATATCGGCTGGTATATCGACGCCTTGCCGGGCGCCGAAGCGTTCCGCAACCACATGAACCGCATCGACAACACCGCCGACCAGTTCCGCGCGGTGGCCGAGTGGTTCGATCACTCGCTTTCGGGCGACGGCGCCGCAAACCGGTCCGCCGCCCCCACCCTGCTGGTGGCATAAGCACCAGCCCCACCATAAAAATATTTGTACTCTCAGTCAAAATGAGCAAAAAAGATGTCCTGGAAGAATGCGTGCGTGTCAGCCTGGAGCGCTATTTCGAAGACCTGGGCGACTCCGAACCCCACGACATGTGGGATATGGTGATGCGCTGCGTCGAGCGTCCGGTGCTGGAAGTCGCACTGGAGCGTGCCGGCGGCAACCAGTCACGCGCTTCCGAGATGCTGGGCATCACCCGCAACACGCTGCGCAAAAAGCTGCTCGCCCACAATATCCAGCCCTAGGTCGCGCCGCCAGGCTGCCCGATTTCCTCTCTCTCCGCGTCCCTAGCACCGACGCCTCACACCATCCACAACATGAAGATCGAAACCGCCCTGCTTTCCGTGTCTGACAAGACCGGCATCGTCGAGTTTGCCCGGGCCCTGGCCGCCCGCGGCGTGCGCCTGCTGTCGACCGGCGGCACTGCTCGCCTGCTGGCCGAATCCGGCCTGGAGGTCACCGAAGTGGCCCAGCACACCGGCTCGCCGGAAATCCTCGACGGCCGCGTCAAGACCCTGCACCCCAAGATTCACGGCGGCCTGCTGGCGCGCCGCGACAGCCAGGAGCACATGGACACCATTGCCGGCGCAGGCATCGATCGCATCGACATGCTGGTGGTGAACCTCTACCCCTTCCGTGAAACGGTGGCCAAGCCCGGCTGCACTTTCGCCGACGCGGTCGAGAACATCGATATCGGCGGCCCGGCCATGCTGCGCGCCGCCGCCAAGAACCACGGCACCGAGGCCGGTGGCGTGACGGTCGTGATCGACCCGACCGACTACAGCCGCGTGCTGCACGAGATCGACCAGGCCGGCAGCCCCTCCTATGCGCTGCGTCTGGAGCTGGCCGCCAAAGTCTATGCCCACACGGCCGCCTACGACGGCGCCATCGCCTCCTATCTCACCAGCCTGACCGACGCCGCCCCCGCTCAGGAAGCGGCTCCGGCCCGCCAGGAATGGCCGCGCACCCTGACCATCCAGATGCAGCAGGCGCAGGCGCTGCGCTACGGCGAAAACCCCCACCAGACGGCCGCGTTCTACGTCGATCCGCAGCGTCCGGCCGGCCTGTTGGGCAACTACCGCCAGCTGCAGGGCAAGGAACTGTCGTACAACAACATTGCCGACGCCGACGCCGCCTGGGAGTGCGTGCGCAGCTTCGAATCGGCCGCCTGCGTGATCGTCAAACACGCCAACCCCTGCGGCGTGGCCGTGGGCGCAAACACGCTGGAGGCCTACCAGAAGGCCTTCAAGACCGACCCGACTTCGGCTTTCGGCGGCATCATCGCCTTCAACCGTCCGGTCGATGCGGCAACCGCCGAAGCCGTGAGCGGCCAGTTCGTGGAGGTGCTGCTGGCGCCGTCCTATGACGGCGCCGCCCTGGCCATCCTTGCCGCCAAGAAGAACGTGCGCGTGCTGGAGGTGCCCACCGGCGCCGGCCAGAACGCCTTTGACGTCAAGCGTGTGGGCGGTGGCTGGCTGGTGCAGACCCCGGACGCCTTCCAAGTGCCGCGCGACGCGCTCAAGGTGGTGTCGCGCCGCCAGCCCACCGAAGCCGAAATGAACGACCTGGCCTTCGCCTGGAAAGTCGCCAAGTACGTCAAGTCCAACGCCATCGTGTTCGTCGGCGGCGGCATGACGCTGGGCGTGGGCGCCGGCCAGATGAGCCGCATCGACTCTGCCCGCATTGCCTCGATCAAGGCCGAGAACGCCGGCCTGACACTGCAGGGTTCGGCCGTGGCTTCGGACGCCTTCTTCCCGTTCCGCGATGGCCTGGACGTGGTGGTGGCGGCAGGTGCGACCTGCGTGATCCAGCCCGGTGGCAGCGTGCGCGACGATGAGGTCATCGCCGCTGCCGACGAGCATGGCATTGCCATGGTGCTGACCGGCACCCGCCACTTCCGCCACTGATGCGGGTCCTCGGCGTCGACCCCGGCCTGCGCCGCACCGGCTTCGGTGTGGTCGACGTCGATGGCATGCACCTGCGCTATGTCGCCAGCGGCACGATTGTGGTGCCGCCGGATCTCGGCCTGGCGCAGCGTCTGCGCGTCATTCTCGACAATCTGCGCGAGGTGGCGCGCGAGACGCGGCCCGATGTGGCCGCGCTCGAGATCGTCTTTCTGAACACCAACCCGGCCTCGACCCTGCTGCTCGGGCAGGCGCGCGGCGCGGCGCTGTGCGCGCTGGCCGACAGCGGTCTGCTGGTGCACGAGTACACCGCGCTGCAGATCAAGAAGGCCGTGGTCGGCACCGGCCGGGCCGCCAAGGAACAGGTCCAGACCATGGTGCGCCACCTGCTGTCGCTGGATGGCACCCCCGCCCCCGACTCCGCCGACGCCCTGGCCTGCGCCATCTGCCATGCCCACATCGGACCGTTGCAGGATCGCCTGGCCGCCGTGTCTTCGGGCGCAAGCAGCGGCAAGGCCCGGCTGCGCCGCGGCCGCCTTCTCGGCTGACCGTATAGAATCCCGCCCATCGGCCGCGCCGCGGCCCCCCGAGGCGAGACGCTATCCATGATCGGACGCATTACTGGAACCCTGATCGAAAAATCCCCGCCCGTCGTCTGTGTCGACGTCAATGGCGTGGGGTATGACATCGACGTGCCCATGAGCACGCTGTACGCGCTGCCGGAAACCGGCGCGCGCGTCACGCTTTACACCCATCTGGTGGTGCGCGAGGACGCCCAGCTGTTGTACGGCTTCGGCACGGCCCAGGAACGAGCCACGTTCCGACAGCTAATCAAGGTCAGCGGCGTGGGCGCGCGCATCGCCCTGGCCGTGCTGTCGGGCATGTCGGTCAGCGAACTGTCGCAGGCCATCACCCTGCAGGAAACCGGCCGCCTGACGCGCGTGCCCGGCATCGGCAAGAAAACCGCCGAACGCCTGCTGCTGGAGATGCGCGGCAAGCTGGGCGCGGACATCGGCGCGGCCATCCAGGCCGTGCCCGACAACCAGAGCGACATTCTCAACGCCTTGCTGGCGCTGGGATACTCGGAAAAAGAGTCCTTGCTGGCACTCAAGACCCTGCCCGAAGGCGTGGATGTCTCCGACGGCATCCGCCAGGCCCTCAAGGCGCTGGCGCGCTGAGGCGCCGGGCGCGAGCCTTAACGCGCCGGCCGGCGCCCCAGATAACGTGGCGCCACCGCATCCAGGGCCGTGAGCCGTAACCGCAGCGCGGGATCCGGCGGACCGCTGGCGACGTTGTCGCGCGACATCGAATCGAGATTGTCGCGCGAAACCAGCGGCTCGCCCGGCAGGCACTCGAACAGGCGCGCCTGCAGGCGCGCCAGCCACGAAGGCAGGCCGAACACCGGGCGAGGATGACCGCTCCAGCGCGCGCAGCGCCGCGCCAGTTCGGCCATCGTGAAGGCCTCCGGGCCGGCCAGCTCGTAGATGCCGCCACCCGTGGTCGGGTCATCGAGCACGGTCTGCACCGCCCGCGCCACGTCGCCCACATAGACCGGCTGCATGCGGCTGTCGGCTCCCGGCAGCAGCAACACCGGCAGCCAGCGCGCCAGACGCGCGAACAGAGTGGTGAAATGGTCATCCGGCCCGAAGACGACCGAGGGACGCAGCACGGTCCAGCCCGCACGCCCGGGCGCGTCCCAGGCCTGCCGCAGCGCGGCCTCGCCATCGCCCTTGGAGCGCGCATACATGCTGGGGCCGGCGCTGTCAGCGCCCAGGGCGCTGACATGCACCAGACGCGGCACGCCATGCTGCCGGCAGGCGCGCGCCAGTCGTTGCGGCAGCTCCACGTGAGCCCGCGCAAAACCCGCGCCATACGGGTCGCCGCGACCACCATGCAGGATGCCGACCAGGTTGACCACGGCGTCGACGCCCGGCAACAGGCTCGTCAGCGCCGCGTCGTCGTGCACATCGCAAGCCAGCAATGTCACCCCGGGCAGTACGCGCAGCGCCTCACCGCGGCGCAAGGCGCGCACCGGCACCGTGAGCCGGTGGCCGGCATGCGCCAGACGCGCCAGCACGTGACGCCCGATGAAACCCGTGCCGCCGATGACCAGAATGTGCATATGACGCCCCTAGAGAATCACACCGGCATTCTGCCCGTGCCGGACGGTTTAGGGCAAACTGCTGGAGCCCGTCCCCACGACATGCGAAAATGCTGTACAAGCAACCAGTTACGTCGTTTATCCGCCATGGCCATCCAGTCTGACTCGCTTTCCTCCCGCCCGGACGCCCAGCGCCTGGTGACGCCGGCGCCCGTCTCGCCCAACGAAGAGTCGATCGAGCGCGCCCTGCGCCCCAAGTCGTTGCAAGATTACGTCGGCCAGCAGCGCGCCCGCGAGCAGCTGGAGATTTTCATCGCGGCCGCGCGCAAGCGGCGCGAGTCGCTCGACCACGTCCTGCTGTTCGGCCCGCCGGGGCTGGGCAAGACCACCCTGGCCCACATCATCGCCCATGAAATGGGGGTGCAGTTGCGCCAGACCTCCGGGCCGGTGCTCGAACGCCCGGGCGACCTGGCCGCGCTGCTCACCAACCTGGAGCCGAACGACGTCCTGTTCATCGACGAAATCCACCGGCTCTCGCCCATGGTCGAGGAAATCCTCTACCCGGCCCTGGAAGATTTCCAGATCGACATCCTCATCGGCGAGGGCCCGGCGGCACGCAGCGTCAAACTGGACCTGCAGCCGTTCACGCTGGTGGGCGCGACCACCCGTGCCGGCATGCTGACCAACCCGCTGCGCGACCGTTTCGGCATCGTCTCGCGGCTGGAGTTCTACAACACCGCCGATCTGGCCCATATCGTCACCCGCAGCGCCAAGCTGCTCAATGCGGACATCACGCCGGAAGGCGCCAATGAAGTGGCGCGGCGCGCTCGCGGCACGCCGCGCATCGCCAACCGCCTGCTGCGCCGGGTGCGCGATTACGCCGAGGTCAAGACCGACGGGCGCATCGACACCGCGTCGGCCGGGCAGGCCCTGGCCATGCTGGAGGTGGACCCGCAGGGGCTGGATCTGATGGACCGCAAGCTGCTAGAAGCGATCGTGCATAAATTCGATGGCGGCCCGGTCGGCGTGGACAGCCTGGCGGCGGCCATTGGCGAAGAACGCGACACCATCGAAGATGTCATCGAGCCCTACCTGATCCAGCACGGATACCTGCAGCGCACGCCGCGCGGGCGCATGGCCACCCAGACCACCTGGCGCCACCTGGGGCTGACGCCGCCGTCCGGCGCCCAGGCCGCCTCGGGCGAGCTGTTCGGCGCCTGATTCAACCCGGACGCGAGACGCAGCGCAGGATTTCCTTGCCGTAGGCTTCCAGCTTGCGCGCGCCGACGCCGCTGATATGGCCGAGATCCTGCAACGATTGCGGTTCGGCCAGCGCGATCTCGCGCAGCGTGGCGTCATGGAAGATCACATAGGCCGGCACGCCATTGCCGCGCGCCACCTCGGCGCGCCAGGCTCGCAGCGCCTCGAACACCGGCATGCGATCGGCCGGCAGGTCGATCACCGGCGCCTTGGTCCGCACGCCGCCACGGCTGCGGGCTTTCTTTTCCGGCTCGCGCCGCAGCATCAGCTGGGTTTCGCCACGCAGCACGTTGCGGCTGGCCTCGGTGAGCGCCAGGGTGCCGTAGCCATCGTGATCGACCATCAGCAAGCCCTTGGCCAGCAGCTGGCGCAAGACGCCGCGCCAGGCGCTTTCGGAGAGATCGGCGCCGATCCCGAACACGCTGAGCGACTCATGGTCGTGCTGGCGGGTGCGCTCGCTGCTCTTGCCGCGCAGGATGTCGATGATATGGCCGGCGCCATAGCGCTGGCCGCGCTCCTTGCCCAGGCGATATACCGCCGACAGCACTTTCTGGGCAGCCACGGTGCCGTCCCAGGTTTCGGGTGGTTCTAGGCAGACGTCGCAATTGCCGCAGGCCGTGATGTTCTGGCCGAAATAGGCCAGCAAGCGGACGCGCCGGCACTCGACCGTCTCGCACAGCGCGAGCATGGCGTCCAGTTGCTGCCCCAGACGACGCCGGTAGCCGTCATCGCCGGGAGACTCGTCGATCATGCGGCGCTGCTGCACCACGTCCTGCAGCCCATACGCCAGCCATGCGGTGGCAGGCAGGCCGTCGCGGCCGGCCCGGCCGGTTTCCTGGTAGTAGCCCTCGACCGACTTGGGCAGGTCGATGTGGGCGACGAAGCGCACATCAGGCTTGTCGATCCCCATGCCAAAAGCAATGGTGGCCACCATGACCACCCCATCCTCGCGCAGAAAGCGCGACTGGTTCTCCGCGCGCACCTGGGCGCTCAGGCCGGCATGGTAAGGCAGGGCATGGATGCCCTGCTCGCACAGAAAGTTGGCCGTATCCTCGACCCGGGCGCGCGACAGGCAATAGACCACGCCCGAATCGCCCTCGTGCTCGTTGCGGATCATTTCGAGCAGCTGCCGGCGCACCTCGTTCTTCTCGATGATGCGATAGCGGATGTTGGGACGATCGAAGCTGGCGACGAAATGGCGCGCCTGATCCAGCGACAGGCGCTGGGCGATCTCGCTGCGCGTGTCGGCGGTCGCCGTGGCCGTGAGCGCAATACGCGGCACGTCCGGCCAGCGTTCGTGCAGCATGGACAGGCCCAGATACTCGGGCCGGAAGTCATGCCCCCATTGCGATACGCAGTGCGCCTCGTCAATGGCGAACAGCGCAATGCGGCCCCGTTCGAGCAGTTGCAGGCAGCGGTCGGTCAGCAGCCTCTCGGGCGCCACGTAAAGCAGATCCAGCTCGCCGGCAACGAAAGCCTGCTCGACCTCGCGCACCTGCTGCCAGTCCTGGGTCGAATTGAGGAAGGCCGCACGCACGCCGAGCTCGGTCAGGGCGTCCACCTGATCCTGCATCAACGCAATCAGGGGGGAGACGACGATGCCGGTGCCTTCGCGCACCAGCGCGGGCACCTGATAGCACAGCGACTTGCCGCCGCCGGTAGGCATGAGCACCAGGGCATCGCCGCCGCCGATGACATGCTCGACGATGGCCTGCTGTTCGCCACGGAAGGATTCGTAACCAAAGACGCGCTGCAACACGCCGAGCGCGCGCGGGTCAGACATGGGAGGCCAGGATTTGAGTCATAGGGCGGGATTTTAAGCCAGCGCCGCCGCCAGGGTTCAGAAACCCAGCCAATGCCCACGCATGAACACATCCACGGGCAGGGACAAGCGGGCCCGCCAGCCATACTCGCCGGAAAGCAGATCACGGTCAGCCCCCACCGCCAGCTGGGCCTTCGACTCCAGTTCGATGCTGTGCTCCAGCCCGAATCGCCGCTCGGTGGCTTCGCCATGTCCCTGCGCGGTGGACGTGTAGGTGCCGCTCAGCGTGCCCATGCCATGCAGCGGCACCCCGGCCGACAGCGTGCTGCGCATCAGGGTCTGGCCGTTGGCGCCGGCGTAATAGTTGCCCAGATCGCCGAAACCGGCATCCACCCCCTCGCCCCGCACGCCCAGCCTGACGGTGTCGGCCATCATGACGCTGTAGCCGAAGCGATAGCGCCAGGCCTGCACATCCTCCAGCCGGCTCTGGGTGACGCCAGCCTCGAAAGTGCCCGCGCTGCCTGCGTCATAGCGCGTGCCCAGCCCGCGCGTAGTCAGCCCGGGAGCCGATTGCAGCTGCCCCTCCAGGGTCAGGCTGGACGTCAGACCATAGCGCACCGTGCCGCTGCCGGCGGCGGCCCCATAGGCCACTTCGCCCTCGGTGGCGGCCGGGTCCATCAGATTGAGCCGGCCCACCGAGGAGGAATAGCCCATTTCGCCTTGCTGCAGATTGCTGGCGCTGTCGTAGCGCTCGGAAATCTGCAAGCCACCGATCGTCGCCGAGCTGCCCCAGGCCGGCGCCCGGGCCGTGACATGGCCCAGACCCACGGCAGGCGCCTGATGGTCCTGATACAGCCAGTGGCGATCGCCATAGCTGAGCACCGGACGTGGCTGCACTGCCGAGAACCAACGCCGCTGCGGCAGGGACACGCCCTGCATCAATCGGGGTCGCATAGCGGTGAGCTCAGCCGGCTCCAGCCGCAGCCCCAGGGCGCCGACCGCCTCGCGACCGTCGGCGGCGTCCAGCTGGCATTCGGGCGGCGGCATGGTGCCGCCCTCGCCGGCCAGCGCCGGGGGCATGGGCGGTCCAGCCCAATCTGCGCAGAACTCGGCCGGTGGCGGCAGCGGCCGCGCGGCCACGCTGGCCTTCTCGGTCACCGGCAACACGGCATAAGGCGCCAACGCCTCGATACCGCGCGAAGGCTCGACAGGCGGCGCGGCGGAACGCTCGGTCGGCAGATAGGGAAGCAACACGTCGGGCGCGGCGCTGACCGCGGCAGCGGCCAGCCCGCAGGCGGCGGCGATGACTGCACGCGCGCCGCGCATGGCGCGCTTCCGAAAGACAATCCCCTGGCGTGGCATAGGAGAAACGGCAAAAAGAGAGCCGGCCGAGGCGCAAGCCAATGCCGGCAGCAAGAGAAGACTATTCTAGGGCGAATTGGTTCAAGTCTTATTTCAGGTCGTTACCCGGCTCTTGCCCGGCAAGCCCCGGTCCGGGCACTATGGCTCTATGGAAACTCCGCACACCAAGCTGCTGGTCGTCGATGACGACCCCGCCTTGCGCCAACTGCTGGCCGACTACCTGAACCGGCATGGCTACGACACCCTGCTGGCGCCGGACGCCAGCGACCTGGCCGCCCGCATCACGCGCTATGCCCCCGACCTGCTGGTGCTCGATCGCATGCTGCCCGGCGGAGATGGCGCCGATGCCTGCCGGCGCCTGCGCGAACAGGGAGAGGATATCCCTGTGATCCTGCTGACCGCCCGCGACGAGGCGGTCGATCGCATCATCGGCCTGGAGGCCGGGGCCGACGACTACCTCGGCAAGCCTTTCGATCCGCGCGAGCTGCTGGCCCGCATCGAGGCCGTACTGCGACGCAAGCGCGGCCCCTCGGCGCTGACCAAGGATCAGCCGGTGCGCTTCGGCCCCTTCGTTTTCGACCCGGCATTGCGCCAGCTGCTGCGCGACAATGAAGCGGTCAAGCTGACAGGCGGCGAGATCAATCTGCTGGAAGCCCTGGTGCGCAATGCCGGCAAGCCGCTGTCGCGCGAACGCCTGCTGGCGTTGGCGCGCGACGACGAAAGCGGCGAGCGCAATGACCGCGCCATCGATATCGCCATCCTGCGCCTGCGCCGCGCCATCGAAGAAGATCCCAAACAGCCGCGCTGGATCCAGACCGTCTGGGGCATCGGCTACCGTTTCGCCCCCTGACCCGCATGACCGCCCTGCTGCGCCACCTGCTGCCGCGCTCGCTGCGCACCCGCCTGATCCTGCTGGTGCTGGGAGCCGTGCTGCTGGCCCAGGCCGCCACGCTGGCAACCGTATCCTATTACCGTCACAAGTTCATCGAAGACGTGGCCATCGGCTATATCGCCACGACCATCCGCACCCTGCAGGCCGCGCTGCGGGCCGTGCCCGCCGACCAGCGCGCCGAGTTCGTGCGCAGTGCCTCGCAGAACCAATGGCGCTGGTGGGCGCGCGGTCTGCCAGCTGGCGCGCGCCTGCAACACCCGCATCACCGCGCCCAGGCCCGCCCCGACGGCGGCGCCATGGAGGGCAGCATGATGCGCCGGCGCGAAGGGCGCGAGGAACGGGGCGACGCGCGCGAAAGGCGCGACGAGCACGCAGACCTGCGCCGCCCCCCACCCCCTCCGCCGGCCTCGGACGATCTGCGCCGCGACCTGCGTGATCTGATCGACGAACTCAACCGCCACCTGGACGATGGCACGCGGGTAGCCCTGTCGCGCGGACCGCGCCCCGAGATCTTCATTTCGCTGGCGCCCGACACCAGCAACGACGACGCCCCCGGGCTGCGCGAATGGCTGGTCATCCCGCTGGACCGTCTGGATCCACCGGTGGCCACCCCGCTGGTCGCCATCTGGCTGGGAGGGCTGGGGCTGATCCTGCTGCTGGCCGTGGGCTTCTCCTGGCACATCACCCGTCCGCTCACCCGGCTGGCCGATGCCGCCGACCGTCTGGCTGCCGGCCAGCCGCAGCGGGTGGAACCCTCCGGCCCGCACGAAACCCAGGTGCTGGGCGAACGCTTCAATGCCATGCTCGATGCGTTGGCCGAATCCGATTCGGTGCGCCGCACGCTGCTGTCCGGCCTGCCCCATGATCTGAAAGGCCCGCTCTCGCGCATGTGGTTGCGCATCGAGATGACCGATGACCCCACCCTCAAGGAAGGGCTGCGCAAAGACCTCCAGGACATGCAGCACATGGTGGACCAGTTCATCGGCTTCGTGCGCGGCACCGATCCGGCGGCCTATCACTACGCGCCGCTGAATCTGGCCGAATGGATACGCGAACGCGTCCACGGCTGGCAGGGCGCCGGCACCACCATCACGCTGGACATGAACGATGACGCCGGCCCCACCATCGAAGGCGACGCCGTCGCCCTGGGCCGGCTGCTGGACAACCTGATCAGCAACGCCCTGCACCACGGCGCGCCACCCATCGACGTGCGCCTGCGCCAGGACGATCGGGAAGCCATCATTGAAGTGTCCGACCATGGGCCTGGCATTGCGCCCGAGCGGCATGAAGAAGCATTGCGACCGTTCGCCCGCCTGGATGACGCGCGCACCCGCAGTGGCAATGTCGGCCTGGGCCTGGCGCTGGCCGAGGCCATCGCCCGCGCCCACGGCGGCTCGCTCAAGCTGGAGCGTGGCCCCGCCGGCGGCCTGCTGGTACGCATCCGCCTGCCCAGAACCTGAGGTTCAGCCGGGAGGCGGCAGCAGGGGCACCGGGCGGCGCTCCTTGCCCAGCACGTTGCGGTAGACCAGCAGATTGAAGACCAAGAGCACCGGCACGCCGATTACCACACCGGCCAGAACCAGGCGCATGGCGTCAAGCGCGCCACTGCCGTCCCAGATGGTCATGTCGTCGGCGATCAGGTAGGGGAAGAAACTGTACGCCAGCCCGCCCAGCATGAGCAGGTAGAGCAACACACACAACACGAAGGGCAGCCAGGCGTAACGGTCTGCCTTGCCGGGCAGGCGCATGAGCAGCATCTCGGCGACCACGAAACCCAGCAGCATGGCGGCCCAGACTGCCGCGGCCGCACCCAGATGACCGGCATTGCTCCACTTGTAGAAGATGCCCGCATTGGCCAAGCCCAGGGTCACGGCGATGGCCACCATGCCGGCGGCCGTCCAGCGGATGCCGTGGCGGGCCCAGGTGGAGGCGCGGCGCTGCATTTCGCCCTCCAGGCGCATCACCAGCCAGCAGGCGCCCAGCAAGGCATAGGCCGCCACCGCGCACAAACCCACAAACAGGGTGAACCACCCATAGCCGGCATCGCTCTGGTAGTCGGTGGCCAGACGGCCAAGCACCATCCCTTGCCCGAAGGCGGTCAGCAGGGAGCCCAGCCAGAAACCGAAGATCCAGCGCGGCTTGTGCTCGTTGCGCGCACGGATACGGAACTCGAAGGCCACGCTGCGCAGCACGATGCCCAGCACCATGATCGTCAGCGGCCCGTAGAGCTTGCCCATGATGGCGCCCCAGGCGAACGGGAACGCCGCGCCGAACAGCCCGATCCCCAGCAGCGGCCAGGATTCGTTGGCATCGCGCCAGGGGCTGAGCATGCCCATCAGGCGGCCGCGCTCTTCGGCCGGGGCCAGTTGCAGCAGCAACCCCACGCCGATGTCAAAGCCGTCCAGGACGATGCCGGCGGCGATGAGCAACAACAGCAACCCCATGAAAACCAGCGGGATCCAGAACATCGGATCCTGGGGATTGAGCCCTTGCGAGGCAGCCAGTGTGGCAATCATACGGTTGCTCCGATCTTGCGCACGGGCACCACGCCGTAGCGCGCCGCGTGCAACAACATGCCGAAGAAGGCCGCGATCAAGATGCCATAAAGCACGGCATAGGCAGCCAGGCCCCAGCCCAGCGTGGCTGCAGACACGCTGCCCAGCACCTCGGCCTGGGTGACGCTGCGATTGACCATGTACGGCTGCAGCCCCACCTGCGCCACCCAGACGCCCAGCACCACGGTGAGCGCACCGGCGAACATCATGCCGGTCTGCACGCGTAGCCACACGCGCGGCAGCGCAGCCGGGTCTTGGCGACGCCGCAGGCCGAGAATGAGCGAGCCCAGCGCCACCCCCCCCATCAGCGCACCCAGCAGCCACTGCAAACGCAGCGAAAGGAACACGAAGGATACGGGCGGCGTCATGCCGGCATAGCGGTCCAGACCGATGGCGCCCTTGTCGGCATCGTGGGTCAGCCAGCGCGCGCCGCCATCGGCAATCTCCCAGGCGCCCAGATTGCGCTGCGCATCGGCGTCGGGCCAGCCGGCCAGCACCAGGGCAGGCGGCGTGCCGCTGTGCCAGTACCCGGCCAGGGCGGCTGCCTTGGCCGGCTGCAGGCGCGCCACGACTTCGCCCAGCCCCCAGGCCAGCGGCGCCTGCGCCAGCGAGGCGACCAGGGCCAGCACCAGCGCGCTGCGGTAGGCGTGGCGTTCGCCGTCATCGAGCCGGCGCCGCAGGGCCTGCAGCGCCATGACCCCCAGCATCAGGAAGGCGGCGGCCAGGAAGGCCTGCGCCACCGTCAGCCCCATGCGCCAGGCAAAAGAAGGATTGAGGACCACGCTGACCCAGTCATAGACCAGGTAGCGGCCATCGACCAGGGCCGCGCCGTCCGGGGTCTGCATCCAGGATTGCAGGCAGACCACCCAGCCGAGCGTCACCAGTTGGCCGAGCGCCACCATGAGGACGGCCAGGGTATGCGCCCAGGCGGGCACCCGACGCTGACCGAACAGCATCACACCGAGGAAACAGGATTTCAGGACGAACACCGACAGCACCCCGAAGCCGATCAGGGGGCCGGCCACGTTGCCGATCTTGTCCATCAGCCCGGGCCACAGACTTGGCAGCTGCAGCAGCACGGGCATCGCTCCGGCCAGGGCCAGAACAAAAGACAGGGCGAACACGCGGACCCAGAAACGATAGGCCGCGATCCAGCAGGGCTTGCCGCCATGGGCGCGCAGCTTGAAATACAGCAGCACCCAGGCCAGCGCCATGGAGAACGCCAGGAACAAGGCCAGAAAGCTCAGGCTTGCCGTGAACTGCACCCGGGCAAGCAAAAGAGGGGCGATATTCATGATGGACGGTAGTGTAGAGCGACTTCCCCGGCCGCGGGAGGCGTACTTGCAACGGAAATCCTGGCCGAACGTGGCAAAATGCCTCTTTTATGGCCGATTACTTCTCTTTCTCAGCAGAATGACCCAGACCCCGACGCCGCACGCTGCCAGTAACTTTTTGCGCAACATCATTGAAGACGATCTGGCCGCCCAACGCTTTCAGAACAAGCGATGGGCCGGCAAGCCCGGCCCGGCTGCCGTGCAGGCCTCGGGGGCGCCCGACCCCGCCCGCATCCGCACCCGCTTCCCGCCGGAACCCAACGGTTACCTGCATATCGGGCACGCCAAGAGCATCTGCGTGAACTTCGGGCTGGCCAAGGAGTACGGCGGCGTCTGCCATTTGCGCTTCGACGACACCAACCCCGAGAAAGAAGAGCAGGAATACGTCGACGCGATCATCGAGGCCGTGCGCTGGCTGGGCTTCGACTGGAACGCCGACGGCAACGAAAACCTGTACTTCGCCAGTGACTACTTCGAATTCATGTACGAATTCGCCGAGGCGCTGGTGCAGGCCGGCCATGCCTATGTCGACGAGCAGAGCGCCGAGGAGATCCGCGCCCTGCGCGGCACCCTGACCGAACCCGGCACCAACTCGCCCTTCCGCGACCGCCCGGCAGCCGAGTCGCTGCAGCGTCTGCGCGAGATGCGCGATGGCAAGCATCCGGACGGCAGCCTGGTTCTGCGCGCCAAGATCGACATGGCCTCGCCCAACATCAACCTGCGCGACCCGGTCATGTACCGCGTGCGCCATGCCGAGCATCACCGCACCGGCAACAAATGGTGCATCTACCCGATGTACAGCTGGGCCCACCCGGTCGAGGACGCGCTCGAAGGCATCACGCACAGCATCTGCACGCTGGAGTTCGAAGACCAGCGCCCCTTCTACAACTGGATCCTGGAGCGCCTGGCCGAACTGCAGAAGCTGGCCCGCCCGCTTCCGAATCAATACGAGTTCGCCCGTCTCAACCTGAGCTACATCGTCACCAGCAAGCGCAAGCTGCTGCAGCTGGTGCGTGAAAACCACGTCGATGGCTGGGATGATCCCCGCATGCCCACGCTGTTCGGCATGCGCCGCCGTGGCTATCCCGCGTCGGCCATCCGGCTGTTCTGCGACCGCACCGCCGTGAGCAAATCAGATGCCCGCATCGACTACAGCCTGCTGGAGCAGGCCGTGCGCGATGTGCTGGATCCGGTCGCCCCGCGCTCGGTGGCCGTGCTGGACCCGCTCAAGCTGGTCATCACCAACTATCCGGAAGGCCAGACCGAAGCATGCAGCGCGCCGCGCAACCCGCATGATCCGCAAGCCGGCCAGCGGGAGTTTCCCTTCTCGCGCGAGCTCTGGATCGAGCGCGACGACTTCCGCGAAGAGCCGCCCAAGAAGTACTTCCGCCTTTTCCCGGGCAACCAGGTGCGCTTGAAGTACGGCTACGTGGTGCGCTGCACCGGCTGCACCAAGGATGCCGACGGCAATGTGATCGAAGTCCAGGCCGAGTACCTGCCGGACACCAAGAGCGGCACGCCGGGCGCCGACAGCGTCAAGGTCAAGGGCAATATCACCTGGGTAAGCGCCGCGCATGCGGTGCCGGCCGAGGTGCGCCTGTATGACCGCCTGTTCGCCGATCCCCATCCGGACGGCGGCGACAAGGACTTCCTGACCTGCCTGAACCCGGACTCGATCCGCAGCGTGCAGGCCTGGCTGGAGCCGGGCACCGAACCGCTGCCGGGCGCGAGCTGGCAGTTCGAACGGTTGGGTTACTTCACCGTCGACAGCAAGGACTCCAGCGAGCAGGCCCCGGTGCTCAACCGCATCGTCACTCTCAAGGACTCCTGGGCTGCCTGAGCGCCCCGCCCCGCACAACGCCCCCGCAACCCGGGGGCGTTGCCCTATCCGGGCCGCAACGCCGGGCGAGCAGGCGGCCCCCTCTCTTCATCATCCCGAAGGCAGGCAGCCGGGTTATCATGCCCGACACCCTGACCGGCCCTCTGTCTGCCAGGCCGGCCGCAAGATACCGACATGACAACCGAATCCCTTGCCCTGGACTTCAAAAGCGCCACGCTCTATGCCATTCGCGTGGTATTGCACAGCGCCAACCTCGCTCAGCTGACCGAGGCGCTGGACAAACGCATGCACGACGCCGGCAGCTTCTTCGAGAACGAGCCGGTCGTCATCGACGCCAGCCGCGTGAGCGAGCCGCTGGACTGGCCGGCCCTGATAGAGGCTCTGCAGGGCCATAATCTGCCGGTCATCGGCGTGGTCGCCGAAGACGCCAACCTGGAGGCCGCCCGAGCCGCCGGCCTGACGCCGGTGGAACTGTCGGCCCTGCCGCAACGCGCGCCCCAGGCAGTCGATCCGGCGCCGCCCAATCATGTGGCCACGCCCGTGCCCGCCGCGCCCGAGGCCAGTCCGGCAGCGCAACAGCAACTGCGCGGAACAAGCGATGCGGACAGCAGCGCCGAAGCCGTACCCGCTCGCGCGGCACGCGAAACCACGGCCGCCGCCAGCCCGACGCCGGCCGGACCGCAGTCCTCCAGCGCGCTGGTGATCACCCGCCCGCTGCGCTCGGGACAGCGCATCTATGCGCGCCATACGGATCTGGTCGTGGTCGGGATGGTGAGCCAGGGCGCCGAAGTGATCGCCGACGGCAACATCCATGTCTATGGCCCCCTGCGCGGCAAGGCCATGGCCGGCGCGCGAGGCGACACCTCGGCAAGGATTTTCACCACCCAGCTCGACGCGGAACTGCTGGCTGTGGCCGGCGTCTACCGCGTGGTGGAAGACAAGCTGGATCGCAATTTGCACAACCAGCCGGCACTGGTCCGGCTCAATGGCGACACCCTGCACATCGAAGCGCTCAAGGGCTGATGGCAGGCCGCCTTTATACACACATGTAAAAAGCCATTAGCGGCTTTTTGCTTTACGATAACGCGATTTCTTCGGATATAAGGGTTCGATCGTCATGACACGTATTGTTGTGGTGACCTCCGGCAAGGGCGGTGTAGGAAAAACGACCAGCAGCGCCAGTTTTTCTTCGGGCCTTGCCATGCGCGGCTTCAAAACCGCGGTCATCGATTTCGACGTCGGCCTGCGCAATCTCGACCTCATCATGGGCTGCGAACGCCGCGTGGTGTATGACTTCGTGAACGTCGTGCAGGGCGAAGCGACGCTCAAACAGGCGCTCATCAAGGACAAGCAGCTCGAAAACCTGTTCATCCTGCCGGCCTCCCAGACGCGCGACAAGGATGCGCTGACCCAGGAAGGCGTGGGCAAGGTGCTCGACGAGCTCAAGGAAATGGGCTTTGACTACATCGTCTGCGACTCGCCCGCCGGCATCGAAACAGGCGCCCTGCTGGCCGCCTATTTTGCCGACGACGCGCTCGTGGTCACCAACCCGGAAGTCTCATCGGTGCGCGACTCCGATCGCATCCTGGGCATCCTGGCCGCCAAGTCGCGCCGCGCCGTCGAAGGCGACGAAGAGCCGGTCAAAGAGTACCTGCTGCTGACCCGCTACAACCCCAAGCGCGTCAACGAAGGCGAAATGCTGTCGCTCAGCGACATCGAAGACATTCTGCGCATCAAGCTGATCGGCGTCATCCCGGAATCCGAAGCGGTGCTGCAGGCATCCAACCAGGGCCTGCCGGCCATCCACCTGAAGGACACCGACGTCTCCGAAGCCTACAAGGACGTGGTGGCGCGCTATGTGGGTGAAGAACGCCCGATGCGCTTTACCGACTATGAAAAGCCCGGGCTCCTGAAGCGCCTGTTCGGAGGAAAGTAAACGATGTCTTTTCTGTCGTTTCTGCTCGGCCAGAAGAAAACCTCGGCCAGCGTTGCCAAAGAACGCTTGCAGATCATCCTCGCCCACGAACGCGGCCGTGACGACTCGCCCGACTACCTGCCGCAGTTGCAGCAAGAACTGCTGGCAGTGATCTCGAAGTACGTCCAGATCGATCCGGGCGACATCAAGGTGCATCTGGAACGCCAGGACTCGCTGGAAGTGCTCGAGGTCAAAATCGAGATGCCCCAGGGCGAACAGGCCTCGACCTGATCCCCTTGCCGCGCGTGCAGCGACCTGCGCGCGCGGCCCATCCCTGCTGCGGGCGTCCTGCCCCAATCGGCCATGCCCGCCTGGCGGGCGCTCAGGCCCGCCCCCCAAAGAGTACGGCCGCATCAATGGATGAATCACACAGCAAAAAGCCAGGGCTGCTGCCCTGGCTCAAATGCGGTGGCGGTTCCTACCAGACTACATTAATCCCCACCGTGCCCTGTAATGGCTGT
>NZ_FKBR01000009.1:0-124120 GCF_900078335.1 Bordetella trematum
CGGGCCAGCCCGCGCGGCGATCCCCTCTGCCCGCGCTTACCCCTCGCTGTACCGCCGCTGGTGTCCTCATGGCCGCGATCGTCGGGCTTCGTCGCCGATCTGCGCGGTTCCCGCCCCTGTCTGCCTGCCCTCGTGAACGAGATCACGCAGCCGACCCTGGCCGGCGTATTCCGTCGGTGTGATGCCTGGTCCGGCCTTTGATCCGCCGATCTGCAAGCGGGCAGAGCGGCGGAGTCGGGCCGGCGACAGGGAGATAGGGTGCGGGCAGATATCCGCGTGCCAGCAGGGCCACCGCGGCGCGAGCCGCGGGCCGGATTTCACACGTAATCGAGATGGAGGATGGCGGCGGTCTGCTTGCGGGTGTCGAAGCAGGCCTGGCTGTCGGTTTTCAGATCGACGCCGTAGGTAGGAATGAGGGTCTTGAGTCGCGGCAGCCAGGCATCCGGCGTGAGTCGGTCTGCAAAGCAGCGCTGCAGCACCTCCAGGGCGATGAAGGCGGCGGTCGAGGCGCCGGGCGAAGCGCCCAGCAGCACAGCCAGGCTGTGATCAGCCGAGGTGACCAGCTCGGTCCCGAATTCCAGCACGCCGACGGTGTCCTTGCCCGGTTTGATGATCTGCACGCGCTGGCCGGCCACCGCGTGCGTCCAGTCGTGCTGACGCACTTCCGGATAGTACTGGCGCAGCATCTCGAACTGGTGGCCGCTGCTTTGCAGTACCTGGGACACAAGGTATTCGGTGAGTTGCCAGTTGTTCTTGGCTACATCCAGCATCGGCAGGACGTTGCCCGGGCGAACCGAGCGGAACAGGTCGGTGATGGATCCGTGCTTCAGGAAGCGTGACGAGAAACCGGCATAGGGGCCGAAGAGCAGGGACTTCTTGCCATTGATGATGCGGGTGTCCAGGTGCGGCACGGACATGGGCGGCGAGCCGTGTGCGGCCTTGCCGTAGACCTTGGCGTGGTGGCGCTGGCTGACGCGGTCGACGTCGCAACGCAGCCACACGCCGCTGACCGGGAAGCCGCCGTAGCCGTGGCCTTCCGGGATGCCGGATTTCTGCAGCAGTTCGATGGCCCCGCCGCCCGCACCGACAAAGACGAAGGGGGCATGGAGGGTGTCGCGGGCCTTGCTGACGGTATCGCGAACGTGGACCTGCCAGCCGCCGCCCGGTTGCCGCGTGAGGTCGTCGACGTGTTTGTAGTAATGGATCTGGACGCCGGGCTGGCACGAAAGCTGCTGGATGAGCAGGTGGGTCAGCGCGCCGTAGTCGACATCGGCGCCGGAGACGATGCGCGTGACGGCGATGGGTTCACTGGTATCGCGCCCTTCCATGACCAGCGGAATCCATTCGGCGATCTGCTTGGGGTCTTCGCTGTACTCCATGCCGCGGTAGCAATGATGCGCCGACATTTCCTTGAAGCGCTGGCGCAGATACTTGACGTTGTCTTCGCCCCAGACAAAGCTCATGTGTGGGCAAGGGTGGATGAATGCCTGCGGGTCGGGAATGGCGCCCTTGGTCACCAGATAGGACCAGAGCTGGCGCGAAAGATCGAATTCGGTATTGACCTCAAGCGCCTCGCTGATGTCGACGGTGCCGTCTGCCCGGGCAGGGGTGTAGTTCATCTCGCAGTTGGCGGCGTGGCCGGTGCCGGCGTTGTTCCAGCCGTTGGAGCTTTCCTGGGCGCAGTCCTGCAGGGCTTCGAGGATGGTGATGTTGAGCGACGGCTCCAGTTCCTTGAGCACGGTGGCAAGCGTGGCGCTCATGATGCCGGCGCCGATCATGATGATGTCGGCCGGCGCGCCAGGGAGGGGAGTGGACATGGCGGTTTCCTCGTGGGCTCAGGCGGACGGTTTGGCGCTGATGAAGGGCGGCTGAGCGTCCGCAGCGAAGATCACATAGGCGCGGCGCCAGGGCTGCTGGTCGGTCAGTCGCCAGCGGTGGCCTTCGCCGGTGGTGTCCTCGGCCAGCAGGATATCGCCGGGATGGATCGTGAAGGTCGCGCCGCTGCGGGTTTCGAATTCCAGCGTGCCGCTCAAGGTGATGACGAACTGGCGGGCGGGCGCCTCATGCCAGCTGAAGCTGCCGCCGGCATTGGTTTCACGAAACGAGATGCTCTGTACCTTGACGGTGTCGCTGAGCATGTCGCCGCGTTCTCCCTTCGGAAGATCCAGCCAGCCTTCCTCGAAGTGAGACTCCTTGTCTTTGCCTGTCCACAGGCGTACACACCGGATCATTGCTCTTCCTTTGAGTGCGATCAGATTGGGGGGGCAGGCGCGACGTCGGCATGGCTGGCCGGCCTGCGGCGGGGCCGAGCGCGCGGCTCAGGCCGCCGTGAGCGGGCAGTAGTGCGCCGTCTGGGGCGGCTGCTGGAAAAAATCGGAGATGAAGGCGCGCCATTGCGGGAAGGCAGGCGATTGCCGGAAATCGACCAGATGGTTTTCCAGCGTCTGCCACTCGATGCGCAGCAGGTAATGGCAGGGGTCGTGCACGTCATGGATGAGCTCGTGGGCGATATAACCCTTGGAGCGGGCGATGACTGTCTCCAGCCCCTGGCGGGCGGCGGCTTCGAATGCCTGTTGCTGTCCGGCTTGCACCCAGATCTGGGTGTGTTCGTAGATCATGTGGCCCTCTGTGATGATGTGTCGGGTATCAGGCAGGAAACTCACCGTCCAGGTAATACCAGCGGCCGTCGATTTTCTCGAAGCGGCTGATTTCATGCAGGCGTGAGGCCCGGCCTGCCTGGCGGTAGCGGGCGACGAATTCGACGATCGCGTGGTTGTCGTCCTGGCAGACGTGACGCTTGACCTGCAAGCCGAGCCACTTCAGATCGGCCGGATTGGGTTCAAGCGCGGGAGCCTCGGGGTGCCAGGTCCGACGCAGGTAGTCGAGCTCGTCGAGTACATAGGCGCTGTAGCGGGCGCGCATCAGGGTAGCGGCATCGGGGGCTGGCGCATCGCCGTGATGCCACAGGCCGCAGCAGCGCGCATAGGGCATCGGGCTGCCGCAGGGGCAGCCCGATGCCTGCGCAGGGGCAGGCTTTCGACTCACGGTCAGGCCAGCAGGTCGGCGTGCTCGGGGTGGCGCTTGAAGTAAGCCGCAGCATAAGAGCATTGCGGACGAACCTTCCAGCCATTGTCGCGCGCCGTCTTCAGGGCGAACTCGGTCAATTCGGCTGCGATGCCGCGCCCGCCCAGTGCCGGCGGTACCCCGGTGTGGGTGATGGTCATGATCTTGTCTTCGCGCTGGTAATCCAGCTCGCAGACATGCCCTTCGATGATGAGTTCGAAGCGGCCTATCTCGGCCAGGTGCTGGATCTGGGGTTTGGGGGCCGCCGTGGGGCGGGCCTTCATGGCCAACAGGGCGAGCAGACGCTGGTCGCGCTCGCGCGCCAGTTCGGCGATGCTGCGTCCCTGCGCTTCGGCATTCACGCCCTGCACCAGCAGGGTGCGCAACTCGTCGGTGAGCTGGGGGTTGCCCAGATCGTCCCACCACTTCTGCATCGGCTCCCAGAGGTGGTCGAGGAAGTGGTTCATGCCGCCTTCGCCACCGCCCAGGTTGAAGGTCATGTGGGGGCCGAACAGCGCCCAGCGCAGGCCCGGGCCTTGCGAAATGGCGGCGTCGATGTCGGCCACGCTGGCCACGCCCTCGGCGGCCAGATGGGTGGCCTCGCGCCAGAGGGCGGCCTGCAGGCGGTTGGCAATGTGCCCGGGGACTTCCTTGTGCAGGCGGATGGCATATTTGCCGATGGCTTTATAGAAGGCCATGGCCGCATCCATGGCCGCCGGGCTGGTGCGCTCGCCGCCGACCACCTCGACCAGGGGAATCAGGTGGGGGGGATTGAACGGATGGCCGATCAGGCAACGTTCGGGGTGGGCGCAAGCCGATTGCACGCGCGTCATGAGCAGGCCCGAGCTGCTGGAGGCGATGATCACCTCGGGCGGCAACAGGGCGTCCATGCGCTGGAAGAGTTCGATCTTGAAGGCTTCGCGTTCGGGCGCGTTTTCCTGCACGAACTGCGCGCCGGCCAGGCCGCGCTCCAGGTCTGCCTCGAAACGCAGGTCCTGCGGCGTCAGCGCATGGGGCAGGATTTCCGGCAGGTTTTCCCAGGCATGGGCGATACGTTCACGCACGATGGCTTCGGCACCCGGGGCCGGATCGGTGAGCGTGACCTGCAGGCCGCGGCTCAGGAACAGGGCCGCCCAGCTGGCGCCGATGGTGCCGCCGCCGACGACAGCAACGCGTTCAATGGCAGAAGGAGAGTACATGGCCATACCTATAAGACGAAACAACTCCATGATCGGCCCGTCTGGCGCACGAAGCAAGGGGGTAAGGTCAAGGTTTGCCGGCCAGGCCGGAAGATCAGGCGTCTTCGGCAGGTGGCCATTCAGGGCGCAGCAGGCCCATCATGCCCGTATCCCAGCGCTCGTCGCCTATGCCGCTGGGTACCGAGGAGCGACGCACGCCTTCCCAGCGAAAGCCCAGGCGGGTGTACAGATGGATGGCTGGCGTATTGAAGGTGTAGACGTTCAGTTCGACGCGCTGTATCTCCGGATGCGAGAAGGCGTGATCGATCAGTTGGCGCAGCATGACCGGCGCCCAGCCCTGGCCGCGTGCCGCGGGCGCGATCAGGATGCGGCCCAGGCGGGCGTTGCCATCGGTCCAGTCGAAGGCGATCTGGCCGTGGCCGACGTATTCGCCATCGGCCAGCGCCATCCAGCTGCGGCGCGCCGGCTGAGGGCCGCTGTCCTGGGCCAGCATGATGTCGAACTGCTGCGGATCCAGCGGATACCGGACCTGGGCTCCGCCCCATTGGACGGCGGCGCGCTGGTCCGGCAGCCAGGAGGCCAACAGCGTGTAGTGCGAGCGGTCAAAGGGGACGAGTTGCATGGTCAGCGGCTCAGCAGCAGCAGTGTCCAGAGTGACACCATGGCGATGATGCCCAGGAAGCAGGAACCCCAGAAGCCGATGATGGGCCATTTGGCATCCAGCGGGAGCTGCTTGGGATCGACGTGGCTCAGTTGCTGGTTGGCATAACCGGCGACCCAGCGCTTGCTGCGCGGGAAGGACAGGCGCAGGAAGTAGTCAAGGAAGATCCCGGCCTGGATGGCGAAGGGGTATTGCCGGAAGGCGCGTCGCGCAAGCAGAGGATGCTTGAATTCGGCGTTGATGCGTGGGGCTTTCCAGAAAAACAGCACGGCGCCACAGATGGCGCAGGTCACGAAGCACAGCACGAACAGGCTGAAGACAAACACGAAGGCCTGGGAGAAGACGGTGGGCATGGCGATTCCTATCCGCGAGTCTGACCTTCGCCCTGCAGGACCCACTTATAGGTGGTAAGTCCTTCCAGGCCGACCGGCCCGCGCGCATGCAGGCGGTTGGTGGAGATGCCGATTTCGGCGCCCAGGCCGTATTCGAAGCCGTCAGCAAAGCAGGTCGGCAGGTTGACGTAGACCGAGCTCGAATCGACTTCGCGCTGGAAGCGTTGGGCCGCGCCGAGGTCTTCGGTCACGATGGCGTCGGTGTGGCCGGAGCCCCAGCGGGCGATGTGGTCGATGGCCTGCTCCAGATCGTCGACCACGCGCACGGCCAGGATGGGGCCCAGATACTCCGTGCCCCAGTCCGCGTCGGTGGCGGCCTGGATCGCGGGCAGCAGTGCGCGGCTGCGTGCGCAGCCACGCAGCTCGACCCCCTGTTCGGTCAGGGCGTGGGCAATGCGCGGCAACTGCGTTTGGGCAACGGCCTGATGGACCAGCAGGGTTTCCATGGCGCCGCAGATGCCATAGCGATAGGTTTTGGCATTGACGCTGATTTCCAGCGCACGGTCGGGGTCGGCCGCGGCGTCCAGGTAGACGTGGCAGTTGCCGTCCAGATGCTTGATGAGCGGCACGCGGGCTTCCTGTGCCAGGCGGGCGATCAGGCCTTTGCCGCCGCGCGGCACGATCACGTCGACATGCTCGGTCATGGTGATCAGCTTGCCCACGGCGGCGCGGTCGGTGGTGTCGACCACCTGCACGGCCGCCGGCGGCAATTCGGCTGCCGCCAGACCGGCCTGCACGATGGCGCCCAGGGCCAGGTTGGAGTGCAGGGCTTCGCTGCCACCACGCAGAATGGTGGCGTTGCCCGATTTCAGGCACAGGGCTGCCGCATCGATGGTCACGTTGGGGCGCGACTCGTAGATGATGCCGATCACGCCCAGCGGCACGCGCATCTGGGCCACTCGCATGCCATTGGGGCGGACATGGGTGGCGCTCAGGGCGCCGACGGGGTCGGGCAGGGCCGCGATCTGGCGCAGGCCTTCGGCCATCAGGTGCACGCTGCGATCGGACAGGGTGAGACGATCCAGCAGCGCAGGCTCCAGGCCGTTGTCGCGGGCATGCTGCACGTCGCGCGCGTTGGCTTCCTGCAGGGCAGCCTTGCGGTCGGTCAGCAGCTCGGCCATGGTGAGCAAGGCGCGGTTCTTGGCTGCGCCGCTGGCGCGCATCATGGCGCGCGACGCCTGGCGGGCGTTCTCGCCCAGCTTCAGCATGGTTTGTTCGATTGATGACATGATGGATTCCAGAGTGTCGCGTTGCCGCAGCGGGTCAGCTGCGGGCGCCGGCGGCGGCAACCCGCAGCGCCAGACGAGTCATTTCTTCCCAGGGGTCGGACAGCCGGCCCGGGACTTGCAGGCCCTTGATGAGGCGGTCGACTTCATGGGCATGTTGTACCGCGGCCGGCCAGGCTTGCGGCGGCACGCGGTTCAGGGCCTGCATGGCCAGGCGCTCGTGGGCGCCGAAGACCCGCAGACGCCGCATCAGTGCGCCGACGTCCTGCCGGTGCTGGCGCGCCTCGGCAATCCGGGCCAGCAGGCGGATTTCTTCGCCGACGGCCCACAGCACCAGCGGCAGGGCCTCGCCCTCGGCGCGCAGGCCGGCCAGCATGCGCACGGTGCGCGCGACGTCGCCTGCCAGCATGGCGTCGCGCAGGCCGAAGACATCGTAGCGGGCGACATTGAGCACCGCGCGCTCGACATCCTCGGCGGGGATCTCGCCTTCAGGGTAGAGCAGGCCGAGCTTGAGGATTTCCTGGTGGGCCGCCAGCAGGTTGCCTTCGACCTTGTCGGCCATCCATTGGAGGGTCGGGCTTTGCACGCGCTGGTTCTGGCGCGCCAGGCGCGCGCCGATCCAGGCCGGCAGGCGGGCGCGTTCGATGGTGGGGATGTCGGCCAGGATGCTGTTGCGCGAGAGCGCCTGCATCCAGCGCGATTCACGGGTGGCGCGATCCAGGCGCGGCAGGCTGACGACGATGAGGGTGTCGGGATCCGGCTGGCTTTCGGCCAGCCGGGTGAGTGTGTCGGCGCCGCTCTTGCCCGGCTTGCCGGTCGGGATCTTGATTTCCAGCAGGCGGCGGTCGCCGAACAGCGAGACGCTCTGCGTGGCGGCCAGCACCGCGCTCCAGTCGGCGCGCGCATCCAGCACCAGGGAGGTGCGGTCGGTGAAGCCGGCCTGACGCGCCGCTGCGCGCAGCGCGTCGCCGGCTTCGGTCACCAGCAGCGGCTCATCCCCCGAGAGGGTGTAGAGCGGGCCCAGGGGACCACGCCGCAGGTGATCGAGCAGGCCGTCGCCGTCCAGTACTTGCGCCATCAGTCGGGCTGAGCGCCCACGCCCGGAGTGATGTTGGGCATTTCCCAAGGCGCGGGCGTGGTGGGCAGCGGTTGCGTCACGGGATCGTACAGCAGCGTATCGTCGGCGATGTCGTCCTTGCTGCGCTCCAGGCGCTTCATGGACTCTGCCACGTCCGGCGCCGTCAGGCGGCGGATCAGGCGGTTGACCAGCGATTGCTGCATGGAGAGATAGAGCGTCTCCATCTGGGATTGCTTGGCCTGCACCACCCCGTCGTCATACGGCATGTCGCGGTAGATGGTGAAGGTGGTGTCCGGCAGGATGGCGCGCCCCGAGGGTTCGATCAGGCGGAAGGTGAAGACGATGCCCAATTCGTATTCTTCGACCCGGCCCTGGGCGTTGAGCGCCACGTCGCGCAGGCTGCGGGTGTTCTGCACCTGTTGCAGCACTGCCTGAGCGGTCTTGGGATCGTCGACCAGCCGGGTGTCGGGCGAAGCCGCGCGGATGGCGCGGCGGATCGCCGCGCCGAACTGCGAGTTGCTTTCGATGCCGACGTACAGCGTGTTGAAGGGCAGGGGGGTCTCCCCCCGCAGCTGGAAGCCGCAGGCCGTCAGCAGCATGACCATGGCCAGGCCACCGGCCTTGAGCCAACGTGACCCCTGAATGAACGGCAGGATAAGCCTGGCGAGGTTCATGCGCATCCTTTTAACCTACGACGTTGACCAGTTTGCCCGGCACGACGATCACGCGCTTGGGCGGGCGGCCCTCCAGGAAGCGGGCGACCTCTTCCTGAGCTACGGCGATCTGTTCGATCTCTTCCTTGGAGGCCTTGGCACTCACGCGCACGGCGCCGCGCAGCTTGCCGTTGACCTGCAGCATGAACTCGATCTCGTCGGCGATCAGGGCGGCCTCATCGACCTGGGGCCAGGGCGCATCAAGCAGATCGCCCAGCTGGGCGGCGTAGCCGAGGTCCTGCCAGAGATGCCAGGTGATATGCGGCACCACCGGGTAGAGCACGCGCAACAGCACGCTCAGGCCTTCTGCGCGCGCGGCATCGGCATGGACGCCTTCGGGCAACTCGGCGTGATCGAGCGCATTGAGCATCTTCATGCTGGCCGAGACAACCGTGTTGTACTGGATGCGCTGGTA
This sequence comes from Bordetella trematum, assembly GCF_900078335.1. GTDB lineage: Bacteria > Pseudomonadota > Gammaproteobacteria > Burkholderiales > Burkholderiaceae_B > Bordetella > Bordetella trematum. The sequence continues at coordinate 8,748 of NZ_FKBR01000009.1, forward strand.
GTCGTACTCGGCTTGCTTGAGCAGGCCATAGACTTCGCGGCGCAGGTCCTTGACGGGGGCCGGCGCATCCTGCCAGTTGGTCGACGTCGCCAGGCCGCGCTGGATGGCGGCGCGTTGTTCATAGGCCAGCGCCCAGAGGCGGCGCAGGAAACGGTTGGCGCCATCGACACCCGAGTCAGACCACTCAAGGGTCTGCTCCGGGGGGCTGGCGAACATCACGAACAGACGTGCCGTGTCGGCGCCCAGGGTGTCGATGAGCGATTGCGGATCGACGCCGTTGTTCTTCGACTTGGACATGGTGCCTACGCCGCCGTAGTCCACGGCCGAACCGTCGGATTTCAGGCGCGCGCCGGTGATGCTGCCCTTGGCGTCATAGATGTTCTCGACATCTTCGGGCCAGAAATACTCGATCCCCCCCTGCGGAGTGCGGCGGGAATAGATGTCGTTGAGCACCATCCCCTGGCACAGCAGGCGGGTGAAGGGCTCGTCGAACTTGAGCATGCCCATGTCGCGCATGACCTTGGTCCAGAAGCGCGCGTACAGCAGGTGCAGCACGGCATGCTCGATGCCGCCGATGTACTGGTCCATCGGCATCCAGTAATCGTTGCGGGCATCGACCATGGCCAGATCATTGCCGGGCGAGGCGTAGCGCATGAAATACCAGGACGAGTCCACGAAGGTGTCCATGGTGTCGGTTTCGCGGCGCGCGGGCTTGCCGCAGGACGGGCAGGCGCAGCGCAGGAAGCCTTCATGCTTGGTCAGCGGATTGCCCGAGCCATCCGGGATGAGGTCATCGGGCAGCACCACCGGAAGGTCTTTCTCAGGCACCGGCACCGGGCCGCAGTCGGCGCAGTGGATGATGGGGATGGGGGTGCCCCAGTAGCGCTGGCGCGAAATGCCCCAGTCGCGCAGGCGGTAGGTGGTTTGCTTTTCGCCCAGCCCGAGCGCGACCAGGTCATCGGCGATGGCATCGATGGCTTCGGCCGAGGTCAGGCCGTCGTACTTGCCGGAGTTCACGGTGCGGCCGGCCTGCTTGTCGCCGTACCAGTCCTGCCAGGCCTGCTCGGAATAGGTCTTGCCGTCCAGGGCGATAACCTGGCGGATGGGCAGCTGGTATTTGAGCGCAAAGGCGAAATCGCGCTCGTCATGAGCAGGCACGCCCATCACTGCGCCGTCGCCGTAGGTCATCAGCACATAGTTGCCGACCCAGATCTCGACCGGCTCGCCGGTGAGCGGGTGCTTGACGTGCAGGCCGGTGGCCATGCCTTCTTTCTCGCGCGTGGCGATTTCGGCTTCGGTGGTGCCGCCTTGCTTGCAATGCTCGATGAAGCTGGCCAGCGCCGGATTGTTGCGAGCCGCATGCGTGGCCAGGGGGTGCTCGGGCGCCACGGCGCAGAACGTCACGCCCATCACCGTATCGGCGCGGGTGGTGAAGACATAGAGCTTGCCGTCCTGGATGAGTTGGCCGTCGGCGCCGGCGATCTCGTGCGGGAAGGCCAGGCGCACGCCTTCGGACTTGCCGATCCAGTTTTCCTGCATCGTGCGCACGCGCTCGGGCCAGCCGGGCAGGTTGTGCTGTACCTGATCCAGCAGCTCGTCGGCGTAGTCGGTGATGCGCAGGTAGTAGCCGGGGATCTCGCGCTTTTCGACCGGTGCGCCGGAGCGCCAGCCGCGGCCGTCGATGACCTGCTCGTTGGCCAGCACGGTCTGGTCTACCGGATCCCAGTTGACGATCTGCGTCTTGCGGTAGGCGATGCCCTTTTCGAGCATCTTGAGGAACAGCCACTGGTTCCACTTGTAGTAGTCCGGATCGCAGGCGCACATTTCGCGCGACCAGTCGATGGCCAGCCCCATCGCCTTCATCTGCTTCTTCATGTAGGCGATGTTGTCGTAGGTCCACTTGGCCGGCGGCACCTTGGACTTGATGGCGGCGTTCTCGGCCGGCATGCCGAAGGCATCCCAGCCCATGGGCATGAGCACGTTGTAGCCGCGCATGCGCAGCTGGCGCGCCATCATGTCATTGATGGTGTAGTTGCGCACGTGACCCATGTGTAGCTTGCCGCTGGGGTAGGGCAGCATCGAGCAAGCGTAGAACTTGGGCTTTTCGCTGCCATCGGGGTTCTTGGCGTGCTCGTGAACGAGGTAGGCGTCGCGGGCCTGCCAGTCTTGCTGGGCGGCCGCTTCGACGAGATTGGGTTGATAGCGTTCCTGCATGGACTCGTGCGTCGAAATGAGAAGGGACAGGCCCGCCAGGCGGGCACTGGAAACCCTAGATTATAGGAGGTGCTAGCCCGCCGATGGGGATGGCTTGGTTTCGGGGATCCGGGCGCTGGGAAAGAGTACGCCGACGGCCAGGGCGAGCAGGCCCACCAGACCGCCCGCCACGGTCACGCCAAGCCAGCCATGATGACCGTAAATCCAGGCTGCCGCCAGGGATCCGGCTGCACCCCCCACGAAATAGGAGGTCATGTAACCGGCGGTCAGGCGGCTGCGGGCTTCGGGGCGCAGCCGGTAGATGGCGCTCTGGTTGGTGACGTGTACGCCCTGAATGGCCATGTCCTGGACCAGGATGCCCAGCAGCAGAGGCAGCACACTCTGTGCTCCCCAGGCGATGGGCACCCAGGACAGCAGCAGCAGGGTCAGACCCAGGCGGGTGGCCCGGTTTCCCAGGCCCTGGTCGGTCATGCGGCCGAAGCGGCTGGCGGCATAGGCGCCCATGGCGCCGACCAGGCCGAACAGGCCGATCGTCATGGTGCTGTAGTCGTAGGGCGGGCTGGACAGCAGAAAGGTCAGTGGCGTCCAGAGCATGCTGAAGCAGGCAAACAGCAGGGCGCCGATCAGCGAGCGGGCGCGCAGCAGCGGTTCGTCGCGGTAGAGGTGCCAGATGGACAGCAGCAGCCGCGGATAGCTGAGCGAGGTGTCGGAGCGATGGTCGGGCAGGATGCGCCACAGGATGGCCGACATTCCCAACAACAATGCGGCAGCGACCCAGTAAACGGTGCGCCAGCCGCCAAGATCGGCCAGTGCGCCGGCCAGCGTGCGAGCCAGCAGGATGCCCAGCAGCAGACCGCTCATGAGCGTACCCACGATGCGGCCGCGTTGTTGCGGTTCGGCCAGGGTGGCGGCGAAAGGGACCAGGACCTGGGCCACGACAGAGAGCGTGCCCGTCATGGCGGTGCCCGCGAGCAGCCAGCCCAGAGTGGGCGCGTTGGCCGAGATCAGCAGGCCAACCGCCGACAGCGCCGTCATCGAGACGATCAGGCGGCGCCGCTCCAGCATGTCGCCCAGTGGCACCAGCAGCAGCAGACCGGCGGCATAGCTCAATTGGGCAGCCATGACGATGCCGCCGGTCGCGGTGTTGGAAACCTGGAACTGCTCGCCGATGATGTGCAGCAGTGGCTGGGCGTAGTAATTGCTGGCGACAGCCAGGCCCGTGGCGACCGACATCAGCAGAATCATGGGGGGAGTCAGGCGGGCGTTCATGGCGAGATGCCTCCGGGCGCCTGGGCGTCATGGGCGGCGAGCACCCGTTTGAGCAGGGCGGCCAGCTGGCGTCGCTCGGCCTGCGACAGGGCCGCCAGGGTGGTATGCAGTTCTTCCAGGTAGTCGGGCAGGACGCGGTCGATGACCGCCAGTCCTTCTGCGGTCAGGGATACCAGTACGCTGCGGCGATCTTGCGGATGGGGGGTGCGGGCGATCAGACCGGCTTGTTGCAGCCGGTCGATGCGGTGGGTCATGGCGCCGGAGGACAGCAGCAGGGCGTCTATCAATTGCTGGGGGCTCAGCGCGTAGGGAGCGCCGCTGCGACGCAGCGTGGCCAGCAGATCGAATTCTCCCTGATGCAGGCCGTGGGCGCGGAAAGCCCGGTCGGCATTGCGCAAGGCAAGGGTGTTCAGGCGGAACAGGCGGCTGCCGACCGCCATGTCGGAGAGGTCCAGGTCCGGGCGCTCCCGGGCCCACTGGGCAAGAACGAGGTCGACGTGGTCGCGCATGATTTATCTCGATGTAAAGTATCTTTATATCAAGATAAATGGGGTGGGTGCAAATGTGCCGGCAGGCAGCGTGGACGAAAAAAAGAACCCGCCGTTGCGGGCGGGTTCCTTCGGGCTTGAGCGGACTGCAGCGCTTACTGAGCGGCGTCTTTCAGCTTCTTCAGGGGGCGGACCTTGACCTTGACCGAAGCCGGCTTGGCCGGGAACCAGCGCTCTTCGCCGGTGAACGGATCCTTGCCGAAGCGCTTGGCCTTGGCCGGCACCTTCTGCACGGAGACCTTGAACAGGCCGGTCAGCGTGAATTCGCCGACGCCCTTCTTGTCGACCGAACCCAGCACGGCGTTTTCCAGGCCAGCCAGAATGGCCTTGACCGACTTGGCTTCAATGCCCGTGCTTTCAACCAGGTGGGCCACCAGCTGCGACTTGTTCAGTGCTTCCTTGATCGGGCGGATCGTGGCGGCAGCCGTCTTCTTCACGGCAGGCTTGGCAGCGGCGGTGGTTTTCTTGGCGGCGGCAGGGGCCTTTTTGGCAGGCGCTTTGGCCGGAGCCTTGACGGCGGTTTTGGTGACTTTCTTGGCGGGAGCCTTTGCTTTGGTGGCCATGGTCAAAATCCGTATGTTGGGTCGTGAGGCGGCGCGTGCGACGGGTGTCCGGCACCACGCGCCCGATGATAGCGGAAAGTGAGCCGTGCGCACGGATTTTTGCGCCGAATAATGCTTGCAGGATGTTGTTTTCGAGAGAAACCCCGAGGCCAGGGCAGGGGCCTGCGGCAGGCGTTCGCAGGCGGCCTGCATTGCATCGCGAGCCCCCCGCGGATTACGCTAGCCGTTCTGCGCATGCCTGGATGCGCGTCCATATCGAGGGGAAGGCATTGCGGCGGGGAAGATGGTTGGGGGCGTGGGTGAGCGAGATCACGCCGCAGGGGGTGCGCGCCGATGCCATGGCGGGATTGCTGGGCGCGTTGCTGGTGCTGCCGCAAGGGATGGCGTTCGCGGTGCTGGCGGGGCTGCCGCCGCAGTACGGGCTCTATACGGCGGTGGTGCCCTGTATCGTGGCCGGCCTGTTCGGCTCCAGCAGGCACGTGCTGTCCGGCCCCACCAACGCCAACTCGCTCGCCTTGTTCGCGGTGCTGGCGCCGCTGGCTTTGCCGGGCTCGCCCGGCTATATCGAACTGGCGCTGGCGGTGACGGTGCTGGTCGGGGTCATGCAGCTGGCTGTCAGCCTGCTGCGCATGGGCGTGCTGGCCAACTTCATTTCGCCGGCCGCCTTGTTCGGCTTCACCAGCGGGGCGGCCCTGCTGATCGCCCTGCATGCCTTGGGCGATGCCGCGGGCGTGCCCCGGGAGCAGGCGCATGGCCTGGCGAACACGTTTTCCGCCATCCTTGATGGCTGGGTCAGCCCGGCGGCGCTGCTGGTGACCGTGATCACGCTGGGGGTGGCATTGGCGGTGCGTCGCTGGGACCGGCGGCGTCCGCACATGCTGGCCGGCCTGGTGGCGGGCACGCTGGCCGGCTGGCTGCTGGGCTGGGTCTGGCCGGGATTGGCCACGTTGGGGCCGATCGCCGAGCCGTTTCCGCCTTTCCATGTGCCGCAGTTCGAATGGCGTCGCCTGCCTGACATGCTGGGCGTGGCCGTGCCGCTGACCATCGTGGCGCTGGCGCAGTCGATTTCCATCGCCAAGGCGGTCGGGGCCCGTTCGGGCCAGACGATCGATGCGAACCGTGAGTTCTTCGGTCAGGGGCTGTCCAACATCGTGGGCGGTTTCTTCTCCTGCTACCTGTCCTGCGGGTCCCTGAATCGCTCCATGCCCAACTACGAGGCGGGGGCGCGTTCGCCGCTGGCGGCGGTCTTCTCGGCCGTGATGCTGGTGCTGCTGGTGTTGGTGAGCGCGCCCTTGCTGGCCCATATTCCTTATGCCGCGATCGCCGGCCTGCTGTTGCTGGTGGCCTGGAATCTGCTCGACATTCCCCGCTGGCGCTGGCTGCTGCGCGTCAATCGCAATGAGGCCGTCATCGCCGGCGTGACGCTGGCGGCCACGGTGTTCATCCGCATGGAGGTGGCGATCCTGCTGGGCGCGCTGCTGTCGTTGACCGCCTATCTGTACCGGACCTCGCGCCCGGCCATGCGGCTCATGGGGATCGCGGCCGACGATCCTGCGCGCCACTTCGTGCCGCGCGAGTCGGATGCGCCGGTGCTGGCGGCCTGCCCGCAACTGACGCTGTTGCGCATGGAGGGGTCGGTGTATTTCGGTGCAGCCGCCTATGTCGGCGAGCGCCTGGCCCGGCTGCGCAGCGAGTCAGCCAGCCATTTGCTGGTGATGAGCCGCAGCATGAATTTCATCGACCAGGCCGGCGCCGAAGTCTGGGAAGAAGAGCTCAAGCATCGCCGCACGCGCGGCGGGGATCTCTACTTTCATCGCCCGCGCCCGGGAGTGATGTCGGTATGGGAGCGCACCGGTTTCATCGAGCGCCTGGGCGCAGACCACATCTTCCCTGACAAGGCAGTGGCCATTGGCCACATCTATCAGAAGCTGGAGCCGGGCGTCTGCCGAGCCTGTACGGCGCGCTGCTTCCGGGAGTGCGGCCCTCCGGGCACGGCCCATCAATCGGGCCAGCGCGGCACCGCCGGGCCGGTGGAGATAAAGCCGCCGACGCCCACAGTGCGGGGCGCGTCCGGGGCCTGAGGCGGCGCTGACGCGGGCCTGGCAGTCGCCGTCGGGGTATCGGAGACCGGTGCGTCGCCGGCTTGCGCCGGCTGTCGCTGCGCCATCAGCTGGCGCACGGCCTGATCCGGGATCTGCAGGCGTGCGCCATCGGTGTAGTGGACCTGGGGTTTGCCATTGGCGGCCACCGCGCGCACATGCAGGCCCATGGTGGATTGGTGGTCAAGCTGTCGGAAATGGATCGGCCCCAGCGGCGAGGGCACGGTCAGGCCGGCGAGTGCGTCGCGCAAGGCCTCGGCATCGGTGCTGCCGGCCTGTTGCAAGGCGGCAGCCAGGCTGTGCAGGGCGATATAGCCCTGCAGTGCCGCCAGTGTCGGCGCCTGCTGGTAGCGTGCCTGGTAGGCCTGGGTAAAGTCGGCCAGGATGGCGGGCGGTTCAGGGGGATGGCCTGCTGCGATCCAGAAAGGAGGCGTGCTCAGGTCATCGGCGTACAGAGCCACCACCGGCAGGGTGGCGCTGCCGGCCAGTTGCAGATAGCGCTGCGCGTCGTCGCCGCGCAGCGCCAGCAGCAGGGCGTCGGGGCGCGTGGCATGCATGGCCGCCAGCGTGTCGGGCTGCAGCGCTGTGCTGGCGATGGCTTGCCGGTGCACGATCTCGGTGCGTGACTGGAAGGCCTCCAGCAGGGCGCTGAAGGTATCGGCGGCTTCGCGGCCGGCCGGCGAGTCTTCATGCAGGATGGCCCAGCGCCGGGCGCGCAGGCCGAGCGCGCGGGGCGCGACCGCGGTGACGCGCATGCGGGTGGAGGGTGCAAGCCGGAAGGTATAGGCGTTGCCTTGTTGCCAGATCAGGCGGTCGCTGTCGGCGGCTGTTGCCAGGTAGGGGGTGGCATGGCGCTGAGCCAGGGCTGCCACGGCCAGGGCCTCGCGGTCGTCTTCGCCGCCGAAAAGCGCCACGGCCTGTCGGCCGGCCAGCAGCGCCTGCGCGGATTGTTCGGCGTTCGCATCCGCTGCCGAGGGTGTGACCCGCAGTGGCCGCTGCAGTACGCCGCCGGCCTGATTGATCTCCTCCAGCGCCCATTGCCAGCCTTGTCGGAAGGCGGCGGCATGCGGTGTCTGGACGGCCACTTCGCCCAGCACGATGGGGGCGGCGGCCGGGGGCGGCGTGGCCCGGGCGGGCGACATCAGTGCCAGGCAGAGCAGGCAGAAGGCAGGCAGGCGCCAGAGAGGGCGGGCGGGCAGGGCGATCGGCATGCGCTCCAGTGTAGTGGGCGCAAGGCGCGCGTCGCCGCGCGAGCTTGGGCCAAAACGCCGCCCTGTTTGCGCAATCGGCGGGCGCAAACAAAAACCCCCGGCATCGGCTGATGGCGGGGGTTTGGGGAAAGCCTGGCCGAATTACTTCAGCTTGGTTTCCTTGTAGTCAACGTGCTTGCGAGCGACCGGATCAAATTTCTTGATCAGCATCTTCTCGGGCATGTTGCGCTTGTTCTTGGTCGTCGTGTAGAAATGGCCCGTGCCGGCGGTCGACTCGAGCTTGATCTTTTCGCGGATACCTTTTGCCATGTCGGGCTCCTAGTATTGGGTTTGCGGTTCGTGGGTAGGCGTCGGGGGCGGGTGGTTAGGCCACTTCGCCGCGAGCACGCAGGTCGGCCAGAACGGCGTCGATGCCGTTCTTGTCGATCGTGCGGATCGCCTTGGCCGTCACGCGCAGACGCACCCAGCGGTTTTCGCTTTCAACCCAGAAGCGGCGCGACTGCAGGTTGGGCAGGAAACGGCGCTTGGTTTTGTTGTTGGCGTGGGAAACATTGTTGCCCACCATCGGGCCTTTGCCGGTCACTTGGCAAACACGTGCCATGAATGCACCTCTTGTGTCAGGTCGCCGGGAGGACGGTGTCGGCTTGAGGCAGCAGGGGATATTCGCCGCTGGCGCGGATCCGATGAGGATCGGATCTGCTTTGCCAGCCACCCAACTGCTTGGATGTAGGCCGCCGTGCCGCCTTCTTGAAGGCGTGGGAAGTGAGGCCGGCATTGCTGCCATGCGATCACGCCCCGGGCTGGCCCGTGCTTATACCCGCTTGCCCCAGACCGGCATGAGCGCCTGGCGGGGTAAGGAATGTGGCAGCCACAAAGCATAGTGGCCACACACGGGAATAGTGTATTTAATGCTTAGCAAGCGAATGTACTACGGATCCGCTGCCTGGGTCAAGCCTCCTTGCGGGCGATGCACCCGGCTGCCCATGACAGGCAGCCGCAGGCGGCCAGCACGGTGGCCAGGGGCAACACACTGTCGGTCTGCCAGAGACTGATCGTCAGGCCGGCCATGGCCCCGCAGGAAAACTGCAGCGTGCCCAGCAGCGCGGACGCTGCGCCCAGGCGATGGCCTTGTTCGGCCAGCGCCAGGGCGGCCGAGTTGGGATTCACGAAGCCCTGGCAAAACATATAGCCGAGCAGGCAGACCATGAGCACGGTCAGGTCCATCGTGCCGCTCAGGGCCAGCGCCAGGCCGCACAGGCCAACGATGGCCAGCGCGCGCTGGGCATTGCGTTGCAGGGTCGCCGGCGGCAGGCGGCGCAGCAGGCGGGCGCTGATTTGCGAACCGACGATCAGCGCGGCAGCGTTGGCGCCGAACAGCAGGCCGTAGTAATGGGCCGGCACGCCATACAACTCGATGAAGACACGCGGCGAGCCGATGATATAGGTGAACATGCCAGCCTGGCCGAAGCCCCCGGACAGGCTGTGCGCCAGAAACCGGCGGTGGCGCAACAGGGCGCCATAGTTGCCGAAAATGGTGTTCCAGCGCAGCGGCACGACCCGATCGGCCGAGAGGGATTCTTTCATGATGCGCAGCACGCTGATCAGCAAGGCGACGGCGGCCAATGCCATAAGCCAGAAGAGGCTGCGCCAGCCCATAAAGGCCAGCAACTGGCCGCCGATCAGCGGCGCGAGGATCGGCGCCAGGCCCATGATGAGCATCAGCAGCGAGAGCGCGCGCGCCGCGTCCTGGGTGTCGTAGTGATCGCGGATCACGGCGCGTGGAATGACCACGCCGGCCGCGCCGCCCAGCGCCTGGACCACCCGCCAGATGCTCAGGGTCTGCACGTCGCTGGCCAGGGCGCATCCCAACGAGGCCACGATATACAGCACGAGCCCGACGATGACGGGCAGCTTCCGGCCGTAGCGGTCGGCTATCGGCCCGTAGACGATCTGCGCCATGGCCAGGCCGACCAGATAGGCCGCCAGTGTCCGCTCGACATCGCCGCGCGGCACGGCCAGATGATCGGCCATTGCCGGAAAGGCCGGCAGATACATGTCGATGGAAAAAGGCCCTAATGCCGTCAGCGCCCCCATCAGGATCAGCCATCCGGGCAAGGTGCGATCCAGGGTCTGGCGGGGGGAGCTGGGCGGTAAGGGTGGGGACATCAAGACAACACTAGGCAGCGCAGGCACGGGGCTCGGAAGGAGTCCGAACCCCGTTGGTCTGCGGATGGAGACAGCGAGAGCAGCCGGCTACGGGTCCGACGAAACCGGGAGGCGACTGAGCCAAAGACTTTAGCATGTGCTAACAGGCGTGCAAATTCCGATAGTTTTCCGATAAAGTCCATGTGTCGTTCTATATCCAGTGGAGAGGGAATTGGTGAATCCTTTGCTGTCTGTTGTCGAACGTAAGGTCGCTGCGCTGCCGGTAACGGTGCAATTACAGTTGCCCGGAGGAACCACGGTCGGGCCGGCAGATGCGAAAGTGCGCTTCGTGGCGCACGACAAGGGGGCTCTGGCCCACCTGGCCGAAGGAGCGGTCGGGGTGCTGGGCCAGGATTATGTCGAGGGCCGTATCGACATTCATGGCAGCATGCGCGACGTCATGGCCGCCGCCGCCGCCCTGTTGCCGGGCTCGCCGGTCGAGGCGGCGCGCGGGGGCTGGTTGACCGAACTGATACGCAAGGTAAGTTCGGTGTGGCGTCACTCGATGGAGCGCGACGCCAAGCAGATCGAGTTTCACTACGATCTGTCGGATGAGTTCTACGCGCTGTGGCTGGATCCGCGACGGGTCTATTCCTGCGCCTACTATCGCGAGCCGGACATGACGCTGGCGCAGGCCCAGGAAGCGAAGCTGGACCTGATCTGCCGCAAGTTGCGCCTGCGCGAGGGAGAGCGCTTTCTCGATGTGGGGGCGGGCTGGGGCGGCCTGCTGCTCTGGGTCGCCGAGAACTACGGTGTGGATGCCACCGGCATCACGCTCTCGCGCAATCAGCACGCCCACGTCAATCGCCTGATCGAGGCCAAGGGCCTGTCCGGGCGGGTGCGCATGGAACTGCTCGACTACCGCAAGCTCGAGGAAGGCCAGCCTTACGACAAGATCGCGTCGGTGGGGATGTTCGAGCACGTCGGACGGGCGCAATTGCCGGGCTACTTCTCCAAGCTGCGCCGCCTGATCAAGCCGGGCGGGCTGATTCTCAATCATGGCATCACGGCCGCCGGGGTCTACAACTCGGAGCTGGGCAGTGGCATGGGCGAGTTCATAGAGCGTTATATTTTTCCTGGCGGTGAGCTCACGCACATCAGCAGTGTGCTGGAGGCGGTCACGGCCGCAGGGCTGGAGTCCTGCGATGTCGAGAATCTGCGGCCGCATTATGCCCGTACGCTCTGGGCCTGGAGCGACGAGCTTGAAAACCGGCTCGACGAAGCCGCTGCCATCCTGAGCGGCGAGCAGGGCGCGCGATCGTTGCGGGCCTACCGCCTGTATCTGGCCGGCTGCGCCATGGCGTTCCAGCATGGCTGGATTGCCTTGCATCAAGTGCTGGTGAGCACGCTGTCGACCGGCCGCGCCGACGAGCTGGATAACGCCCCGGACCTGCAATACCCGTGGCGGCGCGATTATATGTATGGCAACCCCAAAGCCTGATGTGGGCAGCGTCCGGCGCCAGCCGGACGCTTTGGCCTGCTCCTGAGCCAGCTTTTGCCCGGCCAAAAATCCGCTAAAGTGCAACTTTATGTTAACTATAAATGATGCGCTTTGTTGCTGGCTTGGCCCAGGAGGATTTTCTTTTTTTCTTCTGGAAGCTAGGTGATTTCCCTAGTAATCGCCCCAGCGCCATGAAACTGAATGTAAGCAAATTGGCTTGGTTTGATTTTTAAAGTCAGCTAACATGCGGTCTTCTTCATTGAGTTGCTGTCAATTTTCTGCCTCATTCGGGGTTTCCCCTGAATGCTGCTGTCATCTGGAAAACCTGCCCTGCAGGTAGCGTTTTCTGCTGTGAGTGTCGGTTTGTATTGGCGGTTCTGCCCGTCTTCCGCACAACCCTCTTAGCTCCACGGCATAGCCGAAGCCTTTGCGCTGCCTGGTTGTGTCCCTGAACCTATGGAGGCAAAAAAGCCATGCGTTTCTTTCCCCTGAAAGCCCTGGTCGCCACGGCCGTCGTTTCTGCATTTGCGGGCGCTGCTCACGCAGATCCCCAGTGTGAACTCAAGCGCCCCGTGAAGTTTGGCGGCATGAACTGGGAGTCCAATCTGGTCCTGGTCGACGTCGAGCGTTTCATCCTGGAAAAGGGCTACGGTTGCAAAACCGAGGTGCTGCCCACCGAAACCCTGCCTGCGCTTGCCGCGCTGGAGCGTGGGGATCTGGATATCAATACCGAGATCTGGCTCAACAGTGTTGCCGAGCCTTGGGACAAGGCCGAGAAAGGCGGCAAGGTCAAGCGAGTGGGCGATGTCTACATGGGCGGCGAGGCCTGGTTCATCCCGCGCTATACCGCCGAGCGCTATCCCGAACTCAAGAGCGCGGCCGACCTGCCCAAGTTCAAGGACAAGTTCAAAGACCCCGAAGAGCCCGGCAAGGGGCGCTTCTATGGGTGCCCGGCAGGCTGGGGCTGCGAAGTCACCAGTACCAATCTGTTCAATGCGCTCAAGCTGGGCGACGATTTCACGCTGTATTCGCCCGGCACGGGCGCGGCCCAGAAAGCGGCGCTGACCTCGGCCTACAAGCGCAAGCAGGACGTGGTCTTCTATTACTGGTATCCGACGCCGCTGGTCGGCGCCATGGATCTGGTCAAGCTGGAGCTTCCGCCCTATGACGCGGAGAAGCACAAGTGCCTGACCGCGCCCAAGTGCGACAACCCCGAGCCCAGCGCCTACCCGGATAACCCGGTGTTCACGGCCGTCAACACCAAGTTCGCAGGCGAGGCGCCGCAACTGACCGAGTTCCTGTCCAAGGTCTCGGTGCCGAACGCGACGATGGACGCCACCCTGGCGCACATGGAGTCCTCGGGCGATGACGCCAGTGACGTGGCCGAGTGGTTCCTGAAGAACCAGGGCGATGTGTGGAAGAAGTGGGTGCCGGCCGATGTCGCCACCCGTGTCGAGGCCGCGCTCTGATAGCGCTGGCCGGGGGCCTCTCCCCGAGGCCCGGGGCGAAGGTACCGCGCCTTCGCCCGTCTATGCGGCTCCCGCCGTTTCTGGCGGGCCGCCGTTGCGGCGCTGATGCCCGCCTTCAATCTCCCGGAAGAGGAGCGATCCGATGTTTCCTGAATTAATTCCTGCCAAGGCCGTGCGCGGAGCCATCGATGGTTTCGTGGATCACCTGGTCAGCAACTACGCCGATACGCTCGAAGCCATCGCCAGCCCCGTTCTCCACGCCCTGGTGTGGCTGGAGCAGCTGCTGCGTTCGTCGCCGTGGTGGGCCGTGGTGCTGGCCACGGTCGTCATCGCCTGGCTGGTGAGCCGGCGCGTGGTGCTGAGCCTGTGCATGGGGCTGTTGCTGTGCGTGATCGGCTTGCTGGGCCTCTGGGATGCCGGCATGCAGACCCTGGCGCTGATGATCATGGCCGCCGGCCTGTCGGTGCTGATCGGCATCCCGCTTGGCATACTGATGGCGCGCGTGAACTGGTTGCGCTCCATCATGCTGCCGGTGCTGGATGTCATGCAGACCATGCCCAGCTTTGTCTATCTGATCCCGGTCGTGATGTTGTTCGGCCTGGGCAAGATTCCCGCCCTGATCGCCACGGTCATCTACGCAGTGCCGCCCCTGATCCGCCTGACGGATCTCGGGATCCGGCTGGTGGACGCGGAAGTGCTGGAAGCGGCGCGCGCCTTCGGCGCCAACTCGCGTCAGCAGCTCTTCGGCGTGCAACTGCCGCTTGCCATGCCCAACATCATGGCCGGTGTGAACCAGACCACGATGATGGCCTTGTCCATGGTGGTGATCGCCTCCATGATCGGCGCGCGCGGGCTGGGCTATGAAGTGTTGCTGGGCATCAACCGCCTGGAAGTCGGGCGCGGCCTGCTGGCCGGCCTGGGCATCGTGGTGCTGGCGATCCTGTTTGACCGCATCACCCAGTCGTATGGGCAGCGGGTACGTGTCGGAGGCCAGCAATGAGCAAGATCGAAGTCAAGAACATCTACAAAATCTTCGGGCCGCATCCCCAGAAGTACCTGAAGCTGGCCCAGGAAGGCATGAGCAAGGAAGCGTTGCTGGCCAAGACCGGGCACACGCTGGGTCTGCGCGATATCAGCCTGTCCATCGAGGAAGGCAGCATCTACGTCATCATGGGGCTGTCCGGTTCCGGAAAGTCCACCCTGATCCGCCATTTCAACCGGCTGATCGAACCCAGTGCGGGGCAGATCCTGGTCGATGGCGTGGATGTGGTGAGCCTGAACAAGCGCGACCTGGAAATCTTTCGCCAGAAAACCATGAGCATGGTGTTCCAGCGCTTCGGGCTGTTTCCGCACCGCACGGTGCTGGATAACGCCGGTTATGGGCTGGCGGTGCAGGGCGTGGCGCGCGCCGTGCGCGACGAGCGCGCCCGCCATTGGCTGGAGCAGGTGGGCCTGAGCGGTTTCGAGGCGCAGTATCCGCATCAGCTCTCGGGCGGGATGCAGCAGCGCGTGGGGCTGGCGCGCGCGCTGGCCACCGACGCCGAGATCCTGCTGATGGACGAAGCCTTCTCTGCGCTGGACCCTCTGATCCGGCGTGAAATGCAGGATCATCTACTGCAATTGCAGGCCAAGCTCAACAAGACCATCGTGTTCATTACGCACGATCTGGATGAGGCCTTGCGTCTGGGTAACCGTATCGCCATTCTCAAGGACGGCGAACTGGTTCAGGAAGGCACGCCCGAGGATATCCTGTTGAGTCCGGCCAACGATTACGTGCAGGCCTTTCTGCAGGACGTCAACCGTACCAAGGTGCTCAACGCTTCGCACGCGCTCAACCCGGCGCGCCTGACGCTGACGATGCGGACGCGGCCCGCCCATGCGCTGGAACGCATGCAGGCGCTGGACTATGAATATGCGCCGGTGCTCGACGGCAAACGCCTGGCAGGCGTGCTGATGGCCGAGGCGGCGCAGCGCGCGCAGCAGGAAGGCGCCCGCGACGTTTCGCAGTTCGTGGCCGATCTGGCTTCGGTCCCGGCGACTGCCGGTCTGGACGAAGTGCTGACCTGCCTGGTTCACAGCGATCAGCCGGTTGCCGTGACCGGCGCCGATGATGAGTTCCTCGGCATGCTGTCGCGCAAGAAGGTCGTCGAACTGGTTGCACCTGTGCTGGCCGAGAACCAAGGCGGCGATGCCAGCCCGGGCACGGAGCCCGCCGAGCGCCCGGCGGCCTGAGCCGGGCTGGGCGCACAGCGCGCCGGGCGATATCATGTGACCCCCTGCCTCGGGCAGGGGGTTTTTCATGGCGCGGCCAGAACTGGCTGCGCACCGTTCCTTCCACCGACACGCCACCACGGATTCGAGATGCCGCTTCTGAACGTTCACATCATGCAAGGCCATACGCCTGCCGCCAAAACCGCTCTGCTCAAGGCGCTCAGCGATGCCGTGGTGCAAAGCATCGGGGCGCCGCTGGCCAGTGTGCGGGCCATCCTGCAGGAATATGCGGCGGCCGATGTGATCGTGGCCGGCGAGGTGGGCGCAGCGATGGCGCTGGTCAACGTGGATCTGATCGCCGGGCGCACCGTCGAGCTCAAGGCGGCGCTCATCCTGGCCCTGAACCAGGCGGTCAGCGCCAGCCTGGGCATGGATGGCAAGGATGTGCGCGTGGTGCTGCGCGATATCCCCAAGACCGACATGGGCGTGGCCAACGGCCTGAGCGCGATGGCTGCAGGCCGTTGATCGAGGGGCTTAGTCCAGATGGACGCCGGCAGTCTCGATGACGCCGCCCCAACGCTGGATTTCGGCGTTGATGTAATCGGCGTATTCCTGCGGCGATGAGCCCAGCGGCTGGGCGGCCTGCAGTCGCAGCTGCTCCTGCAATTGCGGTGCGCGCAGGGCCTGGCGGATCTCCTGGTTCAGGCGTTCGACGATCTGCGGTGGTGTGCCGGCCGGTACCACCACGCCTTGCCAGGCGCCCATTTCAAAGCCCGGGATGAGGGTTTCATCGACGGTCGGCACATCGGGCAGGGCCTCCAGGCGTTGCGGGCTGGTCACAGCCAGCGCGCGCAGCTTGCCGTCGCGAATGAATCCCAGCGAATCATTGACCGTATTGGCCATGACCTGCACCTGCCCGCCGACCAGGTCGGTCATCGCCGGGGCGCTGCCGCGATAGGGGACATGGACCGCGTCGATGTCCATCGTACCCAGCAGCAGTGCGGCGCCCAGGTGCGTGACATTGCCTGCGCCGGCCGAACCGTAGGAGAGCTTGCCCGCCTGCTTGCGCGCGTAGTCGACGAAGCTGCGGGCATCCTCGGCCGGCACCGAGGGGTGAGCCAGCAAGACCAGCGGGATCACGGCGGTCGAGGACACCGGCGTGAAGTCCTTGACCGGATCAAAGGCCAGCGAGCGGTAGAGGTTGGGATTGAGCGCGATGGACGAGGTGTTGTAGAGCAGGGTGTAGCCATCGGGCTTGGCCTGGGCGACGTGCTGCATGCCGATGTTGGCGTTGGCGCCGCCTCGGTTTTCAACGATCACGGACTGCCCCAGCTGCTCGCTGAGCTGTTTGGACAGAACGCGGGCCACCAGGTCGGTGGGACCGCCGGCGGGAAAGGGCACCACCATGGTGATCGGCCGGGCCGGCCAATCCTGGGCCTGGGCGGCGTTGGCGGCAAGCGAGGCTGCCGCGCCGAGGAAAAGGGCGCTTAGGGTTTTCTTCATTGTTTTGTCTCCTGGGTTGGTGGAGCCGGCACGCCTGCGGGAGGGCGGCCGGCGAGGCGGGCGGGCGGCCTCAGTCGGGTCGCCCAGCCAGCAGGCGGGTAGCGGTGTAGTGCATCACCGCTTCATCGCGCTGATTGCGGACATCGATGGCCGAGACGACCACGGCACGGTTGCCGCGCGAGGTGGGGCGCAGCCCGGTGATTTCGATATCGGCCCAGATGGTGTCCCCGGCCACGACCGGAGCCAGCATTTTCTTGTGCACTTCCAGCAGCGCCAGGCCGGTACCTTGCACCATGCCCTGCATGATCAGCCCTTCGATCAGGCCATAGGTGAGGGCGCCGGGGGCCGGGCGTCCCTGGATGGCACCCTTGCTGAAGGTGGTGTCGATGAAAATGGTCTCCAGCATGCCCGTCACGCTGATGAAGTTGACGATGTCGGTTTCGGTGATGCTGCGACGGAAGGTGCGAAAGCGTTGGCCGACCTGGAGGTCCTGCCAGTAGTAGCCTTCGCCGAGTTGCTGGATGGCGGATTGCGGGGAGTCAGCGGTCATGGGAGATTCCAGGGGCGGTTGAGAAAGTGGGGGCGGCTTGCCGTGCGGCGCCGCTGTCGAGCAGTTGCGCGACGGCCGCTTCGTCCAGGCCGGCCTGCAGCAGGACTTCACGGGTGTGCTGGCCCAGGGCCGGCGGCATGACGGCTGCGACCTCGGAGCGCTGCAGGCGCACCGGATTGCGCGGGCTGCGGTAGCGATGACCCGCCGGGCTTTCCAGCGTCTGGAAGAAGTCCACGCTTTGCAGGTGGGGATCCTGCTCCAGGTCTTCGAGCCGGTTGACCGGCGCGGCCGGAATCTGCACCCGCTCGCACAGCGCCAGCCAATGGGCGGTGTCATGCTGCCGGACGATCCGGCCGGTCAGTTCATAGAGCGTTTCGATATGGCGGGTGCGCGCGGCAATGTCCTGGAAGCGGGCGTCCCCGGCCAGCTCGGGATGCCCGCTGGCGATGAAGAAGTCGTGCCAGTGGGCATCGGTGTAGGGCATCAGGCAGAGGTGGCCGTCGGCGGTCTGGTAGGGCTTGCGCCAGGGCGTGGTGGCCCTGGGATAACCGATGGGGGCCGGCTGCTCGGCAAGGTGGCGGCCATAGTAGTGCTCGATCAGGAGAAAGGACGCCATGCTTTCGAACATGGGGACTTCCAGTTGCTGGCCCAGGCCGGTGCGTTCGCGTTGCAGCAAGGCGGCCAGAATGGCGTGGGCCGCGATCAATCCGCAGGTCTTGTCGGCGGCGACCGTGGGCAGGTAGCGCGGCACGCCACCCTGGCGATCCATCAGGTCGGCGAACCCCGACAGGCCCTGAATGATGTCGTCGTAGGCGGGGCGACCGGCATAGGCGCCGCCTTCACCAAATCCGTACAGACCGGCATAGACCAGACGTGGATGGCGGGCACAGAGAGGTTGCGGACCCAGCCCGAGCGCCTCCATCTTGGCCGGACGCATGCTGTGCATGAGCACGTCGGCCTGGCCCACCAGCGTCAGCAGCGCCTCGCGCGCGGCAGGCTGCTTCAGATCCAGCACGAGACTGCGCTTGTTGCGGTTCAGGCCGAGAAACATCGCGGCCAGCCCGGCTTCCTGCTCGGGACCGGTGCGGCGGGTGGAGTCGCCGGCGGGCGCTTCGATCTTGATCACGTCGGCGCCGTAGTCGGCCAGGATCTGCGAGGCGTAGGGGCCGAAGACCACCGAGGTCAGGTCCAGCACACGGATGCCTGCGAGCGCGCCATTCGCAGGGTTGGGAGGGAGGATGGAGGTCATCATGGGCCGGATCGTATCGGCGCCAGATATACTCGTCTAATATAGTGTTGATATTGAGTGATTGATATTTATTATGTCTATCGGATTGCGGCAGTTGCGGCAGTTTCTCGCCATCGCCGAGCTGGGCAGCTATCGGCGCGCTGCGGATGCGCTGCACATTGCTCAGCCGGCGCTCTCGGTTTCCATCCAGAAACTGGAGCACGCCGTCGGGGTGCAACTGCTTGAACGCGGTGCGCGTGGCGTCACCCTGACGCCGGCCGGGCAGGCCCTGATGGACGATGCCCGGCGCGCGCTGTTCCATGCCGAGCAGGCTCGCCAGGCTGCCCGCCGGGTGGCGCTGGGCGAGTGGGGCCAGTTGCGGCTGGGGTTCGTCGGCTCGGCCACTTACATGTTGCTGCCACGTTGCCTGCCGGCATTTCGCCGTGCCTATCCGGGCGTGCGGCTGGACTTGCGCGAAGGCAGCACCACCGGGCTGGTCGCCATGCTGCGCAGCAACGATCTGGACGCCTGCCTGGTACGCGGCCCGCTGGCCGATGACCCGGATCTGGACACCTGGCAGGTCGAGCATGACGACCTCATCCTGGCCGTGCCTGCCGGACATGCGCTCGCCGGCCGTGGCGAGCAGCCGCTGGCGGCGGCCCGCGGCGAAAGTTTCGTGATGTATTCGCCCGCCAAGGTGCCGGGCCTGCATGACGTGGCCATGGCGCTGTGCCGGCGCGCCGGGTTTGCGCCGCGTGTGAGCCAGGAGGCCATCCAGGTGCAGACCCTGGTCAGTCTGGTGGCAAGCGGCATGGGCGTGGCCCTGGTGCCAGGGGTCGCGCGCGCCTATGTCACGCCGCATGTGGCCTTCGTGCCGCTGGCCGACGCCGAGGCGCGCGCAGCCCTGTCGCTGTCGCTGGTCACGCAGCGCGAAACCACCTGCGCCAGCGCTTTGCGGCTGCGCGACAACCTGCTGGCCAGCCTGGCGCCCTGAGCCGGGCGCTTCAGGCCGGTTGCAGCCTGTCGAGCAGGTAGTCGAGCGCCGTGCGGGAGTCGGCCAGGGCGTCGGCGCCGATGCGCGCCTGCCAGAAGGTTTCGCTGCCGGCGGCGCGGCGCCAGGCCTGCAAGCGGCGGCTGTAGCGTTGCAGGGCGAACTCCTGGGTGATGCCAATGGCGCCGTGCACGGCATGGGCGCGCGTGCTCACCTGCCAGGCGGCCTGGCTGCTGCGGGCCTTGCCCAGCGCCGCCAGCATCGGCGCAGGCGCCCAACTGGCGCTGCTGAAGGCGAGTTCGCTGGCCATGCGGGCCGCCCAGGTCTGTTCGGCCATGATGCTGATGCTTTGCTGCACCGCCTGGAAGCGGCCGATGGGTTTGCCGAATTGGCGCCGGGTACTGGCGTAGTCGAGTGTCAGCGCCAGCACCTGTTCCAGTGCGCCGGCGATCAGGCCGGTATAGCCCAGCGCGGCCAGCAGGGCGAGCTCCGGGGCGGTTGCAGCGCCGGGCAAGGGCTGTACGGCGGACCGGTGCCAGCGCAGGCTGGCGTCCAGACTGCCATGGACGCTGTCGCGGCGCTCGCGCGCCTGGTTCACGGCCAGCAGGCAGGCCTGGCCATCCAGCCAGCCGAGGATATGGGCGCTGCTGCGGGCCCACGGCAGGTCATCGCCGTGGATGCCCTCGGCATCGCTGCGTAAGCCGTGGGGGGCGAGCGCGATGGGGCCGTCGGGCACGGTCTGGCCCTGGTGATGCAGCCAGGCCCGCGCCAGCAAGGTATCGGCCAGCGGGAAGGGAAAGAGATGCCGGCCGGCCTCGTGCAGCAGCGGCAGGATCTGAGGCAGGATCAAGCCCGCACCGCCGGCGTCTTCGGGCAGCAGCGCATCGGCGAAACCGGCGTCCTGGCAAGCCTGCCAGGCCGCCAGAGGGGGCGCTCCGTCTTCGGCCTCTTGCAAGAGGCCGGGCTGGCAGGTCTGGGAGAAAAAACGTTGCGCCGCTTGGGCAAGCAGATCGTCCATGGGGAGTCCTTATCTGAGGTCCAGGCCGCGGGCGATGATGCCGCGCAGGATTTCGCGCGTGCCGCCGCGCAGGGAGAAGGTCGGGCTGATCTGCTCCAGGTAGGCCAGGGTGCGCAACAGGGCCGCTGGCGGCGGCAGCGCCGGGTTGCGGCCCAGCGCATCGCCGATGAGCTCGGGGATGCGCTGCTCAAGTTCGGTGCCCAGATCCTTGACCAGGGCGGCCTCGATGGCCGGGCTTTGCCCTGCGGCGAGCTTGCCGGCCACCGACAGCGACATCGATCGCAGCACGGCCAGTTGCGCCAGCACATCACCCAATGTCTGTTGCGACGCGGCATCGGCGCCGTGCGCGCGGCAATGCAGCAGCCAGCCCTGCAGCAAGGCCATGCTGGAGTAGAGCCGCTCCGGCCCGCTGCGCTCGAAGGCAAGTTCGGCATTGACCTGCGCCCAGCCGGCCCCTTCCTCGCCGATCAGGGCGTCTTCGGGCAACAGCACGTCATCGAAGAACACCTCCGAAAAATGGCTGTCGCCGGCCAGGTCGCGGATCGGTCGGCAGGTCACGCCGGGCAGGCTCAGGTCGATGATGAACTGAGACAGGCCCTGATGGCGATCGCTGGCCTGGCCGGCGCTGCGAACCAGGGCGATCATGTAGTGCGAACGGTGGGCGTTGGTCGTCCAGGTTTTGCTGCCGTTCAGGCGCCAGCCGCCGGCACAGCGTTCGGCGCGGCTACGGATGCCGGCGAGGTCCGAGCCGGCGTCCGGCTCGCTCATGCCGATGCAGAAAAAAGCTTCGGCGCGGCAGATGCGGGGCAGATAAAAAGCCTTCTGCTCGGGGGTGCCGTAGCGCAGGATCAGGGGGGCGCTCTGGCGGTCGGCGATCCAGTGGGCAGAGACCGGCGCGCCGGCGGCCAGCAGTTCCTCGGACAGCACAAAGCGCGCGAACTGGCCACGGGCGGCGCCGCCATATTCGGTGGGCAGGGTCATGCCCAGCCAGCCCTGTTCGGCCAGCTGGCGGCTGAACTCCGCGTCGAACCCCATCCACGAACGAGCCCGCTCGGGCAATGACAGGCCGGCCAGTGCGCGGTTCAGAAAGGCGCGCAGGGGCGCGCGCAAGGCTTCGTCGTGCGCCGGGATGGCGGTTAATTCCAAAGTGTCGATCATTCACACGCTCCATGCCTGAAAGCCTGGCCCTGAACGCGGCGAAGGAGCACGCGTTCAGGGACGTACATGGGCGAACTATCTGGGATGAGCGATAGCCTGTCTAATAGTATTTTTCCCCTGAGTGATAACGTTTGAATATGGCCTGACGCGCCTGGGGGAAATCGCCGGCGGCTCTGGACAGCCACGCTGCGAGCGTTATGATGCACTGCACTAACCACCAGGAGGAATGGCATGAAAGAAGTGATCGTTGCGGCGGGCGTACGTACCGCGATCGGCGACTTTGGCGGTGCGTTGAAGGATCAGGCTCCCTGCGATCTGGGCGCCATGGTGATCCGCGCCGCGCTGGAGCGCGCCGGCGTCGAAGGGCATGAGGTCGGTCATGTGGTCATGGGCCATGTCATCAATACCGAGCCGCGCGACATGTATCTGTCGCGCGTGGCAGCCATGAACGCCGGCATTGCCAAGGAAACGCCGGCCTTCAACGTCAACCGCCTGTGCGGTTCGGGCCTGCAGGCCGTGGTGTCGGCCGCGCAGAGCCTGATGCTCGGCGATGCCGAGATCGCCGTGGCCGCTGGCGCCGAAAGCATGAGCCGCGCGCCCTATATTGCGCCGGCGCAGCGCTGGGGCGCGCGCATGGGCGACAGCGTCATGGTCGACATGATGACTGGCGCACTGTCGGATCCGTTTGGCCGCATGCACATGGGCGTGACGGCCGAGAACGTGGCGGCGCGTTTTGGCATCAGCCGCGCCGACCAGGACGCGCTGGCCGTGGCCTCGCACCAGCGTGCCGCCGCGGCGATCGCGGCCGGCCATTTCAAGGATCAGATCCTGCCCGTCACCCTCAAGACCCGCAAGGGCGAAGTGGTGTTCGATACCGATGAGCATGTGCGCGGCGACGTCACCCTGGAAGGCCTGGCCAAGCTCAAGCCGGTGTTCCAGCGCGAGAACGGCACGGTGACCGCTGGCAATGCCTCGGGTCTGAATGACGGCGCGGCCGCGCTGGTGCTGATGCAGGCCGATACCGCCGCGCGCCGTGGCGTCAAGCCCCTGGCCCGCCTGGTGGCCTATGCCCACGCCGGCGTGGATCCGGACATCATGGGGATCGGTCCGGTGCCGGCTACCGAGGCGGCGCTCAAGCGCGCCGGCCTGACCGTCGATCAGCTCGACGTGATCGAGGCCAATGAGGCCTTTGCCGCCCAGGCTTGTGCCGTGGCCCGCGAGCTCAAGCTCGATCCGGCCAAGGTCAACCCCAACGGCAGCGGGATCAGCCTGGGGCATCCTATCGGAGCGACCGGCGCCATCATCACCCTGAAGGCGCTGTATGAACTGCAGCGCATCCAGGGCCGCTATGCCCTGGTGACCATGTGCATCGGCGGCGGCCAGGGGATCGCCGCCGTGTTCGAGCGGGTCTGATGCGTCGGGGGGCGGGCGCAGGGCCTGCCCCGCGCCGGCCCTAGCCGGCGATGGCGTCGCCCCAGGGCGACATGATCTCCGTGCAGCCCTGGTTGCCTTGCGCATCGCGCAGCACGCCTGCGGGGCAGGCGTAGGCATAAGGGTAGACCCCGCGTCTGGCCTGCACCTGCCGGAAGCGCGCAGCCAGTGCGCTGCGGGTTGCGTCGTCCAGTGCCGGGTCCACTACCAGAGTGTCGGTGCTGGCGTCGATGCGGGGGTGGTGGAAAGCTTCTTCCAGCGTCATGCCATAGTCCATCAGGAATGACGTCAGTTGCAGCACGGCGGGCAGGATCTTGCGCCCGCCCGAGGCGCCGAGCGCAAAGCGGCGATCCGCCTGCACGCCGACGACCGGGCAGATATTCATCAGGCAGCGCTTGCCGGGACCCAGCGAGTTGGGTTTGCCGGGCTCGGGGTCGAACCACATGATGCCGTTGTTCAGCAGCATGCCGGTCGAGGGGGAAACCACGTGCGACCCGAAAGCCGACAGCAGAGTCTGCGTCACGGCGCACAGATTGCCGTGGCGGTCGACCACACTGAAATGGGTGGTGCAGGCCGGCGTGCGCGGGTCTTCGTTGTCGCCCATGTTCTCGAAGCGCCATTGGTATTCGTCGAGCAGCACCTGGGCGTAGGTTTCGAAGGCCTGTGAATCCGGGCGGCTGGCGGGTTGCAGCTGCTGCGCCAGGCGGGCCAGGCAGCGCGCCAGATTGGGGCCTGCCGTCATCTGGGGCGTGGCGTAGACCGTGCCGTCGCGATAGGGCACGGCCAGAGCGTCGAACCACTGGGCCTCATAGGCCCGCAGGTCATCGCGAGACAGGCAGCCCCCCTTGGCCTGCACGTCGGCCGCGAGCGCAGCACCGATGTCGCCTTGATAGAAGGCCTGCGCGCCTTCTTCGGCCAGCTGGCGCAGGGTCTGGGCTGCGCGGCGCATGTCCAGGCGGCGCGAGGCCAGCGCCGTCCAGCCTGCCGTCTTGGGCCAGCAGCCCTCATCCAGAAACATGGCAGCGGCGTCGGGGTCGCGCGCCAGCCAGCGCGCCGATCCGGTGATCATCAGCGAGGTGTACCAGTCGATCAGCGGACCTTGCTCGGCCAGCGCGATGGCGCCTTGCAGCGTGTCGCGCCAGGGCAGGCGTCCGTAGGCCTGATGGGCGGCGGCCATGCCGGCCACGGTGCCCGGCACAGCCACGGCGGTCGCGCCACGGCAGTTGCGGTCCTCGACCACGGCAGGCCAGGGGAACAGGTCGGCCGAGACGCCGCCATCGGCGCTCAGCGGATAATCGGCCGGGTTCAGGGCGCCGGGCGAGCGCATGCCGAAGTGCACCACCCGCGTCTCCTTGCTGTCGGCGCGGTGGATCACCATGGCGCCTCCGCCCATCGGGCCGCTCATCCACGGCTCGACCACGCCGGCGGCGAAGGACGTCGCCACGGCCGCATCGACCGCATCGCCGCCGGCCGCGAGGATGGCGGCGCCCGCTTCGGCGGCCTTGCGATGCTGCGAGGCCACCACGCCATGCGCGCTGCGCAGGACGGTCTTGTGGACGGTTTGCGTGGATGAGAAGTTGTCAGACACGATAGGGCTCCGTAAACGAGGGGGCGGGGGGGTGTCGATACAATGCCCCGATGTCACGACGCAAGCAACCCTCAGAACTTGACCAGCCCTCGATCTCCGAAGGCGATGGCATCCGTTATCTGCACTTCGGCAGCGAGTGGATCCAGGGCGCCATGCGCATCCGGCGTCCCTCCGATCTGGTGCTGGAATACACCGCACAGATGATGGCCTGGCTGCTTTTTCTGGAGCCGCCGAAAGAGTCTTCGATCGGCCTGTTGGGCCTGGGCGCAGGTTCGCTCACGCGCTATTGCCTGAAGCACACGCGCAGCCAGCTCGACGTGGTCGAGTGGAACCCGCAGGTCACTGCCACCTGCCAGATGTTCTTCCGCCTGCCGGAAACGGCGCGCCTGGACATTCATCACCAAGACGCCGGCGTGTGGGTGGCCGACGCGCTCAACGCCGGGCGCTGCCCGGTGCTCATGGTGGACCTCTACGATGCCCTGGCCGAGGGGCCGGTGCGCGACAGCGTTACTTTCTATCGCCATTGCCGCCGCGTGCTGGGCGAGGTCGGCGTGCTCAGCGTGAACCTGTTCGGCCGGCATGAAAGCTTCGGACGCAACATCGAGAATCTTTCCAAGGCTTTCGACGACCGGATCATCCTGTTGCCCGAGATCGACGCCGGCAACCAGATCGTGCTGGCCTTTAGCGGCCCGCCGCTGGCGGTCACGCCGGCCGAGCTGCTCGAACGCGCTGAAGTGGTGGAGGCCACCTATGGCCTGCCAGCAAGACGCTGGGCGCGTGCCTTGCTGGGCCATGCGGTGGACGGCGTGCTGCACCTCTAGCGCCGCGGGCGGGCTGCGGGTTTTTCCCAGGGAAGACAAAAGTCGGGGATGTCTTTACCATGGCTGTAATTATGAATTATGGAACAGGCCATGGCGGCTTCCGCTCCCATCATCCGGCAGGCGCTGTATCTCGAAGTCGCGGAGCGGCTGCGCGACATGATCCGCTCCCACGAGCTGGTGGGAGGGCAATGGATCGATGAGCTCGCGCTGGCCGCCGACCTGGGCATCTCCCGCACGCCCTTGCGCGAAGCGCTCAAGGTGCTGGCCAACGAGGGGCTGGTCCGGCTGGAGCCGCGCCGCGGCTGTTTCGTCAACGAGCTCTCGGTGGACGACCTGGAAAAGATCTTCCCGCTCATGGCGATGCTGGAAGGACGCTGCGCCTACGAGGCCGCGCTCAAGGCCACGCCGCAGCAGGTGCAGGCGCTCGATGGCCTGCATGTCAGCCTGCGCGAGCAGGCAGAGGCCGGGCTGGCCGATGCCTATTACGACACCAATTACCGCATCCACGTGGCGATCGAAGCGCTGGCCGACAACCAGTGGCTCTCTGACATGGTGGACAAGCTGCGCAAGGTCGTGGGGTTGTTCCGTCACAAGAGCCTGGCCTGGCCAGGGCGGCTGCAGGAGTCCTGCGCCGAGCACCTGGCCATATATGCCGCCTTGCAGGCGCGTGACCCGGAAGGCGCCGAGGCGCTGACCCGCAAGCACCTGCTCAGGCAAATGGATGCGTTGCGCCATCTGGCGCAGCAGGAATCGCCCGCCGCTCGCCGGCAGGCAACGAAGTCGGAGGAAGCGGATCATGGCATCGAAAGACAATCGCAGCGTCATCGTGCAGAGCGAGCAGGAGGTTGAGGAGGCCCAGGCGCCCGGCGGCCTGCTGGCTCGTCTGGCGCGCCTGCTGGAACGTGACCGCCTGAGCGACAGCGACGTGGCGGCGCTGTTCGAGGCCCGTGCCACGGACGTGCGCGCCAACAAACTGGCGCAGGCCTGGCGCGAGGCCTATCAGCAGGCCGATAACGCCCGCCGCCGCAGCCTGCTGGCCAGCCTGGTGCGCGGCCATGCGCAGGGGCAGGGCGGGGCCGACGCAGCCGGGCGGTTTTTCCGCCGCCTGAATGCCCAGACCGACGGGCTGCGCTTCCTGGTGGCGCTGCGCGCCGACATGCTGCGCTGGCGCAAGCAGGTCGCCGGCGTGGGCGTGCTGGAACAGGCGCTCGAAGGGCTGCTGTCGGCCTGGTTCGATGTCGGCCTGCTGGAGCTGCGTCCGCTGACCTGGGATTCGCCGGCCTCGCTGCTGGAAAAACTGATTCTTTATGAGGCGGTGCACGCTATCCAGTCATGGGATGACCTGCGCCACCGCGTCGCCTCCGAACATCGCCGCTGCTATGCGTATTTCCATCCGCAGATGCCGGATGTGCCGCTCATCTTCGTCGAGATTGCGTTTGATGCCCGCATGTCCGACAGCGTGCAGTCTTTGCTGGACACGAGCGGCCCCAGCCAGGATCTGCGCAAGGCGCGCTGGGCGATTTTCTATTCCATCTCCAATACCCAGGAGGGCCTGCGCGGCATCAGTTTTGGCAACTTCCTGCTCAAGCGCGTCATCGAGCGCCTGCTGCAGGAGTTGCCGCAGCTCAAGTCCTTTGCCACCCTGTCGCCGATTCCGGGGTTCAACGCCTGGCTGTCCAAGCTGGATGGCGTGCAGGTGGAGGCCATCGTGCGTGGCCAGCCGGACGACAAGGCCAAGCCGCAGGCGCCCCGTCGCGCCGGCCCCGACGGCCAGCGCTGGATCGAACGGTTGCGGCGTGGCGCCCGCGGGAAACCCTCGGAGGCGGTGCGCCGCGCGGGCCTGAAGCTGGCGGCCCACTATCTGATGGGCCTGCGCAATGGCGCGCCGCTCGATCCGGTGGCGCGCTTCCACCTGGGCAACGGCGCTCGCCTGGAGCGCCTGAACTGGGCCGCCGACATCTCGGAAAAAGGCCTGGCGCAATCCAGCGGCATGATGGTCAATTATCTCTACGTGCTGGATGATCTGGATGACAACCTGGCGCGCCTGGGCGACGGGCGCATCGCCGCCAGCCGTAGCTTCGCCAAGGGGAACTAGCATGACCACGCAAGCAACCGTCAACCCGCAACCTGCCGCAGGCAAGGTGATTCTCGAGCGCGAAGGCGCGCTGGCCAAGGTGGTGTTGTCGCACCCCGGGCGCCTGAATGCCATCACGGTGGGCATGTGGCAACAGCTGCGCGAGACTTTCATCGCCATCGCCGCCGATCCGCAGATACGCTGCGTGACCGTGCGCGGCGCCGATGGCCAGTTTGCCGCCGGCGCCGACATCCGCGAGTTTCCGCAGGTGCGCGCCGATGAGGCCGCCGTGATGCGCTATCACCGTGACATCCTCGCGCCGGCGCTGGCCGCCGTGGCCGCCTGCCCACAGCCGGTGATCGCCGTGATCGAGGGCGTGTGCGTGGGCGGCGGCATGGAGATTGCCGCCCAGTGCGACCTGCGCATCGCCGCCAGCGGCGCCCGTTTCGGCGTGCCCATCAATCGATTGGGCTTTCCCATGGCTCCCGATGAAATGCGCGGCCTGCTGGCGCTGGTCGGGCGCGCCAACACCTTGGCCATCCTGCTCGAAGGGCGTGTGTTCGATGCCCAGGAGGCGCTGCGCATGGGCCTGTTGACCCGCGTGGTCGAGGCGGCCCGCCTGGACGAAGAGGCGCAGGCCAGCGTGCAGGCCATCCTGCGCGGCGCGCCGCTGGCGGCACGCGCCAACAAGCAGATCGCCGCCCGCCTGACGGCCAGCGCCGCCGCCCTGAGCGAGGCGGAGTACCAACACTTCTTTTCCTATGCCGACAGCCGCGACCACAAGGAGGGCGTGCGCGCCTTCCTGGCCGGCGAAAAACCGATTTTTCATGGAGAGTGACAACGGTGAGCAATGCCAACCTTTACGCCGTGCTGGCGTCGGGCTTTCCCGCAGACCGCAGCCAGGTAGCGCTGGAAACGCCGCAGCGCCACTACACCTGGGATGACCTCGACCAGGGCAGCGCGCGGCTGGCCAATCTGCTGGCTTCACTGAACCTGCCCGAAGGCGCGCGCGTCGCGGTGCAGGTCGAGAAGTCGCCCGAAGCCTTGCTGCTGTATCTCGCCACGCTGCGCGCGGGTTACGTCTACCTGCCGCTGAACACGGCTTATCGCGAAGCCGAGGTGCAGTACTTCCTGGAAAACGCCGAGCCGTCGGTGGTGGTGTGCTCGGGCAAGAACGAAGCGTGGGTGAAGCGGGTGGCGCAGGCCGCCGGCACGGCCCATGTCTATACCCTCGAAGAAGATGGCAAGGGCTCGCTGATGACGGCGGCCGAGAAACAGCCGTCCGCCTTCGAGACGGTCGTGCGCCAGGAGGACGATCTCGCTGCCATTCTCTACACCTCGGGCACGACCGGCCGCAGCAAGGGAGCGATGCTGTCGCATGGCAACCTGGCTGCCAACGCGCGCGTGCTGCATCAATATTGGGGCTGGCACGAAGGCGATGTCCTGCTGCACATGCTGCCCATCTTCCATGTCCACGGGCTGTTCGTGGCATCGCACGGCGCGCTGCTGGCCGGGGCGCGCATGATCTGGCTGCCCAAGCTCGATCTGGAGCAGGCCTTGCAGTACCTGCCGCGCAGCACCGTGATGATGGGCGTGCCCACCTACTACGTGCGCCTGCTGGCCGATCCGCGTTTCACGCGCGAAGTCTGCGCCAACATGCGGCTGTTCATCTCGGGTTCGGCGCCGCTGCTGACCGAGACCTTCAACGACTTCCGCGAACGTACCGGCCACACCATCCTGGAACGCTATGGCATGAGCGAAACCGTCATGCTGACCTCCAATCCCTATGCCGATGGCAGCGGCGAGCGTCTGGGTGGCACCGTCGGGCGCGCCTTGCCGGGGGTGGATGTGCGCGTGGTCGATGATCAGGGGCAGGCCTTGCCGGTGGGCGAGATCGGCAATATTCAGGTGCGCGGCGCCAACGTGTTCTCGGGCTACTGGCGCATGCCGGAAAAAACCCGCGAGGAATTCACTGCCGACGGCTGGTTCAAGACGGGCGACGTGGGCCGCTGGGGCGCGCCGGATGGCTCGGCTCCGGACGATTATCTGTCCATCGTGGGCCGCAGCAAGGACCTGATCATCTCGGGGGGCTACAACGTCTATCCGAAGGAAATCGAAAGCGTGATCGACGACATGCCCGGGGTGGCGGAGTCGGCGGTGATCGGCGTGCCGCATCCCGATTTCGGCGAGGCGGTGGTGGCGGTGGTCGTGCCGCGCGCCGGCGCGCAACTCGATGCCGAGGCGATGCAGCAGGCCCTGCGCGACAAGATTGCCAACTTCAAGGTGCCCAAACGCATCCATGTGGTTGAGCAACTGCCGCGCAACACCATGGGCAAGGTGCAGAAGAACGTGTTGCGCGACACCTATCACGCGTTGTGATGGGCGAGCCGGGAAAGGGGAGGCCTTCCCGGCTTTTTTTGCCAAAAGGAGTGGTCCAGCTCAGTACATGAATGACAGCAGTGCGTGGTGGTAGATCGCCGCAGCGCCAAGGCGCGCGGTGCAAAACAGGTGGCGTTCCCGAGGCGCCCCAACTAGAACGATCCAAGGAGGAGACCCCATGAAGCACCGTAAGATCTTTACTGCATTGGCCATCGCCGGCTCGCTGGTGAGCCTGTCAGCCCAGGCGGCCTGGCCGGAACGCGCCGTCACCGTCATCGTGCCGTTCCCGGCTGGTGGCGGCACCGATACCTTCGCCCGTCCGCTGGCAGCGCAGCTTGGCCAGCAACTGGGCCAGAGCGTGGTGATCGACAACAAGGGCGGGGCCGGCGGCACCTTGGGCGCGGGCGTGGCCGCCCGGGCCAAGCCGGATGGCTATACGTTTTTCATGGGCGGCGCGCATCATGCGCTGGCCCCGTCGCTCTATCGGCGCCTGAATTACGACATCCAGAAAGATTTCGTGCCGGTGGCGCTGCTGGCTCAGCCGCCACAGGTCATCATTGTCAACAAGGACAAGTTGCCGATCAAAACCCTGCGCGAGCTGGTCGATTACGGCAAGGCCCACCCTGGAGAGCTCAATGTGGGCAACGCCGGACAAGGCAGCACCCACCACCTTGCCGGCGTGATGTTCGCCACCCAGAACGGCCTGGATGTCATGGATGTGCCATACCAGGGCGCCGGCCCCATGCTGACGGCGCTGATGAGCGGGCAGGTCGATGTCGCATTCGATGGGCTGGGATCCTCGGCCGGCCATATCCGGGCCGGCAGCGTGCGGCCGCTGGCGGTGGCTGCGGCCGAGCGTTCGCCATCCTTTCCCGATATCCCCACTGTCGCCGAAGCCGGCCTGCCCAAGTTCGAAGTCTCGACCTGGTATGCCTTGTGGGCCCCGGCCGGCACGCCGGACGAGGTGGTCCAGAAAATGGCCGATGAAGTGAACAAAGCCCTGCAAAGCGACAAGGTCAAGGAAATCTGGAAGACCAACGGTTCGACCACGCCACAGATGACGCGGGCCGAATTCGGCGCGTTCGTCGACAAGGAGATCGAGCGCTGGAGCGAGGTCGCCAAGGGATCCGGCGTCGTGCTGGACTAGCGGGGACAAAAGGCGCGCTTGGTCGGAATCTGCGGACAGTCCGAGGCAGCGGGGAGGAGGTGGATACACTGGGACAGGCCGCAAGGGGCGGCCATCTCTGGAGGTATACCGATGAAGTTTCCCTGGAAAACCACCTTTTTTTCCCTGGCGCTGGGCCTGTCCGGCCATGCAGCCGCACAGAGCGTCGAACTGTTCATGGCCGGCCCGGCCGGACCTGAACAGTCGGTCGGCACTGTCACCCTGTCGCAGACACCTTACGGCACGTTGCTGACGCCCGACCTGCACGGCCTGCCTCCCGGCATTCATGGCTTTCACCTGCACGAGAAGCCGTCTTGCGAGCCGTCGCAGGTGGATGGCAAGACCGTGCCGGCCGGCGCAGCGGGCGGCCACTGGGACCCCAAGAAGACCGGCGCGCACAAGGGCCCCTATGACGACAGCGGCCACCTGGGCGATCTGCCGGCCATCTACGTGAGCGCTGACGGCAAGGCCGATTATCCGGTGCTGGCGCCGCGACTGAAGCTCTCGGACTTTCCGGGGCATGCCTTGATGGTGCACGTGGGCGGCGACAACAACAGCGACCATCCCAAGCCGCTGGGCGGCGGGGGCGCCCGCATGGCCTGCGGCGTGGTGCCGCCAGCCAGGTAAATGGCGCCTTGCGAGGCCGTGCCGCCGTGGGCGGCCTTGCTGCTTCTTAGGGGTTTCCCCCGTTGACGCTCCCGCGCCACTTTTTCGGGCCGCAAGTTAGACTACGGGGACTCTCGGCCGGCGCATCGGGCCAGAAGCCCTTTGCGGTGCCAGGAACCAGACAAACATATACCCCATTGGTGGAAGGAGCATTTCTATGCGGAGCGGGAAAAATCTTTTTCTGACGGCAGGCGCCCTGGCCCTCGCACTGGCTGCGGGCGGCGTCATGGCGCAGCAGAAATCCGTGGCAGTGACCGCAATCGTGGAGCATCCGGCGCTGGACGCGGTCCGTGATGGCGTCAAGGAAGGCCTGAAGCAATCGGGTTTCACCGTCGACAAGAATCTCAAGTGGCAATATCAAAGTGCGCAGGGCAACACCGGCACCGCCGCCCAGATCGCCCGCAAGTTCGTGGGTGACAACCCTGACGCCATCGTCGCCATCGCCACGCCCTCGGCGCAGGCCGTGGTCGCGGCCACCAAGACCGTTCCCGTGGTGTATTCGGCCGTCACCGACCCGGTTGCCGCGCAACTGGTGCCGTCGATGGGACCGTCGGGCACCAATGTCACTGGCGTGTCCGACCTGCTGGCCCTGGACAAGCAGATCGAGCTCATCAAGAAGGTTGTGCCTGATGCCAAGCGCGTGGGCATGGTCTACAACCCCGGCGAGGCCAACTCGGTGGTGGTCGTCAAGCAGCTCCAGGAACTGCTGCCCAAGGCCGGCATGACGCTGGTCGAGGCCGCCGCGCCGCGCACGGTCGACGTGGCGGCCGCCGCACGCAGCCTGATCGGCAAGGTCGACGTGATCTACACCAACACCGACAACAACGTGGTGTCGGCCTATGAGTCGCTGGTCAAGGTCGGCAATGATGCCAAGATCCCGCTCATTGCCTCGGATACCGACAGCGTCAAGCGTGGCGCCATCGCGGCCCTGGGCATCAACTACCATGACCTGGGCGTGCAGACCGGCAAGCTGGTCGGTCGCATCCTCAAGGGCGAAAAGCCCGGCGAGCTGGCCTCCGAGACCAGCACCAAGCTGGAGCTGTTCGTCAATCCGGGGGCGGCAGCCAAGCAAGGGGTGACGCTGCCCGAGGCCCTGATCAAGTCGGCGACCGAGGTCGTCAAGTAAGGCGACGGCCTGCGCTGTCGTTTCAACCACGCCAGGCGGGCCGTGCAACGGCCCGCCTTTTGAATCTATCCCTGGTCTGAAGCGTTGTCCCGGTTCACAAGACGGGGATGACCGAGATGCTTATGTCTTTATTCGCCTTGCTCGGTGCACTGGAAATCGGCTTGATTTTCAGCCTGGTGGCACTGGGCGTCTTTATCTCCTTTCGCTTGCTGCGATTTCCCGACCTGACGGTCGATGGCAGTTTCCCGCTGGGCGGCGCCGTGGCCGCCACCCTGGTTTCCTCAGGTTGGGATCCCTTCCTGGCGACCGTGGTCGCCACCTTTGCGGGCGCGCTGGCCGGTCTGGTGACGGGCTGGCTGAATGTGCGCCTGCGCATCATGGATCTGCTGGCCAGTATCCTGATGATGATCGCGCTTTACTCCGTGAACCTGCGCATCATGGGCCGCCCCAATGTGCCGCTGATCACCGAGCCGACCATTTTCTCGATTCTGCAGCCCGATTGGCTGAGCGATTATGTGGCCCGACCGTTGATCCTGGTGGTCGTGGTGCTGGTGGCCAAGTTCTTGCTGGACTGGTATTTCGCGACCCAGAGCGGTCTGGCCATGCGGGCAACCGGCTCGAATCCTCGCATGGCGCGCGCGCAGGGCGTGAACACTGGCGGCATGGTGCTGGCGGGCATGGCGCTGTCCAACGCGCTGGTCGGCCTGGCGGGCGCCCTGTTTGCCCAGACCCAGGGCGGCGCCGACATTTCCATGGGCATCGGCACCATCGTGATCGGCCTGGCGGCGGTCATCGTGGGCGAGAGCATCCTGCCTTCGCGGCGGCTGGTGCTGGCCACCCTGGCGGTCATCATCGGTGCCATCGTCTACCGTTTCTTCATCGCGCTGGCCCTGAACAGCGACTTCATCGGCCTGCAGGCCCAGGACCTGAACCTGGTGACGGCCGTGCTGGTGACCATCGCGTTGGTGATTCCCATGCTCAAACGCCGCCTGCGCGGCCAGAAGGGGCGCTGACATGCTGAGCGCAAAAGACCTGACCATCACTTTCAATCCGGGCACGCCCATCGAGACCCGTGCCCTGCGCGGGCTGTCGCTGGAGATTCCGACCGGCCAGTTCGTCACCGTGATCGGCTCCAACGGCGCCGGGAAATCGACCTTTCTGAACGCCATTTCTGGCGATCTGCAAGTAGATAGCGGCAAGATAGAAATCAACGGCAGCGACGTCACCCGCTGGCCGGTCTGGCAACGCGCCGGCCAGGTGGCGCGGGTATTCCAGGATCCCATGGCGGGTACCTGTGAAGACCTGACCATCGAGGAGAACATGGCCTTGGCGCAGTTGCGCGGCAATCGGCGCGGCCTGAGCCGTGCGGTCAAGGCCGCCATGCGCGAGGTGTTTCGCGAACGGCTGGCCACGCTTGGGCTTGGCCTTGAGAATCGTTTGTCGGATCGTATCGGCCTGTTGTCGGGTGGCCAGCGTCAGGCCGTCAGTCTGTTGATGGCAGCGCTGCAACCGTCGCGCATCCTGCTGCTGGATGAGCACACGGCGGCGCTGGACCCGCGCACCGCCGACTTCGTGCTGCGTCTCACGGAACGGATTGTGTCCGAAAATCACCTGACCACCATGATGGTGACCCACAGCATGCGTCAGGCGCTCGATGTGGGTGAGCGCACCGTCATGCTGCATCAGGGGCAGGTGGTGCTCGACGTCAGCGGCGAGCAGCGCAAGGGCCTGGAGGTCGGCGACCTGCTGGCCATGTTCGAGCGGGTACGTGGCGAAACCCTCGCCGACGACGCGCTGTTGCTGGGCTGAAAAACGGCGCCGCCTGCGGGCGGCGTCTTTTTGACTAGCGTTATGTACCTGCGTATATTTCGCTTACATCACCCCGGCGCCGCCGGATCTGTCACCTGAGGAAGATCATGCAGTTACGCACCCGATTTCTGTTCGCGGCGCTGGGCGCCGTTTTCGCGACTGGCGCGGCGCAGGCCGCCGATCTGACCGTCTCGGCGGCTTCGAGCCTGACCAACGCCTTCAAGGAGCTCGGCCAGGCGTTTGAAGCCAAGCATCCGGACACCAAGGTCGTGCTGAACTTCGCCGCCTCGGACGTGCTGCTGCGCCAGATCGAACAGGGTGCGCCGACCGATGTGTTTGCCTCGGCCGACCAGACCGCCATGAATCGGGCCCAGGAAGCCAAGGTCATCCAGCCGGCGACCCGCGTCAACTTTGCCGCCAACGCCCTGGTGCTGATCACGCCGGCCAGCGGTGGCGTGGACATCAAAGGCCCCGGGGATCTGACGGCCGAGCGTGTCAAACGCGTGGCCTATGGCAATCCGGCCTCGGTGCCGGTGGGGCGCTACACCCAGGCAGCCCTGGAAAAACTGGGTCTGTGGGCGGCCGTCTCTGCCAAGGGCGTGCCGGCTCAGAATGTGCGCCAGAGCCTGGATTATGTGGCCCGCGGCGAGGTCGAGGCCGGTTTCGTGTTCGCCACGGATGCCGCCATCATGCCCGACAAGGTCAAGGTCGTGGCCACGGTGCCCACGCCGCAGCCGATTACCTATCCCATCGCCCTGACCACCCGCGATACCAATCCCCAGGCCGCCAAGGCCTTCGTGGAATACGCACTCTCGCCGCAGGGGCAGGCCATTCTGTCGCGCTACGGCTTCCAGAAGCCCTGAGGGTGCGCGGATGACCGACCCGGTCTGGGTGCCGCTGCTGCTGTCCCTGAAGGTGGCGGGCTGGGCCACGGCAATCAGCGCCGTACTGGGTACGGGGCTGGGATTCTGGTTGGCGCGCTGGCGGTCTCCGCTGCGCGAGCTGGCCGATTCCGTGCTCACGCTGCCCATGGTGCTGCCCCCGACCGTGCTGGGCTATTACCTGCTGGTGCTGCTGGGCAGGCGCGGCGTGTTGGGCGAGATCCTGGCGGGCTGGGGCATCGAACTGGTGTTTACCTGGCAGGGTGCGGTGATCGCCGCCGCCGTGGTCGCCTTTCCGCTGGTGCTCAAGGCCGCCCGTACGGCGTTTGAGGAAGTCGATCCGCAACTGGAGTCGGCAGCGCGGGTACTGGGCCTGCGCGAGTCAGCGGTCTTCTTCCGGGTGACCCTGCCGCTGGCCATGCGTGGGATCATGGCCGGGGTGTTGCTGGCGTTTGCCCGTGCCCTGGGCGAGTTCGGCGCCACGCTGATGGTGGCCGGCAACCTGCCGGGTCGTACCCAGACTCTCTCGATCGCCATCTATGAAGCCGTGCAGGCGGGCGATGACGACACCGCCAATCTGCTGGTGCTGATCACCTCCGTGACCTGTGTGGCCGTGCTGTTGCTGGCCAGCCGCCTGATGCCGCGACGTCGCAGGAGGGCGCCGGTATGATCGACATCGACATTGCCAAGGTGTTGCATGCCGAGGAGCGGCGTTTTGCCATGGACATACGGCTGCGCACCGCCTCGCGCCGGGTGGTGCTGTTCGGGCCCTCGGGAGCGGGGAAAAGCCTGACCCTGCGCGCCGTTGCCGGCCTGATGCGTCCGGATGCCGGCCGCATCGAGGTCAATGGCCGCGTGTTCTATGACAGCGATCATGGCGTCTGGCTCTCGCCCCAGGAACGCCGCATCGCCTATCTGTTCCAGGATTACGCGCTCTTCCCGCATCTCACGGTGGGGCAGAACGTCGCCTTCGCTCTGCGGGGAGGGTGGCTCAACCCGCGTCGTCGCCGCATCCCGGAGGCCGCGCGGCGCTGGATCGACGCCTTCGAGCTGGGACCCATCATCAACAGCTACCCCGGCCAGATTTCGGGCGGGCAGAAGCAACGCACTGCGCTGGCGCGCGCCCTGGCAGCCGAGCCCGAAATGATTTTGCTGGATGAGCCCTTCTCGGCGCTGGATGTGCAATTGCGCGGCAAGATGCGCGCCGAATTGCGTGATCTGCTGGAGGGGCTTAAGGTGCCGATGCTGCTGATCACGCATGATCCGGCGGATATCGACGCCCTGGCAGAAGTGGTGTTCGAGGTGCGAGACGGCCAGATCGTGCACGAGCGTCTGGCCGAACCTGCCCTGAAGAGTCAGTCCATCACCCCCAGGATGACGCTGGAGGCGTCGAAAACGGCATAGACCTCGCCGCCCTCGGCCAGCGCCAGGCGCTCGGCGCTGTCGCGGGTGATGATGGCCACCAGCGTGCCGCCGCCATCCAGGTCGATCACGATCTCATCGTTGACCGCGCCGGCGCGTCGCTGGGCCACCCGCCCGGCGATCTGATTGTCGGCCGACAGGCGCAGCCCGTCAGCCTCCTGGCGGGCCACCATGACGGCCGAGGCCTTGATCAGCGCGATCACTTCGCGTCCGGGCTTCAGGCCCAGCTCCTGGGTGCTGTCGCGGGTGATGGTGGCGCGCACGATCTGCCCGCCCGGCAGGGACAGGCGGACGTCGTCGTTGACGGCGCCGGTATGGATTTCACTGACTTCACCCAGGAGGCGGTTGCGTGCGCTGGTTTTGAGCATGAGGCGTTGCATGAGGTCGAGATCTCCGGTGAGGCCCTGGCTTGCCAGGTGTT
This sequence comes from Bordetella trematum, assembly GCF_900078335.1. Classification (GTDB taxonomy): domain Bacteria; phylum Pseudomonadota; class Gammaproteobacteria; order Burkholderiales; family Burkholderiaceae_B; genus Bordetella; species Bordetella trematum. The sequence continues at coordinate 46,209 of NZ_FKBR01000009.1, forward strand.
GCATGAAACGCTGGTGTTCGGCCTGCAGCCGGTTGAACGTGGCGATCAGCTGACGTGCCCGTCCGGTCAGGCGGGTCCCGCCGCCGCCCTTGCCGCCGGCATTGCGTTCCACCAGGGGGGTGCCGGCCAGATTGTTCATGGTGTCGATGGCATCCCAGGCGCCTTTGTAGCTCATCCCGACCGCCTTGGCTGCCGCCGTGATGGAGCCGCAGGCCTCAATCTGGGCCAATAAAGCGATGCGCTGGGCGTTGCCCCATTGCTGGCTGCCGCTGCGCAGCCAGATGGAGCCCTCAAGTTCAAAATCAGGCAAAGTTGACATTGCTCTAGGTCAGAAAGGTAGCGGCAAAGTTTATTGCAAGTTGCCGATATTCAAGGCAAGATCAATTCAACAATGATGGTTTTCACGGAGAAAGCAATGCAGACAACGGGAAGGGCATTGGGCGTATTGGCTTTGGCTGCTGCCCTGGGCGGCTGCGCCAGCGGGCCGGAAATACGCAGTGATTACGACCATCAGGTCAATTTTGCCGAGTATCACAGCTTCGGCTTCATGGACCCCCTGGGCACGGACAAGGCGGCCGGCTATACCAATCTGGCCACCGAGCGGCTGAAGGCGGCGACCCGCTTCCAGATGGAGTCACGCGGCTATGTCTACAAGGCCGAGCAGCCTGACCTGCTGGTCAACTTCAATGGGCGTCTGCGTCAGCGTACCGAGGTCGTGCCGGTCGCGCCGGGGCCGTACTACGGTTACTACGGTTACCGCAGCGGTTTCTACGGCGGCTGGCCGGGCTACGGCTGGACCGAGGACGTCTACACCTATACCGAGGGGACGCTCAATATCGATCTGGTTGACCGCCGTAGGCGTCAACTGGTCTGGGAGGGAGTGGCCACCGGCCAGGTGAATGACGTCCAGGCAGTACAGTCCACCGCTACGATAGACAAAGTCGTGGCGGATCTCTTCACCCGGTATCCCTTCCGGGCGGGCGAGGGGGTGCCGCTCAAACCAAAGCAGTGAGGCACAGGCAGCAATGAGCAAGCGTGATGTGATGGTCCCCCCTTATCAAACCGTGGCGCTGGTGTTGCAGGGGGGGGGAGCCTTGGGGGCCTATCAGGCGGGCGTCTACGAGGGGTTGCACGAGGCCGGCATCCGGCCCAACTGGCTCTCTGGCATTTCCATCGGCTCGATCAATGCTGCCATCATTGCCGGTTCCCCCGAGGATGAGCGGGTCGAGCGTTTGCGTGGCTTCTGGGAAAGCATCTGCCGCCCGACCGGCTTTGCCGCCTTGCCCTGGGGCGATACCTGGGCCGAGATGTTCAAGGGCATGCCCTTCGGTTTCGGCTCCTCGACCTCGAACAGCCATCTGGCCGCTTTCAATGCCATCTGGCAGGGGCAACCGGGGTTTTTCACGCCGCGCTATCTCTCTCCCTACCTGCTGCGCGACGCCGGCCCGGCCTCCACCAGCTTCTACGACACGGGGCCGCTGGCCGACACCCTGGCGCGCTATGTCGACGTCAAGCTCCTCAATGAGGGTGGCGTGCGCGTGAGTTTCGGCGCGGTCAATGTGCGCACCGGCAACTTCAACTATTTCGACAGCAGCAAGCAGAAGGTGGGGCTTTCGCACGTGATTGCCTCGGGCGCGCTGCCGCCCGGCTTCCCTGCCGTCGAAATCGATCACAAGCATTACTGGGATGGCGGGCTGGTGTCCAACACGCCATTGGCCGGGGTGCTGTCAGAGTCGCCCTTGCGCGAAACGCTGGCCTTCCAGGTTGATCTGTGGCCCGCACGCGGTCCGCTGCCCAAGACCATGGATGAGGTGGCCGAGCGCCAGAAGGACATTCAGTACTCCAGCCGTACGCGTACCGTCACAGACAATTTTGCGCGCGTGCTGCACCTGCGCCTCGGCCTGCAACGGCTGCTCGAGCGGCTCCCCGAAAGCGAGCGCAACAGCCCTGAGCTGGCCGATCTGCGTTGCGAGGCCTGCACCCCGGCGGTGAACATCGTCAACCTCATCTACGAGGCCAAGCACTACGAACGCCACTCCAAAGATTACGAGTTCAGCACCGAGGCCATGCGCGAACACTGGCATGCCGGCCTGATGGATATCCGGCGTACGCTGGAAAAGCCCGGGGTGCTGGATCGCCCGCCTGCCGGCCAGCCTTTCGTGGCGCACGACGTTCACCGGCGTTAAGGGGTGGTAGTCGCCTCTTTGGGTCAGATAGGTCTGCTTTTTTTATCAGTTGCTCAGAGGGGCGCGCAAACAATCGTAATCTGGCGCGTACTTGAGCAAGATGGTGTGCGGCCTTGTGGTTTGGCGCATCCGTTTGCCTGACCTCTCTTTGCCATTGCCGCCATGACCCAACCCCTCACCGCCCCGGGGCTGGCCGCCGAGGCCTCGCCCGATGCCCAGACGCCGCCTGCCGCTGCCGCCGCTGAAACCTGGCAGTTGCTATATAGGGGGTGGGTGTTGAGTACGCCGCATGGCGTTCGAATCAGTCTTACCGCCTTGGAGCGTGTCTGTTTCCTGGCAATTGCCGATCATCCTGGCCGGGAATTGTCTCGCGATATCCTCATGAAGGCCTTGCCGGGATCCAGCCTGCGCACCCTCAATGTGGCGATCAGCCGGCTGCGCAAGAAGGTCAGCGATGCGGGGATGGAGTTGCCGCTGCATACCGTGCATGGGATGGGCTATGTCTTTCTTGGCCATCTGCATGTGCAGCCTTCCTGAGCGGGGCAGGGCGGTGGCGAGGCATGCGCCAACGCTGGATAAACCCTGAGAATGTAAGAGAAACGCTGGAATTATCAGAAAAAATCAGGGTTTCCCCTTGAAAATAAGCTACATTACGTGAGTTCGCGTCCCCTCTTTTATGAGAAATAAGAACCGTCTGCCTGACGGAACGAGGGTGGCGTGCTTTCACTCCGTGAGGGATTCATGCGCTTTTCTCCTCAACGTGTTTCGGGTCTGGGCATCGCCGTAACGCTTGGTTTGCTGTTGACTGCTTGCGGTAAAGAGCCGCAAATGAACCCGGGCATGCCCCAGGTTGCCGTCATCACCGTTCAGCCTCAGAAGGCTTCCGTCATCTCCGAACTGCCCGGCCGGGTGGATGCTGTGCGTGATGCGCAGATCCGCGCTCGTGTGACGGGCATCGTGCAGAAGATTCAGTTCCAGCAGGGTGGGGACGTCAAAGAGAACCAGGTTCTCTTCAAGATCGACCCCGCGCCCTACAAGGCAGCCTACGATCAGGCCAGCGCCCAGCTCAAGCAGGCGCAGGCCGACCTGTTCAGCGCCAAGCTGCTGGCCGAGCGCTACGCGCCCCTGGTCAAGGCCAACGCGGTGAGCAAGCAGGAATATGACAATGCGCTGGCGGCCTACCGCCAGGCCGATGCGGCCGTGACTGCCGCAAAGGCTGCGCAGACCGCGGCGCAGATCAACCTGGGCTATACCGAGGTGACCTCGCCGATTACCGGCCGCATCGGCCGGCCGCTGGTCACCGAGGGCGCGCTGGTCGAAGCCACCAGCGCCACCCAGATGGCCACGGTGCAGCAGCTCGATCCGGTCTATGTCGACTTCACGCAGTCCACCGCCGATCTGGCTCGTCTGCGCCAGGCCTTCGAGTCGGGCCAGCTGCAGAAGGTCGGGCCGGACACCGCACGTGTATCCATCATGCTGGAAGACGGCTCGCGCTATCCGCAAGCCGGCAAGCTGCTGTTCACGGGCATCACCGTGGACCCCAGCACCGGCAACGTGATTCTGCGCGCCGAAGTGCCCAACCCGAGCGAAGTGCTGCTGCCGGGCATGTATGTCCGGGTTCGTCTGGACGAGGGCGCCAACGACCGCGCGCTGATGGTGCCGCAGCAGGCGCTGCAGCGTACGGCCGACGGTCTGCAGAGCCTGATGGTCGTCAAGGAAGGCAAGGTGCAGCAGGTGCCGGTCCTGACCGCGCCGTCCGCCGTGGAGAACCAGTGGATCGTCACCCAGGGCCTGGCGGCCGGTGACGTCGTGGTGGTTGAGGGATTCCAGAAGATCCGCCCCGGTGCGCCGGTGGAAACCTCGCCCTGGGATCCGAATGCCAAGCCGGGCGCCAAGCCTGCCCAAGGGCAGGCGCCGGCCAAGGCGGAGTCCAAGTCCTGAGCGGCACGCGGCGAAAGCCGCGTTCCTCGTTCGTGAGCATCGCTTTCAGAGTCAGCCCACATGCCGCAATTTTTTATTGATCGCCCCATTTTTGCCTGGGTGGTTGCGCTATTCATCCTGCTGGCGGGCATATTGGCCATCCCCAATATGCCGGTTTCGCAGTATCCGGACGTCGCGCCGCCGGCCATCTCCATCAGCGCCACCTATCCGGGCGCATCGGCCAAGGAAGTGGCCGAGACGGTGACCAGTATCATCGAGGATGAGCTCAACGGGGCCAAGGGTCTGCTGTATTACGAATCCGTCAGCGATTCGAACGGCCAGGCCGAAATCACGGCGACCTTCCGCCCGGGCACCGATCCCGACATGGCGCAGGTGGACGTGCAGAACCGCATTTCCAACGTGACGGCGCAACTGCCGGCGGCCGTGATGCAGCAGGGTCTGCAGTACGAGCAGACCAGCGCGGGCTTCCTGTTGTTCGTGACGCTGTCCTCGACCGATGGCTCGCTGGATCAGGCCGCCCTGGCCGATTACATCACCCGTAACGTCAAGAACCCCATCTCGCGCGTGCCGGGGGTGGGCAAGTTCCAGCTGTTCGCCGCGCCGCGTGCCATGCGTATCTGGGTCGACCCGCAGAAGCTGGTCGGCTATGACCTGAGCATGGCGCAGGTCAACCAGGCGATTTCCTCGCAGAACGTGCTCGTGTCGGCCGGCTCGATCGGCGCGCCGCCCAACCCGGCGGCCGTGCGCGTGACAGCGACCGTGACCGCCAATGGCCAGCTCAGCACCGTCGAGGATTTCGGCAAGATCGTGCTGCGTGCCAACACTGACGGCTCGCGCGTGCTGCTGCGCGACGTGGCCCGTATCGAAGTCGGTTCGGATAACTACCAGTTCGGTGCGCGCCTGAATGGCAAGCCCACGGCGGCCTTCGCCATCGTGCTGTCGCCGGACGCCAACGCGTTGCAGACGGCCGAAGGCATCCGCAAGGAAATGGCCACGCTGTCGCAGTATTTCCCGGACAACATCAAGTACGAAATCCCGTATGACACCGCGCCCTATGTGAAGGTGTCCATCGAGAAGGTGATCCACACCCTGGTCGAGGCCATGGTGCTGGTGTTCCTGGTGATGTTCCTGTTCCTGCAGAACGTGCGCTACACCCTCATTCCCGCTCTGGTGGTGCCGGTGGCGATGATGGGGGCGTTTGCGGTGATGCTGGCCCTGGGCCTGTCGATCAACGTGCTGACCATGTTCGCCATGGTGCTGGCCATCGGGATCCTGGTGGACGACGCCATCGTGGTGGTGGAGAACGTCGAACGGATCATGGCCACGGAAGGCCTGCCGCCCAAGGAGGCAACCTCCAAGGCCATGCCGCAGATCACGGGCGCCATCGTGGGCATCACCCTGGTGCTGGTGACGGTGTTCCTGCCGCTGGCTTTCATGAGCGGCTCGGTGGGCGTGATCTATCGCCAGTTCGCTGTGGCCATGGCCGTGTCGATTTTCTTCTCGGCCTTCCTGGCCCTGAGCTTCACGCCGGCCCTGTGCGCCACGCTGCTCAAGCCCATCCCGGGTGGCCACGTCAATGAGAAGAAGGGCTTCTTCGGCTGGTTCAACCGCAAGTTCGACGCCACCACCCATGGCTACCAGAACTGGATCTCGCGCGTGCTGCACAAGGGCGGCCGCATGATGTTCGTGTTCCTGCTGCTGGTGGTGGGTCTGGCGTGGCTGTACCTGCGCCTGCCGTCGGCCTTCCTGCCCGAGGAAGACCAGGGCTACGTGATCAGCAATATCGAGCTGCCCGCCGGCGCTTCGGCCAACCGCACGATCGAGGTGGTCGAGCAGGTCGAGGAGTATTTCGCCAAGCAGCCGGCCACCGAGAACATCGTGGCCGTGCAGGGCTTCAGCTTCAACGGCAATGGCCTGAACGCCGCGCTGGTGTTCACCACGCTCAAGGACTTTGCGCAGCGCACCGCGCCGCAGGACTCGGCGCCCGCGATCGCCGGCGCCGCGTTCCAGCATCTGTTCATGGGCATCAAGGATGCGGTGGTGTTCACCGTGGTGCCGCCGGCCATTTCCTCGCTGGGCAACGCTTCCGGCTTTGACTTCCGTCTGCAGGACCGCGGCGGCGCGGGCAGCGAAGCGCTGGCCGCGGCGACCGGCCAGTTGATGGGCATGGCGATGCAAAGTCCGGTGCTGTCGCAGGTGCGGATCACGGGCCTGGGCCCGGGCGCGCAGTTGTCGCTGACCATCGACCGCGAGAAGGCGGCCGCTCTCGGGGTCGATTTCTCCGAGGCCGCGTCGCTGATTTCGACGGCTGTCGGTTCGGCCTACCTGAGCAAGTTCCCCAACATGGGGCGCATGCAGAACATCTGGGTGCAGGCCGATGCGCCGTACCGCATGCACGTCGAGGACGTGTTGCGCCTGAACGCGCGCAACAACCAGGGTGGCATGGTGCCGCTGTCTTCCTTCGTGACGGCGCGCTGGTCGCAGGGCCCGACCCAGGTGGTGCGCTACAACAGCTACGAGGCCGTGCGCATCAGTGGTGACGCTGCGGATGGTTATTCCAGCGGCGAAGCCATGACCGAGATGGAGAACCTGGTGGCCAAGCTGCCGCCGGGCTTCGGCTACGAGTGGAATGGCTTGTCCTACCAGGAGCGTCTGGCCGGCAACCAGGCCGTCATCCTGATGGCGCTGGCGCTGCTGGTGGTGTTCATGGTGCTGGCGGCCCTGTACGAGAGCTGGGCGATTCCCCTGTCGGTGATGCTGGTGGTGCCGCTGGGCATGCTGGGTGCGGTCGGGCTGGTGACCGTGCTGGGGCTGCAGAACGACGTGTATTTCCAGGTCGGCATGGTGACCGTGATCGGTCTGGCGGCCAAGAACGCGATTCTGATCATCGAGTTCGCGAAGGATCAGTATGCGCGGGGCAATGGCCTGTATGAGTCGGCGGTCGAGGCGGCGCGCCTGCGTTTCCGTCCGATCCTGATGACCTCGCTGGCCTTCATCCTGGGCGTGGTGCCGCTGGCGATCGCCACCGGGGCCAGCGCGGCCAGCCAACGGGCCGTGGGCACCGGGGTGCTGGGCGGGATGCTGGCGGCCACGCCGTTCGCCGTGATCTTCGTGCCGACTTTCTTCGTCGTGGTCATGAGCCTGTTCAAGACCCGTCCGCGTCTGCTGGGCGCCGAGCTGCGCGCCTTCCAGGCCGAGCAGGCAGCCAAACAGGCCGAAGAGGGCAAGGCCGCTGAACAGAAACCGTCCAATGGTCCGCAGGGCCAGAGCGGTCAGGAGAACAAGGAATGATGGCCTTGATGCATAAACGCGGCGCCGTGCTGGCGCTGCTGGCCGCCGGTCTGAGCGGCTGCTCGCTGGCGCCGGACTACCATCGTCCGCAGGCACCTGTGACGGCCGATTGGCCGGATGTGCCCAAGGTGCAGTATGGCGCCTACGCCAAGCCGACCGAGCTCGGCGCGCAGCCGGCAGCCGAGGTCGCCCCCGCGGCGGCCACGCCTGCAGGGGATATCGGCTGGCGCGAATTTTTCCGCGACCCGCGACTGCAGGCCTTGATCGGTATCGCGCTGGAGAACAGCCGCGATCTGCGCGTGGCCGTGCAGCGTGTCGAAGAGGCGCGCGCGCAATACGGCGTGCAGCGCGGTGCGCAGTGGCCCTCGATCGGGGGCGGCATTCAGGGCCAGCGTCAGCATCTGCCGCCCGACATGCGCCAGGGAGGCCCGAACGGCCCGTCGATTGCCAGCCAGTACCAGGCCGGCATCGGCCTGACCTCGTTCGAGATCGATCTGTTCGGCCGCTTGCGCAACCTGTCGCAGGCCGCCTATGAGCAGTACCTGTCGACCGAGCAGGCGCAGCGGGCGGTGCACATCACGCTGGTGGGCGCAGTGGCGCAGGCGTATTTCACGCTGCGCGCGGCCGACCTGCAGCTGGAGCTGACCCGCCAGACTCTGCAGGCGCGCCAGGAATCGTACCGCCTGGTGCAGACCCGCTTTGATGGCGGCGTGGCCTCCGAGCTCGATCTGAATCAGGCCAAGACGCTGCTGGATTCGGCCTCGGCCGATCTGGCGCAACTGGCGCGCACGCGCGCCCAGGCCTATAACGCGCTGGTGCTGGTGCTGGGGGTGCCGGGCCTGCCGGACGATCTGCCTGCGGCCGCCGAGTTCGGCCGCGATCAGCTGTTGGCGAGCGTGCCGGCGGGTCTGCCCTCCGACATGCTTGAACGCCGTCCGGACATCCTCGCGGCGGAGAACCAGTTGCGTGCGGCCAAGGCCAATATCGGTGCGGCGCGAGCGGCGTTCTTTCCGACCATTTCGCTGACCGGGCTGCTGGGCGTGGCCAGCCCGTCGCTGGATCACCTGTTCCGGGGCGGCCAGGGTTACTGGAGCTTCTCGCCCCAGATCACCACGCCGCTGTTTGCCGGCGGCAGCATCCGCGAAGGGCTCAACCTGGCCCGTGCCCGCGACAACATCGCGGTGGCGGAGTACGAAAAGACGATTCAGCAGGCCTTCCGCGAGGTAGCCGATGCCTTGGCTGGCGAGGCTACCTACAGCGCCCAGCTCGAGGCGCAACGCGGGCTGCAGAAATCGTCGGCGCGTACTCTGGAACTGTCGAATCTGCGCTATTCGGGCGGGGTCGACAGCTATCTGCAGGTGCAGACCGCCCAGGTGGATTTCTTCAACGCACAGATGGCGCTGGTGCAGACCGGCCTGGCTTCGCTGATCAACCGCGTCGAGCTGTACAAGGCGCTGGGCGGCGGCTGGCAGGAAAACACCGTCATGCCTGAGGCTCAACCTACGTCAACGCAAGCAGAATGATAGAACTCGGCGTCAATATCGATCATGTGGCGACGCTGCGCCAGCAGCGCCACACCGCCTACCCGGATCCGCTGCAGGCGGCGCTGCGCGCCGAGGATGCCGGTGCAGACCTGATCACCTTGCACCTGCGCGAAGACCGGCGCCATATCCAGGATGCGGATGTCTATGCCATTCGCCCGCAATTGCGCACGCGCATGAACCTGGAGTGCGCGGTGACGCCGGAAATGCTGGAGATCGCCTGCGCGGTCAAACCCAGCGATGTTTGCCTGGTGCCGGAAAAACGCGCCGAACTGACCACCGAGGGCGGCCTGGACGTGGTGAGCCACTTCGACGCCGTGGCCGAGGCCGTGGCGCTGCTGAAAGAGACGGGCATCCGGGTGTCGCTGTTCATCGACCCCGAGGCGCGTCAGATCGAGGCGGCCGCCAAGGCCGGCGCACCGGTGATCGAGTTGCACACGGGCACCTATGCCGAAGCCGAGGGCGAGGCGGCTGCAGCCGAACTGGCACGCATCCGCCTGGCGGTTGACGAAGGTCTGCGCCATGGGCTGCGGGTCAATGCCGGCCATGGCCTGCACTATGGCAATGTGCAAGCGGTGGCGGCCATCGAAGGCCTGGCCGAACTGAACATCGGCCACGCCATCGTGGCCCAGGCCGTGTTCGACGGCTGGGAAAAGGCCATTCGCGACATGAAAGCCTTGATGGTGCGCGCACGCGCAGCCTGAACCGCGCTGGCGCGATCCAGGGCCGCCCCGAGGGGCGGCCTTTTCATTGCCCGGCGCTCGCGTATGATTCCGCTATTGCAGCGCCTGCTTTCCGAGATGTTCCCGCCATGGCTTTCTTTCCCGATACCCCCGGCGCCATTGCCGGCATTGGCATGGACCTGATCCGTGTCGATCGCATCGAACGCGCGTTGGCCCGTCATGGCGAGCGGTTTGCCGAAAAAGTCCTGGGCGACCAGGAACTGGAGAAGTTCCGCGCCCGCAGCGCTCGCGATCCGCAGCGCGGCGTGCGCTTCCTGGCCACCCGTTTCGCGGCCAAGGAGGCCTTCTCCAAGGCGATCGGCCTGGGCATGCGCCTGCCCATGACCTGGAAGCGGGTGCAGGCGCTCAATGCGCCGGGCGGGCGCCCCGTGCTGGTGCTGGATCCTGCGCTGGGGCACTGGTATGCCGAACGTTTCGGGCAGGCCCATGTCTCCCTGACCGATGAGTGGGATATGGCTGCTGCCTATGTGATTGTCGAAACCCGTCGCGCGCCGGGCGCCGCGACTTCCTGAGGATTCCTTGATGTCAAAAAGCAAGAAGCCCCGCAATCTGCCGCCCGGACCCGTCATGGTCGATGTGGCAGGCACGCGCCTGAGCAAAGAAGAAAAAAAGCGCCTGCGCGACCCGCAGGTCGGCGGCGTGATTCTGTTCGCGCGCAACTTCGAGAGCCGTGAGCAACTGACCGACCTGACGCGCAAGATCCATGCTGCGCGTGGCGAGCCCTTGCTGATCGCGGTGGATCATGAGGGCGGGCGTGTGCAGCGTTTTCGTGAGGATGGTTTCACGGCCCTGCCGGCGATGGCCAGCCTGGGCCAGTCGTGGGATCGCGATCCCTTGCTGGCCATGCGTCAGGCCACGGCCGTCGGTTTCGTGCTGGCCGCCGAGCTGCGCGCCTGCGGGGTCGACATGAGCTTCACGCCCGTGCTGGATCTGGATTACGGCGTAAGCGGCGTCATCGGCAACCGCGCCTTGCACCAGGACCCGCGTGTGGTCGCCATGCTGGCGCGGGCGCTGTCGCAGGGGCTGGCGCTGGCCGGGATGGCAGCCTGCGGCAAGCACTTCCCGGGGCATGGCTTCGTGGAGGCCGATTCGCATCACGAGATCCCGGTGGACCGGCGCAGCCTGGCGGCCATTCTCAAGGATGACGCCGCGCCCTACGAGTGGCTGGGCGATCAGGTGCTGCCGGCCGTCATGCCGGCGCATGTGATCTACCCGAAGGTGGATCGCCATCCGGCCGGTTTTTCGCGCCGCTGGGTCACCGACATTCTGCGCGGCCGCCTGAACTACGACGGTGTGGTGTTTTCCGATGACCTCACCATGGAGGGGGCCTCGGTGGCCGGCGATATCCTGGCGCGCGCCGAGGCCGCGCTGGGCGCGGGCTGCGACATGGTGCTGGTCTGCAACCGGCCCGATCTGGCCGATGAGCTGCTGGGTCGCCTGCAGTTTGAATTGCCGGCCGAGTCCGTGGCTCGTATCCGCCGCCTGATGCCCGCCTTCGCCGCTCCCGATTGGGACAGCCTGCAGGCCGATGCCCGTTACCAGCATGCCCGACGACTTCAATCTGAAATCCTTTCTGGCTGATCTGCCCCATCTCCCTGGCGTCTACCGGCATCTCGATGCCGACGCCGAGGTGATGTACGTAGGCAAGGCACGCGACCTGAAAAAGCGCGTGTCTTCCTACTTCCAGAAAAACCTGTCCAGTCCGCGCATCGCGCAGATGGTGAGCAAGGTGGCGCGCGTGGAGGTGACGGTCACGCGCTCCGAGGCCGAAGCCTTGATCCTGGAAAACAACCTGATCAAGAGCCTGCGGCCGCGCTACAACATCCTGTTTCGTGATGACAAGTCCTATCCCTATCTGCTGATCACCGGTCACGAATGGCCGCGTATCGCCTATTACCGCGGAGCGACCAGCCGGCGCGGGCAGTACTTCGGTCCTTATCCCAACGCCTGGGCGGTGCGCGAAACGATTCAGATCCTGCAGAAGGTGTTCCGTTTGCGCACCTGCGAGGACACGGTGTTCGCCAACCGTTCGCGGCCCTGTCTGCTGCATCAGATCGGCCGTTGTTCGGCGCCCTGCGTGCAGGCCATCGAGCCTCAGGACTACGCAAGCGACGTGCAGCGCGCGGTGCGCTTTCTGAATGGCGAGGCGCGCGAGGTCATGGACGAAATCGAGGCGCGCATGCTGCTGGCCTCCACGGACTTGCGCTTCGAGGAGGCGGCTGTGCTGCGCGATCAGATGGGGTCGCTGGCCAAGGTGTTGCATCAGCAGACCATGGAGAACTTCGGCGGCGAGGATACCGACGTGATCGCCGTGGCCAGCGCCGGCGGCAAGGTGTGCGTCAACCTTGCCATGGTGCGCGGCGGCCGGCATCTGGGCGACAAGCCCTTTTTCCCCACCCATGCCGAGGGCGAGGCGGCCACGCAGGTGCTCGAGGCTTTCGTGGCCCAGCACTATGTCGAGGGCGGACTGCCGCCGGTGCTGGTGGTATCGCATCCCTTGCCCGACGCCGAGCTGCTCGGCCTGCTGGCCGAACAGGGCGGTGTGCGCAGCCGGCTGCTGACGCGCCCGCAGGGCGTGCGGCGCTCCTGGCTGGAGCAGGCCCAGAAAAACGCCGAGCTGGCCCTGGCGCGCGCACTGAGCGAATCGGGCGCACGCGCCGGGCGTACCCTGGCGCTGGCCCAGGCGCTGGACATGGACACCGACGAAGCCGCGCTGGATGCCTTGCGCATCGAGTGCTTTGATATTAGCCATACCGCTGGTGAGGCGACTCAGGCATCTTGTGTGGTTTTCGAGCACCATGACATGCAGCCGTCGCTGTACCGGCGTTACAACATCGTGGGCATCACGCCGGGCGATGACTACGCCGCCATGCGCCAGGTGCTGACGCGCCGCTTCGGCAGGGTGGCTGATGGCGAGGCGCCGATGCCGGGGCTGGTGCTGATCGACGGCGGCAAGGGCCAGGTGGAGGTGGCGCGCCAGGTGTTCGCCGAGCTGGGACTGGATATCGCCACCCTGGTGGGGGTGGCCAAGGGGGAAGGGCGCAAGGTCGGCCTGGAGACGCTGGTTTTCGCCGACGGGCGTCCTGCGGTGGCCTTGGGCAAGGAGTCTGCCGCGCTCATGTTGATCGCCCAGGTGCGCGACGAGGCCCACCGCTTTGCCATCACCGGCATGCGGGCCAAGCGCGCCAAGGCGCGCAATGTGTCGCGGCTGGAAGAGATTGAAGGCGTGGGTGCGAAGCGGCGCCAGCGTCTGTTGGCCCGCTTCGGCGGTTTGTCCGGTGTGACGTCGGCCAGTGTCCAGGACCTGGCGGCGGTGGACGGGATTTCTCTCGAACTGGCGCAGCGCATTTATGACGCCTTGCATGGATGACAGGCGGTCTCGGGCTGGCTGAGGTAGCATTACAAACACTATGCCGTTAAACGTACCCATTTTCCTGACGTGGCTGCGCATCGCCATGATTCCGCTGGTGGTCGGGCTGTTCTACCTGCCCGATACCTGGCTGTCGGTGAGTGTGCGCGACACGTTGGCGGCCGTCGCCTTCATCGTGGCCGCGCTGACAGACTGGTTCGATGGCTGGCTGGCGCGCCGCTGGAACCAGACCTCGGCGTTCGGCGCCTTTCTGGACCCGGTGGCCGACAAACTGATGGTCTGTGCAGCGCTCATCGTGCTGCTGGATCTGAGCCGGGTGGATGCGTTTATTTCGCTCATCATCATCGGCCGTGAAATCACCATTTCCGCGCTGCGCGAATGGATGGCCAAGATCGGCGCCAGCGCCAGCGTGGCCGTGCACTGGCTGGGCAAGTTCAAGACGGCCGCCCAGATGGTGGCCATTCCTTGCCTGCTTTACGATCAAACCCTGTTCGGGCTGAGCACCCGGGTCTGGGGCAATGTGCTCATCGTGGTGGCGGCCGTGCTGACGGTCTGGTCCATGCTGTACTACCTGCAGCGCGCCTGGCCGGCCATCCGCGAGAAGGCGGGCTGAACCGCGCGGGGCGGTAAAGCTGCAGACAAAGAGGCCGCGCACAGCGGCCCATGGAGGGTGGCGGCCGCGGGCCGCCATCGACTGGAGACCTTGCTGGGGCCGCGTCGACGCGGCCCGCGATATTTATGACGACCGCTAGCGCCCTTTCCCCTGATAGCCCCGATTCCCCTCTTTTGCGCCGCCGAGACTGGCAGGTGATCATGCTGATCGGCGTGGCCCATGCCAGTTCGCATTTCTTCCAGCTGATCCTGCCTTCGCTCTATGTGTCGCTGGGCCTGGCCTTCGACCTGGATTTTGCGCGTCTGGGTCTGCTGGTGTCGGTGTTTTTCGTGGTGTCCGGGCTGGGACAGGCTTCTTCGGGGTTCGTGGTCGACCGGGTCGGGGCGCGGCCGGTGCTGTGGTTCGGCCTGAGCTGCTTCGTGCTGTCGGCCGTGCTGATCGGCTCGGCCAACGGCTACGCCATGCTGATGGTGGCTGCCGTGATCGGCGGGGTGGGGAATTCGATTTTTCATCCGGCCGACTATTCGATCATCAATCACCGTGTCAGTGCGGCCCGCCTGGGGCATGCCTATTCGGCCCATGGTCTGACCGGCAACCTGGGATGGGCGCTCACGCCGGTGTTCATCACTTCCATCACGCTGTTGTCGAACTGGCGGGTGGCGACGTTCTCGGCGGCTGCGCTGATTGCCTTCATCTTGTTGCTGACCATACTGGGGCGTGACCTGCTGGGCGGCGCCGTGCCGCAGGAAAGCGGTGCGCAAGGCAAGTCCGGCGCACCGCAGCAAAGCGCATTGCAGACGCTCAAGGATCTCTTGGCGCGCCCGGCGCTGTGGGGGGCTTTCCTGTTTTTCGCGGCGACCTCGGTGGCGTTTTCGGCGGTTCAGAACTACACCATCCCGTTGCTCGGTCAGCTTTACGATCTCTCGCGGGTCACGGCCAGCACGGCCTTGTCGGGGTATATGCTGGCCTCGGCGGCCGGCATGGCGGCCGGCGGCTTTCTGGTGTCGGCCACGCCGCGCACCGAGCGCACCGTGACGGCGGCGCTCATCCTGGCAGGCCTGACGCTGGTGCTGCTGGCCATGGGCTGGGTGCCGGCCTCGCTGGCCGCCTTCGTGGTGGGGCTGGCCGGCTTCTGCTCCGGCGTGGCCGCGCCTTCGCGCGACATGCTGATCCGTCGCGTCACGCCCAAGGGATCGACCGGTTCGGTCTATGGCCTGGTGTATTCGGGCATGGATGTGGGGTCGGCGCTCGGACCGCTGGGTTTCGGCATTCTGCTGGATGCGGGTCTGGCCAAGGGGCCCTGGATCGGCGCCGGCCTGGCGTTCGCCGTGGGCGCGCTGCTGGCGCAGTGGATTGCCGTTCAGGCGCGCCGCAGCGCGGCCTGAATCGCGCGGCGGGGCAGGGGCTTACTGGCGGGCAGTCCGAAGGTTGGCGGGCGGGGCATCCTGGCGGTTGCTGCGCCAGGGGTTGATGTCCAGTCCGCCGCGCCGGGTATAACGCGCGTACACAGTCAGTTCGCTGGGCTGGCAGGCGCGCATCAGGTCGCAGAACATGCGTTCGACGCAGTGCTCGTGGAATTCCGTGTGCTGGCGGAAGGATACGATGTACTTGAGCAGTGCTGCCCGGTCTATCGGGCGGCCCCGGTAGCGGATCTGCACGCTGCCCCAGTCCGGCTGGCCGGTGACCGGGCAGTTGGACTTCAACAGCTGTGATACCAATGTTTCCTCGACCTCGTCGCCCGGCAGGCAGGCCAGCAGTTCGGGCGCCGGCTGGTAGCGGTCGATCTCGATATCCTGCTTGTCGAGATTGAAACCGGCCAGTTCTCCGATAGCCTGGCCGCTGAAATGCTGCGGCAGCATGAAATCCATCGCTATGGTTGCGCCGGCGGCCTTTGACAGGTCTTGCTGCAGGCGCTCGCGCAGCGCATGGGCGTTGGGCAGGCGTGTCTGGTTGAACGAGTTCAGGTAGAGCTTGAACGACTTGGACTCGATGATGAAGGGGCTGTCGGCAGGGATGGCGAAACTGGCCATGGCCACGCGCGGCTTGCCCTTGGCATCCAGCCAGGAGAGCTCATAGGCCGTCCAGATGTCGACCCCGCGAAACGGCAGAGGCTGACCAGCCAAGGGGGGAAGCTCGGACAGCCCCAGCCCGGCACGGTTCTCGGCGCGCGGAATGGGGAACAGCAGCGAGGCGTCATATTCGCTGGGGTAGGCCACATGATGGCCCAGCGGCGCATGGGAAAGCGGCATGGCAAGAAGGCAAAGATCGGAAAGCTGCATTGTAGGCGTTCGACAGGCGCTTTTTTTTGCATGGTGAAAACCGTATGCCGGCATGTGAAAGCGTATGCTGCAAAGCAGCGAAAGCAGATTTCACGGCAGCAAATGAGTTTTCATATTATGAAATGAAATTCGTAATTCATTGATTATAAATAGAAAAATAAATGGATTTTCTCTGATGGAAGAGGGTCGCTGCTGCGCAGCATCCTCGTAGACTGTTTCGCACGGATTCGCGGCAGACCCAGACCCTGAATCCCTAGTCTTGCAAAACCATCCCTCGGAGGAACATCATGAGCCAACGCGACAACGACATCCGCAATCTGCAACGGGAGTGGGCCGAGAACCCGCGCTGGAAGGGCATCACGCGCGCCTATGGCGCCGATGAGGTCATCCGCCTGCGCGGCTCGATCGCCATCGAGCATTCGCTGGCCCGCCGCGGCGCCACCCGCCTGTGGGAGTTGCTGCACAGCGAACCCTTCGTCAACTCGCTGGGTGCGCTGACTGGCAACCAGGCCATGCAACAGGTCAAGGCCGGCCTGAAGGCCATCTATCTGTCGGGTTGGCAGGTGGCCGGCGACGCCAACCTGGCGGGTGAAATGTATCCCGACCAGTCGCTTTATCCGGCCAACTCGGTCCCCCAGGTGGTGCGCCGCATCAACAATTCGCTGGCCCGTTGCGACCAGATCCAGTGGATGGAAGGGCGTCAGCCTGGCGACGAGGGTTACATCGATTTCTTCGCGCCCATCGTGGCCGATGCCGAAGCCGGGTTCGGCGGCGTGCTCAATGCCTTTGAGCTCATGAAGGGCATGATCGAGGCCGGCGCGGCCGGCGTGCACTTCGAGGACCAGCTGGCCTCGGTGAAGAAGTGCGGCCACATGGGCGGCAAGGTGCTGGTGCCCACCCGCGATGCCGTGGCCAAGCTGGTGGCCGCGCGTCTGGCGGCCGACGTGATGGGCACGCCCACGCTGTTGCTGGCGCGCACCGATGCCGATGCGGCGGACCTGGTCACGAGCGACGTGGATGAAAACGATCGTCCTTTCATCACCGGCGAGCGTACGGTCGAGGGTTTCTTCCGCACCCGCGCCGGCATCGACCAGGCCATTTCGCGCGGCCTGGCCTATGCGGCCTATGCCGACCTGATCTGGTGCGAGACCTCCACGCCCAATCTGGAGTATGCCCGCAAGTTCGCCGAGGCCATTCATCGCAAGTATCCGGGCAAGCTGCTGGCCTACAACTGCTCGCCGTCGTTCAACTGGAAGAAGAACCTGGACGATGCCACGATCGCCAAGTTCCAGCGCGAGCTGGGCGCGATGGGCTACAAGTTCCAGTTCATCACGCTGGCCGGCTTCCATTCGCTGAACTACGGCATGTTCGAGCTGGCCCACGGCTATGCACGTCGCCAGATGAGCGCCTTCGTCGAGCTGCAGCAGAAAGAGTTTGCCGCCGCCGATCTGGGCTTTACGGCGGTCAAGCACCAGCGCGAAGTCGGCACGGGCTATTTCGACGCCGTCACGCAGACCATCGAAGGCGGCCAATCCTCGACCACGGCCCTGACCGGTTCGACCGAGGAAGCCCAGTTCGAGCAGGGCGGCAAGCAGGTGCAGGCGGCGTAAGCGCCGGCGCGTTTCGTATGTAGGGTGGAGTGCTTTGGGGTGCCGCTGGGCACCCCTTTTTTTTGCGGGCGGGTCGGCGGGGCCGGGCAAATCCGACCGCTTTGTATCCTGAGGGGAAACAAACTGGTTCCGCCTGGCGGCTATTTCCCGGGCAGCGATGTCTCTACAGTGTTCGAAACGCTGGAGGAGACTAATGTTCGAGACCGATTTGTACCGTGGGCAGCGGGTGCTGGTGACGGGAGGGGGGACGGGGCTGGGCTTTGCCATGGCCGGCAAGCTGGCTTCGCTGGGCGCCGAGGTGCACCTGTGGGGACGCCGCGAGGCCGTGCTGCACGAGGCCGCGGCTGCGCTGCGCGAGACGCACGGCGCCCAGGTCTTCACGCATGCGCTGGATATCCGGGATGCCGCCGCGGTGGCCCGGCAGGTGGATCACATCTGGCAGCAGCATGGTCCGCTGACGGCGCTGATCAACAATGCGGCAGGCAACTTCGTCAGCCGCACCGAGGATCTAAGCATCAACGGCTTTCATGCCATTTCCGATATCGTGTTCCGGGGGACGTTCTACGTCACGCAGGCGGTCGGCAGGCAATGGATCGCGCAGGGGCTGCCGGGCGCGGTGCTGTCCATCGTGGTGACCTGGGTCGACACCGGTGCGCCGTTCGTGGTGCCTTCGGCCATGTCCAAGGCGGGGCTGGACGCAATGACCAAATCCCTCGCGGTGGAATGGGGGCCAAAGGGTATCCGCCTGAACGCCATTGCGCCGGGCGTGATCCCGACCGAAGGGGCCAGCCAGCGTCTGCGCCCCGGCATCGAGGGCAACCGGGATTCGGCGCGCCAGCGCGAGCTGGACAATCCCATGCGCCGGCTGGGCACGGGCGAGGACATCGGCAATCTGGCCGCCTTCATGCTGGCCCCGGGCAACACCTGGCTCAACGGCCAGACCATCACGCTCGATGGCGGCGATGCGCTGGCCAATGGCGCCTACTTCACCGACTACCAGGCCTGGACCGATGATGACTGGGCCCTGGCCAAGGCCATGGCCAAGGGGGCCCGCTGATGAGACCGCAACCCCATTCCACTTTGCTGTGCGAAGGGCAGGCGCTGGACCCCGCGCAGCAACAGGAGCGCGGCCTGCGCCTGGCGCAGGGGTTGGTGCAATTGGGTCTGCAGCCCGGCGATGTGCTTGCCGTGTTGCTGAAAAACTGCCTGCAGTATGCCGATGTGGTGCATGCCTGCCGTCTGGCGGGTGTGGTGTACTGCCCGATCAACTGGCATTTTACGGCCTCGGAAATCGCTTACCTGCTGGAAGACAGCGGCGCCAAGGCCTTGCTAAGCAGCCAGGATCTGCTCGATGCGCTGCAGCCGGCGTTGCAGACGCCGATTCCCAGGCTCGTCATCGACGCGGCCTCTGGCGGCTGCGACTACGAGACCTGGCTGGCCGAGCAGCCGCTCTATGATGGCCCGCTGGTCGCCCCCCGTGGCCATATGGCCTACACGTCAGGCACGACCGGTCGTCCCAAGGGCGTGGTGCGCGATACATTCCCGATCGAGGAACTGGCGCAGCGCCAGGCCGTCAACCGCAAACTGGTGGAGACGGCCTATGGTCTGCGCCACGGCGCGCGCACCCTGCTCACGGCGCCCATCTATCACAGCGCACCAAGCCTGTACTTCCAGAATGCCTTGATGCTCAGCGAGTGCGTGGTGCTGACTTCTCGCTTCGATCCGGAGCAGTTTCTGCAACTGGTCCAGACGCACCGCATCGATACGGCCTACATGGTGCCCATCATGTATGTGCGCCTGCTGCGTCTGCCGGCGCAGGTGCGCCAGCGTTATGACATTTCGTCCTTGCGCTTCATCGCCTCTACCGGCTCGCCGTGTGCGCCTGAAGTGAAAAAAGCCATGATCGAGTGGATGGGCCCCATCATCCACGAAACCTATGCCTCCAGCGAGGCCGGCCTGGTCACCTTCATGCATGCCCAGGATGCGCTGAGCCGTCCGGGCAGCGCCGGGCGGCCGCTGCTCGAGGCCAAGGTGAGGATCCTGGACAAGGCGCGTCAGCCCGTGCCCGTGGGCGAGGTGGGGCTGATCTACGTACGCCAGCCTGCCTATGCCGATTTCACCTATCGGGGCAACGAGGCTGCCCGGCGGGCCATCGCCTTCGATGATCTGATCACCCTGGGAGATATGGGGTATCTCGACGAGGAAGGTTTCCTGTATGTCTGTGACCGCGACTCCGATCTGGTGATTTCCGGCGGGGTCAACATCTACCCGGCAGAGATCGAGAACGAGTTGCTCAAGCATCCCCAGGTATCGGATTGTGCGGTGATCGGCGTGCCGGACCCCGAATACGGCGAAAAGCTGTTGGCGCTGGTAGAGACGGCGGGCGAGCCGGACGAATTGCAAAAGGCGCTGCCGCAATGGTTGAAGGGCAGGCTGGCCGCCTACAAGCTGCCGCGCGGTTTCGTGTTCCAGACCTTGCCGCGGGACGACAACGGAAAAATCGCAAAAAGAAAGCTGCGCGACGCCTATTGGGGATCGTCGCAGCGCAAGGTGTGATTCATTCAAAGCATCGAGGAGATAACCCATGAAAAAACTGGCAATCGCCATCTGCCTGCTGGCGACCGCAGCCAGCGTTTCGGCGCAGCAGCACGCCTTCCCCGACAAGCCCATCCGGCTGATCGCACCCTACGCCCCGGGCGGCTCGGCCGACGTGCTGGCCCGCACGCTGGCCAATTCGCTGGCTGCCGAGATCAAGCAGCCGGTGATCGTGGAGAACAAGCCCGGCGCCAATACCATCATCGCGGCCTCGGCCGTGGCGCGCGCGCCGGCCGACGGCTACACCCTGCTGCTGGCCAGCAATGCGAGCATGGTGCTCAACCCGCTGCTGTACAAGAAGCTTACCTACAACCCCGATACCGAACTCAAGCTGATCAATATCCTTGCTGAAGCGCCCTTGGTGCTGGTGACCAACAGCCAGACCGGGATCAAGGATATCGAGGGCCTGAAAGCCTATGAAAAGGCCCGCCGCGGCCAGCTCAATTACAGCTCGATCGGCCTGGGCAACCCGCTGCAGCTGACCACCGAGCTGATCAAATCGCGCCTGGGCGTGGGGGCCACCCATATCCCGTTCAATGGCAGCGCCCCGGCGTTGACCGCACTGATGTCCAACGATACGCAGATGATGGTGGATGTGATCGGCACCTCCCTGCCGCAGATCAAGGCCGGCAAACTGGTGCCCATTGCCACTACCGGGCGCGAGCGGCTGGCATTCCTGCCGCAGACACCGACGATTGCCGAATCAGGGTTTCCGGACTTCCGCGCCTCGACCTGGTTCGGCATCGCGGTGCCGATGGCCACGCCCACGCCCGTCGCACAGCGGCTGCAGCAGGCGATCGATACGGTCATGCAGGATCCTGCCTTCATCACCACCCTGAACAATCAATATCTGGTGGCGCAGCCGCCGCAGACCCAGGCCCAGCTTGACGCCTTTGTGAAATCGGATGGGCAGATGTGGCGTCAGGTCATTGCCGACAACCATATCGCGCTGGACAACTGAGCGCACAGGCCGAGCCGCCTCAGGAGACGAACCGTTTCAGGTTCGTCCTGAGGAAGTCGGTCATCACCTTGACCGCCTGGGACGGGCGACGATCCTCGGCCGTAATGATGTAAAGCCGGTCGCCCAGCCCCGAGATGCTCCAGTCGGGGCAGACGCGTTGTACCGACCCCATGCGCAACTCATCCATCACCATGTAGTGAGGCAGCGCCGCGACGCCGCAGCCCTTGAGCATCGACTGCTTCAGGAACGGGAAGTGTTCGCTCGTCAGGTAGGGCTCGCACTTCAGCGCGATCTCCTCCTGCTGGTTGCGGATCGTGATGGCATAGGTCTTGCCGTCGCCAGGCGGCAGTATCAGCACGCCGTGAGGGATCTCGGTGGGATTGGCGAAACGGTGGCTTTTTGCGAAATCGCTGTGGGCGTACAGGCCGAATTCGACCGGCCCGAGATCGCGCGCCACCAGATGGTCCTGCACGTCCTTGGCCAGCCGCACCGCCACGTCGATCTTCGCGCTCATCAGGTCGTTGACGCGGTTGGAGAACAGCACCCGGATGCGCACCTGCGGGTAGCGTTTGTGAAAGGCCAGCAGCAGGTCGGCCAGATACACTTCTCCCAGGCCGGTGGGGATGCTGAGCCTGACCGAGCCGCTGACCACGTGCTGCAGCGCGTCGAGCGCTTCGCGTGCGGATTCGACTTCCTGGATGATGCTGCGACCGTGGGCATAGAGCACTTCGCCGGGGGCCGTCAGCAGGATGCGCCGGGTGGTCCGGTGCAGCAGCTTAACGCCCAGTGACGTCTCCAGCGCCTTGAGTTCCTTGCTGACCTTGGAGCGGGTGACATCGCGCCGTCGGGCTGCCGCGCTCAGGCTGAGCGCATCGACGATCTCCACGAAGTTGCGGATGAGGTTGATGTCCATGCCGTTCATGCCGGCGGCGCACAGGGCGGGGCTGCCCGGCAGGCGGTAGGTTGGTGGATCGGTGCGCTCATGGTGCCGCCGCTCTCGGTTGGGCTTGTCGTTGTGTTGCGGGAGGCCGGGCAGCCGTCGGGCTGCCATGCGGGCGCTTCTGCGCCGGCGGTGGCCGCCGCAAGGGCGTTGTGTCGCAAAAAGTGTAGTGCGTATCGCGCCAAAGCGCGACCGCCCGCCCGGTCCTCAGGCCGGCAGCGGCACGTTCAGGCTGGCTTTCAGACAGCCCAGCGCGACCGAGGTGCGAAAGCGCCGGATGTTGTCGTCGCCGCGGAACAGGCGTTCGGTGAGGGCCTCGTAGTCCGCCATGTTGCTTGCGGTGATCACCAGCAGATAATCGGCCTCGCCGGTGATCGGATAGCACTGTTGCACAGCCGGCTCGGCCAGGATGCGCGCGCGCAGCGTCTCGGTATGGCGCGGGTGTTCGTCATGCAGATGCAGCTCGACCAAGAGGGTAAGCGGGCGGCCCAGCAGGGTGGGGTCAAGCACGGCCACTTCGGCGCGGATGACGCCGCTGGCGCGCAGCCGCCGTATGCGGCGCTGAACCGCCGGCGCCGACAGGTGGATGGCGCGCGCGATCTCGCGCTGCGGCACGGTGTTGTCGCGTTGGAGGATGGCGAGAATGGCCAGATCGAAGGAATCCAGCTCGATGGCGGCGGGAGATGGCATCACGAGAGCGAAAATTTCATTCGGACATGTTAAATAGAGCCCAAATAAAAATCGTAACGCAATAAAGTTCCGGCATGTCTACTTCTCGCTACACCGCTTTGCTTCCTCCCCTGGCGATTCTCGGGGCGGTCACGTTTCTGGGTCTGGGGACGTCCTGGGCCAAACAGGTTCTTTTTCCCCTGGTGGGGGCGCAGGGCACCACCGCCTTGCGGGTTGGCTTGTCAGCCATGCTGCTCTTGCTGTTGTGGCGGCCGTGGCGCTGGCGGCTCACGCGCCGCGATCTGCGCATGGTGGCGGCCTATGGCGCCGCGCTGGGCCTGATGAACCTCTGTTTCTATCTGTCGCTGCGCACGATTCCTTTCGGGGTGGCCGTGGCGATCGAGTTTTCCGGGCCGCTCGCAGTGGCCTTGCTGTCTTCGCGCCGCGCCGTCGATTTCGTCTGGGTGGCGCTGGCCATGGCCGGTCTGGGCCTGCTGCTGCCCTTGGGGCATAACGTCAGCACGCTCGATCCGCAAGGCGTCATGCTGGCCTTGATGGCAGCGGTCTGCTGGGCGACCTACATCCTGTTCGGCAAGCGCGTCGGCCATCTGCATGCCGGCCATTCCGTGGCGCTGGGCCTGGCCGTCGCCGCGCTGGTGGTGGTGCCGGTGGGCGTGGCCCATGCCGGCGCCAGCTTGCTCACGCCGGCCGTCCTGCTGGTGGGCCTGGGGGTGGCGGCACTTTCCAGTGCGATTCCCATCTCGCTCGAAATGGTGGCGCTCAAGCGTTTGCCGCAGCAGGCCTTCGGCATCATGATCAGCATGGAGCCGGCCGTGGCGGCGGTGCTGGCGCTGGCTTTGCTGGATGAGTATCTGAGCCTGACCCAATGGCTGGCCATCGGCATGATCGTGGCCGCTTCCATGGGCAGCGCCCTGGGCGCGCCGCGTCCGCCGGCGCCTGCCTCGCCGGCGGTGCCGGCCTGAGCGCGCGTCAGCGCGGGGCGAGCAGGGCGTCCAGCGGCGCGATGGCCTCGGCCTGACGCGCCACGGCGGCGGCGTCGACGCAGTCGAGTTGCGGGATCTCGGCCAGGATGCGGGTCTGGCCGAAGCGTTCTATGGCCAGGCGGTTGCCGGGTGAGGGCGGGCCGCTCATCACGACGCCGAGCACCGGGATCTCGCGCTGGCGCAGCGCCTGCAGACTGAGCAGGGTGTGATTGATGGTGCCCAGGCCGCTTCTGGCGGCCAGCACGACCGGCATGCCCAGCGCGGCGATGTAGTCCAGCATCATGTGCGTGTCGTCGATGGGTACGTACAACCCGCCCGCGCCCTCGATCACCAGGGGGCCGTCGACCACCGGCGGCACCAGCCGGCGGGGATCGATGCGCACCTGCTCCAGCGGCGCCGCGGCCCACGGCGATAACGGGGCCTGCAGGGCATAGGCCGGATCATGGCGGCGCGCGGGCGGCAATTGTGCCAGCTCCGCCACCGTGGCGCTGTCGCCGGGCTCGTCGGCCAGGCCGGTCTGCAGCGGTTTCCAGTAGTGAGCCTGCCAGGCGCGCGCCAGCACGGCGCTCACCAGGGTCTTGCCCACGCCGGTGTCGGTGCCGGTGACGAAGACGCCTTGTGGGCGTTGCCATTGGCCATAGGCGAATTGATAGGTCACTTGGGCTCCTTGTTGTTCGAATCGGTGCATGACGGCGCGCAGTTGCCCGGCGTTCAGGGGGCGGTGGCCGGCGCGCGGCACGGTGGCGCCGATGCCTTTGAGGGCGCGCACGAAATCCAGTCCGTCGCGGTGCTGCTGGCGATGGGCTTGTGCGACCACACTGCCCGGCAGCAGTCCGGCATGGATGCTGTCGGCCGCCGGGTAGGCGGGCGTGCCGGCCCGCAGGCCCAGCCCTTCATGAGCCTGCTGCCACTCGGTGAAGCTGCCGTTGGCCAGGGTGGCCGTCGCCAGCCAGCCACCGGGGCGCAACAGGCGGGCCAGCCGCAGCAGTCCGGCGTTCAGATCGCTGAACCACTGCATGGCCAGACTGGAGCAGATCAGGTCATAGTTGCCGGCCAGACCTCGCGGATGTTCGCCATCCATGACGGCGAAGCGCGCCGATCCCGGTAGCGTCAGGGTGGCGCGCGCCTGGGCCAGCATGTCCGGCGACAGGTCGGTAAGGGTCCAGTCGGCTTCGCCCAGGCTTGCGGCCAGGGCCTGTGACAGCAGGCCGGTGCCGCAGCCGATCTCCAGGATGCGCGGGCGTGGCGGCAGCGGCAGGGCCGCGATGCGGCGCGCCAGGGTTTCAGCGGCATGGCGCTGGGCCTGGGCGTGGCGTTCATAGGTGGGGGCAGCCGTGCCGAAGCGGCGCGCCACGAGGGCCAGGGTGGCGTCGCGGGCTGGCATCAGCGGTCCCATTGCGCCAGGAAACTGCGCAGGAAGTCAGCGCAGGCATCGGCGGCGGCCCAGGGCAGGAGGTGGCCGCCGGTGGGCAGCCATTGCGCTGCGCCGGGCAGCGCGGCTTGCGTCAGGGCAGGCGCAACGATGGCATCGTCGGTGGCCGCCAGCGCCGCCAGAGGGCGGCGCCAGCCTTGCAGGGCGTGGCGTTGATCGTCATCGCGCAGGCGCAGCAGATCGGTGCGCAGCCGCTGCGTGTCCAGCGCGGCTGCGTCCCAGTCTGGCAGCAGCGGGCAGGCCGGGCCGCCAGCGCGCGCCAGGAAGTCTGCCAGTACGGCCTGCGGCTGCCGCGTCAGGCGGGCCAGCATGCGGTCGATCAGCCGGACGGGCGTGCCGGCTTCCCAGCCGGGAGCGGCGCTAAAACGGGGGAAGCTGTTGATCAGGGCCAGGCCCAGGCACTGTGGCGGCGGGTCGGCCAGCAGGCGCATGCCGCCCAGCGAATGGCCGATGGCGATCACCGGGCCGTCCGGAGGGGGCGCGCAGCTTGCGCCGAAGTAGCCGGCCTCGGCCACGGAGTGGGGCCAGTCGGCCAGGCGCTCTCGCAGCGGTTGCCAGATCCGTGCGTCGCAACCCCAGCCATGCACGAAAAACAGGGTGGGGCGGTTCAAGAGCGCCACCCCCGCAGGGCATCGAGCAGCGTGTCGATGTCCGCCTGGCGATGGGCCGCGCTCAGGGCAAAGCGCAGCCGGCTGGTGCCATCCGGCACCGTGGGCGGGCGGATGGCCACAGCCAGCAGCCCGGCCTCCTGCAGCGTCTGGGCCAGCGCCACGGCGCGCGCGGCCTCGCCGACCAGGGCGGGCACGATCTGGGTGGACGAAGCGGCGCTGTCCAGGCCGAGCGTGGTCAGCCCGGCGCGCAGTCGTTCGCCCAGGGCCTGCAGATGCGCGCGTTCGGCGTCCAGCGTGGGCACGAGATCGAGCGCGGCGTCGATGGCGCCCAGCACAGCCGGCGGCAGGGAGGTGGTGTAGATCAGGCCCGAACAGTGATTGACCAGGTAATCGCACAGCGCACGTGAGCCCGCCACATAGGCGCCGAAGCTGCCCATCGCCTTGCTGAACGTCCCCATGATGAGATCCACGCCGCCCGGCGCCAGCCCGGACAGCCCCATGCCTGCCGGGCCGAGCACGCCGGTGGCGTGCGCTTCGTCCAGGTAGAGAAAGGCGTCATGGCGGGCAGCCAGCGCGGCCAGGGCTGCCACGTCGCTGCGGTCGCCATCCATGCTGAAGACGCTTTCGGTAAGGATGAACGGGGTGCCGGGCAGAGCCCGGTCACGCATCAGCAGGGACTCCAGGTGATTGAGGTCGTTGTGGCGGTAGCGGATCTGGCGCTGCCCCGCGCAGCCCTGATGCATGCTGGCGTGGTTGAGCCGATCCGTATAGAGACGCACCGTGCCGCAGGCCTGGAACAGCGCCGGCAGCACGGCCGCGTTGGCTTGCCAGCCCGAAGCCAGCAGCAGGGCGGCCTCGGTTCCCTTGGCGCGCGCCAGCTTGGCTTCGACGCTTTGGTGCTGGGGCAGCGTGCCGGTCACCAGACGCGAGGCCCCGCTGCCGGCCTGGCTGGCCCAGTCGCGCGAGCGCCCGATCAGCGCCGGATGCTGCGACAGGCCGAGATAATCGTTGCTGGAGAAGTTGAGCAGTTCGCGGCCGTTGAGCCGCAGCCGCCCGGGGGCGGCAGGCTCGACCGGACGCAGAACGCGCAACCGGTGGGCAGCTCGCGCGTCATCGAGAGCGCGAAGAAAGAGAGCATCTAGTTTTGACATGGGCCGCTTGCGACGCCGATGAGGCCGGCGCGTCAGGCGCCTGATCATAAAATACGAAGCCCATTGTAGTAGAGCGTGCCCGATCCGGGCCCGCCTTAGCAGGAGTCCGCATGAGTGTTCCCGACTGGATGAGCCAGGGTTATCCGCATATCTGGCTGCCCTATACCCAGATGCAGACGGCTGCGCCGCCTTTGGCCGTGGTCCGTTCCGAAGGCTCGCGCCTGACCCTGGCGGATGGCCGCAGCCTGATCGACGGGGTGGCGTCCTGGTGGACGGCCTGCCACGGCTACAACCACCCGCATATTGCCCAGGCGGTGGCCGCCCAGTTGCAGGCCATGCCCCATGTCATGTTCGGTGGCATGGTGCACGAGCCTGCGCTCAGGCTGGCGCAGCGTCTGGCCGACTGCCTGGGGCCGGGCCTGGACCGGGTGTTTTATACCGACTCGGGATCGGTGGCGGTCGAGGTCGCTATGAAGATGGCCCTGCAGTTCTGGATGAACCAGGGGCGCGCCGAGCGTCGTCGCTTCCTGTCCTTCCGGGGCGGCTACCATGGCGACACCTTCGGCACCATGGCCGTCTGCGATCCCGAGGAGGGCATGCACAGCGCCTTCCGGGGCATGCTGATCGAGCATGTACAGGCCGATCTGCCGCGCGACGAGGCCAGTCTCAAGGCCTTGCGCGCCTGCCTGGAGCGCGAGGCCGCGGGCCTGGCAGGCATCGTGCTCGAACCGCTGGTGCAAGGCGCCGGCGGCATGCTGATGCACGAGCCGCAGGTGCTGCGCGACTTGCGTGCGCTGGCCGATGAGTTCGATCTGCTGCTGATCTTCGATGAGATCTTCACCGGCTTCGGGCGCACCGGCACGATGTTCGCCTTCGAGCAGGCCGGCGTGCGGCCTGACATCATCACGCTGTCCAAGGCCTTGACCGGCGGGACGCTGCCGCTGGCGGCCACGGTCGCCAGCGAGCGCATCTTCGAGGGCTTCCTGTCCGAACAAGCGGGGCATGCCCTGATGCATGGCCCGACCTTCATGGGCAATGCCTTGGCCTGCGCGGCGGCCAACGCTTCGCTGGACCTGTTCGAGCGCGAGCCCCGGCTGGCGCAGGTGCAGGCCATCGAAGCCGGCCTGCGTCAGGGCCTGGCCCCCTGCGCAACCCTGCCCTGGGTGACCGATGTGCGCGTGATGGGGGCGATCGGCGCAGTCGAGTTGCCGGCCATCGTCGATCTGGTCGCGCTCAAGCGGCGCCTGGTCGAGGCAGGGGTGTGGGTGCGGCCTTTCGGGCGTATCGTCTACCTGACGCCGGCCTTCACGATCACACCCGATGAGCTGGCTCAGCTGACCGCTGCGATCTGCCAGGTGCTGGCCCAGGGCGCGCCCTGATATGTCGCGGGGCGGCCCGGGGCCGCCCCGATATTGTCTGGAGCCGATGACAACAGTTGTCGAGCGTCGCGGACGGAATTGGCGTTATCGTAGTTGTTTGACCCGGCGCCAAGCGCCGCATGGATATAGCGAGGTGGCCGTGCACGGCGAAAGCGTCATCAGCGTCCAGAACCTGTCCAAGGTCTACGCATCGGGCCATCAGGCCCTCAAGAACATCAACCTGGAAATCCGACGCGGCGAGATCTTCGCGCTGCTGGGCCCCAACGGGGCGGGCAAGACCACGCTGATCAGCATCATCTGCGGCATCGTCAACGCCAGCAGCGGCAGCGTGCAGGCCGACGGGCATGACATCGTGCGCGATTACCGCGCCGCGCGCCGCAGCATCGGGCTGGTGCCGCAGGAGCTCACGACCGACGCCTTTGAAACCGTCTGGAGCACCGTCAATTTCAGCCGCGGGCTGTTCGGCAAGCCGGCCAATCCGGCGCTGGTCGAGCAGATCCTGCGCGAGCTCTCGCTCTGGGACAAGAAAGACAGCCGCATCATGGCGCTCTCCGGCGGCATGAAGCGGCGCGTCATGATCGCCAAGGCGCTGTCGCACGAGCCGCGCATCCTGTTTCTTGACGAACCGACGGCGGGCGTCGATGTGGAACTGCGCCGGGGCATGTGGGATATGGTGAGACGCCTGCGCGAGCAGGGCGTGACCATCATTCTCACCACGCACTACATCGAGGAGGCCCAGGAGATGGCGGACCGGGTGGGTGTGATCCGCAAGGGCGAGATCATTCTGGTCGAACAGACGCAGACGCTCATGCGCAAGCTGGGCAAGAAACAGCTCACGTTGTCGCTGAACGCGCCGCTGGCCGCGCTGCCGGCTTCGCTGGCCGGCTACGAACTGTCGCTCGACGATGAAGGCCGCCAGCTGAGCTATACCTACGAGGCCTTGGCCGGCGGCGAGACCGTGCAGCCGCTGCTGCGCGAGCTCGACGCCCTGGGCATCGGTTTCCACGACCTGCAGTCCTCCGAAAGCACGCTGGAGGAGATTTTTGTCAGCCTGGTGAGCACGCAATCATGAACTGGTACGCCATCCGCGCCATCTTTCTGTTCGAAATGGCCCGCATGCGGCGCACGCTGATGCAGAGCGTGGCCTCGCCGGTCATCTCGACTTCGCTGTATTTCGTGGTATTCGGCTCGGCCATCGGATCGCACATGGTGCAGATCGACGGCGTGAGCTATGGCGCTTTCATCGTGCCCGGCATGATCATGCTCGCGCTGCTGACCCAGAGCGTGGCCAACGCCTCCTTCGGCATCTACATGCCGCGCTTCTCGGGCACGATCTACGAGATCCACTCCGCGCCGATCTCGTATGCCGAAATCGTGATCGGCTACGTGGGGGCGGCGGCCAGCAAATCGATCCTGCTGGGCCTGATCATGCTGGTGACCGCCAGGCTGTTCGTGGCCTATGAAATCCAGCACCCGGTCTGGATGCTGGCATTTCTGGTGTTCACGGCCGTGACGTTCAGCCTGTTCGGTTTCATCATCGGTATCTGGGCCGACGGCTTCGAGAAGCTGCAGATCATCCCGCTGATGGTGATCACGCCCCTGACCTTCCTGGGCGGCACCTTCTACTCCATCCAGATGCTGCCCCCGTTCTGGCAGACCGTGATGCTGTTCAACCCGGTGGTCTACCTGGTGAGCGGATTCCGCTGGAGCTTCTTCGGCGTGGCCGACGTAAACGTTGCCGTGAGCGTGGGCATGACGCTGGCCTTCATGGTGGCCTGCCTGTTGACGATACGCTGGATCTTCAAGACGGGGTATCGTTTGAAGACGTGACCTCGTCGCGCACCATCGGGTCCTTGATCCACTGCACGAACAGCACGTAGCCCAGCGCAAAGCCGACCGGCCCCAGGAACAACCCCACCAGGCCGGCGGCCAGCATGCCGCCCAGGGCGCCGATCAGAATGATCGGCATCGGGATGCTCATGCCGCGCGCCAGCATCAGGGGCTTGAGCACGTTGTCCAGCAGGCCCACCATCGCGCACCAGATGGCAAAGACCACGCCGATCGGCGTGCTGTTGTGCAGAAAGACGTAAATGGCGGCCGGCACCAGCACGATCAGGATGGGCAGCTGGATGATGCACACGATGACCGCGATCACCGCCAGGATGCCGGCGCCGGGCACGCCGACCACCAGCATGCCCAGCCCGCCCAGCGCCGCCTGGATCAGCGCCACGCCGATCACGCCCTGGGCCACCGCGCGCACCGTGGACATCATCAGGTCAACCATTTCGTGGCCGCGTTGCGGCCCGGCGATGCGCCCGGCAATGGCATCGGCCATCCTCTTGCTGGAGTGACCGTAGATCAGCACCAGCCCGGCAATGGCGATGGCAGCCAGAAAGACCATGAACTCCATGCCCGCAGTGGTGACGCTGTTGAAGAGCCAGCCGGCCGCGCCGGTCAGCATGGGCTGCAGGGGTTTGAGGGCCGCCTCCAGGTTCTGGGTGGCAAGCAACCAGGCCTGATGCAGCCGGGTGCCCACCAGCGGCAGTTCCGACACAAAGGCCGGCGGGTCGGGGATGCGCAGCAGTGGCGGGCCTTCGCCATGGCTCAGCAAGTGCGGCAGGGTTTCGATCAGTGAGCGGGCCAGCAGCACACCGGGCACGATGAAGGCCAACAGCATCAGCAGCACCAGCAGCAAAGCGGAGAGCTTGGGCCGTCCGCCCAGCCAGCGGGTCAGGTGGCGATGGGTGGGCGCCAGCGTCACGGCCAGGATGATGGACCACAGCAACAGGCCGATGAAGGGTTCGGCCACGCGATAGCACCAGTAGGCCAGGCCGCCGATCAGGCTGACCCGGATGATCAGATCCAGCAGGCTGCGGGAAAGCAACTGTTGAAAATCGATATCGGGGCGCAGGGGCATGATGGCAGGTGTCTTCCGGGAGCAGAAAGATGAAAGCGCCGCCCGAAGCGGCGGCGTTCATTCTTGTAGCGGATCGCGCCGCGGGCGGCAAGCGCCGGCCCGGCGCTCAGGAGGCGCTGGCTTGCAGAAAGTCGGCGCGCAGGAAGTCCTGGGCGGGCAGCGGACGGCCCAGCAGGAAGCCTTGCAACGAGTTGCAGCCCAGATGAGTCAGGAAATCCTGCTGGGCGACCGTCTCCACGCCTTCGGCCACGATCTTCAGGTTGAGCCGCTGGCCCAGAGCAATGATGGCCGAGACGATGGCGGCGTCTTCCTTGTCGTGTTCGAGCTGCTGGATGAAGCCCCGGTCTATCTTGAGTTCGTTGGCCGGCAGGCGCTTGAGATACAGCAGGCTGGAGTAGCCGGTGCCGAAATCGTCGATCGAGATGGAAACGCCCAGCGCGGCCAGGTCGCGCAGCACGGTCAGGCTGGCTTCGGCATCGCGCATGGCGGTGCTTTCGGTAATTTCGATCGCCAGGCAACTGGCCGGCAGCAGGTGGCGTTCCAGGGTGTCGCGGATGATGTCGATGAGGCCCGGTTGGGAAAACTGCGTGGCCGACAGGTTCACCGCCATGGTCCAGTCGGTGTGCCCGATGTCCCGCCACAGCCGCATCTGGCGGCAGGCTTCGTCCAGCACCCACTCGCCGATGGAGAAGATCAGGCCGGTGCGTTCGGCAATGGGGATGAACTCGGCCGGGGCGAGCAGGCCGCGCCGGGGGTGATTCCAGCGCAGCAAGGCTTCGGCTCCGGTGATGGGGCCGCAGGCCAGGAACTTGGGCTGGTAGTGCAGCACCAGTTCGCCGCGTGCACGCGCCTGGCGCAGATCCTGCAGCAGTTGCAGCTGCTCGCGCGCATCTTCGTTCATGGCCGGCTCGAAGTAGCTGAAACGGCGTTGGCTGCCCTGGCGTTTGGCGTGGTACATGGCGGCATCGGCGTGGGTCAGCAGGGTATGGGCGTCACGCCCGTCCTGGGGATACATCGCGATGCCCACGCTGGCCGTGACGGCCAGCGGATGGCCTTCGATGAGGGCTTCTTCGGAGAGTGCGTCGATCAGGCGTTCGGCCAGGTCTGCCGCATCGGCCGGCTCGATGACCCGGGCCAGCACGATGAACTCGTCGCCGCCCAGGCGCGCCACCGTGTCGTGGGCCTCAAGGACGCGCTCACGGATGCGGCGCGCCAGTTCGCGCAGCAGGGCGTCGCCGCTCTGGTGGCCGAAGGCGTCGTTGACCGCCTTGAAGCCGTCCAGGTCGATGAACAACACGGCAAAGCCCGTGCCCTGTGCCTGGCCCCGCGAGATGGCCTGATTCAGGCGCTCATCGAGCAGGGCGCGGTTGGGAAGGTTGGTCAGTGGGTCATGCAGCGCGAGGTGCAGCAGCTCCTGGTTGGCGCGCGCCAGCGATGTGGTCAGGGCCGAGGTCCGTGCTTCCAGGCGGCTGTCCAGCACCGCGACC
This sequence comes from Bordetella trematum, assembly GCF_900078335.1. GTDB lineage: Bacteria > Pseudomonadota > Gammaproteobacteria > Burkholderiales > Burkholderiaceae_B > Bordetella > Bordetella trematum. Next base: position 78,929 of record NZ_FKBR01000009.1, read on the forward strand.
ACCAGGGCGATGGCCAGCACGCATAGCGTGACGGCGGTCACGCCGATGGCCAGCCAGCCGGCGCTGATGCCATGCAGCGCTGCCAGGCAGGTGCTGCCGTCGGCAAAGCGCGCAGCCGCCATGCCGGTGTAGTGCATGCCCACGATGGCCAGCCCCATCACCACGGCCGCGCCGCTGCGGTAGCCGGCCGCGCCCGGACGGTTGTGGCGCAGTGCATGGGCCATCCAGAGCGCCGCACCCGAGGCCAGCACGGCCACGACCACCGACAGCGCAAACAAGCCGGGCGCATAGTCGATGGCTGGATGCATGCGCATGGCTTCCATGCCGATGTAGTGCATGGCGGCGATGCCGCAGCCCATGAGCAGCGCGGCCCCGGCCAGATGCAGGCGTGGCAGCGCGGCGCGCGTGACGACCCAGAGCGCGAAGGCCGAGCAGGCGATGGCGATCAGCAGTGACAGCAGGGTGAGCGCCGGGTCGTAGCCCAGCACGATGGGCAGGCTGAAGGCCAGCATGCCGACGAAATGCATGGACCAGATGCCCAGACCCATGGCACAGGCGCCGCCCAGCAGCCACAGGCGGGCGGCAAGCCCGCTTGCGGCGTTGACCCGGCTTGCCATGCCCAGTGCGGTGTAGGAGGCCAGGATGGCCACCCCCAGCGAGGTCAGCACCAAGGTCGGATCGTAGTTGCCAGCGAGCATGCACAGGACTCCGGAATGTCGGTTGGCGGCTGCGGCGCGGGACGCGCCGCTGTAGAGCCTGGGGCCGGACCCCCAACAAGCGAAGCGTATCCGATTTTTTCAATTGTTGTTGGATGTAGCCTCGTGCGCCGCTCACGTCCCCACGCGCAGGGGGGCGGTGAGTTTGCGCAGCGCGGCGATGGCGCTCAGTGCGGTGATGCGGCCGGTCTTGGGATTTTCCGAAGGGATGTTGCGGATCTCCATGGCGAAGCTGGCCGAGTCGGACTCCACTTCGACGCGGTGCACGTTGCGCGTCACGCCCGGGTCGGCCCAGATTTCCAGGGTGCTGCGGTCCGGACCGATGCCGGCCAGCGCGACGCTCACGGCAACGTTCAGGTTGGCCGGGAACCCCTCGGCGGCTTCGCGCGGAGAGCCCCGGAAGATCAGCGTGGGCCCGGTGATGGCGTTCACGTCGATCCGGTGCTGCTCCAGGTAGGGCGCGCCGCTCAGGCCGCGCGGCGGCTTGCGGGTGATCATGGTGACCGAATGGATCTCGCCCTGGGCGGCTGCCGTGATGGCATCGAGCCCCAGGATGGCGCCCGATGCGACAAGGATCTGGCCGCCATGCGCCTGGGCCACCCCGATCAGGTCTTCGTTGCGCAGCAGCGCCCCGGCGCTCAGGACCAGCAGCTTTTTGCCGGCGCGCAGCGTCGGTTCGGCCACCTCGCGAAAGACCTGGGCGGGGGCGGCCTCGACCACGATGTCGCAATGCGCGGCCAATGCTCCCAGGGTCGTGAACAGGGGGCGCGGGCCTTGCCATGTCCGATCCTGGTAGCGCTGCGGATCGCGCACGGCAATGGCCGCCAGTTCCAGGCCGGGCAGGCCGCGGTCCAGGGCCTGTGCCACGGCGCTGCCGATTGCGCCGAAACCGGCGATACCAACTTTCAGGGGGTGCATGCTTGTCCTTCAGGAACGGCTTAATCAGGGGCCAGATACTAGGACAAGGCGGAGGTTCTGCCTACCCGCAGGCAGCAGGAGGGGGCGGGCCAGTGACAGACCGGCCCGGCAGGGGAGGGGTCAGCCAGTGGATTTGAGGATGGCGTAGAGCTGATCCTTCAGGTGGAGCTTTTCTTTCTTGAGCTTTTCGATCTCGATGGGGCTGGCGGCTTCGCGGCCGGCTTCCATGTTGAGGATGCGCTGATCAAGATCGTTGTGCTTGTCGAACAGCCGCGCAAAATGCGCGTTGTCGGTCTTGAGACGGGAAATCTGCTCGCGATACTCAGGGAACATACAAGGGACCTCCGTGGTGAGTGACCGCGCCCGAGCGGACGCGGTGGAAATGCCGGTGCCTCGAGTTGATTCCAGTATAGCGGGCGGCAGGCCAGGCCTCCAGCCCGCTATCGGGGGTTTTCAGCGGGGGGATCCCTGCGTCACGAGGGCCAGGCCGCCAAGAATCGCCGCCATGCCCGCCACAGCCAGGCCGCTGAGCGCCTGGCCGAGCAGCAGGTAGTCCAGCAAGGCGGTGCCGACCGGTACAAGGTAGAAGAGACTGGTCACGTTGACCAGATCGCCGCCCTGAATGAGACGGTAGAACAGTAGCGTTGCCCCGACCGAGATCCCCAGGCCCAGCCATAGCAGCAGGCCCAGCGAGGCCGCATTGAACGTGAAGGCCAGCGCTTGTGTCGGCGCCAGCGCCAGGCACAGCAGCAGACCGACGGCGTATTGCAGCGGCAGCACGTCCAAGGGCGCCTGGGTCACTTTCTTCTGCAGCAACGCACCCAGCGTGATGCAGGCAAGCGAGGTCAGGGCGAAAGCGATGCCCAGCCAGCCCAGCCCCTGCAGATGCAGGCCCTGCCACACCACCAGCATCAGCCCGCCCAGGGCCAGCAGCAGTCCGGCCAGCCTGCGTGGCGACAGGTGGCGATGCACGGCCAGCAAGGTGAGCAAAGGCTGAATGCCCAGAATGGTGGCCAGTACGCCTGGGGCCACGCCATGTTCCAGCGCCAGCAGATAGCAGACCGTATAGCCGCCCAGCAGCGTCAGGCCGATGAGCGCGGTCAGCAGGCGCGTGCCCGGCGCTGGCAGCCAGCGGCGCCGGGCGGTCGCCAGCGCGGCCAATACGAGGAAGGCCAGGCCCATGCGCAGCAACAGAAAGGCAAAGGGCGAGGCATACAGCAAGGCCAGTTTGGAGGTGATGGCTCCGCTGCTCCAGAGCAGCACGAACAGCGTCGTGGCGCCATGGGCGCGGCACGAGCGTAGATGAATAGACATGAAAAATCCTGTCGAAAGACGCAAACGTCCCCCGCAGCGCGCCGGTGGCGCGAATACGTTCGTTACGGGGGAAAGGCAGGCAGCGCGCAGCGGCGCCGCAGACTCAGTGCTGAGCGACGACCGCAGCGACCACGACTTGCGGGGGCGAGACTGCGGCGACGATGGCAAGCACCGTTGCGTGGACAGGAGACACCGTTCGCACGCAGGTCAGCGCGGCGCGGGAGCGCAGCGTGCTGACAGGCGGGTGGTGCGAAAACGGCATGGTGTGAGGGATCTCTATAGCGCGCCGCCAGGCAAAAGTGCCGCAGCGCAAGTGGAAATTCTAGGGTATTTGTCTGACATCGTCAAAACGCAGAGGTGCCCGCGCCCGCTTTCCCGGCCTGGGGCAGGGATTAGGGAATGCGGCGCATTTGCGGGACAATGCCGCCGTCTTTCATCTGTTGCAGGATTTTCTGATGTCCCAGGCCGACTATCCGGATGACCCCCGGCCCCAGGCGCCGCAGGCGCCGGGCCCGAACGAATGCTGCCAGAGCGGCTGCATCCCCTGTGTCTACGATATGTACGACGAGGCCATGGGAGAGTATCGGGAGGCGCTGAAAGCCTGGCTGGAGCGCCATCCCGAAGCGGCTGCCTGAGCTGCTTGTCAGGTCAGGGCGCGACGCGCTTTAGCACGTAGAAGTCGGCCAGGGCGCCGGTGATGACCTGGCCTTCCTGGTCGAGCATCGTCAACTGGTTTTCGCCCACGCGCCAGCGGGTCTCTTCGCCTTCGAGGAAGATGGAGCCGTTGTCGGGCAGCCAGCGGAAATTGCCGCGCGTGACCTCCGGCTTGGCCTGACGGTCCTCGTAGAGCGTGCTTTGCTCATACGTTTCATTGCTGTTGAGCGTGAGCTTGATGCGGATGCCGGGGCAGTCCGCGCAGGGCAGGGTGCCGGCGTAGCTGCCGGCCCAGTCGACCGAGGTGCGCGAGGTGTGCATGTCGGGCGGGGGAGCCGGCACCGTGTTCGAGGGGGCCGAGCACGCGCCCAGGAGTACGGTCATGGCGAGCGGGGCGAGAACTTTGAACATGGGATCTCCGTGGGTGAAGGAATACGCTCCGCAACCTTAGCGGGAAGGGGGGGCGGATCGTATTCGGAAACGTAACACGAGGTGAGGTTTTCTGTTGCGCTGGCCTGTATGGATCAGGCCCGCAGTAGGATACGCGCTTGGGCAGCCAGCGCGCCGGACGGTCCGGGGCCATCTGCCAGGAGGCATCATGACGTTCATTTCCCGTGCCGCGTTGCTGGCGGCCCTGTGTTTTGCGGCGGGCGCGCAGGCGCAGACCGCGTCTGCGCAGACCGACTTTCCCGGGTCGCAGCCCCCGCATTCCTCGCATTGGTCGCCACCGTCGACCCTGCGCATGACGGTCGAGCCGGCGCCTGCGGCCGCAGCGCCGTTGCGGGACACGCCCGAGAGCATTGCCGAGTACCAGCGTTGTCGTGCGGTGTCTGACCGTGCGGCGGTGTCCAATCAGCAGCGCACCGCCGGTGTGCAGGCCTGCCTGAGCGAATTGCAGCAGCGCCGCGAAATGGCGCAATGAGGCAGGGTGGAGGCGGGCGGTGGATCCTGAACTTCTGATGCGGCTGGTCGAGCGCGAAATGCCTTTCGGCAAGTACCAGGGCCGACGCATTGCCGACCTGCCCGGACACTACCTGACCTGGTTTGCGCGCAACGGATTCCCCAAGGGGGAAATCGGCCGGCTGCTTGCGCTGATGCACGAGCTGGATCACAACGGCCTGCGTGAACTGCTGGCGCCGCTGCGCCAGATGGCCGGCGGCAAGCCGCCCGGCTAGGCGCGCAGGGCCTGCACGAGAGCCTGCACGTAGCCGGGTGCGGCAGCCAGGTCGCGCACGCACAGCATCAGCCGCCGGTCAGCCCAGGGGTCGCTCAGCGGCAGGCGGCACACGCGTGGGCCTAAACGCAGGCGGCGCGCGCTGGATTGCGGGATGACCGCTACGCCCAGCCCATGCTCGACCATGCGCGCGATGGCGGAAAATGCACGCATGCGCACCCGGATGCGCATCTGCCGGCCGGCCCGCGCGGCCTGATCATCCAGATAGCCCGACAGCGCACTGCTGGCCTCCAGCGCGATGTAATCGTAGTCCAGCGTCTCGGCGAACCGCAGCGAGGTGCGCTGCGCCAGCGCATGGCCGGCCGGCGCGATCAGCTCCAGCTTGTCGGGTCGGAACGGCAGGGCGTCCATGCCGCTCAGGTCCACGGCATCGGAGACGATGCCGACGTCGGCCGCGCCTTGCGCCAGAGCGGGGACGATGCGATGGCTCAATTGCTCCTGGATGTCGACGTCCACATTGGGGTGGGCATTCAGGAAGGCCGCCAAGGGGTCGGGCAGGAACTCCGCGATCGCGGCGGTGTTGCACAGCAGGCGGATGCGACCCTTGAAACCCAGCGCATATTCGCCCAGGTCTTCCTGCATGTGGGCCACCTGCTGCAGAAGCAGCCGGGCATGGTGGGTGAGAGCCAGCCCGGCCGGCGTGAGCGTGACGCCGCGCCGCTTGCGGTTAAAGAGCGGCGTGCCCAGCGAGGCCTCCATGCCGCGCAGCCTGGCGCTGGCCGAGGGCAGCGCCAGGTGGCTGGCCGCCGCGCCGGCGGTGATGCTCCCCCGTTCGCAGATATGCAGGAAAAGCTTCAGGTCGGTCAGATCGAAGTGCATGCGCAGGCTCTGTCAAAAACGAAGGCTGGGTCAGTGTATTCCGCATTTTCAAGGAGCGCCCTGGGACGCATGATGGCGCCATCATGCAGATATTCACAGACTTCTTCTCACACGCAGGCTGGTTGGTGTCGCTGGCGATCCTGGGCGCTTTCTTGCTGGCCGGCTTCGTCAAGGGCTGTATCGGCCTGGGCATGCCGACGGTGGCGGTGGGGTTGCTCAGCATGGCCATGCCGGCGCCTCAGGCGGCCGCGCTTCTGGTGGTGCCGGCGGTCATCACCAACATCTGGCAGATGTCGGCGGGCGGGCAGTTCGTGAGCCTGACGCGGCGGCTCGCGCCGCTGCTGGTGGGGGTTTGCGTGGGCAACGCGGCCGGGGTGGTGGTGTTCGCCGGTGTCAGCGCGGTGGGCGCGGCCAATGTGCTGGGCGGCGCGCTGATCTGCTATGCGGCCCTGGGCCTGTCGCCCATGGTGTTGCGGGTGCCGCCGCGGATCGAAGGTCGTCTGGGCGGGGTCTGCGGGCTGCTGACCGGGATGATCACCGCGGTCACCGGCGTATTCGTGTTGCCTTCGGTGCCTTACCTTCAGGCGCTGCAGCTGGACCGCCATGCCCTGGTGCAAGGCATGGGCATCGCCTTCATGGTGTCCACCCTGGCCATGGCCGGCGGCCTGATCTATGACGGTGAGCTGGGCGTCATGCAGGCCGGCGCGTCGCTGGTGGCCCTGCTGCCGGCGATGGTCGGCATGGGGATCGGCCAGGCGCTGCGCCGGCGCATCAGCGAGCGGGCCTTCAAGCATGGGTTCTTTATTGCCCTGGCGTTATTGGGCATCAGCCTGCTGTTCAAGTCCTGAGACGGGACACGCGGGTGGTACAGTCACTGCGCGCGCCGGATGGGCCGGCGCAGTTTCCGTAGCGTGACTGTTTCCTATGCCTATCGATTCTCAAGAGTCGCACTTGTTCGAGCGCCAGGAAAGCGGCGAACTGGTCTATGACGGCCGTTTTCTCAAAGTCAGGCGCGATATGGTGCGCCTGCCCAACGGGCGCGAGGCTTCGCGCGAGTACGTGGTGCATCCGGGCGCCGTGGTGGTGTTGCCCTTGCTCGACGATGGCCGCGTCCTGCTGGAACGCCAGTTCCGTTATCCCATCGGCCAGGTGATGACCGAGTTCCCGGCCGGCAAACTGGATCCGGGCGAAGATCCGCTGGCCTGTGCCAAGCGGGAATTGTTCGAGGAGACCGGCTATACCGCGGCCGAGTGGGCCAAGGCGGGGGCCTTGCACCTGGCCATCGCTTATTCGACCGAGATCATCCACATCTTTTTCGCCCGTGGCTTGCGCGCCGGCGAGCGCCAGCTCGACGAGGATGAGTTCCTCGATGTGCACAGCGCCAGCCTGCCGGAACTGCTGCAGGCCAGCCGCGCAGGCGCCGTAACCGATGCCAAGACGCTGACCTGCCTGCTGTGGCTGCAGAACGTCATGGCAGGTGACTGGTCGCTGGACTGGCAGGCGGCCTGAGGCAGCAGCGTCAGCGCGCCGGGATCGGCCGGCAGGGCGCGCCGTCCGGCAGCGGCATGCTGTCGCTGCCCAGCAGCGCGCGCGCGCCGCAGGTCGAGGCGTACATGCTTGCCACCACGTGGCCGACATCCACCACTTCTTCGGCGCGGTGGCGCTGCGCCGGCCAGGCGGGCTGGCGGCTGGCACGCCATTGCTCCTGACGCCAGAAGCCCAGGCCGCGCGCCCAGCGCGTGGCGCCCTGGGCTTCGGCGCCGCAGCTCTTGTCCAGGAACTGGTGTTCGGGGTTGTTGTCGGCGCCGCCCAGCAGGTACACGACATGACGCGCCATGTAGCGCGCAGCCAGGCGGCTGCGATCCACTGCCGGAAGATAGGCCGGCAGGGCATCCAGGCCGTACTTGTATTGGTTATAGGTAGGGCAGATGCCGCGCTCGTAGGGGGCGAAACCCTTGCCGTCCGTGCGTGGCCGGTCGGCCGACAGATACAGATAGGAAGACGGGTTGGCCACGACGTACTGCAGCGTCAGCCCCTGGCGGCGCAGGGCCGGCTCGGCATGGTTCAGCACCGCATAACGCTGCACCAGCTGGCCGCCGGCCGAGTGGCCGGCCAGCACGACGTGCTGCAGCGAAGGCAGGCGTTGCGGATCCGTCAGTGCGTGCAGCAGGTCATCGAGCACCTGCATCGAACCGATCGGGGCCGGGCGGCCGCGGGCCTGCAGGCTGGGTTCGCCATCTTCCCAGCTGTTGCGACGCCAGGCCGGCATGGCGCCGAACCCGATGTCCACGGCGCTGGGAAACTTGGGCGCGACGATCAGGGTATCGTCGCGGCGCGCAGGGTTGGCCGTCAGCAGCGCCTGGGCAGCCAGGTAGGCGCCGGCGGCGTCACGCTTGACGCCATGCACCACGATCACCAGACGGCGGATCTCGTGCAGGGAACCGGCATCCAGCGCCCGGTTGGCATAGACGGGAAACGGGTAGGCGGCGGCTGCGCCCAGTGTCAGCGCCTGCCAGGCCGGGGCGGCCGGCACCTTGGCCGGCACCGGCGGGTGATAGGGGTCATGGCCTGCATGGCTGGCTGTGCTCAGGGCGGCGGCCAGCCAGGCGATACTGAGGCGGCGCATCGCCATGCCGGGTTCAACAGTGCTCGTGGCCCAGCAGCTGCCGCAGGCCGGCCACGTCCTGCAGACGCACTTCACGTTGGTTGATGCGGATCAGCCCTTCGCGTCCGAAGCGCGAAAACAGCCGGCTGACGGTCTCCAGGGTCAGGCCCAGGTAGTTGCCGATTTCCTCCCGGCTCATGCGCAGCACGAACTCGGTCGAGGAATAGCCCAGTGTGGTGTAACGCTGCGACAGATTCAGCAGGAAGGCGGCCAGGCGCTGCTCCGAGCGCATCGAGCCGAGCGTGGCCAGCATCTGGTGCGAGCGGCCGATCTCGCGGCTCATGAGACGGCGGAACTGCTGCTGCAGGCTGGGCAGGTGTGCGGACACCCGGTCGATTTCGGCCAGCCGGATGACGCATACCTCGGAGTCTTCCAGCGCCACCGCATTGGAGATATGGCGCGACTCCAGGATGCCATCCAGGCCGACGATTTCGCCGGGCAGGTGAAAACCGGTGATCTGGAATTGCCCGGTGGCGTCTTCCAGTTGTGTCTTGAGCGAACCGTAGCGCAGGCCATAGACCGCATCCAGGGGCGAGTCCAGCTCGTAAAGGGTTTTGCCCTTTTCGACCCGCACGCGTTCCTTGACGAGATCGTCCAGTTTCTCCACTTCGGAGGCAGCCATGCCAACCGGGATGCAGACATGACCAAGCATGCAGCTGGAGCAATGGGCGGCGTCAGGCGCAATGGGAACCCGCTTTTGCATTCGTAACCTCGTGGGAAGATGCCGGCTCTGGTAACTGGCGCGGCTTAGTTGTTATTTATATCGTTACATTGTAGTCCCCCGGCGCGAAACGCGCCCGGGCGGCACGGCGGCGGCCGGGTCCAGGCCCCGGAGCAGCGGAAAACGTTCTATGCTCGGGAGGCGTCGCGCAAGTCAATGCGGCGCGCTGCAAGTCGATTTTCAGGGTGTGTGTCAAGCAGCTCTTGAAATGTCCCTGTTTGGCCGCACATTTAGGTCATCGAGCCGGCTGACTCTGCTGTCTGGCGTGGCTCTTCAACTGCCAACCGACCATTATGCGATTCGACAAACTGACTACGAAATTTCAGCAGGCGCTGGCCGACGCTCAGAGTCTGGCCGCCCGCAACGACAACCCTTATATCGAACCGGTCCACGTGCTGGCGGCGCTGCTGAGCGATGCCGACAGCGGCACCGGCAGCCTGCTGGCGCGCGCCGGCGTGGCCGTCAACCGTCTGCAGCCTGCGCTGGAGACGGCGCTGCGCGCCTTGCCGCAAGTCTCCGGCGACGACAACGTCCAGGTCAGCCGCGACCTGCAGTCTGTCTTCACCCGCACCGACAAAGAGGCCGCGCGCCGGGGCGATACGTTCATCGCCAGCGAATTGTTCCTGCTGGCGCTGGCCGACGACAAAGGCGAGGCCGGCCGCGCGCTGCGCGACGCCGGGCTGCAGAAAAAAGCCCTCGAAGCCGCCATCGACGCGGTGCGCGGGGGCGAGAAAGTCTCCGAGGCCGACGGCGAGTCCAACCGCGAAGCGCTTTCCAAGTACACGCTGGACCTCACCGAGCGCGCCCGCGAGGGCAAGCTGGACCCGGTGATCGGGCGTGACGACGAGATCCGCCGCACCATCCAGATCCTGCAGCGCCGCACCAAGAACAACCCCGTGCTGATCGGCGAGCCCGGTGTGGGCAAGACGGCCATCGTCGAGGGACTGGCCCAGCGTATCGTCAACGACGAGGTTCCCGAGACCCTGCGCGGCAAGCGCGTGCTTTCGCTCGACCTGGCCGGGCTGCTGGCAGGGGCGAAGTTCCGCGGTGAATTCGAAGAGCGCCTGAAGGCTGTGCTCAAGGAACTGTCGCAGGATGATGGCCAGAACATCGTGTTCATCGACGAGTTGCACACCATGGTCGGCGCCGGCAAGGCCGAGGGCGCGATGGACGCCGGCAACATGCTCAAGCCGGCATTGGCGCGCGGCGAGTTGCACTGCATCGGCGCGACTACGTTGGACGAATACCGCAAGTACATCGAGAAGGATGCTGCGCTGGAGCGCCGTTTCCAGAAAGTGCTGGTGGGCGAGCCCGATGTCGAGTCGACCATCGCCATCCTGCGGGGGCTGCAGGAGCGTTATGAGATCCACCACGGCGTGGACATCACCGACCCCGCCATCGTGGCGGCGGCGGAACTGTCGCACCGTTACATCACCGATCGCTTCCTGCCGGACAAGGCCATCGACCTGATCGACGAGGCCGCGTCGCGCATCCGCATGGAGATCGACTCCAAGCCGGAAGTGATGGACAAGCTCGACCGCCGCATCATCCAGCTCAAGATCGAGCGCGAGGCCGTCAAGAAGGAAACCGACGACGCCTCCAAGCGCCGTCTGGCTGCCATCGAGGAGGAACTCGAGCGGCTGCAGCGGGAGTACAACGATTACGAGGAAATCTGGAAGGCCGAGAAAGCCGCCGTGCAGGGCGCGCAATCCATCAAGGAAGAAATCGATCGCGTGCGCGCCGAGATGGCCGAGCTGCAGCGCAAGGGTCAGTTCGACAAGCTGGCCGAACTTCAGTATGGCAAGCTGCCCGAGCTCGAGGCGCGGCTGAAGGCGGCCGACATGGCCGAGGAAGATGCCGAGCGCGCCGACGCGGACGCCGGCAAGCCGCGCCTGTTGCGCACGCACGTGGGCGCCGAGGAAATCGCTGAAGTGGTCTCGCGGGCCACGGGGATCCCGGTGTCCAAGATGATGGAAGGCGAGCGCGACAAACTGCTGCACATGGAAGATGCCCTGCATCAGCGCGTGGTCGGGCAGGACGAGGCGGTATCGCTGGTGGCCGACGCCATCCGCCGTTCGCGCGCTGGCCTGGCCGACCCGTCCAAGCCCTATGGTTCCTTCCTGTTCCTGGGGCCGACCGGCGTGGGCAAGACCGAGCTGACTCGCGCGCTGGCCAACTTCCTGTTCGACTCGGATGAGCATCTGATCCGTATCGACATGAGCGAGTTCATGGAGAAGCACTCGGTGGCCCGCCTGATCGGCGCGCCTCCGGGCTATGTGGGCTACGAAGAGGGCGGTTACCTGACCGAGGCGGTGCGTCGCAAACCGTACAGCGTGGTGCTGCTCGACGAGGTCGAGAAGGCACACCCGGATGTCTTCAACGTGTTGCTGCAGGTGCTTGACGATGGCCGCCTGACCGATGGGCAGGGCCGTACGGTGGACTTCCGCAACACGGTCATCGTGATGACGTCCAACCTCGGTTCGCAGCATATCCAGAGCATGACGGGCAAGCCTTACGAGGTGATCAAGGATGTGGTGATGGAAGAGCTCAAGCAGACGCTGCGGCCTGAATTCCTGAACCGTATCGACGAGGTCGTGGTGTTCCATGCCCTGGACGCCCAGCACATCGAGTCGATCGCCGGCATCCAGCTCAAGCGCCTGGCCAGCCGCCTGGAGCAGCAGGAAATGACGCTGGAAGTCAGCGATGCGGCACTGGCGGAAATCGCCCGGGCCGGTTTCGACCCGGTGTTCGGCGCCCGCCCGCTCAAGCGTGCCATCCAGCAGCAGATCGAGAACCCGGTCGCCAAGCTGATCCTGCAAGGCGTCTTCGGGCCGCGCGATGTGGTGCCGGTGGACTTCCGCGACGGCAAGTTCACCTTCACCCGCACGCTGCAGTAAGCAGCTTTCCCGCAAAGAAAAACCGGCTCCCAGGAGCCGGTTTTTTTCTGCCGGGCAGGTCGTTGGGGCCGGCGGGCAGCGCTTGCGATCAGTTTCACAGGCGGCGGCAGCCCTCGGGCAGCTGTCCATGGCGCACCTGCTCGCGGATTTCCTGCATCAGGGCGGCAGCAGCCGGGCTGGGGGCGCGTTCATGAGGGTGCAGCAGGCAGAGCACCCGCAACATGGTGGGCCGCGACAGCATGGTGAAGGCCAGACCGGGCAGCATCACGCGGTGCGCAGCCAGCGCCGGCAGCAGCGCCACGCCCAGGCCTGCCTGCACCAGCGCTGCCTGCGAGGTCGTGCTGGAGGCCTCGTAGAACGGGGCGGCCGCTTCGATCGGCAGGTCGGCGCGCGCGCGCAGCAGCGCCATGATGCCGGTTTCGTCGACCACGCCGACCAGCTTGCGCGAGGCCAGGCTGCGCCAGGACATGAAACCGTCCTTGCCCGGACGCAGCTCGGCATCATCACTGCGGTACAGCACGCCGAAACGATCCTCGATGAGGGGTTCGAAGTTCAGGCCCGGCGCATCGGCCCAGCGGCTGGTCAGCCCGAAATCCACTTCGCCGGCGCTGACCTGGCGCTGGATGCGGCCGGAGTTGTCATCGCGCAGATAGAGGCGCACGCCCGGATAGCGCCGGGCATAGGCGGCTGCCGCCGGCGCAATGATCTCGGTGATGGCAGAGGGCGCCGCAGCCACGGCCACCCGGCCGCGCTGCATGGAGCCGTAGCGGATCGCATCGTCGATGGCGCCGTCGAAATCGGCAAGCAGACGCAGCACCCGGGGCAGGAAATCGTGGCCGAGCTGGGTCAGCAGCACCCGGCGGCTGGTGCGCTCGAACAGGGTGGCGCCCAACGCCGTTTCCAGCTGGCGAACCAGCGTCGTGACCGACGACTGGGTCTGGAACAGGCGTTTGGCCGCGTGTGTGAAGCTGTTTTCCTGGGCCACGGCCACGAAAGCGTTGAGGTGTTTGAGCGTGACGTGCTTGGGCAGGCGATTCATTACAAAATCCGATAGATGGATCAACTTAAACAATTTTCCCAGATTGGTCGCAGCACCGATACTGCGCGCTTACCGCGCCGGAAGGTCTGGCGCGGCCAGCCAGAACACAATGAGCCATCCCTTGCCTGACATGACCGACCTTATTTTCCGTAACGCAGAACTGATCGATGGCAGCGGCGGCGAACGCCGCCGGGCCGACCTGGCGGTGCAGGGCGACCGCATCGTGGCGATCGGCGAGCTGGGCGGATTGCGGGCACGTCAGGAAATCGATGCCCGCGGGCGGGTGCTGGCCCCGGGGTTCATCGACGTGCATGGCCATGACGACCTGATGTTCGTCGAGAGGCCGGATCTGCGCTGGAAGACCAGTCAGGGCATCACCACGGTGATCGTGGGCAACTGCGGCGTGAGCGGCGCACCGGCGCCGCGCCCGGGCAACACCGCAGCCGCCCTGGCGCTGCTGGGCGAGACGCCGCTGTTTGCGGGCATGGCGCCGTTTCTGGCCGAGCTGGAGCGCCGGCGTCCCATGATCAATGTGGCCGCGCTGGTCGGGCATGCCAACCTGCGCCTGGCCTGCATGGACGACCCGCTGGCCGCGCCCACCGCCCAGGAACAGGCTGCCATGGAAAACCTGCTGGAGGAATCGCTGCGCGCCGGCGCGGTCGGGTTCAGCACCGGCTTGGCCTATGAACCGGGCGGGCGTGCCGGGCTTGCCGAACTGCAGGGCCTGGCCCGCGTGGCGGCCCGGCACCGCGCGCTGCATACCAGCCATATCCGCAACGAAGGCGATGCGGTCGAACAGGCGGTGCGCGAGGTGCTAGAGATCGGCCGCGCCAGTGGCTGCGCCACGGTGCTGTCGCATCACAAATGCATGATGCCGGCCAACTGGGGCAAGAGTCGCAACACCCTGGCCGACATCGACCGCGCGCGCGCCGATGGGCTGGAGGTCGGCCTGGACATGTACCCCTATCCGGGGAGCTCCACCATCCTGATCCCCGAACGTGCCGAGCTGATCGAGCGCATCCGCGTGACGTGGTCGCAGCCGCATCCGGAATGCAGCGGGCGCGATCTGGACGATATCGCCCGGGAGTGGGGTTGCGACAAGACCACGGCGGCGCGTCGCCTGCTGCCTGCCGGGGCCATCTATTTCGCCATGGACGAGGCGGAGGTGCAGCGCATCTTCCAGCATCCGGGCTGCATGGTCGGCTCCGATGGCCTGCCCAATGACGCGCATCCGCATCCGCGCCTGTGGGGCAGTTTCACGCGCGTGCTGGGCCGTTTCGTGCGCGAAGCCGGTCTGATGACGCTGGAGGCGGCCATCGCTCGCATGACGAGCTTGCCCGCGCGCGTCTACGGCCTGCAAGACCGTGGCCGGCTTGGCGTGGGGGCCCATGCCGATCTGGTGCTGTTCGATCCGGCCAGCGTGGCCGATCAGGCCACCTGGGAGCAGCCCACGCTGCCGTCGATCGGCATCGAGGGCGTCTGGGTCAATGGCGCCAGCGTATTTCCCGATGCTGCTGCTGCCCGTCCGGGGCGGGTGCTGCGCTCGGCTTGAGCTGTTCTTTTCAATAATCCTGACAGGAGACAACAACCATGTTGCGCAAATCCCTTGCCGCCGTCGCGCTCAGTGCCGTGGCGCTGAGCGTGCACGCCGCCTTCCCGGATCGTCCCATCACTCTCATCGTGCCTTTCCCGGCAGGCGGGCCTACCGACATCGTGGGCCGCGTGGCGGCCGCCAAGGCCGGCGAGATCCTCGGCCAGCAGGTGGTGGTCGAGAACCGCACCGGCGCCTCGGGCACCATCGGCATGAGCGCGACCGCACGCGCCAAACCCGATGGCTACACCGTGGGCCTGGCCACCGTGTCCACCCATGGCACCGCGCCGCATCTGTATCCGACGCTGAACTACGATCCGATCAAGGATTTCACGCCCATCAGCAACCTGGTGACCAGCCCCAACATCCTGGCCGTCAATCCGGCCTTCGAAGCCAAGGAACTGGCCGGCTTCGTGGAGCAGGTGCGCGCCAACCCCAACAAGTACGGGTATGCCAACGCGGGCGCGGGCGGCATCAATGACCTGGGCATGATCTGGTTCCTGCAGCTGATCGGCGGCAAGATGGACAGCATCTCCTACCGAGGCTCCGCGCCGGCCCTGACGGATACCGTGTCGGGCGTGGTTCCGGTGATCTTCGACAACTTCCCGTCTTCGCTGCCCTACGTCAAGAGCGGTCATCTGCGGCCGTTGGCCATCACCGGCAGCGAGCGCAATGCCCGCCTGCCGGATGTGCCGACTTTCGCCGAGCAGGGCTACAAGGACTACGACGTCACGGCCTGGTACGGCGTGGTGGGCCCGGCAGGCTTGCCGCCGGAAATCCGCGATACGCTGGCCAAGGCCTTCATGGAGGCCGTGCGCGACCCTGCCACCGCCGCCAAGATGGAAGATGCGGGCGCCTTTGCGCTGGGCAATTCGCCAGCCGAGTTCGCCGAGCAGATCCAGCGCGAGCATGGCCGCTGGAAGACCGTGATCGAGCAGGGCGGCGTCAAGCTGCAGTAAGTGGGCTGGCGCATGCCTGCCGTCGTGACGCGTCGGTGTCAGTACACGTCGCGGCGCACTCGCCCATCGGCGCGCAGGGTCTGCAGGCCCTGTGCGCCCAGGATGTCTTCGAGGGCCTGGTCCACCCCCCGGGCCATGCCCTGCAGGCTGCCGCACAGCGCGATCACCGCGCCGGCCCCGACCCATTCGCGCAGCAGGGCGGCCCGCTGGCGCAGCCGGTCCTGCACATAGCCCTGGCCCTGTCGCGAATACACCAGGTCCAGTTCCGGCAGCAGCCCCTGGCGCTGCCAGTCCTGCAGCTCATCGCACAGCAGCGCATCGTGGTCGGCATGGCGTTCGCCGAAGACCAGCCAGTTGCGGCCGTGGCCGCGCGCCGCGCGGGCCTTGAGCCAGGCGCGCAGGCCGGCCAGCCCCGTGCCATTGCCGATCAGTACGAGCGGGAAGTCCCCCGGCGGAAGATGAAAGCCGGGGTTGCTGCGCAAGCGCAGCGCCACCTTGCCATCGATTGGGCAGCGTTCAGTCAGCCAGCCGCTGCCCAGACCCGGCTCGCCCCGGGCGTTGCGCTGTTGACGCACCAGCAGCTGGACGCAGCCGTCAGCCGGCAGGCTTGCGATGGAGTAGTCGCGCGGGGCCTGCAGGTCTGCCTGCGGGGTGCTGCGCGGCGCGATCTCGGCAATGTCGCCAGCCTGCCACTGAAGGGCCTCGGTGTTCAGGGGCCGCAGTTCGATGAGATAGCAGGGACCGCCGGCGCTGCCCGGATTGAGCAGCCGGCGCACGGCCAGGCGCCAGTCCGTGTAGGCGGGTGGCTGCCAGTCGGCGGGCGAGGCGCCGGTGAGTTCGCTCAGCGTCCGTTGCCAACGCTGCAGGGCCGTTGGCGCGCTGCGATCGGCCTCGATGCGTTCGGCCAGCGGTCGCGCACCTTGTGTCATCAGCCACTGGTCGAGCTGGCGGCCAAAGCCGCAGAAGTGTTTGTAGCTGCTGTCGCCCAGCGCCAGCAGCGCATAGCGCAAGCCGCCGAGCGCGAGTGTCTCGGGCATCACCCGTTGCACGAAATGCGCCGCGCCGTCCGGAGCATCGCCTTCCCCTGAGGTGCTGGCGATGAAGAGCGCATGCGTGGCGCGCGCGAGCAGGGCGGCGTCGGCCTGGTTGAGCGAGAGCGTCTGGGCCCGCTGGCCGGCGGCCTGCAGTACGGTTGCGCTCTGTTCGGCCAGGGCCTGTGCCTGGCCCGACTGACTGGCATGGATCACCAGCCAGCCGGCCGGGTCGGCCACCGGCCGGCGGCGGGCGTGCGCCTGGCGCCAGGCGCGCCAGCTCAGCAGTATCCAGGCGGCCACCAGCAGCGCGGCCGCGCCCCAGCGCAGCATCATGGGCCGGCGACGTCCAGTTCAAGAAAGGCCGGGCTGGGCGAGCACCGCAGGCCGTGGGCGCTGCGCACGATGAACAGTGCAGCCAGGCGATGCTGGCGCGCATAGGCCAGTCCCGCTTCGTGGCCCATGACATTGAGTGCGGTGGCCAGGGCGTCGGCCTGCATGCAACCGTCCGGATGCACTACCGTGACCGAGGCCAGATCGTTATCGAGGGGCAGGCCGCTGCGGGGGTCCAGGGTATGGCCATAGCGGCGCGCCCCGTGCGTGGCGTAGCGCCGGTAGTCGCCCGAGGTCGCGATGGACTGCCCCTGCAGCGCGATGCTCAGAGCGTGGTCGCCGCTGGCGTCGGGAACCTCGATCGCCACCCGCCAGGGCAGGCCGTCGGGGCGCAGGCCCCGGGCCCGCAGTTCGCCGCCGACCTCCACCAGATAGTGCCGCAGGCCCAGCGCATCCAGCGCCCAGGCGGCGCAGTCCACGCCGTATCCTTTGGCGATGGCGGACAGATCGAGCTGCAGTACGCCGGGTTGCCAGCCCAGGCCGCGCGAGCGGTCCAGCGCCAATCGTCGCCAGCCGCAGCGCTGGCCGGCATCGGCCAGCCGGGCTGCCGAAGGCGGCTCGGAAATCCCGCGCCGTGGCCCGAAGCCCCACAAATTCACCCATTCGCCCAGCGTCGGGTCACAGGCGCCCTGCGTGTCGCGGGCCAGTCGCAGGGCGTAATCCAGTACGTGCAGCAAGGCAAGGGGCAAGGGGTGCCAGCCTGTGGGGGCAGCATTGAAGCGCGACAGCGCGGAGCTGCTGTCCCAATGGCTCATTTCGGCCACCACACGATCCAGCGGAGCCTGCAGGGCCTGCTGCAAGACGCGCTGCGACAGCCCCCAGGGCGCACTGGCCCGGGCCGACCAGGTCGTTCCCATGGTGGCGCCGGCCAGCGCCACAGGACGCGCCAGCGCGGCGCCATAGCCGGGCGCCGCGCGTGGAGTGGCCGTCAGGGGGGCGCCGTGCGCTTGCATGCAGGGGCTCAGGGGCGCAGCACTTCCAGCGTGCCGGCATAGCTCATGCGGCGCTTGCTGGCCTTGGGGGCCGTGACCAGGTCGTCCTCGGCGCTGGCCTCGATCCAGTACAGGCCTGGCTGCGGCCACTTCACCTCGAACTGGCCCTGGGCATCGGTTTTCAGGGCGATCTCGCCCACCTGGTCGCGGTAGCGGCTGCCGTCGGGCACGATGTTGACTTCCAGGCCGGCGGCCGGCTTGCCGTCGACCGTCATCTTGAAGGTGGCCGGCTCATCGGAATAGAGATCATTCGGATGGCTTACGGCAAGCAGCTCCAGCCCTTTCCCGGTTGCAGCGATGGGGCTGGGCTTGCCGGCCGTCACGAAGGTTTCCACACGGCCCAGGCTTTGGGTGATGCTCAGATCCTGGGCCTGTGCCGGGACGGCCTTGTCCAGGCCGTCGGCCGCGCCGAAATAGCGCTTGGCCTGGCCGTTTTCTTTCCAGCGCGCAAACACGCCATCGTTGACGACGGCGATGCGATAGGTGCCCGGCTGGGTCAGTTGCACGTCGAAGGTGCTGCGCAGCTTGCCGCGATGGGCGTTCTGGGCTTCTACCTTGGCGCCGTCCGGCGCCACGATCACGAGGTTGTCCAGGCGCAGCGGCGCGTGGTTAATGTAGAACTTGTCGTTGCTGACCACCCCGTCGACGGTGATCCAGCCGTCGGTGCCGGACAACACGGTCGAGGACGGGCGCAGCCAGACGTCATGGGCCTGGGCGGCCAGGGGCAGGGCGAGCATGGCGGCGAGGGCCAGCCGGGCATATCGTTTCATTGTGGATCTCCGTAGCGCGTCAGAATGTCAGGGCTTGATCTGGAGGGCGAATTCGCCCAGTTCGTGCTGGCCCCGGGTCGAGTCCTGGGCCGGACCTTGGGGCGGCCAGCTGAAGGGCAGGCGCAGCATCTCGCGGCCGCCGACTTCGCGTGCCGCCTCCACCACCACGGCGTACTGGCCGGGTTCGAGGCTGGCCAGGGCGCCTTGCTTGTCGGAGAAGCTGAGCGAGTGCTTGCCGACCGGGCGCGTCGCGCCGCTGACCCCGTCGACCGGGAAGGTCTGGTTGCGCCCGCTGCGACGCCACCATTGGCGCATGTCCTTGAGCCACTGGGCGCCTTCGTTGTTCTTCATGGCCACGTCGTACCAGACGGCCAGGTCGCCGGCGGCGCTCTGGTCTTCGCGTTCGATCCAGATGGCGACATAGGGCCGGTGGTACTCGGCCACGTCCAGCCGGGGCACCTCCACCGTGACGTTCAGCTCGGCAGACTGCGCCGTGCGCAGGATGGCGCAGGCAAGCAGGAGGGAAAGCAGGGGTTTGCGCATTTCAGGTCGGGTCCGCACAGAATCAATGGATGAAAAGCAGCGCCAGCACGACCGGGATCACCACCCCCAGGCCCACCATGGGCCAGGTGGCGGCGCGGTGCCCGGCATGCATTTTCAGCAGCACCAGGCCGGTCAGTGAAAACACCAGACAGGCGACGGCGAAAATGTCGAGGAACCAGCTCCAGGCCAGCCCCGTGTGGCGGCCTTTGTGCAGGTCGTTCAGATAGGCGATCCAGCCCCGGTCGGTACGTTCGTATTCGATCTCGCCGCTGTCCAGGGCGATCGACAGCCAGGCGTCGCCGCCGGCGCGCGGCAGCGAGACATACACTTCGTCTGGCGACCATTCCGGCCGGGCGTGCGAGACATCGACGTCGAGTTCGCGTGCCAGCCAGTCACGCGCGCGCCCGGGCAGCGCGGACCCGCCTTGGGCTGCGGCCAGGGCCTTGAGCACCGGCGCCGGCATCTGCGCCTGGCGGGTGACCACCTGCGGTTTGCTGTCGATATGGCTGGCATTGTTCAGGGTCAGCCCGGTGATGGCGAACAGCAGCATGCCCAGCAGGCAGAGCGCCGAGCTGATCCAGTGCCAGGTATGCAGGGTCTTGAGCCAGTAGGCGCGCTGCTGGCCTTGCGAAGAGATGGTCATGGTGCGTTCACGAAGGTGGCGAATTCTAACACTTAATGAGAATTAATCTTAAGCGCGTTGAGATTCCCGAAGGGTGTGACGTAGCGCGGCATGACAAGGGGGACGGGGCAGGGATAAGATAAACCCGGGTATTCCCCCAGGACGCTATGCACAGGAGATGGGCATGATCGGTCAAGACGTTTTGCAGAACATCGGAAAGCAATGGGGTTGGGTGGCGTTGCGCGGTGTCGTCGCGGTGCTGTTCGGCCTCCTGGCCATGTCCATGCCGGGTATCACCCTGGCTGCACTGGTGCTGGTATGGGGGGCCTATGCCCTGGTCGATGGCATCTTTGCGCTGATCGCCGGCTGGCGCATCCGCGACCAGAACAAACCGCTGTGGCCGCTGATTCTGGCCGGCGTGGCGGGTGTGGCCGCCGGTCTGGTGGCGTTTTTCTGGCCCGGAGTCACCGCGCTGGTGCTGCTCTACATCATTGCCTTCTGGGCCATCGTGGGCGGCGCCTTCCAGATCGTCGCGGCGATCCGGTTCCGCAAAGAGATGCAGAATGAGTGGCTGCACGGCCTGTCAGGCGTGATTTCGCTGCTGTTCGGCATCATGCTGCTGGCGCAGCCGGGCGAGGGCGCGCTGGCCCTGATCTGGGCCATCGGGCTGTACTCGGTGTTTTTCGGCGTGCTGCTGCTGGTGCTGGCCGTGCGCATGAAAATCCACGCCGCCAAAGGCTGAGCCACAGGGCCGGGCGCATTGTGCAGACGTTGATACCGCTTAACTTTCTGGCCGTCGGCATCGGTGCGACCTTCGGGGCCTGGCTGCGCTGGTTGATGGGCCTGCGCCTGAACACTGCCGCCTGGCCCTGGGGGACGTTCGCCGTCAATCTGGCCGGCGGCTATCTGATCGGTCTGGTGCTGGGGTTGGTGGCCGCGCATCCGGAGTGGCCGGCCTGGGTGCGTCTGGGCCTGATCACGGGATTTCTGGGCGGCCTGACGACCTTCTCGACGTTTTCGGCCGAGGTAGTCCAGTACCTGGAGCGCGGTCAGTATGGGGCGGCGGGCGCCTATGCCCTGGCCAGCCTGGCGGGATCACTGTGCCTGACCGCCCTTGGCCTGCTGTCGGCCCATTTGCTGATGCGTTAGCCGGCCTTCAATCCTTGCGGCGGGTCAGCAGCACCCGGGCGGCGTTCAGGCCGCTGCGCACCGCGCCTTCCAGTACGCCGGGATAGCCGGTATCGGTCCAGTCGCCGGCCAGCGCCAGGCTGGGCCAGGGCGTCTGGTTCAGAGGCCGGGCCAGCCCGGGAACGGCTGCGAACGTAGCGCGTTTCTCGATGAAAAGCTCAGCAACCTCGACCGGCGGCAATGGCGGCAGGCCGGCGCGCGCGGCTTGCTCGCTCACCTGGGTCAGCAGGGCGTCGATGGCTTCCTGGCGGGGCAGGTTGGCCAGCCGCTTGGCAGTGCTGCAGACCACGGCCAACTCTCCCTGGGGCGATTTTCCGGTCAGGCGTGCGCGGTCGAACAGCCATTGCCCGGCATGCCCGCGATCGGGGTCCTCG
Source organism: Bordetella trematum (assembly GCF_900078335.1). Lineage (GTDB taxonomy): Bacteria > Pseudomonadota > Gammaproteobacteria > Burkholderiales > Burkholderiaceae_B > Bordetella > Bordetella trematum. The sequence goes on from NZ_FKBR01000009.1 coordinate 100,369, forward strand.
CGCAGCATCATCATGGGCTCGGGCAAGGACCATGCCGCAGCCAGACGCAGGTTGAGGGTGGCGATAGGTTGATAGTCGAAGGCCTGCAAGGCGCGCAACAGGCCGACCGACGGGGTATTGCGCAAGGCATTGGCCAGCAGGCGCGCGGCGATGGCGGGCGGCACGGCCAGCACGGCCGCGTCGAAACGCTCATCGTTGACATCGACGCCCGAGTCCGAAGGACTCAGCATGCGTACGGTGTCGCCATAACGCATCTTCACCTGCAGGGCGACCACATCGGGCCATAGTGCCGAGAGATCCACGCAGGGCAGCAGCACATCGCTGTGGCGGCGGTTTCCGTTGAGCGTATCGCGCAGCACGGCGGCAAACAGCGCGGCGCTGGCCTGGTCGGGCGGCGTGTTCAGTGCCGCCACGCACAGCGGCGTCCAGACCTGGCGCTGCAAGGGCTCGGGCTGGACGTGATACTGCATCAGGCTGGCGACCGTCCAGTCGCGGGGCGGCTGCCATTGGCATTGGCGCAGGGCCCGGATCAGGCGCAGGGCAGCGAGCTTGTCGCGCAGGCTCAGACCGCGCGCGAATAACAGGGCGGCCGCGCCGTGCAGCGGTGCGGGCAGGGGCGGCGCGGACAGCAGGAACTGGCGGTCCAGGCTGGCCAGGCGCAGCGGTCGGCGCATGAGCAGCGCATCCGGGTTGCGGCCCAGGCGGCGCATCAGCGCCAGGGTTTCGGTATAGGCTCCCAGCAGGATGTGCTGACCATTGTCCAGATCGGCGCCGAAGGCGGGATGCACCACCCTGCGCGCCCGTCCGCCCGGCGTGCGCCCGGCCTCGAAAACCGTGACCTTGGCGTCGGCCTCGCGCAGCGCGGCCGCCGCAGCCAGGCCGGCCCAGCCGGCTCCGATGACCGCGACCTTCATTGGCTCAGGCGGCGCACCACGCCGCGTCCGCCGCCGACCCAGGTCTTCCAGGCCAGCCACAGTTTGCGCAAGGGCGTCAGCGACGTGCGCTGCTCCAGTACCTGCCAGTCATCGCGCTCGATTTCGTCGAGCAGCGCATGGTAGATGGCCGCCATCATCAGCCCCGGGCGCTGGGCGCGGATGTCGACCGCGGGCAGCGCCTGCATGGCTTCGCGGTACAGCTCGCGGGCCCGCGCAGCCTGGAAGGACATCAGCGCCGAGAAACGTTCGGAATGCACGCCGTTCAGGATGTCGCTGGCCTTGACCTCGAACTTCTGCAGATCGTTGACCGGCAGATAGATGCGGCCACGGCGGGCGTCATCGCCCACGTCGCGGATGATATTGGTGAGCTGGAAGGCCAGCCCGAGCTTGCCGGCATAGTCCAGCGTGCGCTCGTCGGCATAGCCGAAGATGCCGGCCGACATCTCTCCCACCACGCCGGCCACATGCCAGCAGTATTTGCGCAGGCCCGGCCAATCCAGGTAGCGGGTCTGGTCGAGATCCATTTCCATGCCGTCGATGACGGCCATCAGGCGCTCGCGGGTGATGCCGTAGGCGTGCAGGTGCGGTTGCAGGGCCCGCGTGACGGGATGCTCGGGGGTGCCGGAGAGCATTGCATCGACCTGCTTGCGCCACCAGCCGAGCTTGACGCGCGCGACTTGCGGATCGGTGCAGTCGTCGACCACGTCGTCGACCTCGCGGCAAAATGCGTACAGCGCCGTGATGGCGCGACGGCGCTCCACCGGCAGGAAGAGAAATGCGTAATAGAAACTGGAGCCGCTTTTGGCGGCTTTGTCCTGGCAGTATTCGTCAGGGCTCATATCAGGTCAGCGCGCGCCACGCCATGAACGCCCAGTCACGGGCGCCCAGTTGCGGGCGGTTCATGAAAACATCGTAGTTGGCCTGCTCGATGCGTTGCAGTATGCGCAGCCCCCCCTGGATGACCAGCTTCAGCTCGAATCCGATGCGGCCTGGCAGGCGGCGCGGCAGCGCAGCGCCTGAGTGTAACAGTGCCCGTGCGCGTGTGATCTGGAAATCCATCAATGCTCGCCAGGCCGGCGTGAGCCGGCAGGCGGCGAGATCGTCTTCGCTGACGCCGAAGTGTTGCAGGTCTTCCTGGGGCAGGTAGACACGGCCCTTGTGCCAATCCTGGCGCACGTCCTGCCAGAAATTGGTGAGTTGAAGGCCGGTGCAGATGGCGTCGGCCTCGGTAAAGTTGGCGGGCGTGGCCGCGCCATACAGGTGCAGCATCAGCCGTCCGACCGGATCGGCCGAGCGCGCACAATAGTCGCGCAAGGCATCGAAGTCGGCGTAGCGATGGGTGCGGACATCCTGTTCAAAGGCCGACAGCAGATCGAAGAAGGGTGTGATCGGCAACTGGTGGCGGCGTACCGTGGCGGCCAGCGGCACGAAGATGGGCGCGAGCTCGCCATCCACCGGGCCGATGGGGGCGGTTTCGGCGCCGATCCGGTGCAGTTCGGTGCGAAAGCGCGCCAGATCGGCCAGGCGCGCCTCGGCCGCGGCGTTGCCTTCATCGGCAATGTCATCGGCCGCGCGGGCATAACGATAGATATCGCGCACTGCCTGGCGTATCGGCCGGGGCAGCAACAGGGAAGCGACAGGGAAATTTTCGTAGTGATCAACAGCCATAGCATCATGCCGCATGCCCGCGTCGCAGAATGCGGGGGCCGGCCAATTGTAGGGCTTGCCAGAACAGGCCCGGACAGCGGGATCAGTTAGACTATCCGCCTCAGGAAGAAAGCTACCATGCCCCGTCCAATTTACGCCCAGATTTCCCAATCGGCTTTGCGTCATAACCTTTCCGTGGTGCGTGAGCGCCTGGATCGCGCCGCCCAGGCGGCCGCCTGCGAGTCCCCGTCGATCTGGGCCGTCATCAAGGCCAATGCCTATGGTCACGGCATCGAGCGCGCCGTGCGCGCCTTCGGTCAGGCCCAGGGCCTGGCCATGCTCGATCTCGAAGAGGCCGTGCGCTGCCGCGAGGCGGGCTGGGGCGGGCCCATCCTGCTGCTGGAGGGCTTTTTCCAGCCGCAGGATCTGGACATCCTGGATCGCTATCGTCTGAGCACGTCCCTGCACAGCCAGGAGCAGCTCGACATGCTGGAGCAGGCCCGTCCGGCGCATCGCATCAATGCGATGGTCAAGCTCAACAGCGGCATGAACCGCCTGGGTTTTTCGCCCGAGGCCTACGGCGCCGCCTTCGAGAGCGCCCTGGCCCTGCAGGCGCGCGGCGTGTTGGGCACAGTCGGCAAGATGACCCACTTCGCCACTGCCGACAGCGGGCTGGGCCCGGACTGGCAATGGACGCTGTTTCAGGCTTGCACCGAAGGTCTGCCCGGGCCGGTGAGCGTCTGCAATTCGGCGGCCACCCTGCGTCATGCCCGGCTGGCGCTGGGCCAGCCCGAAGGTCAGGTGCAATGGGTGCGTCCCGGCATCTGCCTGTACGGCGCCTCGCCTTTCGATGATGAAAGCGCCGATGCGCTGGGCCTGCGTGCCGCCATGACGCTGCGCTCGGAGATCATCGGCGTGCAGGACCTGAAGGCGGGGCAAACGGTGGGCTACGGCGCCACCTTCACCGCTTCCAAACCGATGCGCATCGGCGTGGTGGCCTGCGGTTATGCTGATGGCTATCCGCGCCACTGCGGCACCGGCACGCCGGTGACGGTAAGCGGCGTGCCCACGCGCCTGCTGGGCCGGGTGTCGATGGACATGCTGGTGGTCGATCTCGAACCCGTGCCCTCGGCCGGGGTCGGCAGCGCCGTCGTGCTGTGGGGAGAGGGCGGGCCCAGCGTCGATGAAGTGGCTGCGGCCGGTGGCACCATCGGTTACGAATTGCTCACGGCATTGGCCATGCGCGTGCCGGTCAGGGACGCCGATTAACCCGGATCGGGGCCCGATTCCTGCGGAGCCCCGCCACCAGATCGCCGCGCCGCCGCAACATGGCGCGGTTCAGACAGACGAGATGAGGTTGCATCCATGAAGGACAAATGCGTATTGGTGACTGGCGCGACCAAAGGGATAGGCTGGGCCCTGACCCAGCGGCTGGCCGATGCCGGCTGCCACGTGGTGGGCATCGCGCGCAACACCACCGATCTGGACTTCCCGGGCTATCTCTATGCTTGCGACCTGGCTGACGCCGGGCGCACCGAGGAAGTGCTGCGCGAAATCCGCGAGAAATTCCCGGTCGACGCGGTGGTCAACAACGTCGGGGTGGTGGCACCGCAGCCGTTGGGCGAAATCGATCTGGCCACGCTCTACAGCGTGCTCGATCTGAACGTGCGGGTCGCCGTGCAGGTGACTCAGGCTTTCGTCGAATCCATGAAAGTCCGTCGTGCCGGGCGTATCGTCAACATCGCCAGCCGCGCCATCTTCGGCGCGCCCGAGCGCAGCGCCTATGCCGCAGCCAAGAGCGCGCTGGTCGGCTGCACCCGCAGCTGGGCGCTCGAACTGGCCGAGTACGGTGTGACGGTCAATGCCGTGGCGCCCGGTCCGATCGAGACCGAGATGTTCCGCCAGGTCAATCCGGCGGGCGGCGATGCCGAAAAGCGCACGCTGGCCTCCATCCCCATGAAGCGCGTCGGCACGCCCGCCGAGGTGGCCGCCGCGATCGCCTTTCTGCTCTCGGATGACGCCGGCTTCATCACCGGGCAGGTGCTGGGCATCGATGGGGGCGCCACGCTGGCGCGCTGATCCCCCCGACCCGTAGCGACGGGCCGGCATGATGCCCGCCCGTTCCTAGTCCGCCGCCGCCTGTCGCGGCTTTTTTTTTGCCTGTCCGATCCGCTCTGCCGCGTTTTTTTCTGCGCGCAAGTCAGGACACCCCCGGGTAGTTGTGCTGCGCATCTTGTTTTGCCATAAAACGAAATGATATAACATAATAAAAGTAACGATATAACATTCCTTGTTGGTGTTCCGACAGGCGCCACGCTCCAGGCGGCCTGGTCTCCCTCTCGTCCTTTCCCCATGTCTCTGTCTTTTTGCTCCTACGCGCGTCGTGCCCGCGCATTCGCGGTCACTCTGGCCGCTGCCGCCCCGGCGGCCGCCCAGCATGCCGGTGATGTCATCGATACCTTGGCGCCGATATCCGTGACCAGCCGGCCAGAGGAGGAGGCGCCCGGCGCTCGCACGGCGGTGACACTGGAGAGCGCGGGCCTGCCGGCCGCGAGGAGCTTCATCACGGCAGCCGAGGTGCAATCCACCAATGTGGGGCGTGATATTTCCAACGTATTCCGCCGTGTGCCGGGTGTCGTGGCCAATAGCATCGACCAGGGCGATACCGGCAATGGCTTCAAGATGCGCGGCTTTGCCACGCAGGGAACGCACGGGGCTGATACCGCGGTGTATGTCGATGGCGTGCCCCAGAACCTGCCGTCCAGCGAGGCCGGCGCCGGCCATGGCCCGGCCTTTCTGGAGTGGTTGACGCCCGACATGATCGGCGGCATCAGCGTGGTCAAGGGGCCGATATCGGCGCTCTATGGCGATCAACACCGTGCAGGCGCGGTACAGATCCACACTCCCTGGGAAGACGCCGTTTCCAATGCAAGCGTGACGGTGGAAAGCTACGGCGGGCGACGCGCCTCGTTGGTCTATGCCGGCGGGCACGACGCGCTGCAGTCCTTGTTCGTTGCGGATGTCTACCGTACCGACAGCAATCGCAAGCGTGCCGACAACGAGCGGCAGAACTTCTTATGGAAGATATGGCTGCCCTACGAGGGCGGGCGCTACAGCCTGAGCGTCAATCACTATCACGCCCGCTACCATGCAGCCGGCTTCCTGTTGTACTCGGATCTGCAGGCGGGCGCCGTCGATCCGAGCGATGTGCAATACGACACGCCAGCCTATGGCCGCAACACACAGACCGGGCTGGTGTTCAACCGCAGCCCCCTCAATGCGGAAGAGGGCTGGTATGCCACCTTCTATCTGCAGGATATGAAGCGCCGGCGAGCAGCCACGGCCGCGGTGAATCAGCACAATGTCGGCGTCGATGACCGTTACTTCATGGGCGGCCGGCTGGCGCACAATATCGCGCTCGGCGAGCGCGGCGCCCTGTTCGTCGGGGCGGATCTGCGGCGCGACAAGGGCGACGGCTACCGGCGCCGCTACATGAACGATGTGCCCACCGATAACTACCTGGTCAACCTGAACATGGACCTGGTGACCTATGGGCTGTTCGCACAGGGTCAGTACAGGCCGGCAGACTCCCTCAAGCTGCTGGCAGGCGTGCGCTATGACGCCTTTCACTACGACATCGACAACCGCAAGCTGCCTGCCGCCTCGGCCAGATACCACGGCTCGGTGGTCACGCCGAAATTCGGCCTGGCCTGGAGTCCTTTGCGCGAACTGGATCTGTTTGCCAACGTGGCCGAGGGCTTTCGTTCTCCGGCGGCACAACAGATCAGCCCGGGGGGCGGCCTGGGGCCGCTGGGGGCGCCGGGCGGTATCGCCAATACATCCATCCAGCCGTCCAAGGTACGCTCTTACGATGTGGGCTTCACCGTCCGCCCCGTGCCTGACTGGACCCTCTCAGGCGCCGCGTACTACGTCCAGAATGAAGACGAGATCGTGCTGACAGCGCCGGATACCTACTCCTCTGTCGGCGAGACCACGCGCAAAGGGTTCGAACTGGAAACCCGCTACCGTGTCAGCCCGGCCTTCGACATCTACGCCAGCTACGGCCGCATCCTCGAGGCCGAGATCAAGAACCCGTTGCCCGGCAGCGGCGCACGCCTGTCGGTGCCCCGGGACACCCTGAAGGCCGGCGTGGCGTATCGGACGGCGCTCGGGCCGGGGCATCTCACACTCCATGCCGACGCCTTTCTGACGCGCCGGATTCCCTATTACAGCGGCACGCCGCTGCGCGGGCAGACCATGCCGAGCTACACCCGCTACGACCTGCGCGCCACCTACGATTACCGGGATTACCAGGTCTCGGCGTACTGGGTATCGCAGCCCCACCGCTACGCCAGCGAGGCTGCCTACGCGACCGCCGCCGGACTCTGGATCGCGCCCCAGCCACGGCATCTGGTGGGGCTGAACCTGCGGCGGTACTTCTGACGGGGAAAATGCCATGGAACAAGCGGCCTTGCGTGCCTGCGGGTTGGTGGTCGACTACGGCGGCAAACGCGCATTGGATGGCTTGTCCCTGAGTGTGCCGGCCGGCGAGGTGTATGCCTTGCTGGGTGGCAATGGGGCAGGCAAGACGACAACCCTGAGCGCTTTTCTCGGCTTCGTGCCGGTGACGGCCGGCCAGCTTTGGGTGGCCGGTCAAGCGCTGCCCGGGTCGGCGCGCAGACGGCTGGCCTATCTGCCTGAGAACGTGGCGCTCTATCCCTATCTGAGCGGCCTCGAGAATCTGCGCTACTTCAGCGCCCTGGCGGGCCGGCGGCTGACGCGCTGCCAGGCCCATGCGCGCCTGACTCAGGCCGGGCTGGCCGAGGCTGCGCACGGGCAGCGGATGCATGCCTACTCCAAGGGCATGCGCCAGAAGGTCGGCCTGGCCATCGCCTATGCCAAGCAGTCCGCTGCCATGCTGCTGGATGAGCCGACCTCGGGCCTGGATCCGGCGGCCATCCATGAGTTTGCGCTCGAACTCCGGCGTGCCGCCGGGCAAGGCATGGCCACGCTGATGGTGACCCACGATCTGGCAAACGCTTTGCAGGTCGCCGATCGCATTGGCATCATGCGTGGCGGTCGGCTGTTGCAAGAGTTCGAGGCGCGCGCCCTGGATGTGGCGCAGCTGCGCGAACTTTATCTGAACTATGCGCAGGTGGCCTCATGATGCGTCTGCTGGTGGGCAAGGAGCTGCTGGCGTTGCGGCGAGAGCCGCGGCTGTGGGTACTGGGTCTGGGCCTGGCATTGCTGCTGGCGTTGGCCCTGTTCGCAGCGGCACAACAGCAGCAAAAGCAGGAACAGGAGCGGCAGGCCATCGGCGAAGATGTCCGCGCTCAATGGGATCGGCAAGGAATCAAGCATCCGCATCGGGGAGCGCATTTCGGCATGTACGTGTTTCGGCCCCGGGAGCCACTGGCCGCATTTGATCCCGGTATCGTCCCGTATGTCGGCCAGGCGATCTGGCTGGAGCCCCATCGGCGCAATCTGGCGCGCCATGAACCGGCCGCTGACAATGGTCCGGTGCAGCGGCTGGCCAACGTCTCGCCGGCGTTTCTCCTCAATGCCCTGCTGCCTTTGCTGATACTGGCGTTGGCATTCAACCAGGTGACGCGCGAGCGCGAGCAGGGCACCTTGCGTCTGCTGCAAAGTCAGGGCGTGAGTCGTCTGGCATGGCTGGTCTCCAAGCTGATCGCGGTGGCGCTCGGTCTGGCAGCGCTGCTCTTGCCGCTGCTGGGGGGAGCGGCGGTGGCGGCCTACGCGGCAGGCGGCCTGTCCTTGCTGATCCAGACCCTTTGGCTGGAGGCGGCCTATTTGCTCTACTACGTGGTGATAGCCGGCTTGGGGCTGGCGCTGGGGGCCTGCTGCCGCGGCAGCAGGGCGGCGCTGTGCCTGCTGATCGCCTTGTGGGCGGCCTGGGTCTTCGCCGTGCCGCGCCTGGCCGCAGCAGCGGCCCAGCGGCTGGTGCCATTGCCGGCGGCCGACCAGTTCTGGGCCGCGATTGCGCGCGACTACCGCCAGGGACTTCCTGGAGATCCCGATCTGGCAACGCAAGTGGCGGGCTTCGAGGCCGCATTGCTGCGTCGTTATGGCGTGCAGCGCCTGGAGGACGTGCCTCTGGGCGTCAACGCGGCACGCCGCCTGATGCGTGATGCCTATGCCGATCGGGTCCATGCGCATCATTTCGACGAGCTGTGGCGACGATATGAACAGCAGCAACAAGTGTTGCGGGGATTCGCGGGCTTCAGCCCGGTATTGACCATGCAATTGTTGTCCAGCGCGTTGAGCGCGACGTCGCTGTCGTCACAGCAGCATTTCGAAGCGATGGCCGAAGACTATCGCCGCAGCTTCAATCGCCGCATCGATGAATGGGATCGTGACCATACCCAGGGCCTGGTGTCGTACGAGCAGGCCTATGGAGCCAACACCCTCTGGCAGTCCATGCCGGTGTTCGAGGCTGCTGGTCCGCCGCCTGCCCAGGTGTTGCGGCAGGCCCGGCCCGAGATGACCTTGCTGGCGATCTGGGCAGCGCTGATGATCGGGTGCCTGACCTGGGCGGCAAGGCGGGTGTGATCATGCGGACTCTGTGCATGGCTGAATGCCGCCGTTTTTTGGGTCAGCCCTTGAACCTTCTGGTGCTGGGCATCTATGTCGGCCTGCTGCTGCTGGGTGCCTTGTGGGCCTTGCTGCAGGCCGACCAGTTGCGCAGCGAGCAGATGCGGCGCGAAGGGGTGCGCGCGCAGGCCCTGGCCCAGGGGCTGGCCCCGCCGCTGGCGGCCACCTTGCCCGCGGCCGCAATGCAGGCTTTCACATTGGGACGCTCGCAGGCCGGCCTGGCGCAGTTGTCGCCAGCGCCGGGTCTGGTCCTGAGCGTGTCGCCCTTTCACTATCAACCGACGGCCATCGCGGTCTCGGTCGAGAGTCGCCATGGCGATGGGCGGCGCAGCGGCGTCCTGGACAACCCCTTGCTGGGTTCCCTCGGCAGCCTGGACCTGGGCCTGTTGATCAGCCTGCTCATGCCCCTGGCCGCCATCGGACTGGCCGCGGCCAGTCTGGCAGAGCATCGTGAGCAAGGGCTCTGGAGGCTGGTTTGCTGCCAGTCAGCCAGCCCCTGGCTGGTGCTGACGGCCGGAATGCTGATCCAGGCGCTCGCCCTGGGGTTGCCGGCGCTGCTGATCTGCGCGGTGGCGCTGCTGCGCGATGCCGGCGTTCAGGGCTGGGCGACGGCGCTGCTCTGGGGGGCATGCCTGCTCTGTTACGCCCTGTTCTGGAGCATCCTGGTTCACCTGCTGGGCTTGCTGCGGCTGGCATCGGGCGCCTCGGTGATGGTGGCGCTTGCTGCCTGGCTGGGCCTGACTTTCGGCTTGCCTGCGGCAGCGCAGGCCTGGGCGGCCCATCAGCATCCGATCCCTTCCCGGCTGGGTTTCGTGGTGGAGTTACGTCAGGCGCAACAGCAGGCCGAGGAGGCCATGCCGGCGTTGCTGTCCGCCTGGTATGCCCGTCACCCGGCCTGGCAGCCGGTACGGCCTCAGGCACCGGCCTGGCCTGTGAGTTTCCTGCCGCGCTTTGAGCAGCAGGATGCCCGCTTGCGCGCTGCGGCGCATGCTTTCATTGAGCAACGTGTCGCCCAGACTCGTCGTTTGAAGGAGTGGGCCTGGGCGGCGCCGCCGCTTGCGCTGTGGTTGGCCGCGGACCAGCTGGCGGGGATCGGCCCGGCGCGGTATGCCGGATTTATGTGGGCCGTTGACGAACATGAGGCGGCCTGGCGTGGCTTCTTCGTGCCGCGCATCATGAGCTATCGCGGCCTGGCGCAGGTGGAGGCGAGCGCTGTGCCCGTGTTCGGCGGCATGCCGCCGCCGCGGCTGGCAGCCGCCCTGCCTTTGCTGGGGGCGCTGGCGCTTGCCGTGCTGGGCGTGGGCCTGATCTGGAGCGTGGCTGCGCTGCGTCTGGCCGGCCGCCCATGAGTGCTTTGCTTTCCGACGCCTCAGGGCGCGGGCGCGGCGCGCAGAGGCAGCAGATCGGGGGGCAGTTCGAGCTCAGGCTCATCGCGTTGCAGCGCAGCCAGTTGGCCTTGCGCCGCTTCCTGGTGGCCATCGAGCAGCAACTGGCGCACGTGCTCGATGCGCGAGGTGGCGTCCGGGCCGGCAGGTTCGCCAATCTGCAGGGAGCCCGGCAATGCCGGAGGAGGCGCCGCCAGATAGCTGCCGATCTCGGGCGGCGTGAGCAATTCCTCGGGGGGCGGGCCGATCACGGCCTCGGGCGAGTCCTCGTCAAAGGATGGCGCCGAGGCCAGTTCACTGTAGTCGGTCAGCAGCAGCAGGCCGAAGGCCACGCCGACAGTGGCGGCGATCCCCCAGCCGGGATGCCAGGTGCCGTGACGGCGGCGCGGCAGCGCGTCATCGGGCGGGCTGCCGCGATAATGCACGCGCAGATCTTCGGAATCGTCGTCAAGGGGCAGATGGTGCGGACACATGCGGCTTACTCCCGGCCGGCAGAAGAACGTGGCTTCCTTGTGACAGCATAGCCTTGCCCTTGCCGCAGCAACAGTGCCGGGCGAACGGATTTTCAATGGGTTACGCCTGCGGGCCGATGCGACGTGCCGGTAAACTGACGGCATGGCTAAATCGCGAACCGTCTATGTCTGTGCCGAATGCGGCGGCACCAGCGCCAAGTGGCTGGGGAAATGCCCCCACTGCGAGGCCTGGAATACCCTTGAGGAAACCGTGCAGGCGCCGGCTGCCGCGCAGGCGGCGGCTCATCGCTTTGCGCCGCTGGCCTCGTCCAGCCCGGTACGCAGCCTGGCCGACATCGAGGCGCGCGAAGTGCCGCGCCAGCCCACCGGGCTGGACGAATTCGATCGCGTGCTGGGCGGTGGGCTGGTGGCGGGCGCCGTCGTGCTGATCGGCGGCGATCCCGGTATCGGCAAGTCCACCCTGCTGTTGCAGGCGCTGGTGTCGCTGTCGACTCAGGTGCCGGTGCTGTATGTCACTGGAGAAGAGTCTGCCGAGCAGGTTGCACTGCGCGCCCGGCGCCTGGAACTGCAGACGGGGGCGGTCAATCTGCTGGCCGAGATTCGTCTTGAGGCCATCCAGGCTGCGGTGTCCGAGCAGAAGCCGGCCGTGGCCGTCATCGACTCCATCCAGACCTTGTACAGCGGCGAACTCACCGCCGCGCCGGGCTCTGTGTCGCAAGTGCGCGAATGCGCTGCGCAACTGACCCGCCTGGCCAAGCAGACCGGCATCGCCATCGTCATGATCGGGCATGTCACCAAGGATGGCGCGCTGGCCGGCCCGCGCGTGCTTGAGCATATCGTCGATACCGTGCTGTATTTCGAAGGCGACACGCATTCTTCTTTCCGCCTGGTGCGCGCTTTCAAGAACCGCTTTGGCGCGGTCAACGAACTGGGCGTGTTCGCCATGACCGACCGCGGGTTGCGCGGGGTGGCCAACCCCTCGGCGTTGTTTCTGTCGCAGCACCAGGAGCAGGTGGCCGGCTCCTGCGTCATGGCTACCCAGGAGGGCTCGCGCCCGCTGCTGGTCGAGATCCAGGCCCTGGTCGATACCTCTCATGCGCCCAATCCGCGCCGCCTGACGGTGGGCCTGGAAAGCAACCGGCTGGCGATGCTGCTGGCGGTCATGAACCGTCATGCCGGCGTCACCACCTACGACCAGGATGTCTTCGTCAACGCCGTGGGCGGGGTCCGTATCACCGAACCGGCTGCGGATCTGCCGGTGTTGCTGGCCATCATGTCCTCCTTGCGCGACCGACCCTTGCCCAAGGGGTTGATCGCCTTTGGCGAGATCGGTCTGGCTGGCGAAATCCGGCCGGCTCCGCGCGGCCAGGAGCGTCTGCGCGAGGCGGCCAAGCTGGGGTTCTCGATTGCCCTGATCCCGCGCGCCAACGCTCCGCGTCAACCGATCGAGGGGCTTGAAATCTGGGCGGTCGATCGCCTGGAGCAGGCGCTGGACAAGTTGCGTTGAAGCACCGCGCCATCAAGGGGGAGGCCATGGCGCCGATCATGGTGATTGCGGCTGCGGCCATCGCCCTGTTGCTGCTGATGCTTGAGGCCTGAAGAATCGTGTCCAGGTTTTACCGACGGAAAAACTTGTCGTCACGGTGAAACCTGGCCGGCTTGCGGCACTCCAAGCTGATACCCGCTCGATGGCCTTCTGCCAGGCAGCGGCATCGGAAAGCAGTTCCGGAACAAGGAGTATCGCCATGACGACCCCCGCACGCATCGCCGCTTTTCTGTCGACCTCGGCTCTCTGCCTGGGTCTGGTGGGCGCGCCGGCTCAGGCCGCCAGCAACACGGTCAGCGACCCGGGCGCCCGCGTGAGCGCGCCCCGTGTGGCGGCCACCGCCGAGGACCCGCGCAACTCGGTCGAGGTACGCCGCGTCCAGTCCGCCGCCCCGCGCAAGCGGGGCTGAGCCGTCCGCATCGCGGCAGCCCGCCGCCGGTCGTACGCTACAGGCGCTGCACCAGGCGGCGGTACCAGACGTGCAACAGGGTGGCCGACAGGCCCAGCCCGAGCATCGCCATCAGCCACATCGTGCCCGCCCCCTGGGGGGAGTTGGGCAGCAGCCATTCACGCAGCCAGTCCAGCCCGCCGCGTCCCGGACCGAACCCCAGCCACCATCCGCCGGCCAGGCCGACGCCGGCCAACGCCACCACCTGCAGGATCAAGGGCACCACGGCAACCTTATAGGCCCGCAGCAGGTAGGAGTTGATGCACTGCATCGAGTCGCACAGGTGAAAGAGCGGGATCATGGCCAGCAGTGAGCCTGCCACGGCGGCCACCTCTGCGTCGTCGGTGTAGGCTGCGAGAATGGTGGGCCGGCCTATCAGCAGAATCGCGGACGTCAGCAGCGCGCCGAGAAATCCCAGAGCCAGTCCGGCCGAGCCCACGCGCCGCGCGAGCGCATAGTCGCCCGCGCCGATCGCCTGGGCGGTGATGGCTGCGCTCGCCACGCCCAGCGCCATGGGCATCATGTAGCACAGCGCCGCCAGATTGGACATGATCTGATGTCCGCCTGACACCAGCGTGCCTTCGCGCGCGACCAGCAGCGCCATGAACGTGAAGGCCGAGACTTCCACCAGATAGGACGCGCCCATCGGCAGGCCCAGCCGCAGCAGATCGCGCAGGATGGTGAAGTCGGGGCGGCCGATGCGCAGGTCGAACTGGCGGAAATAACGGTCGTGGCGGATCAGCCACCAGCCGGCGGCCAGACTGAGCCAGGACACCAGTGCCGTCGACAGCCCGGCGCCTACCGCGCCCAGCGCCGGCAGGCCGAATTTGCCGTAGATCAGCACCCAGTTGAACAAGGCCTTGAAGCCCACGGCGGTCAGGTTGATGCTCATCACTACCTTGGGCCGCGAGACGGCGGTGCCCAGGGCGTAGATGCTTCGGAATACCAGGGCGCTGGGCAAGGCCAGGATCAGAGCGCGCAGGTACCAGGTCACGCGCTCGCGTACGGCCGGATCGACGTCGCCGGAGAAGGCCAGCCACATGTCGGGAAAGCACATCAGCAGGGCGCCGACCACGGACAGGGCCAGCGCCAGCCAGACGCCCTGGCCCCACACCCGGCCGACCTCGCGTGGACGGCCCGCGCCGAACTGCTGTGCGGCGATCGGGATAAGGGCGTGGATGACGCCCATCAGGCCGACGAAGACGGTGATGAAGACCGAGGCTGACAGCGCCATGGCGGCCAGGTCGCGCGGGCTGGCGTGTCCGGTCATGGCCGTATCCAGCACCCCGAAGGCGATGCCGGCCCACTGGCTGATCATGACGGGCCAGGCCTGGCGCACGATGCGAAGCATCGCCGCGCCGAAGGCCGGTTGGGCAGAAGGGCTCGCCGCGTCGGAACTCATTGCAGGGGTGTGATGCGCAGCAGACGATACACTTCGTGGCGATCGGCCCGACGGCCGCCTCGCCACAGTTCCGTGGCGCCCTCGGTATACGCGGCGGTGCCATCGCGCAGACTGCTGTGGGTGGTCTGTTGCAGAACCAGCGTGCAGCGCGAGTCGTAGCTGAAGGTCAGATTGTCGAAAATCAGGAAGGACGCGCGCTGGCCGCTGCCCAGGCTCAGGCCCCGCAGGCATTCGCCGGGCCGGCGGTTGGCCTCGATGGCGGCTGCGAGTTCGCCGGACACGCTGCGATAGCTGCGTGCATAGTCGACCGCCGGCAGCCACAGCAGCACCAGCAGCAGCCAGGTTGCCGTCAGGCCGCAGGCCGACAGCACCGTCCCGCGCCACAGCGCCGCAGGCTTGACGCGCAGGCGCCACACCACCAGCAGGGCCCAGGCGACGGTCACGACGAGCGCCAGCACAAAGGCGACCCAGGAGATTTCCGGCTCAAAGCCGCGGGTCTGGCGACCGATGTTGCGTGCGATCTGCGCCGGCCAGCCAAAGTGCAGGGCAATCCACCCCAGCCAGGCTGTCGCCACCGTCAGCGAGAAACACATGACGGCGAACCAGTCCAGCGTATTGACGACGCCCCGGCGCAAGGTCGGCAACGAAAACGCACCCAGCACCGCGCAGGGCGCGGCCAGCAAGGTGTACTCGGCGTCATTGGGGCTTTCGAGGAAGAACAGCATCAGCAATGACGTCAGCAGCAGCATCAGCGGCAGCCAGATATGCGGCGCAAACAGCCAGCTGCGCCAGCGCCACAGCGCCAGCAGCGCCAGCGGCCAGGTCGGCCAGAGATACCAGGGCAGGTCGCGCAGCGTGCGCACCGACAGCCCGAGCTGCGGCAGCGAGAAAGAGGTCAGATTCCAGATCTTCCAGTTACGGACCCAATACTCGCTGCCTTGCGTGGCCGGAATCCACCATGCCAGGATGAGGGCTGCCGTCAGCAGCGCTACCCAGGGCAGCCATCGCGCGCGCGCCCACAGGGCGCTGTGCGGCACGAACGCCAGCAATGCGGCCAGCATGATGGGGGCTGCGCCGACCCAGCCGCGCGTGAGGAAGCTGCCGGCCAGGGCGATCGCCAGCGTGGTGGCGCCGGTAAAAGGCCGGTCCAGGGTGCGCGCCAGGGCATAGAAGGTGAGGGCCTGCCAGGCCAGGATGGCGGGCACGACCGAGGTTTCGTGCAAGCGCTGCAGGATGCCGACCGTCGCCACCAGCAGCAGCAGGGCAGCGTCGGCCAGCATGCGGCCGTAGTCTCGCGGCTCAGGCTCGCCGCCGAAGGGCAGCGCCAGGGGCTGCGCTTCCTGGCGACGGCCCAGCAGATACGTGCCGTACCAGACGCTGCTGGCCGCCATGGCAAACCACAGCAGGTTGGGCAGCCGCGCAGCGGTGATGTCACCCAGCAGTGGGCCGAACAGCCAGATGCTGATGGCGCCGACCCAGGTGATCATCGGTCCTTCCTGCGCATGGGCCAATTGGCCTACCTGGGGCAATAGCCAGGTCAGCCCCCCCTCCCGCAAGGCGGTCACCATGGTGGCGACGCCGACGGCGTCGTCCGTTTTCCAGGGGTCGCGCATGAGCAGGCCCGCTACGATGTAGACGAGCGACAGGCCCAGCAGCACCAGTCGGGGCAGCTTGGCGGTGGCTGAGACGGTCAGCCGGGCGGGAGTGGAGCGTGTGAGCGGGGACACGAGGCTAATGTAACCGACCCGAGTGTCCCTGGGCGCCTGATCTTCAGACGCTTTCAGAACGCATCAGGCCTGGCGCGAAGGCCGGTTGCCGACAGCGGCGGGATGGCGTTGTCCGAAGCCGTGAGGAAAAAAAAGCAGCCCGCAGGCTGCTTTTTCCTTGCCTCCCGGGGGAGACGCCGGATCGATGGGGCTGAGCCGGAATCAGGAAGCCTTGATGGCGCCGGTCGTGCGGGCGAAACGGGCACGGAATTTTTCCACGCGGCCGGTTTCGACGATACGGGTCTGGGCGCCGGTGTAGAACGGATGCGATTCCGAGGTCACGTCGCACTTGAAGAGCGGGTACGACTTGCCATCGATTTCGATGTTCTCGCGGGTGTGGACGGTCGAACGGGTGATGAACTTGTTGCCCGTCTGCTGGTCCATGAAGACCACTTCGCGGTACTCGGGGTGAATGCCTTCTTTCATGATGATTTCCCTGGTGAGCGGGTCGCCAACAACTTTGCGCGGCCCCTGGGGGCCTGGCCCTGGATGACGCCCGGCCGGATACAGCCAGGATCAGCCCGAAGACCCGAAGCATGCGCGCAAGCTTGCCACGTATCCAAAAAGTAACCCCGAATTCTAGCATGGGCCCGGGGGGGCCGGGCAAGCCTGGCGTTGTTCAAAGATCGGTGCGCAGTGTCCAGATTTCCGGGAACAGCACGACATCCAGCATCTTGCGCAGGTAACCCACGCCCGATGTTCCGCCGGTGCCTTTCTTGAAGCCGATGACCCGCTCGACGGTCGTGACGTGGCGAAAACGCCACAAACGGAACGCGTCTTCGAGATCGGTCAGTTTTTCACCCAGCTGATACAGATCCCAGTAGCGGTCGGAATTCCGGTACACGGTGAGCCACGCCGCCTCGACCTCGGGACTGGCCTGGTAGGGCAGGGTCCAGTCGCGCTCCAGGCGATCGGCAGGAATGGGCAGGCCCTGGCGTGCCATCAGGCGCAAGGCTTCGTCGTAGAGCGAGGGCGCTTCATAGGCCTGCTGCACGGCGGCCAGCAGGTCGGCGCGATGGGCATGCGGACGCAGCATGGCGGCGTTCTTGTTGCCCAGGGCAAATTCGATCTCGCGATACTGATAGCTCTGGAAGCCGCTGGAGCGTGCCAGGTAGGGCCGCAGCGCCGAGTATTCCGGCGGGGTCATGGTGGCAAGTACATCCCAGGCATGGACCAGTTGTTCCATGATCTTGCTGACCCGCGCCAGCATCTTGAAGGCCGGCGGCAGGCGGTCGTGGCGGACATGGTCGATGGCGGCCCGCAATTCATGCAGCATCAGTTTCATCCAGAGTTCGCTGGTCTGGTGCTGGATGATGAACAGCATCTCGTTGTGTTCGGGCGATAGCGGATGCTGGGCGCTCAGCAGCGCATCCAGCTGCAGATAGTCGCCGTAAGTCATGTCCTTGCGGAAATCGAGCTGGGCGTTTTCCTGGTGGACGATATCTTCGGGTTTGCTCATGGCGCAACCTCAGGTTCAATTTGCGGCCGGTGCGCGCAGCGCGTCCCGGCCGTCAGGCAAGAGAGACAGCGCAACAGCCTGATGGCCTAGCCGAGTTCGCGCAGGACGGCGCGCACCGGGCTGGCATCGGCCTGGACCAGGGCCAGGGGCAGGGCGATCAATTCGTAGTCGCCCGGTTCCACGGCGTCGAGCACCAGATTCTCCAGTACGCGCAGATCGCGGCGCAGGATGACGTGGTGGCTGTCCAGGGTTTTGCTGCTGGCAGGATCGATGCTGGGCGTATCGATGCCGATCAGGCGCACGCCCAGATCGGCCAGCCATTCGATGGTCTGCGGGGCGTAGGCGGAGAAATCGTCGGTCCACCAGTGTACGGCGGCATGCTGGGCGGTACGCACCAGGATGCGCTCGGGCAGGTCGTCGATGGCGTGGGCCAGATGCTCCGGCAGGATCAGCGGCCCGCAGCCGATGGCGTGGATGACCCGGCAAGGCCCCAGGAAGGGCTCCAGCGCGACGCTGCCGATGGCGGCCGCGCCGTTGGCATAGTGCAAGGGCGCGTCGGCATGGGCGCCGACATGCGGTGACATGGCGATTTCACTGACATTGACGGGGCACTCGGGCGTGAGCTGCCATTTCCAGTGCTGACGATACGGCGTGTCGCCCGGGAATACGGGCGACTGATCCGAAATCGGCGGTGAGATGTCCCAGAGACGCTTCATTGAGGTCTGCAGCAATGGTCAGGGCGGCTAGTCTAGCGAACTGTGCCGCGTCAGCCTAGGGGGGGGGCGGTTTCACAGCAGCCCGGCTTCCGCCATCGAGAAAGCCTGTTCGCGGGCAATGATCAGATGGTCGACCAGCCTGATGTCTACCAGCGCCAACGCCTGGCCCAGCTGGCGCGTGAAGGCGCAATCGGCTGCGCTGGGCTGCGCGTTGCCCGAGGGGTGATTGTGAGCCAGGATGAGGGCGGCTGCATGCAGCCGCAAGGCCTCGCGCACGACTTCGCGCGGAAACACCGAGGCCCGCGCCAGCGTGCCCTGTGAGAGCGTGACGCAGGCCAGCAGGCGCAGCTGCTGGTCCAGAAAAAGAGCGATGCAATGCTCGACCGGCTGGTGGCTGAGCGCGGTGCGGCAATAGCGCCGGACCTCGTCGGCATGTTGCAGGGTGGATCGTCCGGTCAGGGTTTCCTCGATGGTTCGGCGCGACAGTTCGGGGATGGCCAGCAGCGCGCAGGCCTTGGCCAGGCCCAGGCCGGGTTGGGCGCACAGTTCCTGGGCTTGTGCGGCAAAAACGCCATGCAGGCCATCATGGTGCTGCAGCAGCCGGCGGGCCAGTTCGAGGGCGTTGCAGCCGCGCTGCCCGGTGCGCAATACCAGCGCCAGCAGTTCGGTGTCGTGCAGCGCGCCCGGGCCGGACCGCAACAGCCGTTCACGTGGGCGCAGGCGGCTCGCAAGGGTATCGGGCAGGTTCATGCGTGAAGCTCTAAAATAGGCGATTCTCGACTGCTGACATGATGGCCGTTTAGCCAGGCCCTTTTCCTCACTATGACTGTTTCTATCCAACCGGACTCCTACCTGACTTTGCACTATCGCGTCGTCCTGGCCTCGGGTCCGGCCGAGGGCTCGGTGTTCACCGATACGTTCGATGGTCGCCCGGCCACGCTCCAATTGGGGGGCGGGCAATGGGCGCCGGGCATGGAAGCGGCGCTGCTCGGGCGCGCCGAAGGCGAACAATTCAGCTTCACGCTGGAGCCTGCCGATGCCTATGGCGAGCGCAACCCCGAATTGCTGCAACGGGTCACGCGCGCGATGCTGCGCCAGCACGCGGGCGAAGACGCCACGTTCAGCCCTGGTGATCTGGTCGAGTTCGCCGCGCCCAATGGCGGCCGCTATTCGGGCGTCCTGAAAGAGATCAACGACGAGTGGGCGCTGTTCGATTTCAACCATCCGCTGGCCGGCACGCGCCTGCAGGTGGATGTCAATATTCTTGGGGTGATGTGATGAGTCAGGTTGTTGCGCCGGTCACGGCCGGTGACGCCGAGGTGCTGCTGGCCCAGCCGCGCGGTTTCTGTGCGGGGGTGGACCGGGCCATCGAGATCGTCGAGCGCGCCCTGGAGATCCATGGCGCGCCCATCTACGTGCGCCACGAGATCGTGCACAACCGCTACGTCGTCGAGGACCTGCGCGCCAAAGGGGCGGTGTTCATCGACGAACTGGAGCAGGCGCCGGCCGGCGCGATCGTAGTGTTTTCCGCGCATGGCGTGTCCAAGGCGGTGCGCGCCGAAGCCGAGGCGCGTGGGCTGCGCGTTTTTGACGCCACCTGCCCGCTGGTCACCAAGGTCCATGTCGAGGTTGCGCGGATGCGGGCGGCCGGTCGGGAGATCGTCATGATCGGCCACAAGGGGCACCCTGAGGTGGAGGGCACGCTGGGTCAGGCCAGCGGCGGCATGTATCTGGTCGAGACTGTCGAGGACGTTCAGGCGCTGCAGGTGGCCGATCCGGACAACCTGGCCTATGTGACTCAGACCACGCTTTCGGTCGATGACGCGGCAGCCGTGTCGCGCGCGCTCAAGGCGCGTTTTCCCAATATCGTCGAGCCCAAGAAAAGCGATATCTGCTATGCCACCCAGAACCGTCAGGACGCGGTCAAGGTGCTGGCGCCGCAATGCGATCTGGTCCTGGTGGTGGGCAGCCCTAACAGTTCCAATTCCAATCGCCTGCGCGAGGTCGCCGAGCGTATCGGCGTGGCGGCCTATCTGGTCGACAGCGCGGCCGGCGTGGAGCCGGCCTGGTTGGTCGGTCGTCATCGGGTCGGCATCACTGCGGGGGCGTCTGCCCCCGAAGTGCTGGTGCAGCAAGTCATCGACCGCGTGCGCGAGTTGGGGGCGGTGTCGGTGCGAACCATGCCCGGCCTGGAGGAAAACGTCGCTTTCCCGCTGCCCAAGGGATTGTCGCGCAAGGCGGCGCAGATCGAAAACCTGGACTGAGCCTCGGGCGCCTGGTCTGGCGCCCGCCATATCTTTCAAGAACCGGGGAGCCGGCAGGAGACATCATGCAGTTGTATAGCTACTTTCGCAGTTCGGCGGCCTATCGGGTGCGCATTGCCCTCAATCTCAAGGGGCTGTCTTACGAGTACATGCCCGTGCATCTGCTCAAAGAGGGCGGGCAGCAACGTTCGGCCGCGTATCGCGCCCTGAACCCGACGGCGCTGGTGCCCACCCTGGTCGACGGTGATCAGGTGATCGGCCAGTCGCTGGCCATCATCGAGTACCTCGATGAAACCCATCCTGCGGTGCCGCTGCTGCCGGCCACGCCGGCCGGGCGTGCGCGAGTGCGTGCGTTGTCGCTGGATATTGCCTGCGATATTCATCCCTTGAACAACCTGCGCGTGTTGAAATATCTCAAGCACGCCGTCAAGGTCGAGGATGCGGTCAAGGACGAGTGGTATCGCCATTGGGTCATGGAAGGTCTCACGGCGTTCGAGGCGGCGTTGCTGGCTTCGCCTCAGACCGGCCGCTTCTGCCATGGTGACGCCCCGACGATGGCCGATGCCTGCCTGGTGCCGCAGCTCTACAATGCCCGCCGCCTGGCTTGCGACCTGAGTGCTTTCGAGACCATCCTGCGTATCGAGCAGGCCTGCGAGGCGCTGCCGGCCTTTCAGCTGGCTCGTCCCGAGAATCAACCGGACTTCGAGGCGCCGGCGGCAAAATGATGTGATCGAACTTGCATGATCCGATTTTTTTCTGCTATTATCGCGGTCTTCATTCATTGATACCCAATTCTTTGGGCCTGAGTGAAAAAAGCCCGCCGGTAGTCAGATTGGCGGGCCGCAAAAGAAATTGCCGGCATAGCTCAGTTGGTAGAGCAGCGCATTCGTAATGCGAAGGTCGGGGGTTCGACTCCTCTTGCCGGCACCAGTTTCAAGTGCAGCCTGCGTGCAAGCGCTGGCTGCATTTTCATTTCCGGCGGTGCCGCGATGCATAAGCGGGCCTGCTTGGAGTGAAAGACGAGATGCTGAATAATTTTTAAAGGGGCTTGCGCCTTTCTAAAAAACCCTTCATAATCTCGTTTCTTGGCAGATCCCCGATAGCTCAGTCGGTAGAGCGACGGACTGTTAATCCGCAGGTCGCTGGTTCGAGCCCAGCTCGGGGAGCCAAACCCAATTCGAAGGCCATCCATTCGTGGATGGCCTTTTTGCATTCTTTCCCGGGTTTTTCGCTATTCTTTTCCTTTTCCGTGCGCACGCTCGCCGGGCTCGGAGAGGGCGAGGGTGGTTGATGTGACGAAAACCGATGTCCTGGCTGATCGACGTATCGGCGTAACGGTCCTGACCGGCTTTCTGGGCAGTGGCAAGACCACCTTGCTCAATCGCTGGCTGCGGGCCTCGGGCGCGATGCGTCTGTCGACACCGGCCGATACGCTGGTGATCGTCAATGAGCTGGGCGAGGTCGGCGTCGACCACGCCTTGATCCGGCATGTTGATGGCCGGGTCGTATTGGTGGCGGGCGGGTGTATCTGCTGTTCGGTGGCCGGGAGTCTGGTCGACACCTTGCGGGAGATGTTTCTGTTGGCGCTGCAGCGGCGGATCCGGCCGTTTCGGCGCGTCATCATCGAGACCACCGGCATCGCCAGTCCGGCGCCGGTGCTGTTCACTTTGCGTCATGATGCGTTTCTTGCCGAGCGCTATGTCTATCAGGGCGCCGTTGCGCTGGCCGATGCGCAGCATCTTCCGGTTCAGCTGCGGGCCGGGGGTGGTGTGGCGCAGGCTGCGGCGCAGCAGATCGCGCTGGCGGATCTGGTGCTGGTCAGCAAGGCGGATCTCGTGTCCGCACAGCAGCGGGAGCAGGTCTGTCGGCAGGTCGAGGCGCTCCAGCCGGGCGTGCCTGTGCATGTGTTGGCCGAGGGAGTGCCGTTGCCTGCCGCCCTGACTGGCGAGACCTTGAGAAAGCAGCGCGAGGCTTCGGCGCCCTTGGGGCGTTGGCTGTCCGCCTACGCGCCTTCGGCGCCGGGTGCCGCAGGTCTGGCGCATGCGGGCGTCGTGCAATTGGCATTGGCCTTGCCGGCAACGCTGCGCCGCGGGCGTTTTTTGTCTGGCATGCACGAGCTGCAGGCCAGTCTGGGTGAGGCCTTGTTGCGTGTGAAGGGAGTGGTGGCATTCGAGGGGGAGTCCCTCCCCTGTGTGGTGCATGGGGTGCACCGGCAGCTCTATCCTTTGCAAACGCTGGATGCCTGGCCGCCAGGCGAGCGGGCGTCGTGCCTGGTGTTGATTGTGTGGGGCATGGGGGTGGATGCCTTGCGCGTGGCGGCCGCGCGTGCCCTGGCCTTATCGTGACTGGTGCGCGCCGGTGGCCGGGTGGGTGGTCCGTCCGGGTGTGACCCGTTATAATCTCTTCATGCGATCGGGGTGAGTCCTGATCGGTACCGGCCGGGATTTGCGGCGCAGGCATTGCGCATCGCGGGTTGCGGCCAGCAAGGCTTCGGCGCCGATCAGGCGACAGGCGAGAGTGGTTTGTCCTCTTGCCTGCGGAGCGGTCAGAACGGCATGGTTTGTTGCGGCAGGTTGTTGCCGGGCATCGTGCAAGGGCGTCGCGCGGCGGCGCCGATATCCAGACTTCCAGTATCTCGGCGGGGCGGCAGGGCGCTTTGAAGGCGGAGGCGCAGGCTGAGGCAGGCGGTGGTGCGCCGTGTTGCGACGCATGGTTTCCGGGGCGCAGATCGCGCCGCAAGTGCGTGGAGGGTCGCGAGGCGGTTTTGCCGGTGCGATCCTCAGGTAAGCAGGCTTCGCTGCGGCGGGGCGCGAAACGACAAACAAAGGGAAAGCATTGGTGCAGGCATGGGCCTTGGCATGCGTGGGTCGGGCAGCGGCAAGTGGGTCGTTGCCGCGGCGGGCTGTCGCCTCTCTGTGCCTGGCGGGTTTGCGCGCGGCGTGCCTGCGCGGCGCGGTTGCGGCCGCCTTTGCGAAATCGTTTCTTGAGCCGCAGACGCAAAAAGGCCCGGCTTGTGGCCGGGCTGATTCGCCAAGTATCTGGTTGCGGGGGCAGGATTTGAACCTACGACCTTCGGGTTATGAGCCCGACGAGCTGCCA
>NZ_FKBR01000009.1:124130-237161 GCF_900078335.1 Bordetella trematum
AGAATTGAACTATAGCGTGAATTTTAATCCGATGCAAGTTGATCGACCTTTTTTATTGAGTACCGATGAACGATAGTGAGGCAATCATCGTGCTGGAGACGGCGCTGCTCTGCGCCAGCCAGCCCATGCAGCTGGCGGAGATGCGCAAGCTCTTCGGGGATGAGGATGGCACGCTGGAGGCCGGCGTATTGCGCGGCTGGCTACAGACCCTGCAAGAGCAGTGGGCCGGGCGGGGCATGGAGTTGGTGCAGTTGGCAGGGGGGTGGCGTTTTCAAAGCCGGCCCGCCATGCAGCGCTATCTCGAGCGGCTCAATCCCGAGCGTCCGCCCAAATATTCGCGTGCAGTGCTGGAGACCTTGGCCATTGTGGCCTGGCGTCAGCCTGTGACGCGAGGGGATATCGAGGATATCCGGGGTGTGTCGGTGTCGTCCCAGATCGTCAAGACGCTGGAGGATCGTGGCTGGATCGAGGTGATTGGTCATCGCGATGCGCCGGGTCGTCCCGCCCTGTTCGGGACCACCCGCCATTTTCTTGATGACCTCGGCTTGCGGGCGCTGGATGAGTTGCCGCCGCTGGAGTCGTCGCAGGCGGCCGCGGCGTTGGCTGGTCTGGACCTGGGCGGCACCGAAATTCAGCTTGAGGAAATCGCCGCTGCGACAGGGGAAACGATGCCGCCAGCGACCGATTCCGCGTCATTGTCGGTGTCCGGCGCTGACGCGGGGGCGGCGGATGGCGTAGAATCCCAACTCTGCCTGGAAGAGACGGCGCACGCCGATGCTCCCGCAGAAGCGTTGCCAGAGGCCGCGGATACCGCCGGCGGCCCCGAAGGTGGGACCGAGTCCCCGGTCGAGGCGCCCCACGAGGTGCCAGATCTGGAGCCGGATCGGATTCATCCGCCCGCCGAAACTGATGAGGCGAACGCGCCTTCGGCTCCCGAATGGGAGCCCCTTCAGTCCGAACCCGAAATAGTGCCGCCGACGCGGCTGGCTGCCGTCGAGCAGTTGGATGCGCCGCAGCGTTCCCAAGACGACGAAAACGATGGGCTTGCGCAAGGCGAGCCCGACAAAGTTTGAAATCCGGAGCTGTCCCAGTGACAACCAATACAACGATAACGATGCAGGACGAGAATTCCACCGTTGAACCGGCTGGCCAGCCTGCCGCCCAAGCTGCGGCAGAAGGCGAGGGCGCCGGCCGCAGCCGCGGGCGCAAGCTGCGCACGCCGTTCCGACGTCGCCGCAATGAGGCTGCTGCCGCAGACGAGCCTGCCCAGGCTGCGACGCAAACCGAAGCGCCGGACGCCGGCCGGGGTGCCGAACGCGAAGCGGATGAGGCGTTGTCCTATCTGGAGCATGCCGAGCGCAGCGAACAGCGCCTGGGCAAGTACTTGAACAGCGATGCCATCATGCCCAAGCTGCACAAGGTGCTGGCCGATGCCGGCATCGGGTCGCGCCGCGAGATGGAAGAGCTGATCGTCGCCGGCCGGGTGTCGGTCAATGGCGAGCCCGCCCATATTGGTCAGCGTGTGGCCGCCAACGATCAGGTGCGTGTCAATGGTCGTCTGATCACCCGCAGCAATGCCAAGAAGCCGCCGCGCGTGATTCTGTATCACAAGCCGGCGGGCGAGATTGTCAGCCACGATGATCCGGGCGGGCGCGCCAGTGTGTTTGCACGGCTGCCCAAGCTGCGCACGGGAAAGTGGCTGTCGGTCGGTCGCCTGGATCTGAATACCGAAGGTTTGCTGATCTTCACGACGTCGGGCGACATGGCCAATCGCATCATGCATCCCCGCTATGGCACCGAGCGCGAATACGCTGTGCGTGTGCTGGGCGAGATGGATGAGGCGCAACGCAAGTCGCTGGTCGAAGGAATCGACCTGGACGATGGCAAGGCCTCCTTCGGTTCGTTCGAGTACCTGGGTGGTGATGGCAGCAATCGTTGGTATCGCGTCACCCTGCAGGAGGGGCGCAACCGCGAAGTGCGTCGCATGTTCGAGGCGGTCGGTGTGACGGTCAGCCGGTTGATCCGCACTCGTTTCGGTGATCTGGTGCTGCCCCGTTCGCTGCGCCGTGGCCGCTGGGAGGAGTTGGATCCTTCCCTGGTTTCTGCGCTGATGGTCCAGCTGGGCCTGTTGCGCGATGACGGCGAGGCGGGTGGCGGGCGCGGCAAGTCGCGTCAGCCGCAGTCGCACGACAGCGCGCTGCCTCCGGGATTTGGCACGATGGAGCGCAATGGCATGAACGGTGCGCGCATCGGTCGTCGCGGCAAATTGCAGGGCGGTCGGCCCGGCGGGCCGGCCCAGGCCTGCCCGTCCGATCCTTTCGGAACCGGCCTGATGTTCACGGGGGGGTATGCCAATGGGCACCCGCTGGGCAACGATGCGCCGGGCAAGTCCCGAGGCAAGCCTGAGGGCGCACGCCGGCGCAAACCCACCGGTGATGCGCCGGCAGCGGGCGGCAAGGCGGGCGGCGCCAAGCGCGCGGCCGGCGGTCGCGGCAAGCCGGCGGCCGCGGGTCAGGCGGCGGCCGCCGCCAAACCGGGTGGTCGTGCCGGCAAGCCGGCCGGGGCGCCGAAGTCGGCCGGTAAGCCGGCCGGACGTCCCGCATCCAAGGCCGGGGGCAAGCCGGCGGCCAAATCGGCGGCCAAACCGGCCAATGCCGCCAAGCCTCGTGCGCGTCGCGCTGCCGGTGGCAACACGGCGCGTGGGGACGACTGGCAACCGAAGGGCGCCTCGGCGCACGAGTCGCGCCTGGGCTTTATGGGGGGCCGCGGGGGTCGCGGCGACCGTTAAGGCGGGCGGGCGCCAGCCTGTCTGAGCGAGGCGATTGCCGTCGCCTCGCGTAAACCTCGGATGGGGCAGGAAAAAATCCGGGTTATCTGTTAAAATCTCTCGTTTTCATAGCGCGCCTTTGTGTGGCTGCTCTGTGGTCTTCATCGGTTTTCCAGGGTTTTTGCGGCAGGCACGTCGTCAGGCGTTGCGTGCGGCAGAGGAGGCGATGTGGGCCGCGTAAGCAGTGGGCAAGGGGATTTTGGCGCCGGCATCGATCTGCATCGAATGCGGCAAATCTGAATCAAGCGCTGCGCGGTTGCCCACTCGGCTATGGAGCGCGCCCGGCGAATGCCTGGCCGCGGGTAACGGCGAAAAGGTCGCAGAGCGTTCGTTCCACGCTTCCCGAGCAGTTTGCATGCGGCATCGGGAGGGGGTTCGGGCAACACAGTGGGCTGGGCATGCAGCCCATTTTTTTTGAGCGTATGGCTGATTTATTCGCACTGACTGAAGAGGCTTTGGCCGGCATGGACATCGAATTGGTCGATGTGGAGCGTGCCGGGATGGGCTTGTTGCGCGTGACGATAGACCGTGAGGGCGGTGTTCGCATTGAAGATTGCGAACAGGTGTCCCGGTTGCTGTCGCGCGTCTATGAAGTCGAGAACGTCGACTACAAGCGCCTTGAGGTGGGCTCGCCGGGCACTGATCGCCCCTTGCGCCACGAAGCGGAGTTCCGTCGCTTCGCGGGCGAGCGGGTCGAGGTCAAGCTGCGTGAGGCCGTCGACGGGCGCAAGGTGTTTACCGGGGTCCTGCAGCTGGCCGAGTCGCCGGCTGAAGGCAAGGCCGTATTCGGTCTCGAATTTGAGGCAAAGAAGGACGATATTCAGGTGCTGAGCTTCACGCTCGATGACGTCGAGCGCGCCAAGCTGGATCCCGTTCTGGATTTCAAGGGCAAAAAGCGATGAGTCGCGAAATTCTTCTGTTGGTTGACGCTCTGGCGCGTGAAAAGAACGTAACGCGTGAAGTCGTGTTCGGCGCGCTTGAAGGCGCGCTGGCGTCGGCAATGAAAAAGCGTTTCAAGGAAGACGCCGATATCCGCGTCTCGATCGATCGCGAAACCGGGGGCCATGAGGGTTTCCGTCGCTGGCTCGTCGTGCCTGACGAGGCCGGTCTGCAAGAACCGGACAAGCAGGAAATGCTGTCCGATGCGCTCGAAATCGATCCCGACCTGGAGGTTGGCGATTACATCGAAGAGGCGCTCGAGCCGGTTGAGTTCGGTCGTATCGGGGCGCAGGCGGCCAAACAGGCCATTCTGCAGAAAATCCGTGACGCCGAGCGCGAACAGGTGCTCAACGATTTCCTTGAACGTGGCGAGAACATCATCTCGGGCACCATCAAGCGCATGGACAAGGGTGATTGCATCATCGAAACCGGCAAGATCGAAGCCCGTCTGCCGCGTACCGAGATGATCCCCAAGGAAAACCTGCGCATCGGCGACCGCGTGCGCGCCTTCGTGCTGCGTGTTGACCACGCTGCGCGTGGCCAGCAGGTCATCCTGTCGCGTACGTCGCCCGAATTCATCCGCCAGCTGTTCGAGAACGAAGTTCCCGAGATCGAGCAGGGCCTGCTGGAAATCAAGGCCGCTGCCCGTGATCCGGGCGTGCGCGCCAAGATCGCCGTGGTGGCCTACGACAAGCGTATCGATCCCATTGGCACCTGCGTGGGCATGCGCGGCTCGCGTGTGACCGCCGTGCGCAATGAGCTGGGCGGCGAACAGGTCGACATCGTGCTCTGGTCGGAAGACCCGGCGCAGTTTGTCATCGGCGCGCTGGCGCCGGCCAACGTCGAGTCCATCGTGGTCGACGAAGACAAGCACGCCATGGATGTGGTGGTCGACGAGGAAAACCTGCCCAAGGCGATTGGCGCCAAGGGCCAGAACGTGCGCCTGGCTTCCGAGCTGACCGGCTGGCAGATCAACATCATGACGCCGGAAGAAAGCCTGAATCGCCAGGAAAACGAACGTGCCGGGCTGCGTGCCACCTTCATGGCCAAGCTGGACGTCGACGAAGAAGTCGCCGACATCCTGATCGATGAAGGTTTCACCGGGCTGGAAGAAGTGGCCTATGTTCCCCTGCAGGAGCTGCTGGAGATCGAGGCCTTCGATGAAGACACCATCAACGAGCTGCGTGCCCGCGCCCGCAATGCCCTGCTGACCGAAGCCATTGCCCAGGAAGAACGCCTGGAAACGGCGCAGGATCTGCTGGAGCTGGAAGGCGTGACGCCCGAGCTGGCTGCCAAGCTGGCCGAGCGCGAGGTGCATACCCGCGATGACCTGGCCGAACTGGCCACCGATGAACTGGCGGAAATCGCCGGCATGAGCGCAGAAGAAGCCAGCGAGCTGATCATGCGTGCCCGCGCCCACTGGTTTGACGAGGAATGAACGCGCCATCTCCTGGCGTAGCAGGTCCGCCGCAAGTTGAAGTTTGTAAATAGCTGCATAGGGAAGAGAGCCTAATGTCGAGTAATACTGTCGCCCAGTTCGCTACCGAGCTGAAAATGCCTGCCAACGTGCTGCTGGAGCAGTTGCGTGCGGCCGGCGTTGACCTCAAATCGGTTGACGATGCTGTCACCGACAGCGACAAGGCGAAATTGCTCGACTCGCTGCGTCGCGCCCATGGCGCGACCGATGGCAAGAAGATCACGCTGACGCGTCGGCAAACTTCCGAGATCCGCCAGGCGGACGCCACCGGGCGTTCGCGTACCATTCAGGTCGAAGTGCGCAAAAAGCGCGTCTTCGTCAAGCGCGACCCGGCCGAGCTGGCCGCGGAAGCCGCAGCCGAAGCCCGTGCTGCTGCTGAAGAGGCGGTGCCGCCCGTGGCCCAGGCCCCGGTTTCGACGACCGAGGCCGACAAGCCTGCTGCCGTCGAAACCCCCAAGGTCGATGCCGCAACGGTGGCGCAGGCTGAGACGCCGGCTGAGCCGGCGGTGAAAGAAACGGCTGCCAAGCCGGTGGAAACGCCGCAAGCCGCCGAGGCTGCAACGCCCGCAGAAGCTTCCCCCGCGCCTCAGGCGCCGGTGGCCTCCGATGCGGCCGCGCCTGAAACCTCCACCCCGGCACCGGCAGCGACGCCGGAGCCTGCTCCTGCGGTCGAGCCCGAAGTCCAGCCGCAGCCCGTCCAACCCGCCGCTTCCAGCAAGCCTTCCGATGCCGCGTCGGCCGAGCCTGAAGCCAAGAAAGAATCCGTTGTCGCGTCCCAGACTCAAAAAGCCGGGGCCGAATCTGTTGTGCAAGCTCAAACTGAACTGACCCCCAAGGCGCAGACTGCGCCGGCGAAATCCGAATCCACTCAACCCGCTGCGGCCCCCAAGGCTGAATCCGGCAAGTCGCGCGTTACGCCGACGGCGCAGCGTCCGGCCGCAGCAGCCGCTGCGCCCGACCGTGCCCGCGAAGAGGCGCGTCGCGCCGCCGAGGCCGAAGCCGCCGCGCTGCGCGAGATGCTCAGCCGTCCGCGCAAGGTGCTGCGTGCGCCTGAACCCGAGCCGGCTGCCGCCAACCCGGCGCTTTCCGGTACGCTGCACAAGCCGGCAGGCAAGAAAGACGCCGCCGCACCGGCTGCTGCCGCCAAGAAGGACGGCAACAAGCCGGCTGCCCCGGGCGGCAAGAAGACCATCAAGACCGCCGAGGTCTCCTCGACCTGGTCTGATGACGCTTCGCGCAAGAAACCGGCCGACAAGGGCGGCCCGGCCAACAGCCGCGACGGCTGGCGTGCCGGCGGCAAGGGCGGCGGCCGTGGCGGTCGCAACAACCGTGGCGGCCAGGACCGTCGTCACGAACCGGCCGCGCAGGAATTCATCGCCCGTGAAATCCACGTGCCTGAAACCATCAGCGTCGCCGATCTGGCCCACAAGATGTCCGTCAAGGCTGCCGAGGTCATCAAGCAATTGATGAAGCTGGGCCAGATGGTCACCATCAACCAGGTTCTGGACCAGGAAACCGCGATGATCGTCGTCGAGGAACTGGGCCATACCGCCATCGCCGCCAAGCTGGACGATCCGGAAGCCTTCCTCCTGGACGACGGCCCGGCCGGCAGCGAAGCCGAAAGCGTTTCGCGCGCACCGGTCGTCACCGTGATGGGCCACGTCGATCACGGCAAGACCTCGCTGCTGGACTACATCCGCCGCGCCAAGGTTGCCGTGGGCGAAGCTGGCGGCATTACGCAGCACATTGGCGCCTACCACGTGAACACCGACCGTGGCAGCGTCACCTTCCTTGACACCCCGGGTCACGAGGCCTTCACGGCCATGCGTGCACGCGGCGCCAAGGCGACCGATATCGTGATTCTGGTGGTGGCTGCCGACGACGGCGTGATGCCCCAGACCCGCGAAGCGATTCACCATGCCAAGGCGGCCGGTGTGCCGCTCGTGGTGGCCGTCAACAAGGTCGACAAACCGGAAGCCAACCCCGAGCGCGTCAAGCAGGAACTCGTGGCCGAACAGGTCGTGCCGGAAGAGTACGGCGGCGACGTGCCGTTCGTGCCCGTGTCGGCCAAGACCGGCGCCGGGATCGACGATCTGCTCGAAAACGTGCTGCTGCAGGCTGAAATTCTCGAGCTCAAGGCGCAGGTCGATGCGCCGGCCAAGGGGCTGGTCATTGAAGCCCGCCTCGACAAGGGGCGCGGTCCGGTGGCGACCATTCTGGTGCAGAGCGGCACCCTCAAGCGCGGCGATGTCGTGCTGGCGGGTGCGAGCTTCGGCCGTGTGCGCGCCATGCTGGACGAGAACGGCAAGCAGGTGCAGGAAGCCGGTCCCTCGATTCCGGTCGAGATCCAGGGCCTGACCGACGTGCCGGCCGCCGGCGACGAATTGATCTCCCTGAACGACGAGCGCAAGGCGCGTGAAATCGCGCTGTTCCGTCAGGGCAAGTTCCGCGACGTCAAGCTGGCGCGCCAGCAGGCTGCCAAGCTGGAGTCCATGTTCGACAACCTGGGCGAAGGCACGCAGACCCTGCCGCTTATCGTCAAGACCGACGTGCAGGGTTCGCAGGAGGCGCTGGTCTCTTCGCTCACCAAGCTCTCGACCGACGAAGTGCGCGTTCAGGTGGTGCATGCCGCCGTGGGTGGCATCTCCGAAAGCGACGTCAACCTGGCCATTGCCTCGAACGCGGTGGTGATCGGCTTTAACGTGCGCGCCGACCAGAGCGCCAAGAAGCTGGCCGAGAACAACGGCATCGATCTGCGCTACTACAACATCATCTACGACGCCGTGGATGACGTGAAGGCCGCCATGTCGGGCATGTTGGCGCCCGAGAAGCGCGAAGAAGTCATCGGCCAGGTCGAAGTGCGCGAGGTCTACACGATCTCCCGTATCGGCACGGTGGCCGGTTGTATGGTGCTTGACGGCATCGTCCGACGCGATTCGCAAGTCCGCATGCTGCGCAACAACGTGGTCATCTGGACCGGTCAGCTCGATTCGCTGCGCCGCTTCAAGGACGACGTCAAGGAAGTCAAGTCGGGCTTCGATTGCGGTCTTACCCTGCGCGGCAACAACGACCTTCAGGTTGGCGACCAGCTTGAAGTCTTTGAAATCAAGGAAATCGCGCGTACGCTGTAATCCAGCCACGTGTAAACTGTTTTCACATGAGCCGTCACAAGTCCAAAGCCATCCCCGGCCGCAATCTGCGGCTGGCCGAGCAGATCCAGAAGGATCTGGCCGGGATCATCCAGCGCGAGATCGACACGACCCGCGCTGGCCTGATCACGCTCTCGGGAGTGGAGCTTTCGGCCGACTACGCGCATGCTAAGGTGTACTTCACGGTGTTGGGCGCCGAGCCCGACGCCGCGGCCACCTTGCTGAACGAGAAGGCCGGATGGCTGCATTCGCAGCTGTACAAACTCCTGCATATCCACACTGTGCCGACGCTGCGCTTCTTCCACGACGCGCAACTTGAGCGTGGCATTGAAATGTCGATGCTGATCGACCGGGCCAATCGCGGCCCGCAGTCGGGCGTTCCCGACGAGCCTGAAGACCAGTCCTGATCGGGCTGTCGTCGCTTTTTTCTCTATTTCCGGATTCCGACGATGGCAAAACGACGCGGGCAACCGCTCGATGGGGTATTGCTGCTCGACAAACCCGTGGGTTTGTCGAGCAATCACGCCCTGCAGCGCGCCAAACGCACGCTGGACGCGGCCAAGGCCGGTCATACCGGCACGCTTGATCCGTTTGCCACCGGCCTGCTGCTGTGCTGCATGGGGCGTGCCACCAAGATTTCCGGCGCCATGCTTGACGCCGACAAAACCTACCGGGCGACGATACGCTTTGGCGAGGAAACCGATAGCGGTGACCTTACCGGCAATATCGTCGCCCAGGCGCCGGCTGATTTTGCCGGCGTCCAAGAGGCTGCGCTGCGCGATGCACTGTCACAATTCATGGGCAGCATCGAGCAGATTCCGCCGATGTACTCTGCCCTCAAGCGCGACGGCAAGCCGCTGTACGAGTATGCCCGCGCCGGCATCGAACTGGAACGCCCTCCCAGGCAGGTGACCATACACCGTCTGGAACTGCTTTCCTGGGATTCGGGCCAGGCCGAGATCGAAGTCGCATGCAGCAAGGGGACCTATATCCGCACCCTGGCCCAGGACATCGGGCGAGTGCTGGGTTGCTATGGCCACCTGTCCGCGTTGCGGCGCACCGAAGTCGGTCCGTTTTCCCTGGACCGGGCGGTGACGCTGGACGCGTTGCAGGCCATGCCGGACCCCAAGACCGCTCTGCTTGCGCTCCATGAATTGCCGGCGGGCTTGCTGCCCGCTACCTTGAACCAAAAGGACCTCCTATGACTCGCGCCCTGCGCAATGTCGCCATCATCGCCCACGTCGACCACGGCAAGACCACCCTGGTCGATCAACTGCTGCGCCAATCCGGCACGTTCCGCGAAAACCAGAACGTAGCGGAACGGGTCATGGACTCGGGCGATCTGGAAAAGGAGCGCGGCATCACGATTCTGGCCAAGAACTGTGCTGTCGAATACGAAGGCACCCACATCAATATCGTGGACACCCCGGGACACGCCGACTTCGGTGGCGAAGTCGAGCGCGTGCTGTCCATGGTCGACGGTGTGCTGCTGCTGGTCGATGCGGTCGAGGGCCCGATGCCCCAGACCATCTTCGTGACCCGCAAGGCGCTCAGCCTGGGCCTCAAGCCCATCGTCGTGGTCAACAAGATCGATCGTCCGGGTGCTCGCCCCGATTACGCCATCAACGCCACCTTCGAGCTGTTCGACAAGCTGGGCGCCAGCGAAGAGCAGCTGGACTTTCCGGTGATCTACGCTTCTGGCCTGTCGGGCTATGCCGGCCTGACCGAGGATGTGCGCAGCGGTGACATGCGTCCGCTGTTCGAAACCATCCTGGCGCACGTGCCGCAGCGCGATGACGACCCCAACGGTCCGCTGCAGATGCAGATCATTTCGCTGGACTACAACAGCTACGTCGGCAAGATCGGCGTGGGCCGCATCAACCGTGGCCGCATGCGCACCGGCATGGATGTGGCTTTCCGCTTCGGCCCGGATGGCGCCGTGCAACGCGGGCGCATCAATCAGGTGCTGAAGTTCGATGGTCTGGAGCGCGTGGTGGTTGATGAAGCCGAGGCTGGCGACATCGTGTTGATCAACGGTATCGAAGACCTGAACATCGGCTCCACGGTGACCGATCCGGCCCATCCGGAAGGTCTGCCGGTGCTGCGCATCGACGAACCCACGCTGACCATGAACTTCATGGTCAACACCTCGCCGCTGGCTGGCCGTGAAGGCAAGTTCGTCACCAGCCGCCAGCTGCGTGACCGCCTGGATCGCGAACTGAAGTCAAACGTCGCGCTGCGTGTGCGCGACACTGGCGACGACACCGTGTTTGAGGTCTCGGGTCGTGGCGAACTGCATCTGACGATTCTGCTCGAACAGATGCGCCGCGAAGGCTATGAACTGGCCGTTTCGCGTCCGCGCGTGGTCTTCAAGGAAATCGACGGCGAGAAGTGTGAGCCGTTCGAGGCCCTGACCATCGACGTCGAAGACCCCCATCAGGGTGGCGTGATGGAAGAACTGGGCCGCCGTCGTGGCGAGCTGCAGGACATGCAACCGGACGGCCGTGGCCGCACCCGCCTGGAGTACATCATCCCGGCGCGTGGCCTGATCGGCTTCCAGAACGAGTTCCTGACGCTCACGCGCGGCACCGGCCTGATGAGCCACACCTTCCATGAGTATGCCCCCGTGCGCGAAGGCAGCATCGGCGAGCGCCGCAATGGCGTGCTGATCAGCCAGGACAACGGCGACGCCGTCGCCTACGCCCTCTGGAAGCTGCAGGATCGTGGGCGCATGTTCGTCAGCCCCGGCGAGCCGCTGTATGAAGGCATGATCATCGGCATCCACAGCCGCGACAATGATCTCGTGGTCAACCCGATCAAGGGCAAGCAGCTGACCAACGTGCGCGCCTCGGGTACCGACGAAGCGGTGCGCCTGGTGCCGCCGATCCAGCTGACGCTGGAGTATGCGGTGGAATTCATCGACGATGATGAACTGGTCGAGATCACGCCCAAGTCCATCCGCCTGCGCAA
This sequence comes from Bordetella trematum, assembly GCF_900078335.1. Taxonomy (GTDB): domain Bacteria; phylum Pseudomonadota; class Gammaproteobacteria; order Burkholderiales; family Burkholderiaceae_B; genus Bordetella; species Bordetella trematum. The sequence continues at coordinate 135,493 of NZ_FKBR01000009.1, forward strand.
GCGCTACCTGCAGGAGCATGAGCGCCGTCGTGCTGCGCGTGAACACGCCTGAGGCGTTTCGTAGCCGGTAATCAGAACGCCCCTTTCGCTGAAAGGGGCGTTTTTTTTGCAGTCGACGGATCGCCTGGGGGCAGTCAGGGCTCCAGGCGGGTGATGCGGAAGGTGTCCAGGCGCCCCAGGGAGGCATAACGAACGCGGTGGTCCAGGTAGACGCGCAGGTGCTGTTTGTCGAGCAGGTACTGCGCCAGGTTGCGGGCCATGCGGTCATTGGCGCGCACGCAACCGGCAATGATCAGGGTGTCTGCGCGCACAAAGCGTGCGCAGACCTGGTCGTTGCGGCGGTGCAGGACATCCACCTGGACATTGGAGTACCAGCCTTCGCCCTGGGCGTTGAGCTTGCGTTGCGGCTCGGCCGGCGCCAGGGGGGAATCGAAGGCTGAGGGAAAGCCGACCGTAGGAAAGGCGGGGTCGGGTATCGCCGGCATGACAGGCTCGGGGAAATTGGGGTCGGGCGGGATGGGCCAGGCCGGTGCGTCACCGGGCTGGCCCAGACCGAGGCGCACGGTGGTGGTCTGGGAACTGCCGCTGCTGCTGCTGTGGTGGTACTCCTGTTGCAGGAGTTGCCCGAGCAGGCCCTCCAGCGCGCCGTCCCAGGAAGGGGCGGCCACGGCCTTGCCGGCCATGCAGAAGGACAAGAGCAGCGTCGCCGGGAGCGCGGCGGCAAGGCGGGGGGCAGGGGTGCGGCACGGACGCCGCCGGCGCAAGGGCATGGAACTTCCTGGCTGGGGAAAACATCACCTTAGCGAGGCTGTCCGTGCCCTGTGTTCAGATCTGCAGATATCGGTCTGAATAACTTGTGGGCGTCCTCAGGCGGGCAGGGACGGGGCGTATTGGGCTTGCTCGGATTGCTGCTTGCGGTGGAACTCGACGATGTGGCGCACGACTTTTTCGGGGTCGTCTTCAATGATGAAGAGATCCAGGTCCTGGGCGCCGATCATGCCGTTGGCGCGCAGTTGATCGGCCATCCAGTCGACCAGACCGTGCCAGAATTCGCTGCCGACCAGCACGATGGGCGCTGGCGGCACCTTGCCGGTCTGGATCAGCGTGAGGGCCTCGAAAAGCTCATCCATGGTGCCGAAACCACCCGGCAGCGATACATAGGCCATGCTGTGCATGAAGAAGGCCGTCTTGCGCGACGAGAAATACTCGAACGAAAGACAGATGGTCTGGAAGCCGTTGTGATGCGCTTCGTGGGGCAGGCTGATATTCAGCCCCACGCTGGTGCCGCCGGCCTCGAAGGCGCCCTTATTGGCGGCTTCCATGATGCCGGGGCCGCCGCCGGCGATCACGGCAAAGCCCTCGCGCGCGAAGGCCGCAGCAATGGCGCTGGCGGTGGCGTAGTATGGTGAGTCACGACTCACGCGGGCGCTGCCGAAGACGCTGACGGCCGGGCCGATGTCCGCCAGCTTTTCGGCGGCGACCCGTATCTCTGACATAATCACCGGAATTTGTTTGTCGGCGGGTGTGTCCATCTCTGCCTTTATAACCATGAAAAAAACCTTGTTGCTGGTAGACGGTTCGAGTTACTTGTACCGCGCTTTCCATGCGATGCCGGATCTGCGCAACGCCCAGGGCGAACCGACCGGGGCGCTGTACGGCGTCATCAATATGCTGCGCAAACTGGTGCAAGACCACCAGGCAGAGTATGCCGCATGTATTTTCGATGCGCGCGGCAAGACCTTTCGCGACGACCTCTACCCCGAATATAAATCGCACCGTCCGCCCATGCCGCCTGACCTGGCGGCGCAGATCGAACCCATCCATGCAGCCGTGCGGGCGCTGGGCTGGCCGGTCTTTGCCGTGGAGGGCGTGGAGGCCGACGATATCATCGCCACGCTGGCGTTGCGCGCCACCGAGCAGGGTTGGCACACGATCGTCTCCACGGGCGACAAGGATCTGGCCCAGTTGGTCAATCCGCAGGTGACGCTGGTCAACACCATGACCAGCGAGACGCTGGACGAAGCCGGCGTGATCAACAAATTCGGGGTGCCGGCAGAGCGCATCGTCGACTACCTGATGCTGGTGGGCGATACCGTGGACAACGTGCCGGGCGTGACCAAGGTCGGGCCCAAGACGGCGGTCAAATGGCTGACCGAATACGGCACCATCGACAATCTGGTGGCGCATGCCGATTCCATCAAGGGCGTGGCGGGCAACAATCTGCGCGAGGCCATCCCCAACTTTCCGCTGACGCGGCAGTTGCTCACCGTCAAGGATGACTGTGACCTGAGCGCTGTGCTGTCCTCGCCGCAAGAGCTGGCCATGGGTACGGTCGATACCGCGACCCTGAGCGAACTGTACGACCGCTATGGCTTTCGCACCTGGCTGCGCGAGCTCTCGGGCGATGCCGAACGCGTGCCGGCAGGCGATGCCCGCGTAGTGGCCGCCGCCCATGCCGCGCCGGTGGCGGCCGACTACGAGATCATCACGGAGTGGCCGCAATTCGAAGCCTGGCTGGAGCGCCTGAATCAGGCCGAGCTGGTGGCATTGGATACCGAGACCACCTCTCTGGATGGGATGCAGGCGCGGCTGGTGGGCATGTCCATGGCCGTCACGCCCGGGCAGGCCTGCTATCTGCCCCTGGCGCACCGAGGTCCGGAGGCTGGCGTGCAGCTGCCCAAGCAGGAGGTGCTGGAGCGCCTGCGCGACTGGCTGCAGGATCCGGCGCGTCCCAAATTGCTGCACCATGCCAAGTACGATACGCATGTCTTCGCCAACGAAGGGGTGACGCTGCGCGGCGTCACGGAAGACACCATGCTGCAGGCCTACGTGCTGGAGTCGCACCGTGGTGTGGGCCTGAACGACCTGGCGCAACGCTATCTGGGCCGCACCGGCGTCAACTATGAGGACCTGTGCGGCAAGGGGGCCAAGCAGATCGGCTTCGATGAGGTGGCAACCGAGACGGCCGGGTTCTATGCCGCGGAAGATGCCGATTTCACCTTGCAGCTGCATCATGCTCTGCGTCCGCTGGTGGCCGCCGACACTGGGCTGGAGCGCATCTATCGCCTGGAGCTGGAGGTCTCGCGCGTACTGGTGGTGGTCGAGCGCAACGGCGTGAAGGTCGACGCCGAAGAGCTGGGTCGCCAGAGCCATGCCCTGGGGCGCGAGATGCTTGCGCTGGAGCAGCGCGCCTATGAGCTGGCCGGGCAACCGTTCAACCTGAATTCCCCCAAGCAGTTGGGGGAAATCCTGTTCGGCCGCATGGGAATGCCGGTGGTGCGCAAGACCGCCGGTGGCGCGCCGTCGACCGACGAGGAGGTGTTGTCCAAACTGGCTCAGGACTACCCTTTGCCGCAGGTGCTGCTCGAGTACCGTGGCCTGTCCAAGCTCAAGTCCACCTACACCGACAAGCTGCCGCGCATGATCAACGCGGACACCGGGCGGGTGCATACCCATTATTCGCAGACCGCGGTCATCACCGGGAGACTGGCGTCCTCGGATCCCAACCTGCAGAACATTCCGGTCCGCACCGAAGCCGGCCGCCGCGTGCGGGAGGCCTTCGTCGCGGGCGAGGGGCGGCAGCTGCTATCGGCCGACTACTCGCAGATCGAGTTGCGCATCATGGCGCATGTTTCCGATGATGCGAACCTGCAGCGTGCCTTTGCCGCCGGCGAGGACATCCACCGCGCCACGGCGTCGGAGGTGTTCGGCGTGCCGCTGGCCGAGGTCAGCAGCGAGCAGCGCCGTGCAGCCAAGGCGATCAACTTCGGCCTGATCTATGGCATGAGCGTGTTCGGCCTGGCCTCCAACCTGGGTATTACGCGCGATGCCGCGCAGGCCTACATCGACCGCTATTTCACCCGGTATCCGGGCGTGGCGCGCTACATGGACGAAACCCGCCTGCTGGCGCGCGAGCAGGGTTATGTCGAGACGGTGTTCGGCCGCCGCTTGCAGCTGCCGGACATCAAGGCGGCATCCGGCCCGCGCCGTCAGGGCGCCGAACGCGCCGCCATCAATGCGCCGATGCAGGGTACGGCCGCTGATCTGATCAAGATGGCGATGGTGGCGGTGCAGGACTGGCTCGTCGACGAGAAGCTGCAGACCCGTCTCATCATGCAGGTTCACGATGAACTGGTGCTTGAGGCCCCTGATGCCGAAGTCGGGCGGGTGCGCGAGATGGTGCCTCGCCTGATGAGCGAGGTGGCCGAGCTGCGGGTGCCGCTGGTGGCCGAAATCGGCGCGGGCCATAACTGGGAACAGGCCCATTGATGCCTGAACCGGTCCGGCAGGGCGCCGGGCCGGCGGGCTCCTTGCGGGAAGGCAGGCGCATTTGTCCCGCGCCTCGGATTGCAATAATATAATATTGCGTTATCTCCCTGCTCCTCCTCATCCACGGCCCAACGCCCTGCGCGACCCATTCCCATGCTGCTGCTCTGGATCATTCTGGCCACCGTCGCCGGCGGCCTGATCGCCGTGTCTATCGCCCACTGGCTGGCGTATCGTGTCTTCGCCCGCTATCTGCACCATATGGTCAGCCTGTCAGTGGGGGTGCTGCTTTCCGTGGCGCTGCTGCATCTGTTGCCCGAGGCCTTCGAGGCGGCGCAGGCCAGCGCCCATACGCTGTTCGGCCTGATGCTGGCCAGCCTGATCGGCTTTTTCGTGCTCGAGAAGATAGCCCTGCTGCGCCACAGCCATCACCATGAGCACGATGGTCATCACCATCATCATGGGCATGATCGTCACGAGGCCGGCCGGGGCGGGGTGCTGATCCTGGTGGGCAGTTCGCTGCACAACCTGTGCGACGGTGTGCTGGTGGCGGCGGCCTTCCTGACCGACCCCATGCTGGGGGTGCTGACAGCGGCGTCCATCATCATTCACGAAGTGCCCCACAAGCTGGGCGATTTCGTGGTCCTGATCAATGCCGGATTGACGCGCCAGCGCGCCTTCGGGCTCATCCTTTTCACCAGCCTATGCACTGCCATCGGTGGCGGTGTAGGATACTTCGTGCTGCAGGAAGCGCAGACACTGGTGCCTTACGTGCTGGTGGTCGCAGCCAGCAGCTTCCTTTATATCTCGGTCGCCGATCTCATCCCGCAGATGCACGAGCGCGTGACCCTGGCGGACGCCGTGCCGCAGCTGTTGCTGGTCGGACTGGGAGTGCTCGTGATCTATGGCGTGACCTCTCTGCTGCACCATGGCCATGTCCATGAGCACGATCACGACCATGCGCAGGAAACGCCGGCGCTTCACCCGGGGCATTCGCGGCACTGAAACCGGGAAGCGGCGGCCGGTCTTTCGGAGACTGTCCCCATGTCCTTTGCTGCCGCTGCCGGCACCCCGGCTTCCACGACCCTGCATACCGACACTGAAGGCCTGGTGCACGGGGAGTTTGCCCTGCCGGTCCATGACGGTACCCAGGATGCCTACTATGCCGCGCCGCAAGGGGTGCAGGGTGCGCCCGTCGTCCTGGTGGTGCAGGAGATTTTCGGGCTGCACGAGCATATCCGCGATCTTTGCCGGCGTCTGGCCAAGGCAGGCTACTTCGCCGTGTCGAGCAACCTGTATCAGCGCCAGGGCGATGCCTCCAAATATCACGATATTCCGACGCTGGTGGCCGAGATCGTGTCCAAGGTGTCCGACGAGCAGGTCTATGCCGACCTGGACGCAGCGGTGGCCTGGGCCCGTGCGCAGGGGGCCGATGTCTCGCGTCTGGGCGTGACGGGCTTCTGCTGGGGCGGGCGGGCCACCTGGATGTACGCGGCTCACAATCCGCAGGTCAAGGCGGCGGTCGCCTGGTACGGCAAGCTCTCCAGCGGCCACGGCCCGCTGATCAAGGCGGTGCCGCTGGATATTGCCGGCCAGGTGCATGCGCCAGTCCTTGGGCTGTATGGCGGCCAGGACAGCAGCATCCCGCTGGCCGATGTCGAAGCCATGCAGGCCCGCCTGGCCGAAGGCAACGCTGCGGCGCGGGCGTCGCGCTTCGTGGTGTATCCCGACGCCGGCCATGCTTTCCTGGCCGATTACCGCCCCAGCTATGTGGCGGCCGATGCCCGCGATGGCTGGGCGCGCATGCTGGAGTGGTTCGAGCGCTACCTGAAGGCCTGAGCGCCGGCGCGCGGCCTCACACCGAGGTGGCGTCGCGCAGCCGGCTGGGCAGCAGTTCCCCGTGGCGGGCCAGCAGCGGATAGGCCGAAGCCTCGACCAGATAGGTATTGATCCCCTTCATGTCGCGCAGGATGTCCAGATAGAGGGCGCCGGCTTCGGCGGCGTCGACCTCGCCGCTTTTTATCTTTTGCAGATGGGATTCGGCCGCCTCGGATTCCAGCATGCGAAAGCGCGTCTTCTCACCGGCCAGTGCGCGGGCCTGGCGCAGGTCGTCGTTGACGAACAGCGCGGCGGCCTGACGCTGATTGGCGATCAGTTCCCCAAGCGTCTCGTCCACGTGGGTGCGTTGTTCGGGCGCAAGCTGCAGACTCAGCTTGCGCAGCCGCGCCACGTGGCCCAGCAAACCGTGATAGGCGACATCGGCGGCGTGGCCGATATTGCTGACATAGGCGAGGACGGCATCGAGCTGCTGGCGGTCGGCCTGGGTCATGTTTTCCTGGTCCAGCGTGGCCACGTAGGTGGTGATGGCCGTCTCCAGCTTGTCGATGGCCTGATCCAGCTGGCGGGCCTGGATCAGGCGATGCCGGTTATCCCGCTTGAAACCTGCGCGTGAATAGAGCAGCAGGGTTTGCAGCATGTCGGTCATGCGCAAGGCCTCGCGACGGGCGTTGCCCAGCGCCACGGCCGGCACGTCGTGAGCCGATTCATCGAGGTATTGCGGGCGGGCCGGGTCGTTGGGGTCCACGCGCTTGGGCAGCCAGCGGGTCAGCAGCGCGCCATAGGGGGTGAGCAGCGGCAGGAACACCGCCGCCACGGCGATATTGAAAATGGTATGGAAATTGGCCACCGCGTGGCCCGGATCGCTGGCCATCCCGCTCAGGAAGGGCGTGACCCAGGGCAGCAGCACCAGGCCGGCGAGCACGCCGGCCACGCGGGTGAGCAGGTTGCCCATGGGAAGGCGCCGCGAGGCGGGATCATCGCCGCTGACGCCTTCGAGCATGGGGTTGACGGCTGTGCCGAGGTTGGCGCCCAGCACCAGGGCAAAAGCCAGCTCCATGTCGACCACGCCATGGCTGACGAGTGACATCACCAAGACAACGACCGCGACGCTGGAGTGGGCCGCCCAGGTGATCGCCGCCGAGATCAGTACCGCCAGCACGGGTTGTGAGCTCAGGGACTGCAGAATGGTCGACAGCAGCGGGTCCTGTTCTATCGGCTCGAACAAGGCCACCAGCGAGTGCAGCGACAGCAGCAGCAGGCCCAGGCCGATAAACACCCGCCCGAGATCGCGTGCCCGTCCGGGCGGGTAACGGCGGAACATCCACACGCCTGCCAGGATCAGGATGGGGGCCAGGGAGGTCAGATCGAATGACAGCAGTTGAACGATCAGGGTCGTGCCGACATTGGCCCCCAGCATGGCGGCCAGCGCGGGCACCAGCGCAACGGCTCCGGCCGCGGCGAAGCCGGTGATCATCAGCCCGGTGGCGGTGCTGCTTTGCAAGGCCGCCGTGATGCCCAGCCCCGCCATGAACGCTCGCGCCCGGGTGCCCAGCGTGCGGCCGAGAAAGGCGTTCAGGGCGGACCCGAAGGCGCGCTGCACACCGGTCTGCACCATGTGGACGCCCCAAAGCAGCAGGGCCACGTAGCCTGCAAAATCGAGCATGGACAAAACACCTGACATAGCACTCCTCTGCCCGCTGCATCCGATGCATTCGCGGGAATGGTCAGAGATTGAAACAACCCGTCCATCATCGCATGGCCGCGCGCCGGAAGGGAAATCTCGCGCTGGCAGGCGCCTTGCGCCCGCGTATCATGCATTCCATCGCCGCTGACACTGGCGTTGGCGGCTTCTTCCCGGGAGCCCAGCATGGCCGTTTCAGTCTTTGATTTGTTCAAAATTGGCATCGGCCCGTCCAGTTCGCATACGGTTGGGCCGATGCGGGCGGCGCTGCTGTATGTGCAAGGTCTGGAACGCGATGGGCTGTTGCCCGATGTGGCCACTTTGCGCTGCGAGCTGTATGGCTCGCTGGGGGCGACAGGGAAAGGGCACGGCACCGACAAGGGGGTCATGCTGGGCCTGATGGGCGAGGCGCCCGATACGGTCGATCCCGCCGCCATCGCCGGCATGCTGCAAGCCGTGCGCGCCAGCCGTTCGCTGCCGGTGCTGGGGCGTCATCCGGTGCCGTTCATCGAGAAGGATCACCTGCTTTTCTACCGCCGCGAGGCCTTGCCCGAGCATCCCAATGGCATGAAGTTTCACGCCTTCGACGCGCAAGGGGCCTGTTTGCGCGAAGCGCGCTATCTGTCGGTGGGCGGCGGCTTCGTGGTGACCTCGGGGGCGCCCAACAGCCAGGTCATGGCCGCCCACGACCAGATGCCGTTTCCATTTCGCAGCGGCCGCGAACTCCTGGCCATGTGCCAGGAGAGCGGGCTGTCCGTGGCTGGGCTGATGATGCGCAATGAGCTCACCTGGCGCAGCCGCGAGGCGGTCGAGGCGGGGCTGGACCGGATCTGGGCCGTGATGCAGGCATGCGTGAACCGGGGTTGCGGCATCGGCCACCCGCAGGCCGATGGCGAGTTGCCCGGGCCGCTGAAGGTGCGGCGCCGTGCGCCGGAACTCTATCGCAGCCTGACCCTGCGCGCCGAGCGGGCGCTGTCCGATCCCTTGTCGGTCATGGATTGGGTGAATCTGTATGCCATGGCGGTCAACGAAGAGAACGCCGCGGGCGGCCGGGTCGTGACGGCGCCCACCAATGGCGCAGCCGGCATCATTCCGGCCGTGCTGCATTATTACGATCGTTTCGCCCCCTCGGCCAATCGCGATGGCATCCATGAGTTCCTGCTCACGGCAGCGGCCATCGGGCTGCTCTACAAATACAACGCGTCGATCTCGGGGGCTGAAGTGGGCTGTCAGGGAGAGGTGGGCGTGGCCTGCTCGATGGCTGCCGCGGGGCTGGCTGCCGTGCAGGGCGGCTCGGTGGCGCAGGTCGAGAATGCCGCGGAGATCGGCATGGAACACAACCTGGGCCTGACCTGCGATCCGGTCGGCGGCTTGGTGCAGATTCCGTGCATCGAGCGCAATGCGATGGCTTCGGTCAAGGCCGTCAACGCTGCGCGCATGGCTCTGCGCGGCGATGGCCATCATTACGTTTCGCTGGATTCGGTCATCAAGACCATGCGTGAAACCGGCGCCGACATGAAAACCAAATACAAAGAGACCGCCCGGGGCGGTCTCGCGGTCAACATTGTGGAGTGCTGAACCCGGTTACAGCGACTCTTCGTTGATGAGGTCTTCCTTGCCGTAGAACTTCACGCCGATATGGATGCGCTCGCGCCCCTGCGAGCGGCGGTGGCGGTTGGTGTCGCGCAGCGAGTATACGCAGCCGCAGTACTCCTGCTGATAGAAGTTCTCGCGCTTGCTGATCTCGATCATGCGCTGCGAACCGCCGCCCTTGCGCCAGTTGTAGGTCCAGTAGACCAGATCGTCATAGCGGGCCGCTGCGCGTTCGCCGCAACCGTTGATCTGGTTCATGTCTTTCCAGCGCGAGATCCCCAGCGAGCTGGTGATCGTGTCGTAGCCATGCTCGTGGGCATAGAGGGCGGTGCGCTCGAAACGCATGTCGAAGCACACGGTGCAGCGTTCGCCGCGCTCGGGTGCATCTTCCAGGCCTTTGACACGGTCGAACCAGTTGTCCATGTCGTAGTCGGCGTCGATGAACTCGATGCCGTGGGCTTCGGCAAAGCGGATGTTTTCCTGCTTGCGGATCTCGTATTCCTTAACCGGATGGATGTTCGGGTTGTAGAAATAGATCGCGTAGTCGATGCCCGAAGCCGTCATGGCTTCCATGACTTCCCCAGAACAGGGCGCGCAGCAGGAGTGCAGCAGCACCTTGCGGCGGCCGGTGGGCAGTTGCAGTTGGGGACGTACGAGTTCGGACATGGCTCCAGGGAGGTAGAAATGGGCGGAAAAGCCCTATTTTACGCTGCAATGCCGGCAGGCGGGACATCATCGCCGAAGACCGCCTGCCACAGGGCCAGCACGGTGGCACGTTCGTCCTGCAGGTCTTCGGGCGGTACGCGCGCGCGGTCCATGCCCTTCAGGCGCATCTGGTGTTGAATGCGTCGCAGGGTGCGATAGGCGTCGCCGGCGGCCAGCGCGTGCCCGGCCGGGATCAGGCCGGCCTCGCCAGCCAGCCGCAGCAAAGCGATGTTGCCCAGGTTGTGGACCAGCACGCGATGCTGGCCGGCATGGCACAGCACCAGGTACTGGGTGACGAACTCCACATCCACCATGCCGCCACGGTCATGCTTGAGGTCGAACAGCTCGCTGCGATTGGGGTGGCCGGCGCTGATCTTCTCGCGCATGGCCAGCACTTCTTTGCGCAGGGCTGCCGGGTCGCGCGGCATCACCAGGATGTCGGCGCGGATGCGCTCGAAGGCCGCGCCCACGTCCGTGTCGCCTGCGGCGTAGCGCGCCCGCGTCAGGGCCTGGTGTTCCCAGGGCCAGGCATGATGGCGCTGATACTGTTCGAAGGCCTCCAGCGAAACGGCCAGCAGACCCGCGTCGCCGTCGGGGCGCAGGCGCAGATCCACTTCATAGAGCCGGCCTGAGGAAGTCATGGTGGACAGCCAGGATGTCATGCGCCGCGTGAGCTTGGCATAGACCTCGGCGGCATCCTCGCGTTCGTCGTCGAACATCAGCACCAGGTCAAGGTCGGAGGCATAGCCGAGTTCTTTGCCGCCCAGCTTGCCGTAGGCGATGATGGCCAGCTTCGGTTCGGCCTGCGGCAGGCGGTTGACCAGTGGCCAGACCTGTCGGATGGTTTCTGCCAGCAGCAGATCGGCCAGCGCCGACAGCTGATCGGCCAGGGCTTCGACGGTCAGGCGGCCTTCGAGGTCCTGGGCCAGCAATTGAAAGCTTGCCTGACGCTGGACGTCGCGCATCAGGTTCATGCGTCGTTCGATGTCGGGCGTGCCGTCGGGCAGGCGGCATGCCTGCAGGTCCGCGCTCAACTGACGCGCGACCTGGGCGAAATCGAGCGGTTCGAATAGCGTGCGCCAATCGATCAGGCTGTCGAGCAGCAGCGGATGCTGGGTCAGGCACTGGGCCGCCCAGGGGCTGGCTGCCACCATGCGGGCCACGCGCGCCAGGGTGTCGGGATACTCGGCCAGCAAGGCCAAGTAGGCGCTGCGCTGGGCGATGGCTTCAATCAGGTCGAACAGGCGCGTGGCCGCTTCCAGCGGTGAACCCGTCTGGGCGGCTGCGTCGATGGCTGCAGGCAGCAAGGCGTCCACCCGCCGGCGGCTGCTGTCGGGCAGGCTGCGTATGCGATGGCTGGTCAACAGCGAATCGGCCCGTTGGCGCAAGGCCTCGGCCTGGTCGCCGAAACCCTGTGCGATGCGGCGTTCGAGCTGTTCGTCGGCATCGGCCAGCGGGCCTGCGCGCGGCGGTTCTTCCTCGCCCATGCCGGCCAGCCGGAAGGCGTTGCGGAAGGTCTGTGACACGAACTCGCGGTGGCCGGCCAGTTCGTCTTCGAAGGCCTGGGGGGCATAACCCAGTGCCTGTGCCAGGGCCTCGCGCTGAGGGCCGGGCTCGGGCAGCAGATGGGTCTGTTCGTCCTCGCGGTATTGCAGGGCGTGCTCCGTGCGGCGCAGGAAGCGGTAGGCGGCTTCGAGCCGCTGGGCATCTTCCTCGGGCACCAGACCGGCCAGGCGCTCGGCCCGAAGCGCGGGCAGCAGGCCCCGTTGCTGGAGGGCCGGCATGCGCCCGCCGCGTACCAGTTGCGACAACTGCACCACGAATTCGATTTCGCGGATGCCGCCTTCGCCCAGCTTGATGTTGTTGGCGCAGTCCATGCCCTGGCGCGCCAGCGCGCGGCGCTGCCAGTCCAGGCGGATGCGTTCGCGCAGTGCGCGCAGGGCGGCCAGGGTGTCGAAGTCGAAATACTTGCGGTATACGAAAGGCGTACGCAGGCTTTCCAGCTGTTGCGCCTGATTGCGGCGATGACTGCCGGGGAAGGCCTGACCCGGCAGCAGGCGTGCCTTGAGCCAGGCATAGCGCTCCCACTCGCGGCCCTGGCCGATCAGGTAGTGCTCAAACGCGTCGAGACTCCAGGCGAGCGGTCCGGCGTCGCCATCGGGGCGCAGGCGCAGGTCGGTGCGAAAGACCCGGCCATCGGCGTCCTGCTCGGACAGCACCGGCATCATGCGGCGGGTCAGGCGGCCATAGAACTCGTGGTTGCTGATGCGGCGCGGCCCATCGGTTTCACCCTCGTCGCCGTAGAGCATGACCAGGTCGATGTCGGAGGACACGTTGAGTTCCTGCCCGCCCAGTTTGCCCATGCCCACGATCAGCATTTCCTGTGGCTGCCCGTCGGCATCGCGAGGCAGCCCGTGCGCCTGCATCATGTCGGCCGCCACGCTTTCATAGGTGACGGCCACGGCCAGATCGGCCAGCTCGCTCATGGCGTGGACCACCTCTTCGAGCGGCGCCTGTCCGCCCAGGTCGCGCACGATCAGCAGCAGGAACACCCGCTCGCGCAATTGGCGCAAGGCGCGTCGCGCCACCTCCACGCTCAGCGGACGGGGCGAGGCGGCCAATTGATCGAACCAGCCCTGGATCTGGGTGGCATCGATGGCCCTTGCGGCATGTTGCTGCAACCAGTCTGCCAGCTCGGGCCGGGCCTGCAGGCGGCGACGCAGATGGCCGGACCAGGCCAGCGCCGATTCAAGGGGAAGGGGAGAGATCGACATGGGGCAGCAGACGGCGGAGCGGGATTTCGAGTATAAGGGGACGATACTCGAGATGTCCCGATCACCGATAGCCCTGTGTCATTGCCCACCAAACTTCTTCGTTGGCTGTTCTGGGGCCTGCTGGCCCTGTATGGGGCAACAGCGATCGGCTTTCTCGCCTTGCGCTACTGGGTGCTGCCGCAAGCCGACCAGTGGCGCCCGCGCGTCGAGGCCTATGCCAGTCAGGCGCTGGGCAAGCCGGTCACCATCGCACGCCTGCAGGCCGACTGGAGCGGTCTGCATCCCCGGTTGCGTTTATGGGGGCTACGGGTGGACGATGCGGCATCGGCCACGCCCATTCTGGAGATTCCTTCCGTCAGCGCCGTGATCGCATGGCGCAGCCTGTTCACTCTCTCGCCACGCCTGCTCTCCTTGCGAGCCGATGGCGCCGACATTCGTGTGCGTCGGGACGCACAGGGGGCAATCTGGGTCGCGGGCCAGCGTGTCGACAGCAATGCTGCGGCGGACGACAGCCGGGACGGCGCGCTACTGGCCTGGCTGGGCCGCCAGCGGGAACTGGCTTTCAGCAACATAACGGTGCGCTGGCAGGATGAATTGCGCCAGGCGCCCGAGTTGGCTTTCACGCAATTGCAATTGCGTCTGCGCAATGGCTTGCGCTCGCACCGCCTGGCGTTGCAGGCTAAGCCGCCGACGGCCCTGGCCGCAGGCATGACGCTGCGCGCAGACCTGCGGCGCGGCCTGTTCTCCACCGATGCCGACGAGCGTGCCAACTGGAGCGGCGAGCTGTTCGTGCAGGTGGACAATGCCGAGCCCTCGGCCTGGCAACCCTGGCTGGACGTCCCGCCTGTGGCAGGCCGTCTGGCGCTGCGGGGATGGCTGCAGGTACAGCAGGGCGAGTTGGGCGAGGTTGATTTGCAGGCGCAGACGCGCGATCTGGCGTGGCAGGCTCCGGGCGAGGAGGGCTGGTCGGCTTTGGTCCGACAGGCAAGCTGGCAGCTTGCCGGCCTGCCGGGGGATTTCCTGCCGCAGGTGCGGGGGCTGGCGAGCCGGCACGAGGGTGAGGCCGGGCTCAGGGTGGCGGCACAGTTGAAACAGGCCGAACTCCGTCTGCCCGGGATTTTCGAGACCCCTGAGATGCGCGCCGATGAGCTTGAATTCGAGGCGCGTCTGCTGCAGCCCGAGGCAGGTCAGCCGCTGCAGGTGGCGCTGACCCAATTGCAGTTGAGCAATGATGATTTGCAGGCCCGTCTTCACGGTCGGTGGCGTGCCGTAGGACAGTCGTCGGCCGGTACGGCCGATTTGAGCGGCGAGCTGGTGCGCGCGCGCGCCAATGCCATCCATCGCTATCTGCCGCTGGAGGTCAATGCCGACGCCCGCCAGTGGTTGGCGAGCGGTCTGCCCAAGGGCGATATCGCCCATGCCGCGGTGACCCTTCAGGGCGATCTCTACGACTTCCCGTTCAGTGGGCCGCAAGCCAGCGGCGCGTTTCGTATTGCCGGCGCCTTCAGCGACCTGACCGTGGACTATGCGCCCCCGGAGAAGGGCCGCAAAGGCTGGCCCAAGCTGCAGGACATGCGTGGGCAGTTCGCGGTCGACAAGGTCAGCCTGACGATCGACGGCGCGCCGGGCGGCACGATAGAGACGGCCCCCGGCCAGCATGTGGCGCTTGGCGAGGTCAAAGCGCAGATTCCCGACATGGAGGAGGGGGCGGAGCTTTTCGTCGACGCCCAGACCTCGGGGCCGGCCCCTGCCTATCTGGCGCTGGTGACGAATTCGCCTCTGGGCGAGCTGCTCGACGACGTGCTGAACGAGGCCAGCGGCACGGGCAACTGGAGTTTGCCGCTCAAGTTGCAGGTGCCGCTGCTCAACGTCGATGACACACGCGTACAAGGCAAGGTGGTGTTCGACGGCAATCGTTTCCGCTTGATGCCGGAGATCCCGGTCATGGAGCAGCTGCGCGGAGAACTGATGTTTTCCGAGCTGGGGGTGCGCACGAGCGATCTGACGATGCAGTTTCTGGGCGGGCCGGCGCGAGTGAATGGGCGGCTGGAAAAGGGCAGTCCGCCCCTGAACGTGGAGGGCACGCTGGCCGGCGAGGCGCTGACTCAGATTGCCAACGTGCGCGCCATGACGCGCTTTTCCGGCAGGACGGCCTATCGCGGACAGCTCAGCTACGCGCCGGGCGGCACGCTTGAAATACATGGCCAGAGCAATCTGAAGGGGCTGGCCATCGACATGCCGGCGCCGGTGGGCAAGCGTGCCGATGAACTGTTGCCCCTGACGGTGCACTGGGGGCCGGCCACCGACCGAGGCAGCAAGGCCCGGCGCTGGCTGAGTGCCGGCCTGGGAGAGAACACCAATGTGCTGCTGGAGCGCGATCCGGATGATGCGTCGCCGAGCTATTTCGCACGCGGCGCGCTGGGCGTTAACCGGGCTGCGGCTTTGCCGCAGCAGGGCCTGAGCCTGGCGATGACCCTGCCCGAACTGGATGGCGAGGGCTGGGATACCGTGATTGAAGAGTTCGATGTTCCCGCCTCGCCGGGCGTATCGTCGCGCGGAGGACAGCCCACCTTGCCACCCCTGGAACGGGTGGCGCTCAAGACGGCACGCCTACGTCTGCCGGCGCTGGATCTCACGGATCTGGCGCTGTCGGCGCAACGGCCGGCGCCGGCTCAATGGCGTGTCGAACTCGACGCCCGCCAGGCGGCCGGCACCCTGGAGTGGGCCGAAGCCTCAGGGGCGATCGCCGGGCATGTCGTGGCGCGCCTGAAGCACCTTGCGCTCGGCGGCGAGCGTGATGCGGGCGCAGCGGGGCAGGCCGGCCAGGGCAATGAGCTGTCCGACATTCCGGGCATCGATCTGCGTGTGCAGCAGTTTTCGCTAGGCGGCAAGGCCCTGGGAGCCTTGCATCTGGTAGGCATCAATCAGGAGAGGGGCCGTTCATGGCGGCTGGAGACGCTCACCCTTGAGAATGAGGATGCCTCGCTGCAGGCGGTCGGCCAATGGCGCTTGCACGGCGCCGAGCGCGGTCTCTCGGTGCAGGCCAAGGCGCAGTTCCAGAATCTGGGCAAGTTTCTCGACCGCGTCGGGGCGGGCCAGGTGGTGGCCGGCGGCTCGGGCAAGATCGACGCCGACCTGACCTGGCGCGATCTGCCCTGGAGCCGGAATCTGCTCGACATTACTGGCAAGGCCGACGTCAGCCTGGACAAGGGGCGCTTTCTGAACGTGAACTCACGCACTGCGCGGGTGCTGGAGGTCCTGTCCTTCCAGTCCTTGCAGCGCCTGGCGCGTCTGGACCTGAATCCTGCCAATCTGCTCAAAGAGGGCTTCCCCTTCGAGCAGGTGCGCGGTGAGATGGCCCTCGACCGGGGCGAGATCAAGACGCCGGGCTACAAGATCAGTGGGCCGGTGGCTGACATCACGCTCAGCGGAAGCACCAACATCATCAGCGAACGCTGGGACCTGAAGGCCGTGGTGGTGCCCAATCTGGACGCCAGCGGGGCCGCCGTGGCGACCGCTGCCCTGGTCAATCCCCTGATCGGCCTGGGCGCTTTCGTGACCCAATGGCTGCTCAAGCACCCGCTTGAACGCGCCATGACCCTGGAGTACCAGGTGCAGGGTTCCTGGGATGACCCCAAGGTGCAGGCCATGGGCGAGAGCGAGGTCCAGGCCCGCCGTGACAGCGGGCCCCGGACAGTTCAGCAGAAGAATCCTTTCGAGTTCGAGGGCGGGCGCTGAGGCGGCCGGGCGGTCGCGCCCATGGCGCTGGCCTGCAGGCGTATCAGGCCGTCGCGCCGCGCCGGGAAGCGCGGTGTTCCCGATAGGCCGCCGCCAGCGTCCGCAGCGCATCGCGGGAGCGTGGATCCGTGAGCGTGGAATGCAGCATGATTCGTGACGCAGGCAGCCCGGGCAGACCCAGGCGCTCGCCCACCTCGATGGTGTCGGCGGGGGCCAGCCGGCACGAGAATGCGGCCACCGCCAGCCCTGCGGAAACGGCAGCCATGACTGCGGCATGGCCACCGCCCACAAACACTTCGTTCCATTCGATGCCGGCGCCTGCCAGCGCACGCGTGGCCACATCCCGCACCCCGCAACAGGGGGCCAGGGCAGCCAGGCGCAGCGGCTTGCCGGGCTGCTGATGAAAGCCGGGGGCGGCGAACCAGCCGAAATGCTCCGGTCCCAGGTCTTCGCCGTCCCGGCGGTCGTCCTCCTGACGCACGATCACAGCATCCAGGTCACCCGCGTCGAAGGCATCGAGCAGGCTGCGGGAGTTCTCCAGGCGGACTTCGATGGTCAGGGCGGGGTCGCGTTCGTTCAGGCGCGCCAGCAAGGTCGGCACTTCGGGCCCGGCGACGTGTTCGGCCACGCCGAGCCGGAAGCGCCGGCACTCGCAGGACAGTGCCGCCACGGCACGATCGTGCGCCGCGATGAATTCGCGCGCGGGATTGAGAAACGTCGCCCCCTGCGCTGACAGGCGGACCAGGCGGGGCGTGCGCTCGATCAGCTTGCAGCCCAGGCGTGCTTCCAGGCGCTTGAGCTTTACGCTGATGGCCCCCTGCGTGGTGCCCAGCGCTTCTGCCGCCTTGGTGAAACTCTGGAACTCGGCAATGGCGACGAATGATTGAACGGATTCGAGATCCAGCACCGGTCGGCCCATGATTTATCCATATTTGTTGTCTTTGATATATTCAATCATACCGTTTACGGATGATGGGCGGATCCCTAAGATGCCTCAGGTTGCCGCGCGCGGTCTGTGATGGCGCACGGCGCGACTTCGGCACGGCTGTGGTCCGGCCGTGCATTCCCGTCTTTTGGAAGAGTTTCATGATTCCCTCTCGTTCGCGCCAGGGCTGGTTTGCCCTGTCCGCCGTTTGCCTGTCCGCCCTGATGCTGGGCCTTGAGATTTCCAGCGTGCCGCCCATTCTGCCGACAATCGAACAGGTCATGGGAGCCAGCTTCCGCCAGCTTCAGTGGGTCATGGTGGCCTACACCATTGCCATGACGACCATTCTGATGGGCGTTGGCACCTTGGCCGATCGTTATGGCCGCAAGCGGGTCTTCACCGTCGGTATCGTGGCCTTCGGCGTGACGTCGCTGGTATGCGGCCTGACGCAAAGCGCCGCCGTGCTGATCGCGGCAAGGTTTTTTCAAGGCCTGAGCGCGGCCATGATGCTGATCTGCCAGATTGCCATTCTGTCCACCCAGTTCCGGCAAGGACGCGCGCGTGGGCAGGCCTTTGCCTGGTGGGGCATCGTTTTCGGCGCCGGCCTGGGTTTTGGACCCATCGTGGGCGGGGCGATTCTGGCGCTGGCCAGCTGGGAGTGGGTATTCCTGATCCATGTGGTGCTGGCGATGGTCACACTCGTGCTCAGCCATGCCGGTGTCCTGGAGTCGCGCGATCCGCAGGCCACCCGGCTGGACGTCGCCGGCATGGTGACGCTGTCGGTGGCGGTTTTCTGCCTGGTGCTGTTCGTCACGCAAGGGCCTGTGCTGGGCTTCGGCAGCCCTGCGGCCCTGGGCATCATCGGCCTGTCGCTGCTGAGTTTTGCGGGCTTCATCGTGGCCGAGCGTGTCAGCCCCAGGCCGATGATCGAGTTTTCGGTATTCCGTGTGAGGCGTTTTTCGGGCGCGCTGCTCGGATCGATGGGGCAGAACTTCAGCTTCTGGCCGTTCATTATCTATCTGCCGATCTACTTTCATAGCGCCCTGGGGTATGACAGCGTGCAAACCGGCTTGGCGCTGCTGGCCTACACCTTGCCCACGCTGTTCGTGCCGCCGCTGGCCGAGCGCCTGGCCTTGCGGTGGCAGCCAGGCATCGTGATCCCCCTGGGCATGGCCACCATTGGCCTGGGTTTCGTACTGATGAGGATAGGCAGCGTTTCCGCACAGCCGGGCTGGCTGATCCTGCCCGGTTGTGTGCTGGCCGGCATCGGGCTCGGCCTGGCCAACACAACCACCACCAATACCATCACCGCGTCCGTTGCGGTGGAGCGTGCAGGCATGGCCTCAGGCGCAGATACCAGCGCCCGGATGATTTCGCTGGCGTTCAACATCGCCGTGATGGGCTTCGTGCTGGTTCAGGGCATCATGGCCTATCTGCGCGACACTCTGGGACTGACAGATTCAGCCGAGCTTCGGCTTCTTGCCGAAAGAATTGCGGCAGGCGACGTGACGCTCGCGCAGCACGGCGGTCTGCTGGCGAACATCGCTGCCCTTCAGGATGAGATCCATGCCGCACTCGTGACGGGATTCGGCTGGGTCATGGTGTACGGGGCCAGCAGCGCTCTCGTGCTGGCAGCCATCAGCTTTCTGGTTTTCTCCCCGGCCCGGCCGGGGCAGTGCGGCGGGGATGCCTTGCATCGCCCTTCGGCATGAGCCACGAGATCGTCGTCTGGCAGCCAAGGGCGGCTTTTCAGGCTTGGCCCGCGCCGCCTTTGTGTCGGGGCCGCATGCTAAAAGCCCGTCTCTGGGACGGGCTTTTAGCATGGCAGGACTGCCGCCTTATTTCTTCATCATGTCGAAGAATTCGGCGTTGGTCTTGGTGGCGCGCATCTTGTCGAGGATGAACTCCATCGACTGGACTTCGTCCATATCGTGGATGAACTTGCGCAGCACCCACACCTTCTGCAGCAGTTCGGGCTTGATCAGCAGCTCTTCGCGGCGGGTGCCCGACTTGTTCAGGTTGATGGCCGGGTAGACGCGCTTCTCGGCCAGGCGGCGCTCCAGGTGGACTTCGGAGTTGCCGGTGCCCTTGAACTCTTCATAGATGACTTCATCCATGCGGCTGCCGGTTTCGATCAGTGCCGTGCCCAGGATGGTCAGCGAACCGCCTTCTTCGAGGTTGCGCGCGGCGCCGAAGAATCGCTTCGGGCGTTGCAGGGCGTTGGCGTCCACGCCACCGGTCAGCACCTTGCCGGAAGCGGGCACCACGGTGTTGTAGGCGCGCGCCAGACGGGTGATCGAGTCCAGCAGGATGATCACGTCCTTCTTCATTTCGACCAGACGCTTGGCCTTCTCGATCACCATCTCGGCGACCTGCACGTGGCGGGTGGCCGGCTCGTCGAAGGTCGAGGCCACCACTTCGCCGCGCACGGTGCGCTGCATTTCGGTGACTTCCTCGGGGCGCTCGTCAACCAGCAGGACGATCATGACGGCGTCCGGATAGTTGGTCGTGATGGCATGCGCGATGTGCTGCATCATCACCGTCTTGCCCGACTTGGGCGGTGCGACGATCAGGCCGCGCTGGCCCTTGCCGATGGGCGCAAACACGTCGAGGATGCGGCCGGTCAGGTTTTCTTCGCTCTTGATGTCGCGTTCCAGACGCATGACCCGGTTCGGGTGCAGCGGCGTCAGGTTCTCGAACATGATGCGATGCTTGATGGTCTCGGGCGTCACGCCGTTGACCTTGTCTACCTTGACCAGCGCGAAGTAGCGCTCGCCATCCTTGGGCGTGCGGACTTCACCTTCGATGGAGTCGCCGGTGTGCAGGTTGAAACGTCGGATCTGCGACGGCGAGATATAGATGTCGTCGGTGCTGGCCAGATACGAGGTCTCGGGCGAGCGCAGGAAACCGAAGCCGTCGGGCAGGACCTCCAGGACGCCGTCGCCGAAGATCTGCTCGCCTTGTTTGGCGCGCCGCTTCATGATGGCGAACATCAACTCCTGCTTGCGCAGACGGTTGGCGTTCTCGATTTCCAGGCCAGCGGCCATTTCCAGCAACTGCGAGACGTGCAGCGCCTTCAGTTCATTGAGGTGCATCGCTGTGAATTAGGGGGAGAGAGATGAGATGGGGTCTGGCGGCGAGCCTCGGACGGGCTCGCGCGGTACTCGCTAAGCGCTGCCGCGGGCAGCGCTGGGGTCCGCAGCGCGTAGTTTACAACGCGCTGTCCAGAAATGCGGTGAGCTGGGACTTCGACAGCGCGCCGGTCTTGGTCGCGACGGCCTGACCATCCTTGAACAGCATGAGCGTGGGAATCCCGCGGATGCCGTATTTGGCTGCGCTGGCCTGGTTCTCGTCGATGTTGAGTTTGGCGATCGTCAGGCGGCCGGCGTACTCGGCGGCCGCTTCTTCCAGGATGGGGGCGATCATCTTGCAGGGACCGCACCAGGCCGCCCAGTAGTCGACCAGCACGGGTTGGCTGGACTTCAGCACGTCGCTGTCGAAGCTGGCGTCGCTGATGTTCTTGATTTGCTCGCTCATGATGGGGATTTCCGACGAGGTCTAGGGCCGCGCAGGCCATAGCCTTTGTTACTTGTTCGATGGAAGGATTAAAGCATACCACTGTCAATAACAACAGGGTTTGCCGGTTTTGTGTGGCATGATGCGGCGCAACCGGCCTCGGTAGCATACCGATCTGATGATCCTACCGAATTCCGGCCTGCTCAGGGTGTGCGCAACCCACTAAAACCCGCGCCACATATGGGCTTATCCGTAAAATGTAGGTTTTTTTCCACAGATGTTGGGGATAACTTGGCCACACCACGTTACACCGAAGCGTCGATCCGCGTTCTGAAGGGATTGGAGCCCGTGCGGCAGCGCCCGGGCATGTATACCCGTACCGAAAATCCGTTGCACATCGTGCAGGAAGTGATCGACAACGCCGCCGATGAAGCCCTGGCCGGGCATGGCCGGCAGATCCAGGTCACGCTGCATGCCGATGGCAGCATTGCCGTCGAGGACGACGGCCGGGGCATTCCGGTCGGCTTGCATCCCGAAGAGCATGCGCCGGTCGTTGAGCTGGTATTCACCCGGCTGCATGCCGGCGGCAAGTTCGACAAGCAGGGCGGCGGCGCCTACGCCTTTTCGGGCGGGCTGCACGGCGTTGGCGTGTCGGTCACCAATGCCTTGTCCAAGCGCATGGAAGTGGTGGTCTGGCGCGACGGCGGCGTGCATCGTCTGGTGTTTGCCGGCGGCGAGGTCGAGGAAGCGCTCGCACCTTTTGCGGCCGGCGGGCGCAAGAAATCCGGCACCCGCGTGCGGGTCTGGCCGGATCCCAAGTATTTCGACAGCGCCAATATTCCGCAGGGCGAGCTCAATCACTTGCTGCGCAGCAAGGCCGTGCTGCTGCCGGGCGTGAAAGTCACGCTGATCAACGAAAAATCCGGCGAAACCAAGACCTGGCAGTACCAGGACGGCCTGCGCGGTTATCTGGCCGAGGCGCTGGCGGGCGCCGAACTGATGGTGCCGTTCTTCGAGGGCCAGCAGTATGCCGGCGCCGATCACGAGCACTTCGCCGAGGGCGAGGGCGCGCAATGGGTCGTGGCCTGGACCGAGGATGGCGCCGTGGTGCGCGAGTCCTTCGTCAACCTGATCCCCACGTCGGCCGGCGGTACCCACGAGTCCGGGTTGCGCGAAGGCCTGTTCGGTGCGGTGAAAAGTTTCGCCGAGCTGCACAGCCTGTTGCCCAAGGGCGTCAAGCTGCTGCCCGAGGATGTGTTCGCGCGCGCCAGCTTCGTGCTCTCGGCCAAGGTCCTGGATCCGCAGTTCCAGGGCCAGATCAAAGAGCGCCTGAACAGCCGTGACGCCGTGCGATTGGTAGGCGGCTTCGCCAAGAGCGCGCTGGATCTCTGGCTGCACAGCAATGTCGAGTTCGGCAAGAAACTGGCCGAACTGGCCATCCGCCAGGCCCAGGCGCGCGCGCGCTCGGCAGCCAAGGTCGAAAAGCGCAAGAGTTCGGGCGTCGCCGTGCTGCCAGGCAAGCTGACCGATTGCGAGGCCAGCGACGCCAGCCGCACCGAGATCTTTCTGGTCGAGGGCGACTCGGCAGGCGGGTCTGCCAAGATGGGGCGCGACAAGGAATTCCAGGCCATCCTGCCCTTGCGCGGCAAGGTACTGAATTCCTGGGAGGTCGATCGCGACCGGCTGTTCGCCAATAACGAGATCCATGACATCGCGGTGGCGGTGGGTGTGGATCCGCACGGCCCGGCCGATACGCCTGACCTGTCGGGCCTGCGTTATGGACGCATCTGCATTCTGTCGGATGCTGACGTTGACGGTTCGCACATCCAGGTGCTGCTGCTCACGCTGTTCTTCAAGCATTTCCCCAAGCTGGTCGAAGCCGGTCATGTGTATGTGGCGCGTCCGCCCCTGTTCCGTCTGGACGTGCCGGCGCAGGGCAAACGCCCGGCGCGCAAGATCTACTGCCTGGACAGCGGCGAACTCGAAGCAGCCCAGGACAAACTGCGCAAGGAGGGCGTGCGCGAGGGCGCCTGGAGCGTCAGCCGATTCAAGGGCCTGGGCGAAATGAATCCCGAGCAGCTCTGGGAAACCACCATGAATCCGGATACGCGACGCCTGCTGCCGGTGGCCTATGGCGAACTGACGCCGGAAGACACCAAGCGCATGTTCGACATGCTGATGGGCAAGGGCGAGTCCGCCCAGCGGCGCGCCTGGATCGAAGAGAAAGGCAACCTGGCGGAACTGGACATCTGATGAGCGATACCGACAAATCGACGCCGTCCATCACGGTCGACCTGACCGTGGCGGATTACGAAGCCTTCGTCACGCAGGCGCACAAGCGTCCGGAGCTCAAGCGACGCCGGCTGCGCAGCCATCTGCGTTTCGGGACCATCATGGTGCTGGGCCTGCTGCTGCTGGTGGTGGCGCGTACCCGTGACGCGGATGGGGCCATGGACTGGGGCGCGGCATTGCCGGCCTTCTTCGAGGCCGCCGTAGTGGCGGCGGTGGTGCTGCTGCTTCTGGGCCTGACCTTCGAGCGTCTGGTGCCGGCGCTCACGCGCGCCAATGTGCGCCGCGCGCTGGGCCGCGATCCGAAGAACCCCTTCCTGGGGCGGCATCAGCTGGACTTCGCTCCGGAGGGTGTGCTGGACACCGGCGAGCAGGGCAGCGGCACGCTGCCCTGGAACCTGGTTCAGCAGGTCCAGGAAACCAGCGACTATCTCTTTCTTTTTATCGCTCCGTTGCAGGGGGTCATTGTCCCCAAGCGCGGTCAGCCCGCGGCCGATATCGACGCCGTGCGCGCCGTGCTGCGCGACCGTGTCGCCAACACTGAACTGAGCCAATAAACCGATCACTCCCCATGACTGACAGCAATCAAGCAGGGCTGTTCGACGCCCCGGGCGCGGGCGGAGACGACGCGGCCATCACGCTGGGCCGCTATGCCGAGCAAGCCTATCTCGACTACGCCGTGTCGGTGGTGCGCGGCCGCGCGCTTCCCGATGTCGGCGACGGCCAGAAACCCGTGCAGCGGCGCATTCTCTATGCCATGCAGGCCATGGGCCTGGCCAGCGGCGCCAAGCCGGTCAAGTCGGCTCGTGTGGTCGGCGACGTGCTCGGCAAGTATCACCCGCATGGCGACCAGGCCGCCTATGACGCCATGGTGCGCATGGCGCAGGATTTCTCCCTGCGTTATCCCCTGATCGACGGGCACGGCAACTTCGGCTCGCGCGATGGTGACAATGCGGCGGCCATGCGCTACACCGAGGCGCGCCTGACGCCGTTTGCGCGGCTGCTGCTCGACGAGCTGGACGAGGGTACGGTCGATTTCGTGCCCAACTACGACGGCAGCCAGCAAGAGCCGCAGATGCTGCCCGCGCGTCTGCCGGTGATGTTGCTCAACGGCGCCTCCGGCATTGCCGTGGGCATGGCCACCGAAATCCCGGCACACAACCTGCGCGAAGTGGCGCAGGCCTGCGTGGCCCTCATCCGCAATCCCAAGATCGA
Source organism: Bordetella trematum (assembly GCF_900078335.1). GTDB lineage: Bacteria > Pseudomonadota > Gammaproteobacteria > Burkholderiales > Burkholderiaceae_B > Bordetella > Bordetella trematum. The sequence continues at coordinate 160,034 of NZ_FKBR01000009.1, forward strand.
AGACCAGGCCTTGCTTGAGATGGTGCCGGGCCCCGACTTTGCCGGCGGCGGCCAGATCATCACGCCGGCGGCCGACATCGCCCACATCTATACCACCGGACGCGGTTCGCTCAAGGCACGCGCACGCTGGACTTTCGAGGAAATGGCGCGCGGCCAGTGGCAGCTGGTGGTCCATGAGCTGCCGCCCGGCACGTCGGGCCAGAAGGTGCTCGAAGAAATCGAGGAGCTCACCAACCCCAAGGTCCGCGCTGGCAAGAAATCGCTTTCGCCGGAGCAGCAGCAAAGCAAGGCCATGATGCTGGCGCTGCTGGACGCGGTGCGCGACGAGTCGGGCAAGGACGCGGCCGTACGGCTGGTGTTCGAGCCCAAGACGTCGCGGGTGGACCGTGACGAGTTCGTCAACACCTTGCTGGCCCAGACCAGCATGGAAAGCAATGTGCCGATCAATCTGGTGTGCATCGGCACCGACAGCCGTCCGCGCCAGAAAGGGCTGCGCGAGATCCTTGAGGAATGGGTCGCCTTTCGTACCAACACGGTGGTGCGTCGTACGCGCCATCGCCTGGACAAGGTGCTCGATCGCATCCATGTGCTCGAAGGGCGCATGGTGGTGTATCTCAATGTGGACGAGGTCATTCAGACGATCCGCGACTCGGATGAGCCACGCCAGGCCCTGATGTCCCGCTTCAAGCTTACCGAGCGCCAGGCCGAGGACATTCTTGAGATGCGCCTGCGCCAGCTGGCCCGCCTGGAAGGATTCAAGATCGAACAGGAGCTCGCCGACAAGCGCCAGGAGCAGGTACGCCTGCAAGACCTGCTGGACAACCCCAGTTCGCTCAAGCGCCTGCTCATCAAGGAAATCGAGGCCGATGCCAAGCAGTTCGGCGACGACCGCAGGACCCTGATCGAAAGCGCCGAACGGGCCGTGCTGGAGACCAAGGTGCTGGACGAGCCGGTGACGGTCATCGTTTCGCAGAACGGTTGGCTGCGGGCCCGCCAGGGGCACGGACATGATGCCGGGCAGTTCAGTTTCAAGCAGGGCGATGCGCTGTATGGGGCCTTTGAGTGCCGAACCACCGATACGCTGGTGGTCATCGGGGATAATGGCCGGGTCTATTCGGTTGCCGTCTCTGGGCTGCCGTCGGCGCGCGGTGACGGCCAGCCCGTGACCACCATGATCGATCTGGAAGCCGGCTCTCGCATCGTGCATGCCATCGCGGCGGCTGCCGACAGTCGCTGGTTGCTGGCCACGCGCTCCGGCTATGGCTTTGCCACGCGCTTCTCCGACATGTGCACGCGCCAGCGCGCGGGCAAACAATTCATCACGGTCGAGAAGGGCGATGCGATTCTGCCGCCGGTGGCTTTGTTTGCGGGGGCCGTGCAATTGGCTCTGGTCTCGGCCAAGGGGCGCATGCTGGTGTTCGGGCTGGAAGAGGTCAAGACGCTGTCGGGCGGCGGTCGCGGCACCATTCTGATGGGGCTGGACGACAGGGACACGCTGGCTCAGGTCGTGCCAGCCGGGCCTGCCGGGGTGCGCGCAAGCGGCATTTACCGCAACAAGCCGACCGAGGATATCCTGGTGGGCGAGGCGCTGGCGGTGTATGTCGGCAAGCGCGCGCGCAAGGGTCGCCAGCTTGACGTGCGGCCCAAGCAGCCGGTGCTGTCTTCGGTGCGCTGACAGGCGCGCCAGCGGACTCTTACCAAGGCGGCCGGCAGGCCGCCTTTTTTCAAACGCCCCTGAAGCTCATGATGTCTACTTCGGCCCCTGATCGGCTCACCCATCTCGATGCCTTGCGCGGCTTTGCCTTGATGGGTATCGCCCTGGTCAATTACCAGGTTTTCGCCTCGGCCTACTATGGCAGCGGTTTTCCCCAGCCAGGCTTTGACACCGTCTGGGATCGGGCGACGCTCCTGGCATTGGCGGTTTTCTTCGAGGCCAAGTTCTATCTGTTGTTTTCTTTCCTGTTCGGTTACAGCTTCTATCTGCAGATGCAGGCCGCCGAGCGGGCGGGGGCTGCCTTCGGCGCACGTATGGGGCGTCGTCTGGCGGGACTGGCGGCGCTGGGGTTGGCCCACGGGCTGCTCTTTTTCCAGGGCGATATCCTGCTGGCCTACGCCCTGTTCGGCCTGGTGCTGCTGGCATGCCGGCACTGGCCGCCGCGTCGTGCGCTGCGGGTAGCCCTGGCGCTGATCGTGCTGGGCATGCTGCCCTGGTTGCTGCTGGGTTTACTGAGTAACCCGGAAGAAGCCGATCCGCTGAGCTGGCAGGAGGCGTATGCCCATATCCAGGCGCAGATCGCCGCCTACCGCGGGCCGGTGAGCGAGGTCATCGCGCAGCACTGGCACGACCTGAGTCGCGAAGTCTGGCTGGCCGAACTGTTCGGCCAGGGGCCCGGCGCCATGGCCATGTTTCTGGTGGGCCTGGCGCTGGCCAAGCGCCAGGCCCTGCATGCGCCCTGGACGCATCGGGCCGCCCTGCGCGCGTTGGCCTGGCTGGCCCTGCCGCTGGGTCTGGCGGGCGCCGTGTTCTATGGCGTGGTGTCTGCGCCGGGGGCCACCTGGCAGATGACGCTGCTGGCACTGGCCATCGGCATGCTTACGGCGCCCTTGCTGAGCCTGGCCTATGTCTGCCTGTTCATGCTGGCCTGGGGCCGTCCGCGGGGCGCGCGCGTGCTCGGGTGGCTCGCGCCTGCCGGGCGCATGGCCTTGTCGAACTATCTGCTGCAGTCTGTGGCCGGCGCCTGGCTGTTCACCGGCTGGGGCTTGGGGCTGATCGATCGGGTAGGGCCGCCGGCGGCGTTGGGGCTGGCGCTGCTGGTGTTTGTTGCCGAGCTGGCCGTGTCGGCCTGGTGGATGCGGCGGCACGCCTATGGGCCGGTAGAGTGGGGGCTGCGCTGCCTGACTCAAGGCCGTCGCGTGCCCTGGCGCCGTCAGGGCGCGGCAGCATCCTGAGAAAAAATCGTTGCTCTAAGGGTTATCCCTAGATAAACGTTCTTTTTATTACATCGTGCACGAAAAATTGGTTTGACTTGAATTAGATCGACTCATATCATTCGTGTAGAAATTAATTTTCTGAGCATCCTTGTTCACCATGACTAACGTCTCCATGACGGACACTTCACAGCAATACGATCTGCGCATCCTGCGCGCCCTGCGTCGCATTACGCGTTCGATTGCACTGCACTCGCGCCAGTTGGCGGCTGTCAGCCATATCACTGCGCCGCAGTTGATGTGTCTGCGCACGGTCATTGCCAATGGGCCCATGACCGCCACGGCGATCAGTCGCGAGATGCATGTCAGCCCCAGCACGGTGGTTGGCATCCTGGACCGTCTGGAAGACAAAGGTCTGATCCGCCGCGAACGCGGCACCGAGGACCGCCGCATCGTATTCGTCACCGCCACCGAGGCGGGGCGCGAAGTGGCTACGCAGGCGCCGTCGCCGTTGCAAAAGCATCTGGCGGATGCGCTCAACGCCCTGCCCGAACTGGAGCAGGCCACCATCACGCTTGCCCTTGAGCGCATCGTGGACCTCATGGAAGAGGAACCCGATGCCGAGGCGGCCGGCGATGTGGCTTCGCCCATCCTGGAGGTTCCGACGGGTGGGGCGCCACCTGAATCGGGATTGGTTGTATGAGAGACAGCGATATTCAATATTCCACGACGACTTCCCCCTCTCCGGCTGCCCTCGGGGCAGCCCCTCAAGAACCGCGCCATCATTTGAGGCCTCCCCGCCTCGCCGATGGCGCCGCCATACACCAGTTGGTGGCAGAGTGCCCGCCGCTGGATCTGAACTCGATGTACGCCTATCTGCTCCTGTGCGAGCACCACGGCGCCACTTGCGTGGTGGCCGAGAGCCCGGGCGGCAGCATCGATGGGTTTATCTCCGCTTATCAACCCCCGACCCGGCCCGATGTGTTGTTCGTCTGGCAGGTCGCGGTCCATGAAAGAGCGCGCGGCCAGCGTCTGGCCCGCGCCATGCTCACCGAATTGCTGCGGCGGGATTCGCTCAGCCAGGTTCGCCATCTCGAAACCACGGTTGGTCCTGACAATCAGGCCTCGCGCCGCACCTTCGCAGGCCTGGCGGCCGCAATGGGGGCGCATATCGCCGAACAGCCCTATTTCGATCGGGGCGTATTCGGCGGCGCCGACCATGATGACGAGATGTTGTTGAAAATCGGTCCGTTTGCGCCGTCGTCGCATTAGCGACTTCAGTCTGGCGGCCACTCAGGCCGATAACACCACAGGATGCACCTTCAGCCGAGCCCGTTGCGGGCACGGTCGGGGGCGTGTTGTCTGTCAATTTAGAAAGGGAGGATCACATGGATTTAAAAATATTTGACCGGATGGAGTCCGAGGTGCGTGGCTACATCCGGTCCTTCCCGGTGATATTCAGCCAGGCTCGCGGATCTCTGCTCATCGATGAGAGCGGTCGCGAGTACATCGACTTCTTCAGTGGCGCTGGCACCCTGAACTACGGCCACAACAACCCTGTCTTCAAAGAGAAACTGCTCGAATACCTGGCCAGCGACGGTGTCGTCCATGGCCTGGACATGGCCACCAGCGCCAAGAAGCGCTTTCTCGAAACCTTCGAGCGGGTGCTGCTCAAGCCGCGCAACTGGCGCTATACCTTGCAGTTCACCGGCCCCACGGGTACGAACGCGGTCGAGGCCGCGCTGAAAATCGCCCGTCAGGTCAAGGGCCGCCCCAACATCATTTCTTTCACGCATGGCTTTCATGGCGTGAGCGGCGGTTCGCTGGCGGCCACGGCCAACATGAAGTTCCGTGGTGCGGCGGGCTATGCCCTGGGCAATACCACCTTCATGCCCTATGACGGCTATTTCGGCCCCGACGTCGACACCATTGCCTATCTGGAACGCATGCTGGAAGACCCCAGCAGTGGTCTGGACAAGCCGGCTGGCGTCATCGTGGAAACCGTGCAGGGCGAGGGCGGGGTCAACGTGGCGACGTTGCGCTGGCTCAAGGAGCTGGAGAAGCTCTGCCACCGTCACGACATGCTGCTTATCGTGGATGACATCCAGGTCGGTTGCGGGCGCACCGGCAGTTTCTTCAGCTTCGAGTCGGCCGGCCTGCGGCCCGACATCATCACCTTGTCCAAGTCGTTGTCGGGTTTCGGCCTGCCGATGTCGCTGGTCATGATGAAGCCCGAGCTGGATGTCTGGAAACCGGGCGCGCACAGCGGCACATTCCGAGGCAACAACCTGGCTTTCGTCACCGCCGCACAGGCCTTGGACAGCTACTGGGCCAGCGACGCGTTCTCCACCGAGGTGCAGCGCAAGGAGCGCATCGTGCGCGACTGGCTGGAGAACCTGGCACACAGCTATCCCAACGCCGGCCTGGCCGCGCGTGGCCGGGGCCTGATCCAGGGCCTGGTCAGCACCGCGACGCCGGAACTGTCCAATCAGATCGCCAGCAAGGCTTTCGAGCGTGGGGTGGTCATCGAGACCTCCGGCGCGCATGACGAAGTGCTCAAGCTGCTGCCGGCCCTGACGATCGAAGACGAACTGCTGATGCAGGGGCTGGAAGTCATCGAGGCCAGTGTGGCCGACGCCTTGGGCCAAACCCAGCCTTCGGCACGGGTTCTCAAATTTGGAGGAAAACGCTAATGATCGTGCGCAATGTAAAAGATGTGATCGGCACCGCCGACGAGGTCCGTACGGACACGTGGATGAGCCGTCGCGTGCTGCTCAAGAAGGACAACATGGGGTTCTCTTTCCATGAGACCACCATCTTCCCGGGCACCCGCACCCACATCCATTACAAGAACCACCTGGAAGCCGTGTGGTGCATCGAAGGAGATGGCTCCATCGAAACCGTGGCCGACGGCAAGTGCTACGACCTGGGTCCGGGTGTGGTCTATGCCCTCGATCAGCATGACGAGCATTGGCTGTGTGGCGGCAAGGAGCCGCTGCGCGTCATTTGCGTATTCAATCCGCCGTTGACGGGGCAGGAAGTGCATGACGCCGATGGCGTCTATGCCTTGCCGGAAACCGAGACGGCTTGAAAGAAAGGAGGCAGACGATGATTTCCACTGCACAAGATCCGTATGCTTCACGCACCGATCGGGCCGCGGCCATCATCGCGCGCCAGGACCCGGTCGTCTACGGCGACGGCAGCTATGCCGATGTCCTGAGCGCCGAACAGTTGCAGGCCTATGAGCGCGACGGTTTTCTCCTGCTGGAGAACCTGTTCTCGGCCGACGAGGTCGCTCAACTGCTGGCCGAGGTCGAGCGCATGACGCGCGATCCGGCCATCGTGCGTCGCGAAGAAGCCATCACCGAACCGGGCAGCAGCGCCGTGCGTTCCATCTTCATGGTGCACGTGCTCAGCCCCTTGCTGGCCCGGCTCACGCGTGAGCCACGGCTGGCGCATGTGGCGCGCCAGATCCTCGGTTCGGAGGTCTATATCCATCAGTCGCGCGCCAACATGAAGCCGGGCCTCAAGGGCAAGGAGTTCTACTGGCACTCCGACTTCGAGACCTGGCACGTCGAGGACGGCATGCCGGCCATGCGGGCGCTGAGTTGCTCGGTGCTGCTGACGGACAACAACGAGACCAACGGGCCCCTGATGCTGGTGCCGGGATCGCACCGTCAGTTCATCTCCTGCGTGGGCGAGACGCCGGATGATCACTACAAGCAGTCGCTCAAGAAGCAGGAGTATGGCGTGCCGGATCCGGTCAGCCTGCAGCTGCTGGCCGAGCAGGGCGGCATACGCACCATGACGGCGCCGGCCGGTTCGGTCGTGTTCTTCGATTGCAACACCATGCATGGCTCGAACAGCAACATTTCGCCCTGGCCGCGCGCCAACGTGTTCATGGTCTACAACAGCGTGGAAAACGTGCTGGCGCAGCCCAAGTGCGGCCTGACCCCGCGCCCCGAGCACATTGCCACGCGCAAGGGTTTCGAGCCGGTGGAGCCGCTGGCCGAGACGGCGTTCGCCTGATCGGCGGCTGTCATCGCGGTATCGCTTGCCAGGCGCCTTCGGGCGCCTGGTTTTTTTCTGCCTGCCGGCTCTGCTATGCTTTCCTGCTCCCTCTTTCGTGCATCGACGTCATGCCGCTTACTGTCCGCAGCCTGCACATCTATCCCATCAAATCCTGCCATGGCATCGACCTGCCGGCAGCCCGCCTGGGGCGCGCCGGTCTGGCGCATGACCGGCGCTGGATGATCCTAGGCCAGAGCGGGCAGTTCATGACGCAGCGCCAATGGCCGCGCATGGCGCTTATCCGGCCCAGCCTGACGGCCGATGTCCTGCGCCTGAGCGCTCCGGACATGCCGGACCTGGACATCGCGCTGGATGGCAGCCAGCTGGCCACCCGGGCCGAGCCCGTGGTGGTCTGGCGGGATACTGTGCAGGCGCGCGCCGAGAGCGACGAGGCCGCGCAGTGGCTCAGCAGGTTTCTGGGCCAGCCCTGTCGCCTGGTCAAGGTCGACGCCCAGGCGCGTCGCGCCGCCAAGCCGCAACGAGTGCAGGATTGGTGCGAACGTCATCCTGATGCGGCCGGGGCGTTCGCGGGAGATCATCATTTCGGTTTTGCCGATGGCTTTCCCTTGCTGGTGATCAATCAGGCGTCGCTCGACGACCTCAACGCCCGTCTGGCTGCCAAAGGCGTGGCGCCGGTGCCGGTCAATCGTTTCCGGCCCAACATTGTGCTGGAAGGTGATGATTGGCAGGCGTTTGAAGAGGACGTTACCGCCTTGGTCGATTTCGGTGCCTGGCGCATTGCGCTGGTCAAACCGTGCACGCGCTGCAGCATCCCCGATATCGATCAGGAAACCGCCCAGCAATACCAGGAGCCCGGGCTGACGCTCGCGGCGTACCGGACACTGGAGGAGGGGGTGGTGTTCGGCCAGAACGGCATCATCGACGCACAGGATGAAGTCATGCTGCGAGTCGGTGACAGCGCTCAGGCCGAGCTGGACTTCTGAGCCGCTTCAGCCGCTGGCCAGCTTCAGGCCAGCCAGGCCGGCGGCGATCAGCAGCACGCTGATCACGCGCAGTGCGCTCAGCGTTTCCCCAAACAGGATGATGCCGGCCACGAATGCGCCGATGGTGCCAATGCCGACCCAGACCGCATAGGCCGTGCCCAGCGGCAGGGATTTCATGGCGATCGCCAGCAGCCAGAAGCTGATGATCATGCCGCCCACGGTGATCAGCGAGGGCGTCAGCCGGGTAAAACCGTGCGTGTACTTGAGGCCGACAGCCCAGACGATTTCGAAGAGACCGGCGAGAATGAGGATGATCCAGGTCATGGAGAGCTCCTTGGCGTGAGCCTGGCTGCGGCCAGGCGCAAGGGGCCGTCCCCGGATTTTCGGCAAGCGGCGCGCAGGGCGCCGCAGATCAAATGCCGGCCCCGGGTCGTCCCAGGGCCCAAAGATTATAAAATAAGCGCCGACCCCAGGCAAAAACCGGTGCCGGGGCCTTGCGACCGGCTGAGATGGCCGGCGCGACGAATATTTTTGCGGTCCGGACCGCCTACCCAGGAATTCTCTTTATGCAACGCATTATGCTGCGGGCAAAGCTGCACCGCGTCACGGTCACCGAAGCCGATCTGCACTACGAAGGCTCGTGTGGCATTGACGAAGATCTGCTGGACGCCGCTGGTATGCGCGAGTTCGAGCGTATCGAACTCTACAACGTCACCAATGGTGAGCGTTTCGATACCTATATCATCAAGGCTGCCCGCGGCAGCGGCGCGATTTCGCTCAATGGCGCGGCTGCGCGCCGGGCGCAGGTCGGCGACCTGATGATCATCTGCACCTACGGCCCGATGTCCGAGGAAGATTCGGCGACTCACAAGCCGACCGTGGTGCTGGTCACCGACGACAATCGCGTCAAGGAAATCCGCCAATTCACCGCCTGACGGCGCCGCCCAGGGACGCCGCCGTTTGGGTGGCGTCCGTGTTCCCTCTTTCTTGATTCGCATCACTATGAGCTTTCAGGTCACCATCCAACCCAGTCTGCATCAATTCCAGGTCGAGCCCGGCCAGACGGTGCTCGATGCGGCCATGGCCGCAGGCATCATCCTGCCCTATAGCTGCCGCACCGGCGCCTGCTCGACCTGCAAGGGCAAGGTGGTGGCCGGCGAGGTCGATGCCGGGGTCTATCCGGCGCAAATCCTGTCGCCCGAAGATCTGGCCGAAGGCTATACGCTGTTCTGTCAGGCGCGCGCGCAAAGCGATCTGGTGATCGAATCGACCGAAGTGCGCCTGGCCACCGACATCCAGATCCGCAAGCTGCCTTCGCGCGTGCAGACGCTCACGCCGCTGGCGCCGGACGTCGTTGAGATCAAGCTTCAACTGCCCGCCTCCGAGAAATTTCTCTACTACGCCGGGCAGTACATCGAGGTCATCCTGAAGGATGGCAAGCGCCGCAGCTATTCGATGGCCGGTGCGCCGCACAAGGGCAGCCCCCTTGAGCTGCACATCCGCCACATGCCTGGCGGGCTTTTCACCGATCACGTGTTCGGCAAGGGCGCCACCCAGATGAAAGAGCGCGAAATCCTTCGCCTGGAAGGTCCGTTCGGTTCTTTCTTCCTGCGCGAGGATTCCGACAAGCCCATCGTGCTGCTGGCCAGCGGCACTGGTTTTGCGCCGGTCAAGGCCATCGTCGAACACATCATCCACCAGGATATCCGTCGGCCTGTCTCCTTGTACTGGGGCGGGCGCCGCCCGCAAGACCTCTACATGAACGCGCTGGCGCAATCCTGGGCTCAGGCGCTGCCCTCGCTGACCTACATCCCGGTGGTGTCCAACGCCTTGCCAGAGGACGCCTGGAGCGGCCGCAGCGGCTTTGTTCATGAGGCCGTGATGCAGGACATCCCGGATCTGGCCGGCTATCAGGTCTATGCCTGTGGTGCCCCTGCCATGGTCGACGCCGCCAGGCGTGATTTCACCCTGCAATGCGGTTTGCCGGAAGACGAGTTCTACGCCGATGCCTTCACGTCGGAGGCGGATCTCGCACGCATCGAGACCGCCTGAGGCATGGCGGCTTTGTAACAAGCAGGGGGAGGCCTCTCGGCATTGGATGCCGGCGAAGCTTCCCTTTTTTTTGCCCGCCCCCGCAGGCTCCGGCCACGTGGGTGGCCGCGCTTCGGATAGCCACGGTGAATGAAGGGTTTTTTTACCGTCGTCCCATAGGCGCTCGCACGGGGAGGGGAGTAAACTGCCCCACCAATAAATAGGTGGTGTCTGACAGGCAAGTTGCCGGGATCTACCGGAGACACACAGGAGCGATTGGCGCATGAAAGTAGCGGTATTGGGCAGCGGCATCATTGGGATATCAAGCGCCTGGTGGCTTGCACAGGCCGGCCATGACGTCGTGGTGGTCGACCGCTCTACCGGGCCGGCCCAGGAAACCAGTCTGGCCAATGGTGCGCAGATTTCGGTTTCTTATGCCGAGCCTTGGGCCAACCCTCAGGCGCCGCTCAAGCTCCTGAAGTGGATGTTCCAGGATGACGCGCCGTTGCTGTTCCGCCCGCAGCTGGACTGGCGCCAATGGGTCTGGGGGCTGGCTTTCCTGCGCGAATGCCTGCCATCGCGGCTGGCGCCCAATATCCGCGCCATGGTTCGCATGGCCGAGTACAGCCGCTCCACGCTGCGCGCCATGCGTGCCGAGCTGGGGATCGAATATGACCAGCTGGAGCGCGGCATCCTCAATTTCTACCGCGATCCGCATGAGTTCGAAACGTCGCAGCGCGCCGCGGGCCTGATGCGCGACTTCGGCGTCGAGCGCCGCGTCATCAATGCCGACGAAGTCATCGCCATCGAGCCCGCGCTGGCGCCGCAGCGTGCGCGCATCGTCGGGGGCGATTACACCCCCGAAGACGAAAGCGGCGACGTACACCTGTTCACGGTGGGCCTGGCGCAGCGCTGCGAGGCGGCCGGCGTGGACTTCCGCTTCAATACCCGCATCACCCGCCTGATCAGCGAAGGCGGGCAGGTGCTGGGGGTGGAGGTCATCGAGCCGGACGGCCGTTATGGCCGCATTGATGCCGATGCCTATGTGGTTGCCCTGGGCAGCTACAGCCCCATGCTGGTCCGTCCGCTGGGAGTCCCCTGCAACGTCTATCCGGCCAAGGGTTACTCGGCGACTTATCCTATACTCAAACCCGAGGCTGCCCCTTCTGTCAGTCTGACCGATAGCAGCCACAAAGTGGTGTTTTCGCGCCTGGGTAATCGTTTGCGCATGGCGGGGACGGCAGAGCTGTCGGGGTACTCCCGGGAGCTCAACGCAGGCCGTTGCGATGCGCTGACCACGCTGGCGCGGGAGCTCTTTCCCGATGCGCTCGATTTCGAACGCGTCAGTTACTGGTCGGGTTTGCGCCCGTCCACCCCCTCGAACGTGCCCCTTATCGGCCGCACACGCATCGCCAACCTGTATCTCAATACAGGCCACGGCACGCTGGGCTGGACCATGGGGGTGGGTTCGGGCCGTGCTCTGGCCGATCTGCTCAGTGGACGGCGGCCGGAACCGGAATTTCCCTTTCTTGGTCTGTGAACCTATGAAGAAATTGCAATTGACGGGCATCGCCCGTGCCACGGCCGCCAGCCGGCGCGCCTGGGTGTTCGGCTTGGCCATGGCTACCATGGGCCTGGCGCATGCCGATCCAGTCAAGATCGAGGTATGGCATACGCTTGCGGGGCCCAACAAGGTCGAGTTCGAGAAGCTGGCCAAGCAATACAACAAAGAACAGAAAGACGTGGAAGTCGCGCTGCGCGCCTTTCCCACGCAAGCGGCTCTGACGCAGGAAGCCAGCGCGGCCATCAAGGCCAAGAAGCGCCCCAACCTGATCCAGCTGGCCGACAATCGCTCCCCCGAAGTGGTGGCCCAGCACCAGGCCATCATGCCGATGTACCAGTTGCTGGCCAAGTATCCGGTCAAGGACCTGAAGTGGTTCCTGCCTGACACGTCCGGCTTCACGCGCGACAACCGCGGCCGCCTGCTGGCCTTCCCCTGGATGGCCGAAGTGCCGGTGATGTACTACAACACGGCGCTTTATAAGAAGGCCGGTCTCGACCCCAAGCAGCCGGCGCGTACCTGGGCCGATCTGCAGGGCGAGCTGCTCAAGCTGCGTGACGTCGCCGATGTCGAGTGCCCCTATGCCTCCAGCGATCAGGTCTCCGTGCACCTGGAGAATCTCGCGCCGGTGAACAACCAGTTCTACGCCAGCAACAGCAACGGCCTGACCGCTGCCAAGCAGGCGCCCACCATGCAGTTCGACATCCTGTACATGCGCCATATCTCGCTCATGGTGAGCTGGAAGCGTTCGCTGTTGTTTACGGAGTCGTCCAACGACAAGAAGCCGGATCAGAAATTCGCCAAGGGCCAGTGCAGTGTGCTGACCTCGTCGTCCTCGTCTTTCGGCGATTTCCTGAATACGCGCGGGCTGTCTTTCGGCGTGGCGCCGTTGCCCTTCTATGATCAGGCCACCAAGACGGCCGGCCGTCCTTTTGTCAGCGGTTCGGCCTTGTGGGCGTTGAGTGGCAACCCGGCTGCCCAGGATAAGGCAACCGCCGATTTCCTGGGCTGGCTGTCCAAACCGGTGGTGGCTGCCGAATGGCATCAGCGCACGGGCTTCCTGCCCCTGACGGAAGCAGCCTTCCGTGCCTCGGATGTGTCTTTCTACGACAAGGTTCCTGGCCTCCAGCAAGTCGTGGCATCGATGCGCACGCCCCTGCCGGATAACGGCCGAGGCTTCCGCATCGCCAACTACGAACGCATCGAGCCGGTGCTCAACAGCAATCTCACCGAAGCCCTGAACGGCACCACGCCTCCCATGGCTGCGCTGAACAAGGCCATCGGCCAGGCACGCACGATCGCAGCCCAGCGCTGATCGAAGCCGGGCTGCCTCGCCCCCGGAAGGCCGCAGTCACTGCGGTTGTCCGGGGGCGTTGTCTTTTCCGGCATAGGCAGTGTGCGTGAAAACTCCCGCGTACAAGCCGGTCTACCGCTTGGGCCTCGGCCTGCCCATCATCCCTGACATACGCCCTGCGCGGCAGACTTCAGAGGTGGGCAATGCGCCATGTCTTTCCTTTCTCGATTTCGCTGGCCCTGGCCGGTTGCGCCACGGCACCTGCGGCCTGGCAGGCGGGCGATGGCTTGTACCACTTCGACTGGCGTCTGAGCGGCGACGCCGCCGTGGCCCCCTTGCAGGTTTTCGATAGCCCCGAAGGTATCTGGCTGCAGTTTCCCGCCGGTCAGGCAATTCCCGCCATCTTCGGTCTGGGCGCGCAGGGCGAGCAACTGTTGGCGTATCAACGTCGAGACCCCTACGTGCTGCTGCCACCTGGCTGGTCGCAGCTGGTGCTGCGCGGAGGGCGTCGGCAGGCGTACGCACAGCGCCAGCGCGGGCCCGGGGACGCCCCAGCCCGCCTGCCCGCGCCGCCGGCAGACGCCACGTCATCCGGGCAGGCGCCGGCGCTGGCCGAGGCCCCCGTTGCATCTTCTGTTGCGGCTGACTCCGCCCAGGCCGTGCCGTCCGTGTCTGCGCCGCCTGCGCCTGTGGCGTCCTCCCCGCATCGTCCCGCCTCAGCGGCGTCGCCGCGTTTTTTCGCCGGTCCGCCGGACACCACCTTGCGCGCCGTGCTCAGCCGCTGGGCACGCCAGGCCGGCTGGGTCTTCGGGGCCGAGCATTGGCTGCCCACGGTCGATATTCCTCTGCAGGGCCAGGCCGGTTTCGACGGTGATTTCAAGGTGGCCGTGCGGCAACTGCTGCGCGCCACCGAGCTGGGCGACCGCCCGCTGCAGCCATGTTTCTATGCCAATCGGGTCTTGCGCGTGCTGCCCCTGGCACAGAGCTGCGACCGCAGCGTGGCGGGGCCGGCATGAGGCGCCATATCGGGCTGCGCAGCCTATGCGGATTGGGTTTGTGCCTGATGCTCTCCGGTTGCGGTTTGCGGGCCCACTGGCAAAGCCTGCGCGACGCCGTCGGCCAGGCGCGCGAGCGCCTCGAAACCCTGCATCAGGCCGAAGCGCGCCAACAGGATGCCAAGCTGCTGCGCGCTGCCCGCGAGGCCGCCCAGGAGGTCGAAAAACCCTGGCTGGCGGGCCCGGCCCAGCCCCTGGCCCGCGAAGTGGCCTTGCCGCGGCCCTTGCAGGCCAAGGTCGACACCACGCTCATCTTCGCCGGCCGCGCTACCCTGCCGCAGCTGGCCGAGCGTCTGCAGCGCGCCACCGGCATCGCGGTGAGGGTGCAGCCCGAGGCGTTGCTGCCGCCCGAGCGCTTCCTGCCCAGGGTCGCCGCAGAGGAAACCATTGTCGTGCCGGCACAGGCCGCCATTGAACTGCAGGAGGGGCCGCGTCCGCTGGCCGATATCCTCGACTCCCTGGCAGCCCGCCTGCTGGTCTGGTGGCGCTATCGCGATGGTGCCATCGAGTTCTATCGCAGTGACACGCGTGTGTTCGATCTGCGCATGTTGCCATTGCAGTCGCAGGCCGAAGCCAGGCTGGGCCGAAGCGCCGACGGTGGCGCAGGCTTTGACCATGCCATCCGGGCCAGCGCATCGTTGCAGCTCCCGGCGCCGGCCGTGCTGCTGGGGCGTCAGGTCGAAGCGTTTCTGACGCGTTTCGGGCAGGTGTCGCTGACCGACTCCGGCGCCAGCCTGATCGTGACCGATACGCCCGCTGCGCTGGCGCGTGCGGCAGCCTTCATTGCCCAGGAAAATGCGCGCGCCGGCCGGCGCGTGAGGCTGCTCTTCGAAGAGCTGACCTTGCGTCTGCGTGACAGCACCGAGGGTGCGATCGACTGGCGGCTGCTTTATGCCGGCGCGCGTGCCGGCATCGAGGCGCTGTTGCCACCCGGGGCGTCATCGGCCGGTGCCGCCCTGGGCGTCAATGTTACCCGGGGGGCCGCCTCGGGTTCGCGCGCCATCCTGAAGGCGCTCGCGCAATATGGCGCCGTGCGCCATCACCGCTCCATTCCCCTGCTGACGCTCAACCGGCGTCCGGTCAGCTACGCGGTGCACAGCACCTTCTCTTATGTGGATCAGATCGAGCGCAGCCCGGCGGGCGAGAACCCGCGCACGCCGGCAGCCGTTTCGGTCAATCAGCGCCGCGTGACCGTCGGCACCTTTCTCACGCTGCTGCCCGATGCCCAGGACGACGGCAGCATCCTGCTGTCGATCGGCTATGACAACACTGTCGCCCAACCCTTGCGCGCCCTGGCATTCGGCGACGGCGAGCGGCCCCTGCAGGTCCAGCAGCTCACCCTGGATGGCAGCGGCAGCGTACAGCAGGTGCGGCTGCGCCCCGGACAGGCGGTGGTGCTCTCGGGCTTTGACCGCAGCACCGACAGCGTCGAGCGCGAGCGCGTTGCGCCGGATGCGCCGTTGCTGGCCGGCGGTCGCGATCAGGCCAGCCACGAACGTTTGCTGACAGTCATCGTGATCAGCGCCCAACTGGAGGAAGCCGATGGCTGATGCCGGCCTGCATGTGGCTCGCGACGGCGTGCGCTGGGTTTACGGCCTGGCCTGGTTTGCGGTGCTTGGCAGTCACGCAGCAGGGCTGGCGCGTCGCCGTGCACGGCAGATGCGGGCCAACCGATACGTGCTGGGTGGCGTGCGTGCCGTTGCGGCAGGCTGCGCGCGCCTGCCCTGGCGTGGGCGGCTGTTCTCGGCCGCGCAGCAGGTGGCCCTGCAATGTGCGCCAGGCGCGGTCGCGGCGGTGCTGCCTGTCAGCGGACGCTATTGGCTGGTTGCCGTCCAGGATGGTGCCGTGCAGGCTGGCGGGGACCGGCTCTTCACGCAGCACGAGGAGGCCCAGGCTGCGCTTGAGCGCCTGACTTCCGCCTGGGAGGTCGCCTCCCATGATCCGGCCGCGGTCGAGCAGGCGCTGGCCGCGCCGCCTTCGCCGGGCGCGCGCCTGCGGCGTCTGTCCCCGGGGCTGGCCGGCTGCTTGCTTCTGGTCGTGCTGCCCCTGGCTGTGGGGGGCCTGGCGTGGCGCGCAAGCCAGATTCTCGTCATGCCGGCGGCCTCGTCACCGCCGGTTCAGGCCTCTCTCCCCGAGGCAGAGCCGTTGTGCCTGGGGGCGGTGCTGGACAGTCTGCGGCGTCTGCTCGTTCAGCGGGTTGGCTGGCGCTTGCAGCAGGCGAATTGTGCTCCTGCCGGGAGGTTATGGGCATGCCGGGCCGACTATGCCGCAATCGACGCGCAAGCCATGACTGCGGCTTTCCAGGCCGGCCTCGAAGCGGGCTGGCGTGTTTCCACGCCAGGCCTGGATCAAATCCAGCTGGCCTGGACGGCCGGCGGGCAATGTCCGTCGGCCGTCCAGGCGGATGCCCGGCGCATGCCCCCCGACGCGCTGTGGCTGCGCGCGCTGCAGCCCTGGCGTCAGGCCTTTGCCGAGTTATGGATGGGCCCCTGGGCGGCGGCCTCGGGTGATGGCAAGACGGCCCCGATGTCGCGAGCGCTTCGTTTCAAGGGGCCGCTGCGCTCTTTCTTCCTGCCCGAGTGGCCCGTTCTGGGCGTGCGTTGGCAGCGCCTGATGCTGCAGCTCGATCCGGAGCAGGCAATCACCCTCCGTCACAGTCCTCTCACCGTTCTGCTCGAAGGAGCATTGCATGCCCCGTCCGTGGATATCCCTTGAGCCGGCGTCCAAACTTCGGCGCACCGGCCTGTTGATCGCGCTGTGGGTCGCTGGCTTCGATGTGCAGGCCGCGCCGCCCGCCGTCGAGTCCGCGGGTACGCCGGACAGCGACGCTGCATTGCTGCAGCAGAGCGCTCCCCCGCAGGTGCCGGCCGACGTTTTGCGTGAGGACATCGACCAATGGCTGCGGCGCGAACTGGACGCACCAAAGGCACCGGTTGACCCCGGTCCGGGCGTTGCGCCCGGGCCGGCTGCGGAGGCGCCGGCCTCGCCCGAGGCCGCCTCCGGGGGCGCCATGATCCGTCTGCACTCCCTCTATGGCGTCGGGCAGCGCCTGATTGCCGAATTCACCGTTGCGGGCCTGCGCATGCGCGCTCAACAGGGGCTGGAGCGGGTACGCAGCCAGTACGCCGACCTGGGGCAGCCCGCTTACGTTCTGCATGCCGTGCAATGGCCATGCGTGCAATTGCAGCGGCCCGACGGCACGCTGGTCGAGGCCTGCCTGCTGTCCCCCGGAGACGACCATGACTGACGTGCCGGACTACAGCGAGGTCGTCGCTGTCCAGGCTCTGCAGGAGCTCGATCCTCCGTTTGCGCGCGTGCTGCGTGACGAGTTCGATCTCGCGGGCCTGACTGGCCACCTGTGTCCGGTACTGCTGGCCGATGGCAGTGCTGCCTTGTTGGCGCAGGCGCGTTATGTCCGGGGTGCCTGGGCCGACGAAATGCTGCGGCAGTTGCGGGCGCGGGGCTACATTCTGGCCCATCCAGCGCGCATCCAGGTCGAGGCGGCGCTGCTGCTCAGCCTGTTGAGCGATGCCGCCAGCCAACCCCGGGCGCGTCTGCTCGATCGGCCCACGCTGGCACTGCTTTTTGAGGATATCGTGCGGGCCGGATTGAACGCCGGCGCCAGCGATATCCATCTGAACGCGCTTGAGCCGGGGCCTGCCCAGGTGCGCTACAGCATCGATGGCCGTTATGTCGCCCTGCCCGGGCTGTCCACGCTGGCACGCGCGACGCTGCTCGACATGCTGGCGGTGGTGTGGATGGACGTGGCCGGTGGCAATGGGGCGGTTTTCGATCCTCGCATCGAGCAGCAAGGGAGGATCGCCTGCCGTATCGATGACTGCGATCTCGTGTTGCGTTGGGCGTCGCTGGCGACCGACCATGGGCCCTCGGTCTGCCTGCGTTTGCTCCAGGCAGAGGAGGGCGGGCGCAGTCTCACCCGGCTGGGTTTCGAGGCGCAACAGGCACGCCTGCTGCGTCAGGCGGCCGACCTGGAGGGGGGAGCCATCGTGGTGGCCGGCCGGGTGGGTTCGGGCAAGTCCACCACGCTGGCGACCTTGCTGCGTGGTCTGGCCGTCACGCGCAAGATCATCACGCTCGAAGACCCCGTCGAATTCCGCATTGCGCACGCCTTGCAGAATACCGTCGGTCGAGGCCTGGAAAGCGGCCATGAAGGCGCTTTCGACGCCAAGCTCAAAACCCTAAAGCGCAGCGCCATGAACGATGTCTACCTGGGCGAGGTGCGCGATCGCGAAACCGGTCGTGCCTTCATGGACCTGGCCGGTTGCGGAGTCAGCGTCTACACCACCGTACACGCCGGCTCGGCCGCGGCCATTGCGGTGCGCCTGGCCTCGGATTTCATCGGTGTGCCGGCAGACTTTCTGGCCTGCGAGGGCGTGCTCAAGTTGCGTGTCTACCAGGAACTCTTGCCTTGTCCCTGCCCGGGCTGCGCCTGGCCGGTTCAGGCCTTGCTGCACGGCGCTCAGGCCTCGGCCTGGAACCGCTGGTTGCAGGCGCTCCCGCAGGTGCTACGGCAGGGCCTGCGCTTGCGCAATGCCCGGGGCTGCGCGCGTTGCCGTCAAGGCCCGCCAGCGCTGCACGGCTATGCCGGGCGCCGGGTCGCGGCGGAACTCCTGCCCGGTTCGGCTGGCGCGCCGCCGGATGGCTGGCAGTGCAGTCTGGCACGCAAGGCCTGCCGGGGCGAACTGGATGCCCGGCAATGGGTGGCGCGCGCTGGCGGGCGACAGGCACTGCTGGGTCGGCTGGCCCGTATCGAGGAGGCCCTGCATGGCTGATCCCTGGTGGCGGCTGCAGGCTGACGCCTGGCGCTTTCGCCGGGTACGCGCGGATTACTACGCTTATCTGGCGGCTTTGTTGCGTGCCGGGCAGGGGCATTTTTCCTTGCGCGACATCTTTGCCAATGATGCGCGACGTTATGGGGCTGGTCATTATCGTGGCCGCCTCGCTGCGCGCTGGGTGCAGGCCTGCGGCACCCATGGCGGGGAGCTGGCTGCCCTGTGGGGCGGGGTCGCGCCGGCGCAGGAGTGTCTGCTGCTGGCCACGGCGCAGGCGGCCGGCACGCAGGCGCTGGTGCAGGGGCTGGAGGACCTGGCGCGCGCCTGCCGGCTTTCGGAGCAGGCTTTTCGGCAGTTGTGGGGCACGCTGGCGAGCGCTATCGCTGCCTTGACGGTGCTGCTGGGTACCTTGTGGGCGATACCGTTATTCACCGTACCCCATCTGCAGCAGGTGTTCGGGCATCTGCCGCCGGCGTACTTTGGCCCGCTCACCCTGCGGCTCTATGCCCTGGCCGCCAATCTCGTGTGGCTGGGGCCGCTGGTGGCGCTTGCCGCTGCCTTGGCGCTCGGATTGTGGGTCTGGTCTTTTGGTCACTGGCGCGGCCCGTGGCGGGTGCGCTTTGACGGCATCGGGCCCTGGAGGCTCTATCGCGATACGCAGGCGATCCGTTTCCTGGGGTTGCTGGAGGTGCTGCTTCGGGACCGTGGCGCGATCGACACGCGTCTGCGCGCCGCTCTGCAGGCGCAGCGCCACTACGCCTTGCCCTGGCTGGGCTGGCATATCGACATGATGCTGGCGCGTATCGATCAGGGAGTGGTCGGCGCGGCGACGTTCCAGACCGGTCTTCTGGCTCGTGAGCTGTGGTGGTTCATGAGCGACATGATGGCCGCTCACGGCATCGAGATGGGTCTGGCGCAGGCGCGTCAGCGTGTCGAGCAGCGTTGGTTGCCGCGCCTGCTGCGCCAGGCTGCGGGCTGGCGCTGGTTGCTGCTGATCCTGACCGTGCTGGCCATGCTGGGGTTGACGTTCTGGCACTACGGCGTCATCGACGAGCTGCGACGCGGCCTGACGAGTTTCTATGCTGCGGCCTGATGCCGCGATTTTCGGAGGAAGCGCTATGGATTACGTGGCAAGGGCGGCGGCGATCGAGCGCCGCCAGCAGGGCTTTTCGCTGATCGAGGTGTCCGTGGTGGCCGCCATTTTGCTGATGGCGGCGGTCATCGGCGTGCCGGCCATTCATGGCTATGTGATCGAAAGCCGCGTGCCCAAACTGGCCGAGGAACTGCAACGCTTTGTCGTGCGCATGCGTATCCAGGCGGTGTCGGCGGGCGCGGCGCCGTACGCAGGCATGGACAATGCCATTCTGGCGCAGGCCTTGCAGGACTCAAGCGTGGTGTCGATCTCGGGGGAGGGGGCTTCCCGGGAGGTGAGGCATGGCCTGGGCGACGGTCGCATCACCCTGGCCAGCGCCACCCGGCCAGGCCAGCCTGTTGGCTCTGCCTTTACCTTGACCCTCGATAACGTTCATCCGGCGGCCTGCCCATCGCTGGCTTCGGCCTTGCAGCGTTTGGCCTTTCGCGTGAGCGTACAGGGCCGGGCGGCCGCCGTGCAGGTCAAGGACGACCTGGCTACCCCTGCGCGGCCCTATCAGCCCTTGTTGGCGGCCGCGCAATGCGGTTCCAGCAATCGTTTTGCCTTCACCTTTCCATGAAGCCGGCAGCGCAGCGCGGCTTTGCCCTGGTCGAACTGACGGCAGCCCTGGCGCTCAGCCTGCTGCTGGCCGTGTGGGCCGCCAGTCAGTGGGCCCGTCAGGCCGATGAACTGGCCGCCCGGGCCAGCGGCCAATGGATGGCGCAGGTGCGCCACGCCCTGGAGCAGGCGGTGCTGCTCGATCTGGGCGGCTGGCGTGGCGAGACGCCGGATAAACCGGTTTTTGCGCGCCCCGCCACGCCTGCGCTAGCCGAGTTACGGCAGGCCGGTCTGCTGCCGGCCGGGTTTCCCGACCATGCGCCACTGGGTTTTGGGGTTCGTCTGATGGTGCTTGCCGCAGCGGCTTGCCCGGGGGCAGGATGCCGGGTCGATGCCCTGGTGGTGGCGGGGCTGGCCTGGCGTTTGCCGGATGGCAGACCAGATGTGGTGCGCCTGGCGCCGCTGCTGCAAGAGCTTGGCGCGCGAGGAGGGCTTGCCGACGATCGCTTGCGTGGCGCCCAGTTCGCGTTTCCCAATCCGCCTCAGCCAGGCTTGCCGCTGATCCCGGCAGGCACTCCGTTGGCCTGGGCCGGCTCCAGCGGCGGCCTGGATCCTCGCTACGTTCATCGTGGGGATGCCCGTGATCCGCAATTGCGCGGTTCCTTGAGCGTGGCCGGATCCGTGATGGCGGGCGAGCGTCTGGCCGCAGGCGGGACACTCTGGGCCGGCGCACGGCGCACCCTGGGCCAGGCCTGCCTGGAAACCGGGGCGCTGGCTCAGGGCGATGCCGGAGAGTTGCTGCAATGCCACCGGGGCCGCTGGCGTCCGGGGGAGGGGGCGTTCGGCGGGGCTTTTGCACGCAACAACCGTTATGGTTGCGCCCTGTACAGCGGCGAGTCAGCGCGCAACCCCCTGGCAGGGCGTTGCGCCTGCCCGGCCGGTTTCGCTGCCGTGCCGGTCTCTTCAGGAGGAAAATGGACGGAAACCGAGGGCTGGACCACCGGATTCGTATGCGTAAGGGCGCTGCCGGGCTCCTGAAACCCGGCCCCAGGCCGGCCTCGGCTGGCAGGCACGCGCCTAGCCTCTATAATCAACGATTCGCCTAAATCCCCCGATTCATCCACGATGAAATCCTCTGAGATTCGCCAGAAGTTCCTTCAATTCTTCCAGTCCAAGGGACACACCATCGTGTCGTCTTCTTCACTGGTCCCGGGCAACGACCCCACGCTGTTGTTTACCAACTCCGGCATGGTGCAGTTCAAGGACGTGTTCACGGGCAAGGAGCAGCGGCCCTATGTGCGCGCGACCTCGTCGCAGCGCAGCGTGCGCGCCGGCGGCAAGCACAATGACCTGGAAAACGTCGGCTACACCGCGCGTCACCACACCTTCTTTGAAATGCTGGGCAATTTCAGCTTTGGCGACTATTTCAAGGAAGAGGCGATCCGCTACGCCTGGGAACTGCTGACCACGGTCTACAAGCTGCCGGTCGAAAAGCTGTGGGTCACGGTGTACCAGGAAGATGACGAGGCCTACGACATCTGGGCCAAGCAGATCGGCGTGCCGGCCGAGCGCATCATCCGCATCGGCGACAACAAGGGCGCCCGTTATGCTTCCGACAACTTCTGGCAGATGGGTGACACCGGCCCGTGCGGCCCGTGTACCGAGATCTTCTATGATCACGGCCCCGAGATCTGGGGCGGCCCTCCGGGCTCGCCCGAAGAGGACGGCGATCGCTATATCGAGATCTGGAACCTGGTGTTCATGCAGTTCGAGCGGGATGCCGCCGGCAACATGACTCGTCTGCCCAAGCCCTGTGTTGACACCGGTATGGGCCTGGAGCGCATTGCCGCCGTGCTGCAGCAGGTGCACTCGAACTACGAGATCGACCTGTTCCAGCACCTGATCGCCGCGGCTGCGCGCGAAACCGGGGTCAAGGACCTGCACGACAACTCGCTCAAGGTGATCGCCGATCATATCCGCGCCTGCGCGTTCCTGATCGTCGATGGCGTGATTCCGAGCAACGAGGGCCGTGGCTATGTGCTGCGCCGCATTGTGCGTCGTGCGCTGCGTCATGGCTACAAGCTGGGCCAGACCCAGCCGTTCTTCCATCGCCTGGTGCCGGATCTCGTGGCTGAAATGGGCGAGGCCTATCCCGAGCTTGCCAAGACCGCCGAGCGGGTGGGCCAGGTGCTCAAACAGGAAGAGGAGCGCTTTGGCGAAACGCTGGAGCACGGCATGAAGATTCTTGATGTGGCGCTGGCCGGCATCGAGAAGGGCAGCCTGCTCGACGGCACGACCCTGTTCACCTTGTATGACACCTACGGGTTCCCGGTAGATTTGACGGCCGACATCTGTCGCGAGCGCGGCGTCGAGATCGATATGCCGGGCTTCGAGGCCGCCATGGCGCGCCAGCGCGAACAGGCGCGTGCGGCCGGCAAGTTCAAGATGGCCGAAGGCTTGAGCTACGAGGGTGAGCAGACGCGCTTCGAGGGCTATGAGCAGCTCGAACTGAGCGACGTCAAGGTGACTGCCCTGTACGTCGACGGCACCCAGGTGGATGCCGTACAAGCCGGGCAACAGGCGGTGGTGGTGCTCGATGTCACCCCGTTCTATGCCGAGTCGGGTGGCCAGGTCGGTGATACCGGCCTGCTGCTGGGGGACGGTCAGCGTTTCGTCGTGGCGGACACGCTCAAGATTCAGGCCGGTGTATTTGGCCATCACGGGACCCTCGAAGCCGGGGCGCTCAAAGTGGGCGACACCCTGCTGGCCCGTGTGGATGCCGTGCGCCGCGCGCGCACCGTGCGCAACCACTCGGCTACCCACCTGATGCACAAGGCCCTGCGTGAAGTGCTGGGCGGCCATGTGCAGCAACGCGGCTCGCTGGTCGATCCCGACAAGACGCGTTTTGACTTCGCTCACGACGCGCCCATGACGGCCGAACAGATCGGCCGTGTCGAGGCGCTGGTCAATGCCGAAGTGCTGGCCAACCAGTCGACCCAGGCGCGCGTCATGGCCTATGACGACGCCGTCAAGGGTGGGGCCATGGCCCTGTTCGGAGAAAAATACGGCGACACCGTCCGTGTGCTGGACATCGGTTCCTCGCGCGAGCTCTGCGGCGGCACGCACGTCGGCCGCACGGGGGATATCGGCTTGTTCAAGATCGTGTCCGAAGGTGGCGTGGCGGCCGGCGTGCGCCGTGTCGAAGCAATCACCGGCGACAACGCCCTGGCGTGGGTGCAGGATCAGAATGCGCTGCTGCAGCGTGCTGCCAGCGTGCTGCGCACGCCGGTGAGCGAGTTGCCCGAGCGCATCGCGCTGGCCCAGGAGCAGATCAAGGCGCTCGAAAAAGAGCTGGACCAGATGCGCTCCAAGCTGGCGGCCAATGCCGGCAATGATCTGGCCGACAAGGCCGCGATCGAGATCAAGGGCGTGAAGGTGCTGGCCGCCATCGTCGCCGATACCGATCCCAAGGCGTTGCGGGGCATGGTCGACAACCTCAAGGACAAGCTCAAGTCCGGTGTGGTGTTGCTGGCGACCAGCGTCGACGGCAAGATCAGCGTGGTCGGCGGCGTGACGGCCGACCTGACCGGCAAGGTCAAGGCCGGAGACCTGGTGGGCTATGTGGCCGGGCGCATCGGGGGCAAGGGCGGTGGCCGTCCGGACATGGCCATGGGCGGCGGCACGGATGTTGCGGCCCTGGCCGATGCCGTGGCGAGCGTGCAGGGTTGGGTTCATGAGCGTCTTTGATCCTGCCGCGCCGGTCTATGACCTGGAGGTCGACGCCAGTGGCCTGAGTTGCCCCTTGCCGATTCTTCGCGCCAAGAAAGCCCTGGCGCAGATCGAGAGCGGACAGGTATTGCGGGTGATCACCACCGATGCCAAGGCCGAGCGCGATTTCCAGGCCTTTGCCGCCCAGAGCGGCAATGCCTTGCTGGCGCAGGTCAGCCAGCAAGGCAGCGTCGTGCACTATCTGCGTCGTCGCTGAGCGACGTTGCTGGCCGCCCGGGATGCGTCAAAGGGCAAAGTGGGTGTATGCTACGCCCCGGCGAGTCTGATGTGCTGCATCGGCTCGCTGCCAGTGACAGCGCCCGGAGTGTTGTTTGGCAGACAGTATTCGACCCCGCACGGCATTGTCGGCGGGCTATTTCGTCGGGAAAAAGCCAAGCCGTTTGCCATGTGGCCGGTTTAAATGCTAGAATTTCCCGTTTTTCACATCTAATTCAAGGGATTACCTATGGTGGTGATTCGTCTGGCCCGTGGCGGCTCGAAGAAGCGTCCGTTTTACAACCTGGTGGCTGCCGATTCGCGCAATCGTCGCGATGGCCGTTTCGTTGAGCGCGTGGGTTTCTACAATCCCGTGGGCGGCGAAGGCTCGGAAACCCTGCGTATCGCACTGGACCGCGTGAAGTACTGGACCGACAACGGCGCTCAGCTGTCGCCCTCCGTGGCTCGTCTGGTCAAGGAATACTCGGCCAAGGTTTCGGCGGCTGCCTAAGCTGGCTTGATGCCGCCTTTGGCGGCATTGGACCGGTAGCGTGGCCTGGCTTGAGCCGGGTGACCGCGTTGGCAGGCTCCCGCAGATGGCTGCTTGGGTCGAGGCCTGAGTGTGGCCCCGTCAAGCGGGTAGCCTGAGGAAAGATTGGTGTTGTGCCGGCCTGTTTGGCCGGCACTGCCATTTGTGCGGGCGGTTTGTCTGGACGCGCCCGTCGGGTATTGCGCATGGCCTGCCTGTGTGGTGTGGGCTGTCTGGCCTTGCCGGTGCGCTACATGCCCGGGCCGCCTGCTGTTCGCCGGCGGCCGGTATCTGATCGCCGCCTGCGTGTCGGGTGGTCGCATTGATTTCAAACTTCAGGGGCTCTCATGTCTGAACGTGCCGGTATGCCGCCTGCCGATCTGGTGGAACTGGGTCGCGTGGCGGGCGCTTATGGCGTCAAGGGCTGGATCAAGGTGGTGCCGCACTCTGCCCAGGCCGATGTGCTGCGGGCGGCGCGCCAATGGTGGTTGTTGCCTCCGGGGCGAGACCTGCAGACCGCGCGCGCCAGCGTCGTGCAGCAGTGTCGCGCGCATGGTGCGACGGCAGTCGCCCAGCTCGAGGGTGTGCAGGACCGTGACCAGGCCGAGGCGCTCAAGGGCGTTTCGGTTTGGGTGTCACGGGCGGCGTTTCCCAAGGTTGGCGATGATGAGTATTACTGGGTCGACCTGATCGGCTGCGAGCTCTATACCAGCGAGGCGGGCGAGCCTCAGCGGATCGGGGTGGTGCAGGAGGTGCTGGAAAGTCCGGCGCATGCCATTTTGCGGGTGCAGAGGCTCGATGCTGCAGGCGCGGCGGTGCTGGATGCCAAGGGGCGTGCCCGTGAAGTGCTGGTGCCATTCGTGGCGGCGCATATTGGCGCTGTCGATCTGGCGGCCCGCCGTATCGATAGCGATTGGCCGCTGGAAGACTGATGCGCATCGATGTCGTCACCCTGTTTCCGGAGATGTTCGCCGTGGTGCGGGATCTCGGGGTCAGCGGACGCGCGCACGGGCAGGGCCTGTGGTCCCTGCATACCTGGAATCCGCGTGACTTCACGACGGATGTGCACCGTACGGTCGATGATCGCCCGTATGGTGGCGGCCCGGGCATGGTGATGCTGGCGGCTCCGCTGGAGGCGGCGGTGGCGGCGGCGCAGGCGGCCCGGGCGCAGCAGGGGCTGGCGGCGGCGCCGGTGGCGCTGATGGCGCCCGTTGGCCGGCGCTACGATCAGCAGGCCGCGCAAGGTCTGGCGGCCAGTCAGGGGCTGATCCTGATTTGCGGTCGCTACGAAGGGCTGGATCAGCGCTTTATCGACCGCTGCGTGACATTGGAGATTTCGCTGGGCGACTTCGTGCTTTCGGGCGGGGAGATTGCGGCCCTGGCGGTGATCGATGCTGCGGTGCGGCTCTTGCCGGGCGCCCTGGGGGATGGGGATTCGGCCCTGCAGGATTCCTTTCACGAGGCGTCGTCGGGCTTGCTGGACAGCCCCCATTACACCCGGCCGGAGGTCTACGAGGGCGAGCCGGTGCCGGCTGAGCTGATGAGTGGGCATCATGCCCGGATCGCTCGCTGGCGGCGCGATCAATCATTGCGATTGACGCTGGCGCGTCGGCCGGAGTTGATCGTTCAGGCGCGCGAGCGGGGGTGGCTGGATCATAACGACGAATGCCTGCTGGCGCAGGAAGAGGGGCGCGCGCCCCCGCCGGATCCGCGTGCGCGTAAGCGCGCGCGCCGCAAGCCGCCCGAGACGGCCTGATGAAAAAAAACCGCCAGACATAGTCTGGCGGGTTTTTTTCTGGTGGCCTGCCAGGGCAGGCCGATGCCGGATCAGCGGCTGAGCTTGCTGCGCTGTTCGCGCACTTTGGTCAGGGTTTCGTTGAACTGGCCGACGCGAGCCTGCTCCTGCTGGACAACCGCCGCCGGAGCGCGTTCGACGAAGCTGGGATTGGACAGCTTGCCATTGGCTTTGGCGATCTCGCCTTCCAGGCGGGCGATTTCCTTGTCCAGGCGGGCGCACTCGGCCGCCACGTCGATTTCGACGTGCAGCATCAGGCGGGCATCGCCCACCACCTGCACGGGCGCGCCGGCGTCAGGCAGCGTGTCTGCCACGTCCACCTGGCTCAGCTTGGCCAGCGCTGCCAGATAGGGTGCGTTGCGCTTGAGCATGGTCGCATCGCCCTGGGCGATGAGCGGCACGCGCTGTGCGGGCGACAGGTTCATTTCGCCACGCAGGGCGCGAACGGCCTCAACCTGTGCCTTGAGCTCGGCGACGGCAGCCTCGGCCTGCGCGTCCACGGCCTCGGGGTTGGCGCGCGGATAGGGTTGCACGCTGACGCTGCCCGGCTCATCGGCGCGACGCTTGCCGGCCACCACCGAGACTTTCTGCCACAGTTCTTCGGTGATGAACGGGATGATGGGGTGGGCCAGGCGCAGCACCGCCTCCAGCACGCGGATCAGCGTGCGTCGGGTTCCCAGTTGCTGGGCCGGCGTGCCGGTCTGGATCTGCACCTTGGCCAGTTCGACGTACCAGTCGCAATACTCATCCCAGACGTAGCGGTACAGGGCATTGGCGACGTTGTCGAAGCGGTAGTCGGCGAACCCGCGCTCGATATCGCTCTCGAGCGTCTGCAACTGGCTGACGATCCAGCGGTCGGCAAAGGACAGCTCGCCTGTCTCTTCGCCGTGCAGCGCATGGCCTTCGGTGTTCATCAGCACGAAGCGGGTGGCGTTCCAGAGCTTGTTGCAGAAGTTGCGGTAGCCCTCGCAGCGCTTGAGATCGAAGTTCATGTTGCGGCCCAGCGTGGCATAGGCCGCCATGGTGAAGCGCAGCGCATCCGTGCCGAATGCCGGGATGCCGTCAGGGAACTGGCGGCGAGTGGCCTTTTCGATGGCGCCGGCCTGCTTGGGGTTCATCAGGCCATAGGTGCGCTTGGCGACCAGCTTCTCCAGGTCGATGCCGTCGATGAGGTCCACCGGGTCCAGGGTGTTGCCCTTGGACTTGCTCATCTTCTGGCCCTCGGCGTCGAGGATCAGCCCGTGCACATAGACGTGCTTGAAGGGGATCTTGCCGGTCATGTGCATCGTCAGCATGACCATGCGCGCGACCCAGAAGAAGATGATGTCAAAGCCGGTCACCAGAACGCTGGACGGCAGATAGCGCGCCAGATCTTCGGTTTTTTCGGGCCAGCCGAGGGTGGTGAAAGGCACCAGCGCCGAGGAGAACCAGGTGTCGAGCACGTCGGGGTCGCGCTTGAGCGGGCCTTGGACGCCAGCCGCACGGGCCTGCTCCAGGGCTTCCTGCTCGGAGTGGGCCACGAAGCATTGGCCGTCTTCGGCGTACCAGGCGGGAATCTGGTGGCCCCACCAGAGCTGGCGCGAGATGCACCAGTCCTGGATGTTGTTGAGCCACTGGTTGTAGATGGTGGTCCAGTTTTCCGGGTAGAACTGGATGCTGCCGTCGGCCACCGCCTGCAGTGCGACTTCGGTGATGCTCTTGCCCGGATTGCGGGTGCCTTCGGGGGCGGGCTTGCTCATGGCGACGAACCACTGGTCGGTCAGCATGGGTTCGAGCACCACGCCGGTGCGATCTCCCTTGGGCTGCATCATGCGATGCGGCTCGACCTTGACCAGGTAGCCCTCGGCCTCCAGTTGCGCGACCACCGCCTTGCGCGCTTCGTAGCGCTCCAGGCCGCGGAACTGTTCCGGGCCGTTGTCGTTGATGTGCGCGTCGAGCGTGAAGATCACGATGAGCGGCAGGTTGTGCCGCATGGCGCAGGCATAGTCGTTGAAGTCGTGCGCGCCGGTGATCTTGACGCAGCCGGTGCCGAACTCAGGGTCGACGAAATCGTCTGCGATGATGGGGATGTTGCGGTCGCACAGGGGCAGTTCGACCAGCTTGCCGACCAGGTGCTGGTAGCGCGGATCTTCGGGGTGCACGCAAAGCGCGCCGTCGGCCAGCATGGTCTCGGGGCGCGTGGTGGCAATCGTGAGCCCGCGCAGCGTGACGGTGTTGCCGTCCTTGTCCGTGATGGTCTGCGGGCCGTCGACGAAGGGGTAGAGGATGTGCCACATGTGGCCATCCGTTTCTTCGGACTGTACTTCCAGATCCGAGACGGCAGTCAGCAGCTTCGGGTCCCAGTTGACCAGGCGCTTGCCGCGGTAGATCAGCCCTTGGCGGTACAGCTCCACGAACGTCTCGAGCACGCCGCGCGACATGCGTTCGTCCATGGTGAAGTACTCGCGCGGCCAGTCGGCCGAGGCGCCCAGGCGGCGCACCTGGCTGGTGATGGTGTTGCCGGACTGCTCCTTCCAGCTCCACACCTTCTCGATGAAGCGCTCGCGTCCCAGATCGTGGCGCGACAGCTTCTGGGCGTCCAGCTGGCGCTCGACCACGATCTGCGTGGCGATGCCGGCGTGATCGGTGCCGGGAATGAAGACTGTGTCGTCGCCCGACATGCGGCGATAGCGGATCAGTCCATCCATGATGGTCTGGTTAAAGGCGTGCCCCATGTGCAGGGTGCCCGTCACATTGGGAGGCGGGAACTGGATGCAATAAGGCTTTCCTTCCGTCCCTGTTTCTACGTGCCGGCCGGCCTGGAAATAACCGCGTTGGTTCCATACGTCGTACCAGCGGGATTCGATGTCGGAGGGCTCGAAGCTCTTGGAGAGCTCCGGGGAATCGTTCTTGGGATCGGCAGCTTGAGTCATTACGGGTTTCCGGCAGGCATAGGCCTGGGGTGATAAAAAAGACCAGGCAAACAGTTGATTTTAAGGTGTATTAGCTTCTTGTCGCCGTGTTAGAATGCCGGGTTACTGTAAACCTTTTAGAAGTCCCTGTTTTCATTGGATAAATCTGACTGGTTGGCAGTGCCGAATCCGGGAATCGACGAGTCCGGGCGCTTGAGTCGCGCCTGGCGCCTGGTAAACGCAGGCCGCGCCGCGCGCTTTTTGGCCGGGCGATTCCGCTCGTCGAACCTATCAGCAAAACTGTCTCAGCAGACTTTGGAGTTTCCATGTCGATTCAACGTACCCTTTCGATCATCAAGCCCGACGCCGTCGCCAAGAACGTCATCGGCCAGATCGTCGCCCGCTTCGAGCAGGCCGGCCTGAAGGTGATCGCTGCCCGCCTGCAGCAACTGTCGCGCGCCGACGCCGAGCGTTTCTACGCCGTGCACAAAGAGCGCCCCTTCTTCAAGGACCTGGTCGACTTCATGGTCTCGGGCCCGGTGTTCGTGCAGGTGCTGGAAGGCGAGAACGCCATCCAGAAGAACCGTGACCTGATGGGCGCGACCGATCCCAAGAAGGCCGAAGCCGGCACCATCCGCGCCGACTTTGCCGACAGCATCGACGCCAACGCCGTGCACGGCTCGGACGCTCCGGAAACGGCTGCCGTCGAAGTCGCTTTCTTCTTCCCCGAAATCAACATCCACAGCCGTTGATTTCAGGCACGTCGGTCAGGCAAGTCAATCATGGATAGCGTCGAACCAATCAATCTGCTGGGCATGGATGCCAAGGCCCTGGCCGAGCTTGTGGGCCAATGGGGTGGCAAGCCGTTTCGCGCCCGCCAGCTGCAGCGCTGGATTCATCAGCGCGGCGAGGATTCGTTCGACGCCATGAGCGACCTGGCGCGCGAGTTTCGCGCGCAGCTGGCCGGCCAGTGCATGATCCGGGCGCTGCCGGTCACCACCGAGCAGCGCTCGACCGATGGCACGCGCAAATGGCTCTTCGATGTGGGCCAGGGCAACGCCATTGAAACCGTCTTCATTCCCGAAGACGACCGAGGCACGCTGTGCATCTCCAGCCAGGCCGGCTGCGTGGTGAACTGCCGCTTCTGCTCTACCGGGCACCAGGGCTTCAATCGCAATCTCAAGACCAGCGAAATCATCGGTCAGCTGTGGTGGGCCAAGCGCGTGCTGGAGGCCGACATCGGCACCGCGCGTCTGGCAGGCGCCGCCAGCGATGACACGCGGGTCATCAGCAATGTCGTCATGATGGGCATGGGCGAGCCGCTGCTCAACTACGACCAGGTATTGCCGGCGCTGCGTCTGATGCTCGACGACAACGCCTATGGCCTGTCGCGCCGCCGGGTGACGGTTTCCACATCGGGCGTGGTCCCCATGATGGATCGTCTTTCCCAGGACTGTCCGGTGGCGCTGGCCGTCTCGCTGCATGCGCCCAACGATGCGCTGCGCGATGAGCTGGTGCCGCTGAACCGCAAGTACCCCCTGAAAATGCTGCTGGAAGCCTGCGAGCGCTATCTCGCCCATGCTCCGCGCGATTTCATCACTTTCGAATACTGCATGCTGGATGGCATCAACGATACCGACCAGCATGCCAAGGAGCTGGCTCAGCTTGCCCGCCAGGTGCGTTGCAAGCTGAACCTGATTCCGTTCAATCCTTTCCCTGCCTCTGGCCTGAAGCGCTCGCCCGCGCCGAGGGTCAAGGTATTTGCCCAGCGCCTCATGGACATGGGCATCATTACGACCGTTCGCAAGACGCGCGGTGACGACATCGATGCCGCCTGTGGCCAGCTGGCTGGCGAAGTCAAGGATCGCACCCGCATCACCGAACGCAACGCTGCCACTCGATCCATTCCCATCAGACAGGTGCATGCATGACCCAGGATTCCGCAAAGGCTGCTTCCTTCTCCCCCGTCGCGCCCGCGGTAGCTGGCGGCGGCAGTGTAGGGGCGGCCTTGCGGGACTTGCGTGTGGCAAAGGGGTGGTCCCTCGAAGACGTATCCAATCGGATCAAGTTCTCCGTGCGCCAGATCGATGCGCTGGAGCGCGAGCAATGGGACGAGCTGCCTACCGGAGTTTCCCTGCGCGGTCTGATGCGCAACTATGCGCGCCTGCTGGGTGCTGACGGAACGGCCGTGGTGGCCTCGCTCGATGGCGAGGCGCGGGCCGTGGTATCCGCCAATCTGGGCGCCAACCGCAACCTTCACAGCGGTGGCCTGCCTGTCGATGAAGAGCGCAGTTCCAGTTCCTGGGGCTGGATTCTCGTGATCATTGCGCTGGTCGCGGTCGGTGTGGGCTATGCCTTCTGGCAAGGCTGGTTGCCGCAGCAATGGCTGCCGACGCAGTGGTTTTCCAAACTGAATCCGTAAACCGGATTTTCATGAGCCGGACCAACATGCAAGAGTCGTCCCTTCCGTGTCAGGATGTGCCTCCGCCAGAGGCCGGCCCCCTGGCGCGCCGCCTGACGCGCGCCGTCCAGGTCAAGTGGGGTGAGCATATCGTCGCTGTCGGCGGCGGCCATCCGGTCGTGGTGCAGTCCATGACCAATACCGATACCGCGGATGCGGTAGCCACGGCCATCCAGGTCAAGGAGCTGGTGCAGGCGGGTTCCGAGATCGTGCGCATCACGGTCAATACCCCCGAGGCGGCGCGCGAGGTTATTGCCATTCGCGAGCAGCTCGACCGCATGAATGTGCCGGTGCCGCTGGTGGGGGATTTCCATTACAACGGGCACAAGCTGCTGACTCAGTTTCCCGATTGCGCCCAGGCCCTTTCCAAGTACCGCATCAACCCCGGCAACATGGGGGGCGGCAAGCGCCGCGACGATAACTTCGCCCAGATGATCGAAGTTGCCTGCCGCCATGACAAGCCGGTGCGCATCGGCGTGAACTGGGGCAGCCTGGATCACGAGCTGATGGCTCGCAAGATGGACGACAACAGCCGCCGCAGCCAGCCTTGGGAGGCCCGGGCGGTCATGCGCGATGCGCTCGTGGTCTCGGCCATCAGCAATGCGCAGCGCGCCGAAGAGCTCGGGCTGCGCGGGGATGCCATTGTGCTGTCCTGCAAG
This sequence comes from Bordetella trematum, assembly GCF_900078335.1. Classification (GTDB taxonomy): domain Bacteria; phylum Pseudomonadota; class Gammaproteobacteria; order Burkholderiales; family Burkholderiaceae_B; genus Bordetella; species Bordetella trematum. The sequence goes on from NZ_FKBR01000009.1 coordinate 192,720, forward strand.
GTCAGCCATGTCCAGGACCTCATTGCCGTCTATCGCGATCTTTCCGCACGCTGTGACTACCCCTTGCATCTCGGGCTGACCGAGGCCGGCATGGGCAGCAAGGGCATCGTGGCCTCGACGGCAGCGCTGGCGGTGCTGCTGCAGGAAGGCATTGGCGATACCATCCGCATTTCCCTGACGCCCGAGCCAGGCGGCGATCGTGGCCGCGAGGCCATCGTGGCCCAGGAAATCCTTCAAACCATGGGCTTGCGCGCTTTCACGCCCATGGTGGTGGCCTGTCCCGGCTGCGGCCGTACCAGCAGTACCTTCTTCCAGGAACTGGCCGATAGCATTCAGACCTTCCTGCGCCGGCAGATGCCCGTGTGGCGTACCCGTTATCCCGGTGTGGAAAGCATGAATGTGGCGGTCATGGGTTGTGTGGTCAACGGCCCGGGTGAAAGCCGCCATGCCGATATCGGCATCAGCCTGCCCGGCACCGGTGAGGTGCCGTCCGCGCCCGTCTTCATCGATGGCGAGCGCACGGTCACGCTCAAGGGCGATCATATCGCCGCCGAGTTCCAGGCCATAGTCGAAGACTACGTCGCGCGCCGTTATGGCGCCGGCGTTTCCCATTAAGTACAAGGACCAGGCCGGCGCAGCGTGCGCGCCGCCGGCTCGACGACAGAGATGACGCAAGCTTTCCAGAAAGTCTCCGCGATCCGCGGGATGAACGATGTATTGCCGGGCGCCGGCGCCCAGTGGGAGCAGTTCGAGGATATCGTGCGCCAATGGCTGCACGGTTATGGCTATCGCAATGTGCGCACCCCCATCCTGGAGCACACCCGCCTGTTTACGCGCGGCATTGGCGAAGTGACCGATATCGTCGAGAAGGAAATGTATACCTTCACCGACGCGCTCAATGGCGAGTCCCTCACGATGCGCCCGGAAATGACCGCCGGCGTGGTGCGTGCGGCCATCGAGCACAACATGCTCTATGACCGTCCGCAGCGCGTTTATTCGATCGGGCCGGTGTTTCGTCATGAGCGGCCCCAGCGGGGTCGCTATCGCCAGTTTCACCAGATCGACGTCGAAGCGCTCGGCTTCAGCGGCCCGGACATCGATGCCGAACTGATCATCATGCTGGCGCGTCTGTGGAAGACGCTCGGCCTGAGCGATGTGCGCCTGGAACTCAATTCGCTGGGTCAGCCTGCCGAGCGCGCCGCGCATCGCGCGGCGCTCATCGAGTATCTGGAACAGCACGCCGACATTCTCGACGAGGACGGCAAGCGGCGTCTGTACACCAACCCCTTGCGCGTGCTGGACACCAAGAACCCGGCCCTGCAGGACATGGCCAATGGCGCGCCGCGCCTGTTCGATTTCCTGGGCGAGGCGTCGCGCGCCCACTTCGACGGTGTCTGCCAGCGGTTGGATGACGCCGGGATCTCATACAGTCTGAATCCGCGTCTGGTGCGCGGGCTGGACTACTACAACCTGACCGTTTTCGAATGGGTCACCGATCGTCTTGGGGCCCAGGGAACCGTCTGCGGCGGCGGTCGCTACGACGGCCTGATCGAACTGCTGGGGGGCAAGACTGCGCCGGCGGTAGGGTTCGCCATCGGCATGGAGCGTCTGCTTGATCTGTGGGAGCAGTGCGCCACGCAGGCCGCGCCCGCCGAGTGCGAGGTGTATATCGTGCACCAGGGCGAGGCCGCCCAGCGTCTGGCCGCTCAAGTGGGCGAGCGTCTGCGCGATGTCGGCCTGTCGGTCATCGTTCATGCCGGTGCGGGCAGTTTCAAATCCCAGTTCAAGCGCGCCGACGCCAGCGGAGCCCGCGTTGCGGTTATTCTTGGCGACGACGAAGTGGCCAACCAGGTTGCCAGCGTGAAACTCCTGCGTGCCGAACCGGGCGCGGAGGGCGCGCAGCAGACCGTGGCACTGAGCGAGCTGGCGGACGTACTGAAATCCAAGGATTAAGGCATGGCATACGATCTTGAAGAGCAGGAAAAACTCGACGCAATCAAAGCCTGGTGGGCGCGCTACGGCACCTTGTTGCTGTCTATCGTCACGGTGATCGTGGTCGCCTGGGGAAGCTGGAAGGGGTGGAAAACCTACGAGAACTATCGCGCCAATCAGGCCATGGGTTACTTCGAGGCGCTTGAAGATGCGGCCCGGCAGGACGGCGGCGCCGATTCTGCGGCCCGCATCACCGCCGCGGTCAATACGCTGCGTGCCGACTATCCCAAAACCGGCTATGCCGGTCGGGGAGTGCTGATCGCCGCCACGGCGTTGCTCAAGCAGAACGATGTCGCTGGCGCTCGCCAGCAGCTGGAGTGGCTCGCCGCCCAGGACAGCCAGCCAGCCTTGCAGCCGGTTGCGCGTCTGCGTCTGGCAGGCCTGTTGCTGGATCAGAAGCAATACGACGCCGCGCTGGCGCAGCTGAATAATCCGCCGGCCGCGTTTGCCGCCTTGTTCGCCGATCGCCGGGGCGATATCCTGGCCGCCCAGGGCAAGCACGAAGAGGCGCGCCAGGCCTGGCAGCAAGCCATCGATGGCCTGGGGACGGCCAATCCCCTGACCCAGGTCGTGCAACTGAAACTTGATGCCTTGACGGGGGCTTGATCGCGATGCGTATTTCCATTTCCGGCCGTGCCTGGCGCGGCGCTCTGCTCGTCAGCGGCTTGCTGGCGCTGTCCGGTTGCTCCCTGTTTTCCAGTTCAGACAAACGCTATGAACCCGCGCCCCTGACCGAATACACGCCTGGCATGGCGGTGCGTTCGGTGTGGTCGCAATCCATCGGCAGCGGTTCGGGCCTGGGCTTTGCCCCGACGGTGTTGGGCGAGGCGGTCTACGCCGCCACGCCGGATGGGTCGGTGGTCAAGGTGGATCTGCTCAGTGGCCGCATTCTCTGGAAGGGCTCGGCCAACACCAAGCTGTCGGCCGGTGCCGGCAGCGATGGTCAGACCACCGCAGTGGCCTCGCCGACCGGCGAAGTGATCGCCTTTGATGACGAGGGCAAGGTGAAGTGGCGCGCCCAGGCTTCCAGCGATGTGGCGATTCCGCCGGTCGTGGGCTATGGCCTGGTCGTGGTGCGCAGCGGCGACTATCGCATCCAGGCTTTTGATGCCAACAGCGGCGAACGCCTCTGGAGCCTGCAGCGGCCGGGGCCGGCGCTGGCTTTGCGCAGCGTGGCGCAGATGATCATGGCCGAGGGCCTGGTCATCACCGGTCTGCCGGGTGGCAAGCTGATGGCCATCGATGCCGCTTCGGGTAACGTGCAATGGGAAGGCACCGTGGCGACTCCCAAGGGTGCCAGCGATCTCGAGCGGCTTACCGACGTCGTCGGCCAGCCGCGCGTGGTCGGGCCATTGCTGTGCGCGGTGGCCTACCAGGGCCGCATTGTGTGCTTCGATGTCACGCAGGGCGGCCGTGCCGTCTGGGCCAAGGATTTCTCCAGCGCTACCGGCATGAACGTCGATGATCGCTTCGCCTTCGCCAGCGATCAGTCCAGCGTGGTGTACGCCTTCGGCCTCGATAATGGCGTCAACGTCTGGAAGCAGGACGCGCTCAAGAACCGCGGCCTGACGGCTCCGGCCATGATCAGCGGCGCGCTGGCCCTTGGCGATCTCGACGGTTACGTCCATTTCCTGTCGCGCAGCGACGGCCAGTTGCTGGCCCGTCTGTCCGTGGGCGGCGGCGCCATTGTCTCGCCGCCTCAGTCCACGCCGCAGGGCGTGGTGGTCCAGACCGGCAACGGTAATCTGGTCCTGATCGCCAATCACTGAACTATTTAAAGCAAAACCTCATACCGTGTCCTTCAAGCCTGTAGTTGCCCTGGTGGGGCGCCCCAACGTGGGCAAATCCACCCTCTTTAACCGCCTGACGCGCTCGCGTGCCGCGTTGGTGGCCGATTATTCCGGCCTCACGCGCGACCGGCACTACGGCGAGGGGCGGGTCGGAGACATCCCCTTCATCGTGATCGATACGGGGGGGTTCGAGCCCGTTGCCAAGGACGGCATTCTGGCCGAGATGGCGCGACAGACCCGCCAGGCGATCGCCGAGGCCGATGTCGTGGTGTTCCTGGTCGACGCCCGGGCCGGCCTGAACGCCCATGACCACGAAATCGCCCGCTTGTTGCGCAAGTCCGGCCAGCAGCGCGTGCTGCTGGCGGTCAACAAGGCCGAAGGCATGAATGAGGGCAAGGCCACGTCAGAGTTCTACGAGCTGGGCCTGGGCGAGCCGCATCCGATTTCGGCTGCGCATGGCGACGGCATCGTGGATCTCATCGAGACCGCGCTGCATGACCTGGTCGAGCCCGAACTCGAGGAGCCGGCCCAGGAAGAAGGCGAGATCGAGCACCGCATCAAGCTGGCTATCGTGGGGCGCCCCAACGTGGGCAAGTCCACGCTGATCAACACCCTGATGGGTGAGGAGAGGGTGATCGCCTTCGACATGCCGGGCACCACGCGCGATGCCATTGAAATCGATTTCGAGCGCGATGGCCGCAAGTACACCCTGATCGACACGGCGGGTCTGCGCAAGCGCGGCAAGGTGTTCGAAGCCGTGGAAAAATTTTCCGTCATCAAGACCCTGCAGGCCATCGAGGCCAGCAACGTGGTGCTCCTGATGCTGGATGCCCAGACCGAGATTTCCGAACAGGACGCGCATATCGCCGGCTTCGTCCTTGAGACGGGGCGTGCGGTGGTCGTGGGCATCAATAAATGGGACGGCCTGGACGATTATCAGCGCGAGCGCATCGAACGCGAATTCCAGCGCAAGCTGCGTTTTCTGTCGTTTGCCCGCATGCACACCATTTCGGCGCTCAAGGGGCAGGGCATTCGCCCTCTGCTGAAGTCGGTCAATGCCGCACATGCGGCGGCATTCGCCAAGCTCTCCACGCCCAAGCTCACGCGTGAACTGCGCGCTGCGGTCGAGCAGCAGCAGCCACCGCGCAAGGGCATCTTCCGTCCCAAGATGCGCTACGCCCACCAGGGCGGCCAGAATCCGCCGCTGGTGGTGGTGCACGGCAGCGCCCTCGATGGCGTGTCGGACTCCTATCGCCGTTATCTGGAAACGCGCTTCCGCAATGCCTTTGACCTGGCAGGAACGCCGCTGCGGATCGAATTCAAATCGTCGCGCAACCCTTACGTGGACAAGGAATGAGCCAGTACTGGAGCCCGGTGGTTGCGGGCCTGAGCCCCTATGTGCCGGGCGAGCAGCCCAAGCTGCAGAACCTGATCAAACTCAATACCAACGAGAATCCCTATCCGCCGTCGCCGCGGGCCCTGCAGGCCATCCGCGAGGCTGCCGACGAGGCGCTCAAGCGCTATCCGGATCCGGCTTCCGATGCCTTGCGTCAGGCGGTGGCCGCCACCCATGGGGTATCCGTAGGCGAGGTTTTTGTCGGTAATGGCTCAGATGAGGTGCTGGCGCATGCCTTTCAGGCATTCTTCAAGCACGACGGCCGTCCCTTGCTGTTTCCGGATATCAGCTACAGCTTCTATCCGGTCTATTGCGGGCTATACCAGATCGAATTTCACCGGGTCGCCCTCCAGGATGATTTCAGCCTGAGGGTCGACGATTATCTGCCGCAGGCGCAGCGAACGGCCGGCGGGATCATCCTGCCGAATCCGAACGCACCGACCGGTCGCGCCCTGCCGCTGGGCGAAATCGAACGCCTGGTGGCCGGCAACCCGCAATGCGTGGTGCTGATCGACGAGGCCTATGTCGATTTCGGCGCTCAGTCCGCCGCCTCGCTGGTGTCGCGCTACCCCAACCTGCTGGTGGTGCAGACGTTGTCGAAGTCACGCTCGCTGGCGGGCCTGCGGGTCGGTTTCGCTATCGGTCATCCGGCCCTCATCGAGGGGCTGAACCGGGTCAAGGACAGCTTCAACTCCTATCCCATCGACCGGCTGGCGCAGGCCGGGGCCATTGCGGCCCTTCAGGACAGTGCCTATTTCGAGCAAACCTGCCGGGCCGTCATCGCCACGCGGGAACGAATGACCGCCTCGCTGGTCGAACTGGGGTTCGAGGTCCTGCCTTCGGCCGCCAATTTTGTCTTCGCCCGTCATCCTGGTCACGACGCTGCGACGCTGGCCGCGCAATTGCGCGAGCGCAGCATCATCGTGCGCCACTTCCGCCAGCCGCGCATCGATCAGTTCCTGCGCATCAGCATTGGCACCGACGATGAAAGCCAGGCGTTGATCGCGGCCTTGAACACGATTCTGGGCGCCTAGGCGCCCGCAGCAAGCCCTCGGCATTGACGGCCGGGGTTCGGTGGCACCGCCAGGGAAAACCCTGTAGAGTATGTCTTTCGGCGGTTGCCACAACTCAAAACAAACAATGGAGCCTGGCCAATGAGCAATAAAGGGCAAACTTTGCAAGATCCGTTTCTGAACACCCTGCGCAAGGAACACGTGCCGGTGTCGATCTATCTGGTGAACGGCATCAAGCTGCAAGGGCAGATCGAATCGTTTGACCAATACGTGGTGCTGCTGCGCAACACGGTGACGCAAATGGTCTACAAGCATGCCATTTCGACCGTCGTGCCGGCGCGTGCCGTCAACTTCCAGGTGGAAGTCCCTGCTGAATAATCGCCTCGCTCCTGTGTTGCCTTTTTCCGCCCGCCGTGCGTCTCATGCCGGCGGGCATTTTCGCTTCGGCCTCTCTCACATCCTGCTATGCGCGCATTGATCATCAGCGTCGATCTGGGCGATCTGGATCACCCTGCCCATGCGCAGGAATTCGTGATGCTCGCCGAAGGGGCGGGTGCGGAGATCGTCGGCACCCTCACTGCCCGGCGGGATCGTCCCGACGCGAAGTTCTTCATCGGGTCCGGCAAAGTCGAAGAGGGCGTGGCCTTGGCCAAGGCCGTGCTGGCCGACATCGTGCTGTTCGACCAGCCCTTGTCGCCGGCCCAGCAGCGTAACCTGGAGCGCGAGTTCAACCTGCGCGTGGTCGATCGGGTGGCCTTGATCCTGGACATCTTTGCCTTGCGAGCCAAAAGCCACGAAGGCAAGCTGCAGGTCGAGCTGGCTCAGCTGCAGCATCTGTCCACCCGGCTGACCCGGCTCTGGAGTCACCTGGAGCGTCAGCGCGGCGGTATCGGCATGCGCGGCCCCGGCGAATCCCAGCTTGAAATGGACCGCCGCATGATCGGCAGCAAGGTGCGCATGCTGCGCGAGCGCCTGGATCGCGTCGAGCGTCAGCGCATCACGCAGCGCCGTGCCCGGGCTCGCGGAGGCGCCTTGTCGGTCTCGCTGGTGGGCTATACCAACGCCGGCAAGTCGACGCTGTTCAATGCCCTGACGCGTGCCGGCGCCTATGCGGCCGACCAGCTGTTCGCCACCCTGGACACGACCACGCGTCGTATCTGGATCGAGGCTGCGGGTTCGGTGGTGATTTCGGATACGGTGGGGTTCATCCGCGATCTGCCGCCCAACCTGATTGCCGCATTCCGGGCCACGCTGGAAGAAACCGTCCATGCCGACCTGCTTCTGCACGTGGTCGATGCGGCCAGCCCGCAGCGCGACGAGCAGATATTTGAAGTCAATAAAGTCCTTGCGGAAATCGGCGCCGCCGAAATTCCGACCCTCCTGGTGTACAACAAGATCGACCGGGTTGGGCTGGAGCCCCGAATCGAGCGGGATGCGCATGGTACGATTGCGCGAGTATTTGTTAGCGCTACGGAGCGCGCCGGTCTGGACGCGTTGCGCGGGGCAATAGCTGAGATCGGTCAGATTGCGGGAAACAATGCTGCGAATCAAGAAAATCTTCAATCTGAATGACCCCGGTTGGGGTCGCGGAAACAATGGATCCGAGCCGCCCAAGCGGCCCCAGGGCAATGGAGACGGCCCGCCGGATCTCGATGAGGTCTGGCGCGATTTCAATAATCGCCTGGGCTCGCTGTTCGGACGCAAGGGCGGTGGGGGCAATCGCCCCAACGGCCCGCGCGGTTCGATAACGCCTCCCTCTCCCAGAGGGGCCCGCATCGGCCTGGGTCTGATCGCCCTGGTGTTGGTGGCGTTGTGGCTGGCCAGCGGCTTTTTCATCGTCCAGGAAGGCCAGGTGGCCGTCATTACCCAGTTCGGCAAGTACAAGAGTACGGCGCAGGCGGGTTTCCAGTGGCGCATGCCCTATCCGATTCAGAGCCACGAGCTCGTGAACGTCTCGCAGCTGCGCACCTTCGAGGTGGGCTTCCGTGGCGGTTCGCGCAACAAGGTGGCGCCCGAGGCGCTCATGCTCACCACCGACGAGAACATCGTCGACATGCAGTTCGTGGTGCAGTATCGCCTGCGTGCCGATGGCGCTCCCGATTATCTCTTCAAGATGCGCGATCCTGATGACGCCGTGCGTCAGGCGGCCGAGACCGCCATGCGCGAAATCGTCGGCCGCAAGCCGATGGACTTCGTGCTCTACGAGGGTCGTACCGAAGTGGCCGGCGAAGTGCAGGCCCTGATGCAGCAGATTCTTGATCGCTACAGCGCCGGCATCCAGATCAGCACCGTTGCCATCCAGAACGTGCAGCCGCCGGAGCAGGTCCAGGCCGCCTTCGACGACGCCGTGAAGGCCGGTCAGGACCGTGAGCGCCAGATCAACGAAGGCCAGGCCTACGCCAACCAGGTCGTGCCGCTGGCCAGTGGTCAGGCTTCCCGGATGACCGAGCAGGCCGAAGGCTACAAGGCCAAGGTGATCGGGGATGCGCAAGGTAACAGCGCGCGCTTCCTCTCCATCCTGCAAGAGTACGACAAGGCGCCGGAAGTCATGCGCGATCGCCTGTATCTTGAAACGATGCAGGAAGTGTTCTCGCGCTCGAGCAAGGTGCTGCTGGATGCGGGCAACTCGAACAATATGATGTACCTGCCTCTGGACAAGATCATGCAGCAGGCGGCGCAGGATGGCGGTCGTGCGGCGCAGTCGGGCAATTCGCTGGGCCTGCCGGGTGCGGCGCAGCCCACGGTGCCCAATGTGCCGGTGCGCAGCACGCCTGCCCAGAGCTCATCCGGCAGCAACAGCAGCGCAAGCACCAGCAATGCGCTGCCCCGCGACCGTATGTCGCGCTAAACCGGAAGGAGCCCTGAACATGCAACGACTCATGCCTTACCTGGTCGGCCTGCTCATTATTCTGGCCGTCCTTTCTTCCTGCGTCTTCATCGTGCGCGAGCGCGATTCAGCCTTGGTGTTCTCACTGGGCGAAGTGCGCAAGGTCATTAACGAACCCGGCCTGTACTTCAAGGCGCCGCCGCCGTTCCAGAACGTGGTGACGCTGGACAAGCGCATCCTCACCATTGAATCGACCGACGCCGAGCGTATCCAGACTTCCGAGAAGAAGAACCTGCTGATCGACTCCTACGTGAAGTGGCGTATTGCCGATCCGCGTCTGTTCTATGTCACCTTTGGCGGCAATGAGCGTGCTGCCCAGGAGCGTCTGCAGGCACAGATCCGCGATGCCCTGAACGCCTCGGTGAACGTGCGCACGGTGCGTGACGTGGTCTCGACCGAACGCGACAAGATCATGACCGAGATCCTGGCCAACGTCGCCAAGCGCGCCGAGCCGCTGGGCGTGCAGATCGTCGACGTGCGTCTGCGCCGCATCGAGTTCGCGCCCGAGATCTCCGAGTCGGTCTATCGCCGCATGGAGGCCGAGCGTACCCGCGTTGCCAACGAGTTGCGTTCCATCGGCGCGGCCGAGAGCGAGCGCATCCGCGCCGAGGCCGACAGGCAACGCGAGGTGATCGTGGCCGAAGCCTATGCCAAGGCGCAGGGCATCATGGGCGAGGGCGATGCCCAGGCCAGCGCCATCTATGCCGACGCCTATGGCAAGAATCGCGACTTCTACACGTACTACAAGAGCCTGGAAGGCTATCGTGCAGCCTTCTCCAAGCCGAGCGACGTGCTGCTGGTGGATCCGTCCTCGGAGTTCTTCCAGTTCCTCAAGCGCCCGGATGGCGTGGCGCCGGCCAAGTAAACCGGCAGGCCCTCCAAGCAAAAAAGCCGGCCTCGTGCCGGCTTTTTTGCTTTGCGGGGGTGATGAGGGGCATGCGGTTCGAGGGCGTTTGTGGGCATGATGGCCGGCGTAGCAGGGTGGTTCGGAGCAAACGGGCTGCGGCTAGGACGCCAGCCTCGATCCATGTACAATACCTCGTAAGCTAGAAAACATTCCGCACGGCTGAGCGGGCTTACGCCCCTCGGCCGTTTTTCGTTTGGGCGACGCTTTCGCATAGAGGCGGAGCGTTATTCAGAGTGCATATTCATGGGTAACTGGTTGCTGCCCGAGGGGCTGGCAGACGTCTTGCCGGCCGAGGCTCGGCGCATCGAGGAACTGCGTCGCGAACTGCTGGATCTCTACCGTACTTACGGCTTCGAGCTGGTCGCGCCGCCGTTGGTGGAATATATCGAGTCGTTGCTGTCCGGCATGGGCAGCGATCTGGATCTGTATACCTGCAAGCTGGTCGATCAGTTGTCGGGCCGTACCCTCGGGGTGCGCGCCGACATGACCACCCAGGTCAGCCGGATCGATGCGCACTTGCTCAATCGGGCCGGTGTCACGCGGCTGTGCTATTGCGGTTCGGTGCTGCATGTACGCCCGGCCGACCAGCTGTCCAGCCGCGAGCTGTTGCAGATTGGCGCCGAGATCTACGGCCATGCCGGGTTCGAGGCAGATCTTGAAATTCTTCAGTTGGTGCTGGAGACCGTTGCGACGGCCGGCGTGCGTCAGCCGCGTCTGGATCTGAGCCATCCTGGGGTGGTCAAAGCCCTGTTTGACGCCGATCCGGCTGCGGCCGCCATTGCCGGGCGCATCATCATGCTGTTGCGCGAGAAAGACGCCGCCGGCCTGGCCGAGCTGGGCGAGGCCGGTCTGGGATTGCGTGCGGATACCATCAAGGCGCTTGAGCAACTGCCCAGGCTTTACGGCAGTCGCGACGTGATCGCGCTTGCGCGTGAGCGCCTGCCGGCATTGCCCGCCCTGGTGGCGGCCCTCGACGAGCTGGAGCGGCTGGTCCTGGCGGTGCCCGATGTGGCGTTGAGCGTGGATCTGGCCGATGTGGGTGGCTATGGTTATCACTCGGGCATGACCTTCTCGCTGTATGCGGAAGGTTGGCACGATGCATTGGTGCGCGGCGGTCGCTATGACGACGTCAGTCGCGGATTCGGCCGGGTCCGCCCGGCCACCGGTTTCAGCCTGGACCTGCGCAAGCTGGCGGCAGGCCTGACACCGGCCGAACCCGGTCGCGCCATTCGCGCGCCCTGGGGGCAAGACCCCGCCCTGGTTGGTGCCGTGCGTGCGCTGCGCCAAGCGGGCGAAATCGTCGTTCAGGTGTTGCCCGGCCACGAGCATAACTTGGACGAATTCGTTTGCGATCGCGAGCTGGCGCTGCAAGGTGGCGCCTGGACGGTCAGAACGCTGTGACTAACTCCCTCCCTGTCCGGGAGGGCCGCGGGGAGATTTCCGGATTTCCCGAGAAACTCGATATTGATTCGTAAAATGAGCAAGAACGTAGTGGTGATCGGCACCCAATGGGGTGACGAGGGCAAGGGCAAGATCGTTGACTGGCTGGCCGAGTCCGTGCAGGGCGTGGTGCGCTTTCAGGGCGGCCATAATGCCGGCCATACGCTGTGGATCAACGGCAAAAAGACGATCCTGCGTCTGATTCCGTCGGGCATCATGCATGCCGGCGTGACCTGCTATATCGGCAACGGCGTCGTGCTGTCGCCCGAGGCGCTGCTCAAGGAAATCGAAGAGCTGGAGGCCGCGGGCCTGGATGTGCGTTCCCGTCTGAAGATCTCCGAAATCTGCCCGCTGATCCTGCCGTATCACGTGGCGGTGGATCAGGCTCGCGAAGCGCGCAAGGGCGAGGGCAAGATCGGTACGACCGGCCGTGGTATCGGGCCCGCCTACGAGGACAAGGTGGCGCGCCGCGCGCTGCGTGTGCAGGATCTGTTCACGCCGGACATCTTCGACGAGAAGCTGGCCGAGGTGCTGGATTACCACAACTTTGTGCTGACCAAGTATCTGGGTGCCCAGGCTGTGTCGGCCAACGAAGTCCGCGACCAGGCCATGGCGCTGGCGCCGGCCATCCAGCCGATGGTGGGCGATGTGTCGAGCGCCATCTACCTGGCGCAGCAGCAGGGCGCGAACTTCCTGTTCGAGGGTGCCCAGGGTGCGCTGCTCGACGTCGATCACGGCACCTATCCGTACGTCACCAGCAGCAATTGCCTGGCGGGCGCGGCTTCGGCCGGTGCAGGCGTCGGTCCGCAGTCGCTGCATTATGTGCTGGGTATTACCAAGGCTTACACCACGCGTGTGGGCTCGGGCCCGTTCCCGACCGAGCTTCTCGATGATGTTGGCCTGCGTCTGGCCACGGTCGGCAAGGAATTCGGTTCCGTGACCGGCCGTCCGCGCCGTTGCGGCTGGTTTGATGGCGCTGCGCTCAAGCGCTCGGTGCGCCTGAATGGCATTTCCGGCCTGTGCATCACCAAGCTGGACGTGCTGGATGGTCTGGAGACGATCCAGCTGGGAGTCGGCTATCGTGTCAACGGCGAGTTCCGCGACGTGCTGCCTTATGGCGCGCATGCCGTGGCGCAGGCCGAGCCGGTGCTCGAAGAGCTGCCGGGTTGGACGGAGTCGACGGTCGGCATCACCGAGTACGCCAAGCTTCCGGCCAATGCCCGCCGCTATCTGGAGCGCGTGGCCGAAATCTGCGGCGTGCCGGTGGACATGGTCTCCACGGGTCCGGACCGCAACGAAACCATCGTTCTGCGCCACCCCCTGAAAGGCTGAGGCTGATTCAGTCTGCCCGGGCGCTCCCATGCGGGCGCGCGCCGGGTTATGATATGCAAGGCCGCTGCGGCTCCTGTCGCCAGCGGCCTTTTCGTATTTTCCAGCAGGAGTTGAGCGCCTATGAGCTCGCCGAATAATAACGACAGCCATGTTTGGGTCACTTGGGATGACTATCACCGGCTGATCGAAAAACTGTCGCTGCAGGTTTACCAATCGGGTTGGCAGTTTGACCAGATCCTGTGTCTGGCGCGTGGTGGCGTCCGCGTCGGGGATGTGATGTCCCGTATTTACGATGTGCCGCTGGGGATTCTGGCCACCAGCAGCTATCGCGAAGCTGCCGGCACCAAGCAGGGTGAACTCGATATCGCTCAGTTCATCACGATCACGCGGGGCAGCCTGGCTGGCCGGGTGTTGCTTGTGGACGACATGGTCGATACGGGGCTGACCTTCAGCAAGGTGTTCAATCACCTGCAGCAGCAGTTTCCTGCCATCACCGAATTGCGTACCGCAGTGCTGTGGTGGAAGGGCCATTCGCAGGTCACTCCCGATTACTACGTCGACAAACTGCCGACGAATCCATGGATTCACCAGCCTTTCGAAGATTACGACAGCCTGCGTCCGCACCAGCTGGAAGCCTGGATCCGTAAAGGGTCGAGCAGCGAGGGTCGTTGATGGCTGAGGCCGGGCTCTGGTCAAGAGACCCGGTCTCATGCTAGAATCAATGTTTATCGCTAAACCGAACCTGGTTCTGGTTCCCTGCGTGCCGGATGTTTCGCCTATACTTTGGCGCGATTATGCGGCTTCTGATTGGGTGGCAACGCCAGGGGAAACCGCCAGAAAGTGCCAGGGGCTGCCCCGGTGCCATCCGGTGGAGTGGCCCGGCTTGCCGTTGCCGTTTTCGAGCCTTGCGCCGTTTTATGCGGCCCGTGCGCGAAAGGCGGGTGGAAAGCGGGTGTTGCCAGGTTTGTTGATCAATCGCCGTTACCCAAGACACTGAATTTATGCCTATCGTTCGACTGAAGGAAAACGAACCGTTTGAAGCCGCCCTGCGCCGCTTCAAGCGTACGATCGAAAAAACCGGTCTGCTCACCGAGCTGCGTTCGCGCGAGTTCTACGAGAAGCCGACGGCCGAGCGCAAGCGCAAGCATGCCGCCGCCGTGAAGCGTCACTACAAGCGCATCCGTAGCCAGCAACTGCCCCCGCGCATGTATTGATCTGATTCCCGAATCTATTGATTCCCGAATCATTCATACAAGATCTGCTCGCCCGGGTTGATGTCGTAGACATCGTCGGGCGTTACGTGCAGTTGCGAAAGGGTGGGGCCAACTTGCTTGGCCTTTGCCCTTTTCACAACGAAAAAAGTCCCTCGTTCACTGTCAGCCCCACCAAACAGTTCTATCACTGTTTTGGTTGCGGAGCCCATGGCAGCGCCATCACCTTCTTGATGGAGCATACGGGGGCGAGCTTTCCCGAAGCAGTACGCACGCTCGCCGCCTCGGCGGGCATGACCGTACCCGAAGAGCCGCGCAGCCCGCGTTTGCAGGCCGAGGCCGCCCGCCGCAAGGCTGAGGTGTCGCGCCATACTCAGGCCCTGGATGCCGCCCAGGCGCATTATCTGCGGCTGTTGCGCAGTTCGGCGGACGCGATCGCCTATCTCAAGCAGCGCGGCCTGACCGGCCAGATTGCCAAGGAATATGGTCTTGGCTGGTCCGGCACGGATCGGCACGGCCTGTCCAAAGTCTTTGACAATTACGAGGATCCGACCCTGGTCGAAGCCGGGTTGGTGGTCGAGTCTGAAGATGGCAGGCGCTATGACAGGTTCCGAGAGCGTGTCATGTTCCCCATTCGCAACGGGCGTGGCAGCCTGATTGGTTTTGGCGGGCGCATTATCGGCAAGGGCGAACCGAAATACCTCAACTCCCCGGAAACGCCGCTCTTCAACAAGGGGCAGGAGTTGTATGGCCTCTGGGAGGCGCGCCTGCCCATCCGCCAGGAAGGCCAGGTCATCGTGGTCGAAGGCTATATGGATGTGGTGGGCCTGGCGCAGCTTGGTATCGGCAATGCCGTGGCCACGCTGGGCACGGCCACGACGCCCGAGCACGTCAAGAAGTTGCTGCGCGCCAGTGATCGGGTGATTTTCAGCTTCGATGGCGACGGCGCGGGCCGCCGTGCGGCCTGGCGTGCATTGCAGGCTTGTCTGCCCGTGCTGCGTGATGACATCACGATCCGCTTTCTGTTTCTGCCTTCCGAGCATGACCCGGACTCTTATGTCCGCGAGTTCGGCGCCGAGGCCTTTCGCGAGCAGCTGGGTCAGGCCAGCGCCTTGTCACGTTTCCTGCTCGATGAGCTGGCGTCGCGCCACAATCTGGAAGAAGCCGAGGGCCGTGCAAGCTGCCTGCATGAGGCCAAACCATTGTTGGCGGGCATCCCCGAGTGTGGCCTGAAGACCCAGATCGAGCGCGAAATGGCGCGCCTGATCCAGTTGACGCCCGAAGAGCTGGCCCAGTCGTTGGCGCAGCATGCGGCCCAGCAGCAGGCTCAGGCGGCGGCGCGTCAGGCGGCCGTGTCCCAGGGGGCGGCTTCGCCAGCGGCGCCGGCGCCCGGGGCCGGGCAGGAAGGGCCCGTGGATGCAGGGGCGCCGGATTGGGCTTATGAGTCTTTTTCTGATCACGAGCCGGATATCTACTCGGTTGGTGCGGTGCCGGCCGGTGAGGACGGCGGCTGGCAGGCTGGCGCGGCGGGCGGGCGGACGTCGCGCGGCGATGGCTGGAAAGGCAAGAGCGATTGGAAGGGCAAGGGCAAGGGCGATTGGAAGGGTAAGGGGCGGGGGCGAGGCAACGATGTCGGGGGCTACGAAGGCCGCCGTGTGATGCCTTCTTTGGCCCGCCGTCTGCTGTGCCTGTTGCTGGCCCACCCGGAGCTGGTCGACACCATGGGCGACCAGCAGCTTGAAGTTATCGATCATGGCCCCAATCTAGGATTGGTACGGGACCTGATCGTGCTGGCGCAGGCCAGTGGCGCCCGTCATGTCGGCGCCCTGATGGAGGCTGCGGACCCGGATTCGGATCTGTATGTGGTGCTCAAGGGCTTGCGCGCGGATATGATGGCCCAGGAGGACCTGCCCGAGCCGCAAACCGAATGGGATGATGCCTTGCGCCGCATCGAGATCGATGGCCTGAGGGCAGACATGGGGCGTCTTGCGGAAGGGGGGCTGGCCACGGAAGAGGCCCGTAAGCGTTATGCCGAACTTCGACAGCGCCTGCTTGTCTTAACCAGCAGTGGATTGCGCTGAGATATACGGTACACTTTAGGGTTTTCTTTGACGATGCCCCAAAAGCCTTTGACACGCACCCGGGATATAACCGGAAAGTGGCGTGATCGAGGGTTTCATCCGTCATGGAAAGAGAACGAATGCATCGGGCTGGCCATCGGGTTGATGGCGCAGCCGGGAACAGGTTTAGCGGCTTGGCGCGCCTTCGGGCTTGTGCTGGGCCGGGGCGCAACGACGGCATGCCTGCCCTCGTACATGCGGCTTCGCCACGGCGAAGCGCTGATCGGGTCAGGCCCGGATCGGCAGGCATCCTTTGCGCCCTGAAGTAGGCAGTATCGATAGTGAGAAGGTGGGTCGTGCAGTTCGCGGCTACCCGGTGGGCGATACCGAAGTTGGATGTTGAGTCCGTATGGCAAGCGAGGAGGGCAGAGGCCCCCGCTTAGCCCCGCCTGTTGCAGGCAACGACAGCATCCCCGGTCATCAGCCGTCGGTGGCAGCGAATGAATCGCGATCCAGGCAGGCTTCCGGGTCCCAGGACCAGACGGAGCCAGCCTGGGGCAGATGCCTGTCCTGCGGCCAACGCGGGCGCGCGCATTCCGCCGATCCATCCGTTTTACCCGCAGTCCGGCCCGTGCCGGCTGACGGTGCAACCAACCCCGACGGGTTGCGACGACCACGGAAGCGACTATGACCAAATCCACCGGCAAAACCCCCTCTGCAATCGACGAGGCAGAAGTCTTGCCCACTGCGGCCAAGAAGCGTGCTACCTCCATGGCGGCGGAGAAGGCGCCCGCCAAGACGGCGGTAAAGGTCGCCAAGACCGCCACCAAGACGGCGGTGAAAAAGGCGGCCAAGACGGCCAGTGCAACGGGCGAAAAGACGACCAAGACCCGTGCCAAGAAGGCCGAGGACAAGCTGGCCGATCTGGTTGGTGGCGCGCGTGCGCCCAGCGGCCGCCGTCCGGGCCGCCCCGCCAAGAACGCCAACAACGACAGCGATGCTGACGGCTTCGACGATACGATGGATGGCGAAGGCGAAGTCGTGCCTGATTTCAAGCCGCCCAAGCGTGGCGGCAAGCGTGGCAAGAACGATCCCAAGGATCTGATTGCACGCGGCCCGGTGTCGCCGGAAGAATACGAAGCCCGTCGCAATCGCCTCAAGCAGTTGATCAAGCTGGGCAAGGATCGCGGCTATCTCACCTATGGCGAGATCAACGATCATCTGCCCGACGATCTGGTCGATGCCGAAGCCATCGACGGCATCATCAGCACCTTCAGCGACATGGGCATTGCGGTCTACGACCAGGCCCCCGATGCCGAAACGCTGCTGATGAGCGAAAACGCGCCGGTTGCGTCCAACGACGATGACGTCGAGGATGAGGCCGAAGCCGCGCTCACGACCGTGGATTCCGATTTTGGCCGTACCACCGATCCGGTGCGCATGTACATGCGCGAAATGGGTTCGGTCGAACTGCTGACGCGCGAGGGCGAAATCGAAATCGCCAAGCGCATCGAGGAAGGCCTCAAGCACATGGTGATGGCGATCTCGGCGTGTCCGACCACCATCAACGAAATCCTTGCGCATGCAGCCCGTGTGCGTGAAAGCCAGGCCCAGATCGACGAAGTCGTCGACGGCCTGGTGGACCCGGAAGACGGCGAAGAATATGCTGGCGCCGGTGTCAGCGCCGACGATGACGAGGACGATGCGCCCGCTGGCGGCATGTCCAGCAAGCAGCTCGAGGATCTGCGCGTCAAGGCCCTGGCCAAGTTCGACGAGGTGGCGCGCCAGTTCGAGAAGATGCGCCAGTCCTATGAAAAGGGCGGCTATCGCTCCGAAACCTACGTCAAGGCCCAGGAGACCATCCAGACCGAGCTGATGGGCATCCGTTTCACCGCCAAGATGGTCGAGAAGCTTGCCGATACGCTGCGCAGCCAGGTGGAGGAAATCCGCCAGCTGGAGCGCGCCGTGCTGCACACCTGCGTGGACCGCGCCGGCATGCCGCGTTCGCACTTCATCAAGGTGTTCCCTGGCAATGAAACCAACCTTCAGTGGGTGCTGGACGAGGTCGCCGCTGGCCATCCCTACGGCGATACGCTGGAGCGTCAGATCCCTGCTGTCCAGGAACTGCAGCAGAAGCTGCTGGACCTGCAGGCGCGCGTGGTGCTGCCGCTCAAGGACCTGAAGGAAGTCAACAAGCGCATGGCCACCGGCGAAGCTAAGGCCCGCAAGGCTAAGCGCGAAATGACCGAGGCCAACCTGCGCCTGGTGATCTCGATTGCCAAGAAGTACACCAACCGGGGCCTGCAGTTCCTGGACCTGATCCAGGAGGGCAATATCGGCCTGATGAAGGCCGTCGACAAGTTCGAATACCGCCGCGGCTACAAGTTCTCGACCTACGCGACCTGGTGGATCCGTCAGGCCATCACCCGCTCCATCGCTGACCAGGCGCGCACCATCCGGATTCCGGTTCACATGATCGAAACGATCAACAAAATGAACCGCATCAGCCGCCAGATTCTGCAGGAAACCGGCGCCGAGCCGGATCCCGCGACCCTGGCGCAAAAGATGGACATGCCCGAGGACAAGATCCGCAAGATCCTGAAGATCGCCAAGGAGCCGATCTCCATGGAAACGCCGATCGGTGACGATGATGACTCCCACCTAGGTGACTTCATCGAGGACACCTCGACCCTGGCGCCTTCGGATGCCGCCTTGCATGGTTCCATGCGCGATGTCGTCAAAGAAGTGTTAGACTCGCTCACCCCGCGCGAGGCCAAGGTCTTGCGCATGCGTTTCGGTATCGAAATGAGCACCGACCAGACGCTCGAAGAAGTCGGCAAACAGTTTGACGTCACCCGTGAGCGGATCCGTCAAATAGAGGCCAAGGCACTGCGCAAACTGCGCCACCCCAGCCGCGCCGACAAGCTGAAGAGCTTCCTGGAAGGTCAGTAAGTTAACGGGGGCCTCTAGCTCATGCTGGTTAGAGCAGCGGACTCATAATCCGTTGGTGCCGAGTTCGACTCTCGGGGGGCCTACCAATAAAGTCAAAGGGTTGCGTGTGATCACGCAACCCTTTTTCTTTTTCCGGGTCGAGTCGCTGCGGGTCGTGCCGCGAAGGTACAGGCAGTAACTGCCGCTATGGCCTTGTTGCAGCGAAGGGCAATACACTGCGCGCATCTCCTGCTTCGAGTCTTTCAAATGAAGATTTTCTATGCCCTGGCCATGGTGGCGGCCTTGTTGGCTGGCTGTGCGGTCTATACGCCGGACGGCGCTGTGATCATCGATCCGCACGGTGGCGGCGGAGGCGGTGGATTCTGTCCGCCGGGGCAGGCCAAAAAAGGCAACTGCTGATTGCGCTGGGAGAAGCATCCTGCTTCGGGGGCATCCCCATGGCTTGGCGCCCGGCCACGAGTGGGAGGGCGAAGCCAGTCAGTCGCGCGCTTGGATGGCGCCGCAGGCGCAGCAGTCTGCGCCTGCGTGGCCGGGGCCGCTCGGATCAGACAGTGGCCGGCCCGACACGGCGTGTGCTGCGGCGCGGATAGCGCCCTGCCCGGGCGTGAGGGGTGTCCTGGGTGTTGTCCTGGCCGAAGGCTGCACGATGGGCCAATTGTTCTATGACGCCGGGTAACTTGCCGCGGGCCAGCACGGATGCGCCGGCCTGGCGCAGCCAGGCCATCCCATATGCCCCATCTTGGGGCGGTGTGAGGCGATCGCCGCTCTGTTTTGCCGGTGGGCGGCAATGCTGCTCGATCATGGCGGGCAAGCCATAACCTTGGCCTTGCGTGAGGATCGCCGGATCCGCGGGGATCGCAGGAGATTCGAAAACGTCCACGGCGAGGGTCACAAGGCCCGGGCTTTCGAGACGATGGGCATAGATGCTGGCGAGGTAACCGAGCGCCAATTGCTCGCAGCTCGGGAGCGCCAGAGGGTGGTTGCCGCGCAAGATCGGGTCGGCTGAGTCAGTCAGGATCAGGAAGGCGTCGGCGTGAGCCGGGCAGGCAGCAGACAGGGCGAGGAAGCCAAGCGCGATGGCGTTGCGAGTAAACACGGTGTTCTCCTGGCAGGGGCAGCGCTGGGAAGCGCAGTGTTTACTCAAGCAATTCCTGTGCCAGCAAGGGGGGCTGTGGTTTGGCGTTCTCGCGGGCTGACGCAAGAAGACGTGGCGGCGAAGTGCGGCGGCGCGCATCGCCATCTGGCCGATGAGGCGGATCAGCGGATCTTCTGGCGGCCCAGTAGCGCGAGCAGCAGCCTGCGGCCCAGCGCGAGAAGTGGATACAGCCGCTGGGCGACGGCGGGGCGTCCCAGCCAGCTCAGGAGGGCCCCGGTAAAGCCTGGGCGTTGGTGGTTCAGCTGGTTGATGGCGGCGAAGGCTTGCGCCCCGCTCAGCCGCAAGGCGCCCAATTGCAGCACCATGCTGTCGTTGATTTCAATTCCCTCGGCTCGCAAGGCGGCGACCTGCTCAGGCGCTTGGCGAGCATCGATGATCATCAGTTCTGGCCGGATCCGGCGCAGCGCGCTCCAGGCGATGTAGCGGGTGCAGATCGGGCATTCTCCGTCATACAGCAGGTAACTCTGCGGCACGCACGAGGCAGCGTCGCTCGTTTTGGAGGGACCAGGTGGCGAGGCATCAGGGGTGAGGCTGTGGCGGGGCATGGCTATGGGTCAGGACAGGCGCCAAGCGGCTGTCGGCATTCTGCCGTCCTGCATGCGGGTCGGCGCAGGGCGTCCCGAAAAACGGGCTCAGTGCAGAGGTTCGGCCGGTTTGTCGTCGATCCAGCGCAGCGAGTTCTGCAACTGCATCGCGAGGCTTCTGGCCTGTTCGTGGGTGAGCATGAATGATTGCGCGCCGGGTGTCGGGTGGGCGGTATCTGAGGGCGTGTCGCTGCGAGGAGCTGGCTGGATGCGCAGGATCACCACTTCGCTGGGACCGACGAGCGCTCCTACCTGGATGTTCGCGACGTTCTGAGGCGGCTTGCCCTTGGGGGATGTCATGGTGTGGGCACCTTCGCGCCAGGTTGGTCTGCATGGGCCGGAAAACCGGCGTGGCGCTGGCCGCCACCGAAGACAGGCAGCGGCCAGGGGGGCTGGCTCAAAAGCGGGAGTCCGGGGTGAAGGGCGCTTCCTGGGCCGTGGCCGCCCGCAGGTCGGGGGGCTGGCCATTGAGATCGGCGACCTGGATCAGGGCCAGGCGGGTGGCTTCATCGATGGCGGTCTGCGCAGCCGGGTAGTGCTGTTGCACGTCGATGCGTCGTTCTTGCTGGGAGGGGTCGGGAGGCAGCAGAACATAGCTGATCTGCCAATGTCCGTCGCTACCGACGGGGCGTTCGATGCGGAAATCCCATTTTGCTTGACTCATAGTGCCTCCTGATCGATCTCGTCCATCTTAGACCCTAATCAAGGTTTTCGGCAGGTTGATGGGCGCGGGATAGGTATCAGGCAAAATCAAGATGACATATTCAGCTACAATTTGCGACCATTATTTCCAATGAGTCATTCATGCAGTTTGTTGCGCCGAGAGGGGGTAGCCGATATCTCGCCAGGACTGAGTGTCAGCGGGCGGCCTTGATAGATGGGCGTGATCGCTGATGCCGCAGCTACCCTGTGCGTCGCCGATGGATCGGGCGATGCAGGTCGCCGCGCGTATCCAGTCCATTTTGTCGGTGCTCAAGCGTCGTGACGCGCACACAGCCGTGCATGCAGAGCGTACGGCACATGTCGCCATGTTGCTGGGCCAGGTCGCCGGCCTGGAGCAGGATCAGCAGTATGTGCTGGCGACGGCTGCGTTATTGCACGATATTGGCAAATTGTCCGTCCCCATGCGGATCCTGGAGTTCCGCGGCCGTCTGGGGGGTGACGATTGGGTTCGCATGCAGGGGCATTCTGCTGTCGGGGCACGCATCGTACAGGAATTGCATCTGCCGCTGGGCGACGAGGTGGCCCAGGCGGTGCGCCATCATCACGAAAGCGTGGACGGCAGCGGTTATCCGGATCGATTGAAAGGCGATGAGATCGCCTTGCCCGCCCGCATCATCAGCCTGGCCGACGCCTACGATGCGATTTCTTCGGCACGCTCCTATCACCGACAGCGCAGCCACGAAGAAACCATGGATATTCTGGGGGGGGAGGTCGGGCGCAAATGCGATGGCCCGCTGTTCGAGCTGTTCCGGTCTGAGGTGGCGCCCCGGTTGCTAGAACCCGGACGCGAGATCTGCGATCCCACGCAAACGGCCCGGCAGGCGATTGAACGCTACTGCCGGGCCGCGATCACACACTGACTGCAAAGCTCGGGGGCCGCCACGTTGGGTGGGCGGCCCCATCTGCTGGTTTACTTGATGCCGATGAAGGGCAGGGCCGATCCGGGGACCTGGGTCTCCGGCAGTTTGCCGTCCCATTTTTCGACCGCATTCAGGTTGACCAGATTGGTATTGGTGGCCAGCGCGCGAGCCTTGGCTTCGATGGCGGCTGCTTCGGCATCGCCGCGCAGTTTGATGCCGTCCGCTTCAGCCTTGAAGGCGGCAACACGGGCTTTGGCGGAAGCTTCGGCCTGTACCACCTGGATCTCGGCCTGGATTTCCGCCGTCTGCTTCTGTTGGCGCGTGGTTTCAATCTGGACCTGCGCCAGCATGCGTTTCTCGATGCTGTCCTCGTAGGCCTTGGAAAAACCGACTTCCTCGACCTGAACGCTCACCACGTTGATGGGCACTTCCTGCAAGGCGCTGCGCATGGCGGCGTTGGCGTCCATGCCCATTTTCTCGCGTTGCTGGATGGCGCTGGCGGCGGTGTATTTGCCGAAGACGTTCTTGATGACGTCATAGGTACGGCGTTCGATCACGCGTTGCTCGACGTTGGCCAGGGTTTGATACTCCGAGTAAAGCTCGGCGATCTTCTCCGGCGGCACCTGGTAGGTAATCGATACGCGCAGGCTCGCGGGCTGCTGGTCGTAGCTGTAGGCTTCCAGTGGCGCCGAACCGCGGCCGCCGAAGCTGATGGTGTGATCACGCACCGAAATCATGTGCACGGTGTCGATGATGGGCAGTTTGAATCCGAGGCCAGGATCGGCGACGCTGACGATCTTGCCATTGCGCAGCACGACGCCGCGCTCACCCTGGTCCACCTGAAACCACGAGCCGAATACAAGCATCAGGATCAAGGCAAATGCCACGAGTCCCAATATCCCCCATTTGGCCGCACCGCGAGCCTGGGTGGCGACGGTCTGGAGTTGTTCTTTGGTTGCCATTCTGCTGGTTCTCCTACTGATCAGAATCGATTGCGGTTGCGCTCGCCGACATAGGCCTTGATGCCCTTCACCAGGAAAAAGGCGACAACTGCCGCTCCGATCAGTATCAGTGCGATACGCATGGTTTCCCTCTCTGTTTGCTAGCGCGTGCGCATAATAGTCTGCATTGCGCCGGGCTCATTGCCTTAATGAGGTCAGGGATGTATCCGTGCGTCGAAAATAGCGGGCGACTGCGCGCGCGCCTGGCGACGTGCAGCGCCTTGCCAAGCCGCTAAGTCGCTGTCATATAAGGGGGGCAGCGCGTCATGGCCGCGCTGCGGCGGCATACTTGAAATGTCGCCATATGAAGCATTTTGATAATTTTTAGAAGCTCGGCAGCCTCACCGTCCGGCGCGGGGGCGCCGAGGGTGGCGTTCTGGGTTGTCGTCCTTGCGCACCAGCGGCAGAAAGCACAGCCCGCCGACCAGGCAGACCAGGGCGGCGGACCACAGTGTCTGGCTCAGGAAGTGGGCGCCCTGCATGATCCGCACAGCGCCGAAAAGCAGGCCCAGCGCCACCCCGGCGGTTAGCCCGCCCCAGCGCAGCCAGGGTCGTTGCAGAGCCCAGCCCAGGAAGTACAACAGCGCGATGGAATAGCCGGCCGCGGCGTGATTGCTCGGAAGGGCGCGCCCGGCTGCTTGCCCGCCGAAGGCGAACCAGCGATCTGGCCAGTGAAGCTCGCCGCCGAACAGGCTCAGGCGATAGGGGCGCGGCAGGGCCGTGTAGCCCTTGAGCCATTGCACGAGAATGGGCACGGCGATCATGGCCAGCAGCAGCAGAGCGTAAGGCAGCCACTGCCGGCGGGGCGCGTGAGTTCGGCACTGGAATGCCATGATGACTAAGCTGGCCAGGGCCACTCCCAGTGGTAGCGCCAGCAGCAGCTTGTGGCCCAGGAGCTCCAGCCAGGGCTGGTCATTCCAGGGAAAGCGCTGGCTGGTCGCGTCATAGAACAGGCGCGTGCAGGCGATGTCGAGACGGCTTTTCTGCACACCCAGGGCCAGGGTGGCGAGCAGGCCGGGCAGCCCAATGAGGTAAATCAGGCTATAGGGCAGCCGGCCAATGGGAAGCAGGGGGCGGAGCATGGCGAAAGATGACGTGGGGAGGATGCCATCCTAGAAAGGAAGGCATCAAAAAAACGTCAAATTGCCAAAATCGGGTGGGGAGATGCGTTTCGTCCCGCCTGCCGGGCGGGCAGGGCGTCGTCAGCGTGCCGGGGGCGTGTCGCGCGGTGGCGCGTCGCAACTGAAAGTGAGCACGGCTTCCTTGGGCATCAGGCCGGTTGCGTGGTTGGAGCTGACTTCGGGGCGGGCATAGCGGCGATTCTGGGCGGCACAATAGTCTTCGGCCTGCTTGCGTGCCTGATTCTTGATTTCCACCCAGGTCATGGCTTTCATGCCGGCGTTGTAGCGGATCTGATAGCGTTCTTGATCCACACGCTGGATTTCACTGCTGACCCCGCAGGCCGCAAGCAGGGCGGCCGAACAGAGCACGAGGCAAAGGCGAAGGGGCATGACGATTTCCGGCAAGAGGGCAACGCATCATTTTAAGCCAGCCACGGCGGCGGCGGGCCCATGCTAGCATCCGGGCCGTTGGCCGTCGGCAGACGGCATCCTACGGAGAATCATCGCATGGACCTGCAAGAGCAAATCGCTGTCATCGTGCATACGGTGTCGCATCAGGGCGGGCGTATCGACGCCTTGAGCGCCACGCTCGCGGCCACACTGAATCTGGTCAAGACCTCGCCGGGGCTGAAGGAAGCCATCGAAGGGCAGCTGGAAAAGCACTACGCCAATCTGCTGGCCCGTTCCGAAAACCCTCAGTACGTGGCTGGCTTTGAAAGCGTTCGGGATGCGGTAATCAATACCCTCAAGTGAGCAAACCGATGGGCGATGCCCGGAAAGTTACCCACAGGTTTTGTGGATAAGCCTTGGGATAGTGCTCCGATAATTCAATATTTCTCTTTCGTGACAATCGTTTAGCCTGGAGGGTCAGTTCTGGAGCGAGTGCGCAAGGCGTCCCAGCGTCCGCAGGCTGCGATCGACACGCAGGGGATCGGGATCGGCGCAGCTCAGGCGCACGAAATGTCCAAAGCGCGAAGCGTTGGAGAAAATCGCTCCCGGCGCAATGCGTATGCCTTGTCTGAGCGCCGCTTCGAACAAGGCTTCGCCATCGATGTCGTCGGGCAACTCCACCCATAGCAACATCCCGCCGGGCGGCAGGGTCAGGCGGGTGGCCGGCGGGAACTCCCTGGCCACGCCGCGCGCCATGTGTTGGCGCTGCCGCGCCAGTTGCCCGCGCAGGCGGCCCAGGTGGCGGTCGAAGGCTTTGGTCGCCATGTAGGCGGCTGCGGCCAGTTGTCCGGCGGCTTCGTTGGGGCGGCTTTGCGCGTATTTCAGCATGTCGATGCGGGCTTGCCAGCGGCCGCCCAGAACCCACCCCAGACGCATGCCGGGTGCGAGCGTCTTGTGCAACGACGAACAATAGATCACCTGGCCGTCGCGATCCCAGTGTTTGATGGCGCGTTGCGGCCCCGTGTCGATCAGCAGCCCATACGTGTCATCCTCAATCAGCGCGATCTCATGCTTCAGGCAGCATTGCAGCAGTGCCTGTTTGTCGTGATCAGGCATGACGCAGCCGAGCGGGTTCTGCAGATTGGGCACGGCTACGACGGCGCGGATGCCGGGTTGGGTCTGGAGGGCGAGATCAAGCGCTTCGACCGACAGCCCGCGTTGCGGACTGGTCGGGATCTCAAGTGCCCGCAGGCCCAGGCTTTCCAGTACCTGCAGCAGGCCGAAGTAGGCCGGGGATTCGACCGCGATGGTGTCGCCCGGTGATGCCACCGCACGCAATGCCAGGTTCAAGGCTTCGATGCAGCCGTGTGTGACGATGACGTCCTGGGCGGTGGCCCGGATGCCGCTGGCCAGCATGCGCCGCGCCAGAACCTCGCGCAAGGCGGGCGCGCCCTGCGGCGGTACCCGGCTGGTGAGCAGGCCCGGTTGCTGGCGCAGGCAGCGTGTCAGGGCTTGGCGCAGCGCATCCTGCGGGTAGGCCTGTGGTTCGGCGGCGGCCAGCGCAAAGTTCACGCTATCAGGGTACTGCTCGCAACGCGCGATGAAATGCGATACGCGATCATGAATGCCGACATAGGCGGCCGGTTGCTGCGCGGCGCGCATATCGGGCTCGGTGGCGGGAGCCAGGCTGGGGGCGCTGGAGGGCCGCACAAAATAGCCTGAGCGGGGGCGTGCCTCCAGCAGGCCGTCTTCTTCGAGGCGGCGGCAGACTTGCAGCGCGGTGCTCAGGCTGACCTGATGGGTGCGCACCAGATTGCGCACCGAAGGCATGCGTGCCAACGGGGGCAGCACGCCCGAGTGGATGGCGTCGCGGTAGTACTCGGCCAGACGTTGATAGAGAGGCTGTGCAGACATGGCGTCATGATGGCGCCGGCAGGGGCGGCGGCGACAGGTACAGCAAGGCGGAAAAACAACCATAACAGTTGACCCGCAAGCCTGTCTGTTGCGGATCAGAAGCTGCTTTTCTGTGTCTGTTGCGTTCTGGCCGGTCTGTTTACGCTTGAGGCTGTTCATTCACGCTCCATGAGGTGCAGATGGCATCGCCCCGTTCATCATCGATGCATGTGCTTGCGACCGGCCAACAGACCGTGTTTGCCAGCCGTTGCGGCGACCGGATCATCTGTCTCGAGGGCCAGGCACAGGTGCTGGCTATGCCGCCAGACTGGGGGTGGCGGTGGCAGGCATGCCTGCATGCCGGCGAATCGCATGATTGCGATGGGGCGGGGCTGCTGCATCTGCGGGCAGACACCGCCTGCACCGTGATTCATCTGCCTGCAACCTCCTTATGGCATGGCAGGGCGGGCCGCGGCGTGCAGGCTCTTTTAAAATGGTGTATGATTCGTTTCATCAGACGCGGGGTGGAGCAGTCTGGCAGCTCGTCGGGCTCATAACCCGAAGGTCGTAGGTTCAAATCCTGCCCCCGCAACCAAATTCAAAAAGCCCTGGTTTCCGACCAGGGCTTTTTCGTTTCCGAGGCCTTTTCGGGCCTTGTCTTCCATGCCCTCGCGCATGCTATGCCTGTTGTTTCCGATGGGCTATCCTTGTTCCAGCCGTTTCATCCGCGTAATCCGTTGCTGGCTTCTTCGTCTCCGGCGAGGTTGCCGCGCCGCTGCCTGTGGGTTGTCGATCAAGCCAGGCGCAAATACAAGAGGAGCAATATGGGAACCGCCAAGTACGACCATCCTGGCTACATCGCAGACACCGGTATGCATTGCAAGTTTGTTATTGGCGTGTGGTGCCCTCATGGTTATCCGGCACATATTCATATCGGCCGTTTCGTTCCGGGCGGCAAGGCCGAGGCGAGGCTGCGTCTGCGCATCCCCGATGGGGTGTTCCAATCGCTGTCCGACGATATGGAGCGCCTGTGCCGCCGTGCGCTGGGCCAGGCCATAGATGAAAATCTGCTGGCCGACAGCGACGGCAATTTCCAAGAGACCCGTTTCCGGGTCGATGCGGTGCCCTGGGCAGGCCCTTTGCAGCCGGTGGCTTGAGTTGTTCACTCCGATGGTGGATAAGTCTTGGGACAGTTTTTTTGCAACGTCGGAATCCTCATTGATTACAAGGGCTTATCGTTGCTGGTCAGTTAATGAGCGGCACGCCGCATCATCTGCGCTAAGACGGTTGTAATCCAAAGGCATGGATTACGGTATTCTGGCCGTAGCCGCCCGGCGTGGGCGGCTGGCCATGTGGTCTGTCATCTGATCCTCAAGGAGTCCTCATGAAACAACGCCTTTTCATGATTTTCGCATTGACGCTTGCCGTGGCTTCCGCTGGCTGCAATACGGTTTCCGGGGCAGGCAAGGATATCGAGCGCGGCGGCGAGGCGATTCAACGCGCGGCGGATCGCTAGGGCCACGGCCGGCTTGCGCGTCTGCGCAAGCCGGCCGGATCGACCTGTTGCATAATCTGGCTTTTCGCTAACTGGCAACAGAGGGCAGGATCATGCGCCTGTATATGGGTTTGGCCGCGATGGCTATTGCGCTGGCGGGGTGTGCCGGCAAGGGTTTGCTGGAGCCGGATGCCCAGGGAACGAGCGAGGCGTTTGTCGTCAATGCGGACCCCATGGCGGCATTGCGGCGTGCCAGTGAGTATGTGCGCATTTGCCACGAAGAACGTGTCTATCCCTATGGCGCCAGCTATGAGGCCAAACGCCAGCTGGGCGAGCGTGGCCTGCCTCATCAGGTGATGCTCAGCAAGACCAAAGAGCCGGCCAAGATACTGGAGCAGATCCAGGTCCAGGAGGGCGAGCGTGCCAACCAGGCGCAGGTGAAGATCATCGTCCTGGGCGAGGGCATCTGGGATGCCGCAGAAATCGCGGCTGCGCGCGAGTCCATCGAAACGTCCACTCCCGTCTGCCGCAAGCTGGAAAACTAGGGCGTCGCTTGCGATAAGGAGTTGTCGTGGCGGCCATGATTCGGATATGGAGTGCTGCGGCAGGCGTGCTGGCATGGCTCAATGGCGGCGCCAGCCTGTTGCTGGCGGCATTTGCCTTGGGGGTCGTGGGTCCGGATATTGCGCCTCCCGACGATCTTCCTCTTTTCCTGCTGTGTTTCCTGGTCGGGTTGCTGGCGGCGGTGCCTGCCTGGTTGCTTTTGGGGGCGGCCTGTGCCGCCGATGGCGCACAGCGGCAGGCGTTGGCGCGCATGTTCGCGCTGGTGGGGCTGTGCGGGCTGTTGCTGGCCTTGCTGGCGTTTGCCCTGGGTTGCGGCTGGGCAGTGCTGGCAGCCCAGGTCGATGTTGTGCCGGGGACACTGAGCGCCTGGCGATGACGAAAAACGGCTTTACGGGGGCGGCTTTCCTAAAATAATATACGCATTGCGTACATTTCTATCGGGCCGCTTTCATGTCCATCTCCCAGCAAGCCTTTCTGCGCGACGCTATGCGCCGCTTGAATCTGACCCGCGATGTCTTCGCGACCCGTATCGGCGTCAAGCGCCGTGCCCTGGATACGTGGCTGTTGCCCGAGGGATCGCAGGAGTGTCGGGCCATGCCCGAAGTGGTCGAGCGTTTTGTCAGCGAAATCGTACAGAACCGCGATCTTCTTGAGAAATATACGCAAAGCGTACAAAGCGGCCCGCTGCGCGACCGGATCGCGGCCAATGGCAAGCACCAGCTTCTGTCGGTGGATCAGTTCACCCGCGAATCGGTAGAAGACCTGTTTCGCGTCGCCGACATGATGCAGCCGATTGCCCGGCGTCAGAAGGTCTCGCGCGTGCTGGAAGGAGCGGTACTGGGGAATCTGTTTTTCGAAGCGAGCACGCGCACGCGGGTGAGCTTTGGTTCGGCGTTCTGCCGCCTGGGCGGATCGGTGTGTGACACCACCGGCTTTACCTTTTCGTCGATGGCCAAGGGTGAGTCGATCTACGACACCAGCCGGGTGATGAGCGGTTATGTTGATGCCATGGTGATCCGCCATCCGGAAAAAGGGTCGGTGGCCGAGTTTGCGGCCGCCACGAACATTCCGGTGGTCAATGGCGGTGACGGCCCGGGCGAGCACCCCAGCCAGGCCTTGCTGGATCTCTACACCATCCTGACCGAGTTCTCACGCCTGGGCAAGCTGCTGGATGGCGCCCATATCGCCATGGTGGGCGATCTGAAGTACGGCCGCACCGTGCATTCGCTGATCAAGCTGCTGTCGCTTTACAAGGGTTTGAAGTTCACCCTCATCGCGCCGCCGGGGCTGGAGATGCCCGATTATGTGCTGGAGCAGGCCGCGCGCAACGGCAACGTGATCGAACAGAAATCATCGCTGGCCGATGGGCTGTCGGGCGCGGATGTGATCTACGCCACGCGTGTGCAGAAAGAGCGCTTTGCCGGTGGCGAGGAGTCCAGCGAGGGTTACACCGCGGAGTTCCAGGTGAACCGCGCCATCGTGGACACCTTCTGCGGTCCGGACACCATCGTCATGCACCCGCTGCCGCGCGACAGCCGCCCGGGGGCCAATGACCTGAGCGTGGATCTCAATGAGGATCCGCGGCTGGCGATCTTCCGCCAGACGGACAACGGTATTCCGGTGCGCATGGCCATCTTTGCTGTGCTGCTGGGCGTGGAGGATCTGGTCCAACATTCGATGCGCGACGTGACCTGGCGTCATCCTTCGCATATCGGTCCGGACGATTCCGTTTTTCACGGCCTCGAATAAGGCCTGGCGCGCGCTTTCGGCGCCCTGCAATGACAATGGCGGCCCTGGGGCCGCCATTGTTTTTTGTCCAGCGGGTCGGGCAGCGCGGGTTCAGTCGCGCTTTTCGCCGCCCAGCGCTTCGACCAGTTCGGTCATCAGCTTGGCGAGTTCGCCGGTCATCAGGGCCATGTCGGAGTCGAACTTCTCGTCGTCATTGAGCGCGAGGTTGTCCGGATTTTCCTTGAGCACATCCAGCGGCGTGACGCGCTTGACGTCCATGGCTTCGGTAAGCACGAAGGACACCCGGTCGGCCCAGGTCATGGCCAGGCGGGTGCACTGCTTACCGGACTTGATATGGCGGCGCACGTCGTCGGCGTCGATGCTGTGCTTGACGTAGCGGATGGCGGCGCGGCTTTCGCCGGAGGCGCGCAGTTCGGTGTCCTGGTCGATGGAGAAGTTGGCAGGCGCCTCATCGGCGGCCAGCCAGCCCGTCATGGCGGCAGCCGGGGACTGCGCCACGTAGAGGTTCTCCAGCGGCAGGGGATCGACCGTCTTGACCAGCATGCCGATCACTTCGTCTGCCTTGGCCGAGGCGGCCGCGTCGATCACCAGCCAGTGATTGCGGGTGTCGATCCAGACGCGCGTGTCGCGATAGATGCTGAAGGCGCGCGGCATCAGTTCGTCGGTGACGCGCTCCTTGATTTCCTTCATTTGCTTGCGGCCCGGCTTGTAGCCTTGCTGCTCTTCGATTTCCTGGGCGCGGGCGCGGGCCACCTGATTGACGACGGTGGAAGGCAGCAGCTTTTTCTCGGCACGCAGCGACAACAGGATCTGGCCGTTGATGCTGTGCGAAAGGCTGGCGTTCTCGCGCGGCGAGATCCAGCCCAGCGTTTGCATTTCGAGGTTATTGCCCTGCCGGTATGCGTGCTTGGCCAGGCTTTCTTCAAGCTGTTCGCCGGTCAGCGTCCAGGGGGCAGACAGTCGATAAATCTTGAGATTCTTAAACCACATGGCGTCGGGCAAAAGCGTTGATTCTATACGAGAGCGAGTCGGTGCGCCGGACGGGCGGTGCCGGTGGACATGTTTGCGTACATTTCGGCGAACCGCGATGCAGCGTTCGCCGGGCGCCGGTAAAAAAAACGGCCCGGTAAGAACCGGGCCGATACGGGGCACACAATACCGTGTCAAAAAAGGCTCGCGGGGAACACGGTATCGGTGTCAGAGAACTGGCCCTGCAATCCGCGTCCAGGGGATCGTTTGTCCGCGGGTAGACGCAAGGCCGTGATCTGAAGACGCAGTCTAATAGGTCGAGTCTGACGGTGTCCTGAAAGCAGACTTGTCCTGTATGCCGGCACGACGCGCCGGGCAAAAAAAAAGCTCCCGGAGGAGCTTTGAAAAGGCCGGACTGGCGCAGCGGTCCAATCCGGCGGGGGAGGGTTGGATCAGGCGTCGATATCGTTGTTCTTGGTTTCACGCAGCCAGAAGGTGCCGATGACCAGGGTCATCACGGCGATTACGATCGGGTACCACAGGCCGTGGTAGATGTTGCCGGTGGCAGCCACCATGGCGAAGGCCACCGGGGGCAGGAAGCCGCCGAACCATCCGTTGCCGATGTGATACGGCAGGCTCATCGAGGTGTAGCGGATGCGGGTCGGGAACATTTCTACCAGCATGGCGGCGATCGGGCCGTAGACCATGGTCACGTAGAGCACCAGGATGGTCAGCAGCAGCACAACCATGACATTGTTGGTCTGCGCCGGATCGGCCTTGGCGGGATAGCCGTGTTCACGGATGGCTGTGGTGAGGGCCTTGTCCAGTTCGGCGACCTTGGCCTTGAATTCGGCCGGCGGCAGGCCCGCGCCTTCGAAGGAGTCGAACTCGTCATTGCCGACGCGCACTTTGGCCGGCGTGCCGGCGGGGGCGGTCTGGTTGTCATAGTTGACCGAGTTGCGCGCCATGAACGACTTGACGACGTCGCAGGAGCTGGTGAACGAAGCCGTGCCTACCGGGTTGAACTGGAACGAGCAGGTGGCCGGGTCGGCGATCACGGTGACCGGCGCGGTGGCCTGGGCTTGGGCCAGGGCTGGGTTGGCATAGTGCGTGATGGCCTTGAAGATCGGGAAATAGGTCAGCGCGGCCAGCAGGCATCCCGCCATGATGATGGGCTTGCGGCCGATTTTGTCGGACAGCGAACCGAAGATCACGAAGAAGGGCGTCGCAATCAGCAGGGCAATCGCCAGCATGATGTTGGCGGTATTGGCCTCGACCTTGAGGGTCTGCGTCAGGAAGAAGAGCGAGTAGAACTGGCCCGTGTACCAGACCACGGCCTGGCCGGCGGTCAGGCCCAGCAGTGCCAGCAGGACGATCTTCAGGTTGCGCCATTGGCCAAAGGACTCGGCAATGGGGGCTTTGGAACCCTTGCCTTCTTCCTTCATGCGCTGGAAGGTCGGCGACTCATTGAGCTGCATGCGGATCCAGACCGAGATGCCCAGCAGGATCACCGAGATCAGGAAGGGCACGCGCCAGCCCCATTCCTGGAAGGCTTGTTCGCCCAGCGAAGTGCGGATGCCGAGGATGACCAGCAGCGACAGGAACAGGCCGAGCGTGGCCGTGGTCTGGATCCAGCTGGTGTAAAAGCCGCGACGCCCGTGGGGGGCATGTTCGGCCACGTAGGTGGCCGCGCCGCCGTACTCGCCGCCCAATGCCAGGCCCTGCAGCAGGCGCAGCACGATCAGGATGGCAGGAGCCGCGATGCCGATGGTGGAGTAGCTGGGCAGCACGCCGACCAGGAAGGTCGACAGGCCCATGATCACGATGGTGACCAGGAAGGTGTATTTGCGTCCGACCAGGTCGCCCAGACGGCCGAACACCAGAGCGCCGAAGGGGCGAACGGCGAAACCGGCCGCGAAGGCCAGCAGGGCAAAGATGAAAGCAGCGGTGGGGTTCACGCCCGAGAAGAAGTGCTGGGCGATGATCGCGGCCAGTGAGCCGTACAGATAAAAGTCATACCACTCGAAAACCGTACCCAGCGACGACGCAAAGATGACTTTCCGTTCTTGGCGTGTCATTGGCCGGTGTGTCGCCTGGGGGCCTTGCCCCGGCAGAGTTGTCGTGCTCATGGTGTCTCCTCGTTGTTGGCCAGTGGTGTTCCGCCGTGCTCTGTGCCCCTGTGCCTGTGGATGACATGGAGCCTGGATGCCAAATTACGGAGCGAGACTGACGAGGTTCTGACGTAACCCTTACCTGAATCTTAATTTTGAAATAAAACGTAACTTCTCCGTGGGAGGCCTAGGGTAAGTCCTTAGGGCATCCCGTGAGGCGTGTCGCGCACGGCAGCGTAGTGCTTGAAGCGCACGACGAATCGGGCGCCAGGCGGATCCGCCTGGGGGTCCTGCGTGGCGATGCTGACCTCGGCGTGGTGTTTCTGGGCGATTTCCCGCACGATCGCCAGGCCCAGGCCGCTGCCATCGGCGCGTACGCCCAGCACGCGGTAGAAACGGTCGAAAATGCGTTCCTGCTCCTCAGGCGGCACGCCCGGGCCGCTGTCCTCGACCTCCAGGACGGCATGCTGCAGCGTCTGGCGCACCCTTACCGTGATGTGGCCGCCGTGCGGGGTATAGCGCAGGGCGTTGTCGACCAGGTTGTTGATCAGTTCGCCAAGCAGGATTGGGTTGCCCAGAATATTGACGGGGTGATCGCAACCTTCGAAGCCCAGGTCCGTCCTGACTGCCAGGGCTTGCGGTACCCAGTGCGCCGTATGCTCGGAAGCGATGGCGTTCAGGTCCACGCGGGACAGGGCCGTGCTC
Source organism: Bordetella trematum (assembly GCF_900078335.1). Taxonomy (GTDB): domain Bacteria; phylum Pseudomonadota; class Gammaproteobacteria; order Burkholderiales; family Burkholderiaceae_B; genus Bordetella; species Bordetella trematum. The sequence continues at coordinate 227,021 of NZ_FKBR01000009.1, forward strand.
TCGGGGGTTTCGGCGCGGGCCAGCAGCAGCAACTGGCTGACCAGCCGGGTGGCGCGTTCCGAGCCGGTCACCAGTTGGCGCAGGCTGGACTGCATTTCTTCCGGGCTCGCATCGCGCAGGGCCAGTTCGGCCTGGGTGCGCAGCCCGGCCAGCGGCGTCTTCAGCTGGTGGGCGGCGTCAGCGACGAAACGCCGTTGCGCCTGAACGTTGGCCGACAGGCGGTCGAGCAGTTCGTTCATCGCTCCCACCAGCGGGGCGATTTCGGTAGGCGCGGCATGTTCGTCGATAGGGGAGAGGTCGTCCGGGCGTCTGGCCCGCAGGCGCTGTTGCAGCGCATTGAGCGGCGCCACCCCGCGCGACAAACCGAACCAGACCAGCAGCACGGCTACCGGCAGCACGATGAACTGCGGAATGATCACGCCTTTGATGATGTCATTGGCCAGCTGGGTGCGTTTTTCGCCGGTTTCGGCCACGATCAGCAAGGCCGGCTCGGTGCCGGGCAGTTTCAGATCCACCCAGGTGTAGGCCAGGCGGATGTCAAAACCATGCAGCGTGTCGTCGGCATAAAACACATGGCCCGGGCGGGCCACGGCGGTTCGGGGGGGGAGCGGCAGGCCGCGATCGCCGCCAAGATATTCGCCACGACTGCCCAGGGCCAGCCAGAAGACGCTGTCGGTCTCGTCCGAACGCAAGGCCGCGCGGGCCGGTTCGCTCATGCGCAGAACGGCGCGCCCGTCCTGCGCCTGGACCTGGTTGCTGAGAATGCGCAGGTTGTTGGCCAGCGCGCGGTCATAAGGGGTGTTGGCGATATTCTGGGCGACCACATAGGTGATCGCCACGCTCATGGGCCACAGCAGGAACAACGGCGCCAACATCCAGTCCAGGATTTCGCCCAACAAGGAGCGCTGCGGCGGTGCGAAGCTCGGTCCTTTGGCGCCACCGCGCAGCGCATCCAGCGCCTCCTGATTGACTTTCTCAGGTGGCGTCGGATCAGTTGGCAAGGGAGCAGGCCGTGGCACCCGGATCGCGTTCCAGACAATAGCCCAGCCCGCGCACAGTGATGATCTTGACCCCGCTGGGTTCAAGTTTTTTGCGCAGGCGATGGACGTAGACCTCGATGGCGTTGGTGCTGACCTCCTCGCCCCATTCGCACAGGTGATCGACCAGCTGGGTCTTGCTGACCATGCGCCCGCTGCGGGCAAGCAGGATCTCCAGCAGGCTGACTTCGCGTGCCGAGAGGTCCAGCGTATGGTCATCGACCGACGCCACGCGGCCGGTCTGGTCGAATACCAGGCGACCGTGGCGGATGACGGTCGCGCCGCCGCCGGCGCCCCGGCGCGTGAGCGCACGCACCCGCGCCTCCAGTTCCGACAGGGCGAATGGCTTGGCCATGTAATCGTCGGCGCCCAGATCGAGCCCTTTGACACGCTGCTCCACGCTGTCGGCGGCGGTCAGGATGAGCACAGGCAGCAGGGAGTTGCGCGCGCGCAGGCGGCGTAGCACTTCCAGTCCCGTGAGTTGCGGCAGGCCCAGGTCGAGGATGAGGAGGTCGAAGGCCTGGGCCGCCAGGGCCGAGTCTGCCGACAGGCCATCGCCCACGGCATCCACGGCATAACCATGGTGGCGCAGCGAGCGGGAGAGTCCGTCGGCGAGAATACTGTCGTCTTCGGCGATGAGGATGCGCATGCGGTACGGCTGAAGCGGCAAGGGCCGGCGCAGGGCCGGCAGTGTCTGGCTATGCCCGGCGGCCAGGTTTCCTGGGGAAAGGTAGCGGGCGGGCAAGGCGGGCCCGGCAGATATGCCCGGCATGCGGGGATTCTGGCACAGGGCTCGCGGCTTGCCACTCAGGGAATACGTGGAAAACCTGGGCATACTGGTTGTTTGTACAGTATAATCAGGTGCCATAATCGCACTCGTAGCGAGCAGGCCGCATTCTTGCGGTGCTGCTCAGTGCGGCCGGCAGGGGGTTGCCCCCTCGTGCCGCCAGACCCGAACCCCGTGACCCGCTCGCCCGGCCGTGCCCGGCGTACACAAATAGGACCCTTTATGGACGATAAAACCAGCAAGGCCGCATCGGAAAAAGCCAAGGCTTTGGCCGCTGCCCTGTCGCAGATCGAAAAGCAGTTCGGCAAAGGCTCGATCATGCGCTACGGCGACAATGAGGTCGAGCATGACATCCAGGTCGTTTCCACCGGCTCGCTGGGTCTGGATATCGCCCTGGGCGTCGGCGGCCTGCCGCGCGGGCGCGTGATCGAGATCTACGGCCCCGAGTCCTCCGGCAAGACCACGCTTACCCTGCAGGTCATCGCCGAAATGCAGAAGATCGGCGGCACCTGCGCCTTCGTCGACGCCGAGCATGCCCTGGATGTGCAATATGCTTCCAAGCTGGGTGTCAATCTGGGCGACCTGCTCATTTCCCAGCCCGATACCGGCGAACAGGCGCTTGAGATCACCGATGCGCTGGTGCGTTCCGGTTCGGTCGATCTGATCGTCATCGACTCGGTCGCCGCTCTCGTGCCCAAGGCCGAAATCGAAGGCGACATGGGTGATTCGCTGCCGGGCCTGCAGGCCCGTCTGATGAGCCAGGCGCTGCGCAAGCTGACCGCCACCATCAAGCGCACCAACTGCATGGTCATCTTCATCAACCAGATCCGCATGAAGATCGGCGTGATGTTCGGCAACCCCGAGACCACTACCGGGGGCAACGCCCTGAAGTTCTACTCGTCGGTGCGTCTGGACATCCGTCGCATCGGTTCCATCAAGAAAGGCGACGAAGTCGTCGGCAACGAAACCCGGGTCAAGGTGGTGAAGAACAAGGTCGCCCCGCCGTTCAAGCAGGCCGAGTTCGACATCATGTACGGCGCCGGCATTTCGCGCGAAGGTGAAATCATCGATCTGGGCGTGGCCGCCAACGTGGTGGACAAGTCCGGTGCCTGGTACAGCTATAGCGGCAATCGTATTGGCCAGGGCAAGGACAATGTGCGCGAGTACCTCAAGGAAAACCGCAGCATGGCCATCGAGATCGAAAACCGCATCCGCGAGAACCAGGGCATCGTGAGCCGCGTGGCCGAGTTCGTCCCGACCCCTGAAGAGCGCGCCGAAGACTGAGGCCGGGGTCAGGGAAGGGGGGCGCCATGTCGCGTTGGCAACCGCGGTCTCAGGCCCGTTCTGCGGCTTCGGCACGCCAGCGCCTGGACGATGAGTTCGAAACGCTGGCGCCCGTTGCCGCGCGTTCGCTCGAGAATGAGGTCTGCGCCGATGAGGAGGGGCCGCTGCAGTCGGCGGCCCCCGTGCGCAGCGGCCCCTCCCTGAAAGCCCGGGCGGTGGGTTATCTGTCGCGCCGCGAGCATTCGCGTGCCGAGCTGGCGCGAAAACTGCAGCCCTACGCTCAGGAGGGCGATGATGTCGACGCCATCCTGGATGCTCTGCAAAAAGAGGGTTGGCAGTCCAATACTCGTTTTGCACAAAGTCTGGTGAATCGCCGTGCGGCGCGTCAGGGGACGGCGCGCATCGTCCAGGAGCTGCGTCAAAGCGGCGTGGACGACGGCGACATTGCCGAGTTGCGTGACCAGCTGCGAGAAACCGAGCATGCCCGTGCGCTGGAGGTCTGGCGCCGCCGCTTTGACGACAAGCCGCAAGACCGTCAGGCCTATGCCAAACAGGCGCGTTTTCTGGCGGGCAGAGGTTTTTCCCACGACGTCATCCGGCGCATTCTGGGCGGCAATGACGAAGACTGAGCCCTGGGCATGTCCTAGTGCTTGGCGGTCTTGATGCCGGACAACGTCTTGAAACTGACATCCCGGGCGATCGTCAGAAACTCATCAATATACGAAGCGCCGCGATCTTCACTGCGCACGCCCGCATAGAGCGTGCGCCAGACACCTTGCGACCCCAGCCTGAGCGTCTTCAGGGGAGCTTGGCCGATGTACTCGGTCAGGGCCCAGTTCGGCAGGGCTGCCACGCCCCGGTTGCTGTTGACCAGCTGCACCATCATGGGTGTGAGCTCGGCACGCCGCAAGGCCGCCGGCTCGATGTCGGCCGGGTCAAGAAAGGCCGTGAAGACGTCGAGCCGTTGACGGTCGACCGGGTAAGTAATGAGCGTCTGGCTGGCCAGTTGGGCGGGTTCGACATGGCGCTGACTGGCCAGAGGGTTGTTTTCCGACACGGCCAGCACCAGCTCATAGCGAAACAAAGGAAGAAACTCAACGGCCTCCAGTGTCTGGGGATCGGAAGTGATCACCAGATCGAGGTCGCCGCGCACCAGGGCGGGCAACGGGGCGAAGGAGAATGCTGCCGAAAGATCCAGCGCGACATCGGGCCACTGGGCGCGGAATGCATCCAGCGCCGGCATCAGCCATTGGAAGCAGGAGTGGCAGTCGATCGCGATGTGCAGCCTGCCCGTACGGCCGGCTGCCAGCTTCTGCAGTTCGCGCTCGGTAGCGCGCAAGCGGGGTAGCACCTCGTCGGCCAAGGCCAGCACCCGCAGGCCCGCCGTGGTCAGGCGGGCAGGGCGGGTGCGGCGGTTCAGCAGCGCCGTGCCCAGGCGGGTTTCCAGGTCACGGAGTTGATGCGAGAGCGCTGATTGCGTGAGATGCAGGCGTTCTGCAGCTTCCTGCAGGCTGCCGCCGTCGCGGATGGCGGACAGGGTTTCAAGATGGCGGATTTCTAGCATGGGTCTCTTGCGGGATTCGTTTTGCTGATTCTATGAATTTATCTCAACTAATGGTTGTTGAGTTTGATTTTGACTCAGCAAAATTTGCAATCAGAATGTTTGTTCACATGAATTTAATTTGTCTTGTCCGGATATTCTTATGACTGTAATTCATAATATGGGCTTCCCTCGCATCGGGGCACAGCGAGAATTGAAGCGCGCCGTCGAGGCCTATTGGGCCGGCAAGCAATCGGCTGATGCGCTGCTGGAGACGGGGCGCCAGTTGCGTGCGGCGCATTGGCAGCGCCAGGCAGCCAGCGGCCTGAAGTTCGTTCCCGTGGGTGACTTCGCCTGGTATGACCACATTCTGGAATGGAGCACGTTGCTGGGCGCCGTGCCCGCGCGTTTCGGACAGCCAGAGTCCCAGGCCGTGAGCCTGGATACCTTGTTCCGAATGGGGCGTGGCCGCGCCCCGAGCGGTACGCCGGCGGCGGCCTGCGAAATGACCAAATGGTTCGATACCAATTACCACTACATCGTGCCTGAACTGGTGCCGGGCCAGAGCTACCGCATTGCGCGCGAGTACCTCTTCGAGCAGGTGCGTGAAGCCCAGGCGCTGGGCCACGCCGTCAAGCCCGTGATCCCGGGTCCGCTGACGTGGCTGTACCTGGGTAAGGGCGATGCCTTCCAGGGCGGGCCGGCCGATGAGCGCAAGCTGGCGTTGCTGGACAATCTGCTGCCGGTGTATCAGGAAGTGCTGCAACGCCTGGCGGGGCTGGGTGTCGAATGGGTACAGATCGATGAGCCGATCCTAGTGATGGATTTGCCCCAGGCCTGGCGCGATGCGTATCGCAACACCTATGAAGCCCTGGCGGCAAGCCCGGTGAAGCTGTTGCTGGCCACCTACTTCGGCGGCCTCGATGACAACCTGGCCACGGTCCAGGCATTGCCGGTGGCGGGCCTGCACGTCGATCTGGTGCGCGCGCCGCAGCAGTTGTCGCAGGTGCTCCAGGGGCTGCGCGAGGGTCAGGTGCTGTCGGCAGGCGTGATCAACGGCCGCAATATATGGCGCAGCGATCTGGATGCGGTAATCAAAGCCGCCCAGCCCCTGGCCCGCGAGTTGGGCGACCGTCTTTGGCTGGCGCCATCGTGCTCCTTGCTTCATGTGCCGGTGGATCTGGCCGGAGAAACGGAGCTGGATGCTGAACTCAAGAGCTGGCTGTCGTTCGCCGTCCAGAAACTCGACGAACTCAGCCTGCTGGGCCGCGCCTTGAATGGCGATGTGTCGGCCGACCTGCAGGCGGGGCTGGCGGCGCAACGCGCGGCGCTGCAGGCACGCAGGGCGTCGCCTCGTATTCATCATCCGGCGGTGGCTCGCCGCATGCTCGAGGCGGCCGGCATCTCGCGTGATCGCGCGCCTTTTGTTGAGCGGATCCGCGCCCAGCAAGCGCACTTGGGGCTGCCGCCCTATCCGACTACGACGATCGGCTCTTTTCCCCAGACCGCCGAGATCCGTGCGTTGCGGCGCGACTGGAAAGCCGGCGCCCTGAACGACGCGGCCTACGAAGACGCCATTCGCAAGGAAATCGAAGCTGTCATCCGTTTCCAGGAAAAGGTGGGGCTGGACGTGTTGGTGCATGGCGAGCCCGAGCGCAACGATATGGTCGAGTACTTTGGCGAGTTGCTGGCCGGTTTTGCGTTCACCCGAAACGGCTGGGTGCAGAGCTACGGCTCGCGTTGCGTGAAGCCGCCCATCATCTTTGGCGATGTCGCCCGTCCGGCACCCATGACCGTGGGGTGGTCTTCCTATGCGCAGTCTTTGACGGACAAACCTGTCAAGGGAATGCTCACGGGCCCGGTCACCATTTTGCAGTGGTCGTTTGTCCGTGACGACCAGCCGCGCGAAGCCACGTGCCGTCAGCTGGCCCTGGCGCTGCGCGATGAGGTGATCGATCTGGAGCGGGCTGGCATCAAGGTGATCCAGATCGACGAGCCGGCCATCCGCGAAGGGTTGCCGCTGCGCCGGGCCCAATGGCAGGCTTATCTGGACTGGGCCGTGGATTGCTTCCGCCTGAGCACGGCGGGCGTGGCGGACGATACCCAGATCCATACCCACATGTGCTATTCGGAGTTCAACGACATCATCGAGTCCATCGCCGCGATGGATGCCGACGTCATCACCATCGAAACCTCGCGCTCCAACATGGAGCTGCTCAAGGCTTTCGAAGATTTCCATTATCCGAATGATATTGGGCCGGGGGTCTATGACATCCATTCGCCCAACGTGCCGGAGGTCGGCTGGATGGTGGGCCTGATGCAGAAGGCGGCTTCGCGCCTGCCCAGGGAACGGCTGTGGGTCAATCCCGATTGCGGCCTGAAGACCCGTGCCTGGCCGGAAACCGAGGCCGCGCTCATCAGCATGGTCGCTGCGGCCCGCGCCCTGCGACAGTCGGCCTGAGGCGCCGCCCGTGACGAAAATCCGCGCCCCTGTGGCGCGGATTTTCTTTTTCCAGCGGGGCTTTCAGGGAAAATCGCCGGCCAGGGCGGCGCGCACGCAGAGGGCAAAACTGCGGCTGCACTGGGTAGTGGCATTAAGCCTGCGGTATCCGGTACTCTTGATCCGCAGGTCGCGCTGCTTTATCCCGTATGGCGCAAGGGGTTTTTGCAGTGTGGAATGCCGTCGCGCCATCCGGGGGCGCTGCGTTATACTTTGACAGTTTTGCCGCCTTGCGCCCCAGTCGATTTCGCAGGCCCTCTGCCATGCCCTTGCCCTCATCCGAAGTCCCTCGCCAGCCTTTGCACACACGTTCCATCCGTGTGCAGAGCTATGCGCGCGACGACGGCCTGTTCGACATCGAAGCCGAGCTTGTCGACGTCAAGGGCTATGACTTTCCCAAGCGCAACGGTGAGACGTTCAAGGCTGGCGACCCCATCCATCACATGCATCTGCGCATCACCATCGATGAGGAGTACAACATCAAGGCAGCCGAGGCTGTCTATGATGCGGCTCCCTATGGCGATGCCTGTATGGCGATCGAGGAGGCGTATGGCGGCCTGGTTGGGCTGAATCTCCTGAAAGGATTCCGCAACCGGGTCAAAGAACGCTTCGGTCGTGTGGATGGGTGCACCCACATGACCGAATTGTCTTTGGTTTTACCCACGGCTGCGGTTCAGACCATGGCCGGCCGCCGACGCAAAACCCTCAGCGAGGATCAGCGCCCGTTTCAACTGGATGGCTGCCATGCCCTGAGTACGAACGGTACTGTCGTCCAGGAGCATTACCCCCGGTGGTATACCGGACAAGCCGTGGCAGACGAGGCTGGCGCAACATCCGGGTCACCTTCTTTTTCTCATTCGTCCTGACAGGTAACACATGAAAATCCACGAGTATCAAGGCAAGGAACTGCTGAAGCAATTTGGCGTCCCCGTGCCCCGCGGTATTTCCGCTTTTTCCGTCGAAGAGGCCGTGGCGGCTGCCGAGAAGCTGGGCGGCCCGGTCTGGGTCGTCAAGGCGCAGATTCACGCCGGCGGCCGCGGCAAGGGCGGCGGCGTCAAACTGGCCCGCTCGTTGGATGAAGTCCGTCAGCTGGCTTCCGAGATCCTCGGCATGCAGCTGATCACGCACCAGACCGGCCCCCAGGGTCAGCCGGTCAAGCGCCTGTACATCGAAGAAGGCGCCGACATCCAGAAGGAATACTACGTGTCGCTGGTGACCGACCGTGGTACGCAGACCGTGGCCCTGATCGCCTCCAGCGAAGGCGGCATGGACATCGAGGAAGTGGCTCACTCCTCGCCCGAGAAGATCATCACCGAATACATCGACCCGATCGTCGGCCTGACCGACGCGCAGGCCAAGAAGGTGGCTGACGCCATCGGCATGCCGGCCGATTCCACCGCCCAGGCCGTGGACGTGTTCAAGAAGCTCTACCAGTGCTACATGGACACCGATGCCTCGCTGGTCGAAATCAATCCGCTGAACCGCGACGGCAAGGGCAATGTGATTGCGCTGGACGCCAAGTTCAACTTCGATTCCAACGCCCTGTTCCGTCACCCGGAAATCGTTGCTTACCGCGACCTGGACGAAGAAGACCCGGCTGAAATCGAAGCCTCCAAGTTTGATCTGGCCTACATCCAGCTCGACGGCAACATCGGCTGCCTGGTCAACGGCGCCGGCCTGGCCATGGCCACCATGGACACCATCAAGCTGTTCGGCGGCGAGCCGGCCAACTTCCTGGACGTCGGCGGTGGCGCCACGGCCGAGAAGGTCACCGAAGCCTTCAAGATCATGCTCAAAAACAAGGGCGTCAAGGCTATTCTGGTCAACATCTTCGGCGGCATCATGCGCTGCGACGTGATCGCCGAAGGCGTGATCACCGCTTGCAAGGCCGTCAACCTCAATGTGCCGCTGGTCGTGCGCATGAAGGGCACCAACGAAGAGCTCGGCAAGAAGATGCTGGCCGAATCGGGTCTGCCCATCATCAGCGCTGACACCATGGCCGAAGCCGCGACCAAAGTCGTCGCCGCCGCCAAGTAAAAAATTGCCAAGGATTCACAAATGTCGATTCTGATCAACAAGGACACCAAAGTCATCACGCAGGGCATCACGGGCAAAACGGGGCAGTTCCATACCCGCATGTGCCGTGACTATGCCAATGGCAAGGCCGCTTTCGTGGCTGGCGTGAACCCCAAGCGTGCTGGTGAAGACTTCGAAGGCATCCCCATCTACGCCTCGGTCAAGGACGCGAAGGACTCCACCGGCGCGACCGTGTCGGTGATCTACGTGCCGCCCGCCGGCGCTGCCGCCGCCATCTGGGAAGCCGTCGAGGCCGAACTGGAACTGGTGGTCTGCATCACCGAAGGCATCCCGGTGCGCGATATGCTGGAACTGAAGAACCGCATGCGCGAAAAGGGTTCCAAGACCCTGCTGCTGGGCCCCAACTGCCCGGGCCTGATCACGCCTGACGAAATCAAGATCGGCATCATGCCGGGCCATATTCACCGCAAGGGCCGCATCGGCGTGGTCAGCCGCTCCGGCACCCTGACCTACGAAGCTGTGGCCCAGGTGACCGAGCTCGGTCTGGGTCAGTCCAGCGCCGTCGGCATCGGTGGTGACCCCATCAATGGCCTGAAGCACGTTGACGTGCTCAAGCTCTTCAATGACGATCCCGATACCGATGCTGTCATCATGATCGGCGAAATCGGCGGTCCGGACGAAGTCGCCGCTGCCGAGTGGGCCAAGGACAACATGAAGAAGCCGGTGGTTGGCTTCATCGCGGGCGTGACCGCCCCTCCGGGAAAGCGCATGGGCCACGCCGGCGCGCTGATCTCCGGTGGCGCCGACACGGCCGACGCCAAGCTGGAAGTCATGGAAGCCTGCGGCATCAAGACCACGCGCAACCCCTCCGAAATGGGCAAGCTGCTGAAGTCGGTGCTGTAATCGGCCGGCATTCCTGATGCACAAAAAAACCCGCCTTCGTGGCGGGTTTTTTT
>NZ_FKBR01000009.1:237224-304917 GCF_900078335.1 Bordetella trematum
AGAAGAACGAAACTATAATGAAAGCGGGAAAGGGGGGTTACCGTCGTTCCACGCATCGAAAACAAGTCCGTCACGGCTCGCGCCCGCAAGAGACGGCAGGTGCGCATCCATCCAACATCACTTCAACACCTAGGGGATCATTCTAGGAAAGAGAGGCATGGAACTCAGTTCTGCTGCATTCTGGATCGCTTTGCTCCAGATTATTTGGGTCAATATTCTGCTGTCCGGCGACAACGCCGTCGTGATTGCGCTTGCTGCCCGTTCGCTACCCCCGCACCAACAGAAGCAGGCCATCTTCGTGGGCTCGGCGGCGGCCATCATCATGCGTATCGTGCTGACCCTCGTGGCGGCAAAACTGTTGCTGCTGCCCTGGCTGAAGCTGGTGGGCGCGCTGCTGCTGGTCTATATCGGCGTCACCCTGTTGATGCCCGAGAATGAAGACGAGGGGGCCGGCAAGGAAAACGGCGGTCTGTTCGCCGCCATCCGTACTATCATGATCGCCGATCTGGTGATGAGCCTGGACAACGTCGTGGCGGTTGCCGCTGCAGCCATGGGCGATACGACGCTGCTGGTGCTGGGCCTGGCGATCAGCATTCCGCTGGTTATCTTCGGCAGCACGCTGCTGCTCAAGGTCATCGAACGTTTTCCGGTCATTGTCTGGGTGGGCGCCGCGCTGCTGGGCTTCATTGCTGGCGAACTGCTGGTGGGTGATCCGGCATTGCAAGGGCCTGTCGAACGCATCGATACCGCGCTGGGGGTGACGCATCACCAGTTCGGCCTGATGTGCGGTGTGCTTGGCGCCATACTGGTGCTTGCCCTAGGAAAGTTTTTCATCAGCCGTCAGAAGGCTGACTGAAAGCTGAATTACAATCAGGGGTTGTGCCGCAACTTTCCCTCAGAAGGAAAGGGCGGCCGCCCTGGGCATCTCTCACGGGCGGCTTAGCGGTGGATTTGCTATCTATGCCTTTGGGAGTGACAAGTGCTTGAGTTTTTTCAGACCCTCAGCTGGGCTGCCGTCTTTCAGATCATCCTGATCGACATTCTGCTCGGTGGTGATAACGCGGTTGTGATCGCGCTGGCTTGCCGTAATCTGCCGCCCAAGCAGCGCATGCAAGGGATTCTCTGGGGGACGGCCGGCGCCATTATTCTGCGCGTGGTGCTGATCGCTTTCGCGCTGACCCTGCTCAATATTCCTTTCCTGAAGATCGTCGGTGGCGCGCTGCTGCTGTGGATCGGTATCAAGCTCATGGTGCCGGAAGACGACGGCCATGGAAACATCCAGGGCGGCGTGTCCATCATGGCAGCGGTCAAGACGATCATCGTGGCCGACTTCGTCATGAGCCTGGATAACGTCATCGCCATTGCCGGTGCGGCCCAGAACGCCCACGCCGATCACCAGATCGGCCTGGTGGTCTTCGGCCTGGTGGTCAGTGTGCCCATCATCATCTGGGGCAGCACCCTGGTGCTCAAGCTGATCGACCGCTTCCCGCTGGTGGTGATGTTCGGCGCCGCATTGCTGGGCTGGATTGCCGGTGGAATGCTGGTTACCGACGTGTTTGTCGTGAATCAAATTGGCGAACAGCCGCAGATGGTTAAAATTGCCGTGGAAGTCGTCGGTGCGCTGCTCGTCGTTGGCCTGGGCCACTGGCTGGCAAGTCGCAAGAAAAAAGCCTCCAAGGAAACCTCTAATGAGTCTGCGTAAGACTAAAGATCAGCAACAATCCGAATCCGGCCTGAGCCTTCTGCAAGGCCTGTTCATCCTGGCGCTCATCGGCGTGGTGGCTACGGTCGCCGCGTCGGCCTTCCTGTGACGGCACACGTGCCGTTGCCGCAGCGCCTGGTAATTGCTACCCGCGCCAGCCGGCTTGCCCTGTGGCAGGCCGAGCATGTGCGTGACCGCCTCCGCACGCTGTATCCGGCGTGCGAAGTCGAACTCCTGACCTTGACCACGCGGGGCGATCAGATCCTTGATCGCACCCTTTCCAAGGTCGGGGGCAAGGGTTTGTTCGTCAAAGAGCTGGAGCATGCATTGCTGGACGGCCGCGCCGACCTGGCAGTGCATTCGCTCAAGGATGTCCCGGTGGACATGCATGCGCCATTCGCGCTCAGCACCATCCTCGAGCGTGCAGATTGCCGCGATGCCTTCGTCTCCGGACGCTACGCGTCGCTGGACGAGCTGCCCGCAGGGGCCGTCGTGGGCACCTCCAGCCTGCGCCGGGAGGCGCAGATCCGTGCAGCCCGGCCCGAACTCGTCGTCAAACCCCTGCGCGGCAATCTCGACACCCGCCTGGGCAAGCTTGATGCGGGTGATTACGATGCCGTGGTGCTGGCAGCGGCCGGCCTGCAACGCCTGGGCCTGACGGAACGCATTCGCCAGTACCTCGAACCGTCGCAGAGCCTCCCGGCGGCCGGGCAGGGCGCGCTGGGTATCGAAATCCGCGATGACCGGCTCGATATGCAGGCCTGGCTGGCGCCGCTGGCCTGCGCCCATACGACGGCCTGCGTCAGCGCAGAGCGCGCCGTTTCGCGTACGCTGGGCGGTTCCTGTCAGGTGCCCCTGGCGGCGTTTGCCCAGCTTGAGGGCGAGCGCCTGCAGATCGACGCACTGGTCGCCAGTCCGGATGGCAAGCGCATGCTGCGTGCGTCACGTACGGGTTCGCCCGCCGATGCGGAGCGTCTCGGCATCGAGGCCGCTCAGGAATTGCTGAGCGCCGGCGCCGACGCCATCCTGGCGGAATTGCTGCAAGACCAGCCGGCGGGTTGACCGCCAGGAGGGCTCCATGAGCGCTCTTGTCATCCTCACGCGTCCGGCCGGGCGCAACGACGGGCTGGCCCACGCGCTGCGTGAGGCTGGCCGGTCCGTCTATGTCTGGCCGGCCTTGCGTATCGATCCGGTCGAGGTCGCCCCGTCTGCGGTGCCCAGCCCCGACGATTTCGACCTCGCGGTATTCGTATCCGGCAACGCCGCCCGCCTGTATTTGCGCCAGGCCTTTCCCGCGGGAGGGCAGTGGCCGGCATCCTGTGCGGCCGCGACCGTCGGCCCGGCCAGCGCACAGGCGCTCCGGGATAGCGGTTTTTTTGGCGCAGAAACAACACTTATTCATCCCGGCAGCCAAGCTGCCACCCATGATTCCGAAGCCCTCTGGCAGTGCCTGATGGCCCGTCCGTTGCCGCGTCGTGTGCTGATCCTGAGGGGCACGCAGGGGCGCAACTGGCTGGCCGACCGCCTGCGTGCGCATGGCGTCGAGGTGTTCATCCATGCGGTTTATGCGCGTCAGCCCCAGGCCTGGAGCGCGCAGCAAGTGGCCCAGGTACGTCATTGGGCTGCCACGCAGCAGCACCCCAACTGGTTGATCACCAGCGGTGAAAGCATCGATGCCATTGCCGCTCAGGCCGCCGGCGCCGGCGTGCTGGGCTGGATGCGGCAGTGCCGCTACCTCATCACCCATCCGGTATTGCGGCAGCGCCTGCATGGCGCATTGGGTGGCGATGGGCCGGTCGCAATGGTAAAAGAGTGCTTGCCTGTTGATGAGGCGATTTTCGAGGCTTTAGTTGCAGGGTAATTGGTCGCCTCATGCCATCAACGAATACAATCGCGTCATGACAGACAACACTTCATCTCGTGCGCCGGACACCCCGGCCAGTGGTTCGGCCGAGCATGCTTTTGCGGCTGAAACCGCCAAGCCCGCCAAGCCTGCCCGCAAGCGCGGTGGCTTGCCGGTAGCTTTCATCATCGTCCTGCTGATTGCGATCGGCCTGGGCGCCGCCCTGTGGGCGGCCCGACAGCAATCCGAAACCGCCAACAGAGAGATTGCCAGCCGTCTGGACAAACTGAGCGCCGAACTCGCGCAATCGCGCAGCGATGTCCGTGAGGCCTTGTCGCTGGCGCGTGCCCAGAGTGCCCAGGTGGCCGGGCTCGAGGCCAAGGTGCGCGAGGCGCAAAGCCAGTACAGCACCCTGCAACAGGCCATGGAGAACCTCAATGACGGCACCAGCGATCAGATGCTGGCCAATGACGTCGAGCGCCTCATCACCACGGCCAGCCAGCAGTTGCGTCTGGCCGGAAACGTCAATAACGCCATCGTTGCCCTCGAGAGCGCGCAGTCTCGCCTCGCACGCGCCGACCGGCCGCGTTTCGCCAGCCTTCAGCAGTCGATCGAGGTGGACCTGGATCGACTGCGTGCCGTGCATACCGTGGACATTCCAGCGGTATCCGGGCGTATCGAACGCCTGATGGCGCTGGTCAGCCGCGCCCCCTTGCTGGTGCCTGATGCCGCGGCCCGCAACAGCGTGCCGATGCCCGCGGCCACCGAGCCGCTGCCGGCAGCGCCCCCGGCCGCCGATGCGCTGCCGGCCGATGCCCCCTGGTGGGAGCGCTGGCGCACGGAAATCGGTTCCTGGCCTGGCCGCGCCGGCTCGGCGCTGGCCCATGAAATGGGCGATCTGATCCGCGTGCAGCGGGTCGACCAGCCGGCCGCCGTTCTGTTGTCGACCGACCAGGCCGCCGATCTGCGCTCGGTGCTGCGTCAACGCCTGCTGGCTGTGCAACTGGCCATGCTTATGCGCCAGCCCACGGTCTGGAAAAGCGAGCTCGACAGTGTCGCCGACGTCCTGAACACTTATTTCGATCCCAACTCGGCTGAAACCCGGGCGGCACAGGCGCTGACGCGCGAATTGCTGCAGACCGATATTGCCGTGCGGGTGCCCGACGTGGCGGACAGCCTGAACGGCATCGCCGCGCTGCGCGCCGCGGGCTTCAAGCCCGAAGAGCAGGACTGAGCCCATGCGTACCTGGTTCTGGACCCTGTTGCTGGCCTGCGTGGCCGTAGCCGTGGCTGTCATCCTGCGGGCGCATCCCGGCAATGTGCTGATCATGGTTGCGCCCTGGCGCATCGAGTTGTCGCTGACGCTGGCGGTTTCCTTGCTGGTGGCACTGTTCGTGGCCCTGTATGTCGGGTTGCGCCTGCTGGCCTGGCTGGTGGCGATTCCCGATCGTGTGCGGGCCTGGCGTGGCCGTCGTGCCCAGGCGCGTGATCACGAGCTGCTCGAGCGTGGCTGGATCAGCCTGCTCGAAGGCCGTTATTCGCATGCCGAGAAAGACATGGTCAAGTTGCTTGACCAGACCCGCGTGCGCAACCGTCGCGTACTGGCGGCATTGTCGGCGGCGCGTGCCAAGCATGGTCTTGGCGAATTCGACCGTCGCGATCAGATGCTTGACAGTGCCCGGGAGGCCGCTGGCGATGATGCGGGCCTGCAGGAGGCGACGGCCACTCTGGCGGCCGATATGCTGCTGGATCAAGGCCAGCCGGCGCGGGCACTCGAAGTTCTGGCGCCGCTGCAGGACGGCGGCGTGCGGCATCTGCACACCATGCGTCTGCAATTGCGCGCCGAAACGGCGTTGGGCCATCATGACAAGGTCTTTACCCTGGCGCGCGGCCTGCTGCGGCGTAACGCCCTGGACAAGGCCGAGGGCGAGCAATTGATCGACCGTGCTGCCGCGGCGCGTCTGCGCGCGGGCATGGCCGATGATCAATGGCGCGCCGTCTGGAAAGACCTGAAGGCCGATGAGCGCGTGTTGCCCCATGTTGCCCTGGCGGCGGCTGCCGCTTTCGAGGCGGCGGGTGAAGACAATGAGGCGGCGCGGGTGCTTGAGTCCGCCATTGCGGCCAAGTTCAACCCGGTGCTGGTGTCGGCCTACGCCCGCTGCGAGCCGGCCCAGGTGGCGCGCCGCCTGGCCAAGGCGGAAATCTGGGCTCAACAGCGTCCTGCCGATGCCGAGATGCTCACCGCGCTTGGTCTGCTATGCCTGAATGGCCAGTTGTGGGGGCAGGCGGAACGTTATCTGCAACGCAGCGCTGCGCGTCAGAATGACCCGCAGACGCATGCGCTGCTGGGCAGCCTTTATGACCGCCTCAATCGTCCTGCCGACGCAGCCAAGCATTGGCGCCTGGCCACGGCGGCACGCATTGCCTTGCCCATCCTGGCGCTGGATGCAGCGCTGCCGGCCGCCGATACGCAAGCTGATCCGCGCGGCCTGGATGCCGAGGGCGCCTTTGCCGACGGTGACGAGCCTGCGGTCTATGCCGCCATGGCGGGCGAGTCCGCCGCCGCAGACGCGGCGCTGGCCGAGGTGCCTGCGCCTTCGGCCGTGGATTATGTGCTGGACCCCGATGCCCGTAGTCCGGGCCTGGATGCGGCGCCGCCGCCTGCCGCCGACGTGCCGCTGCGTTCTGCCGTGGACATCGAAGAATACTTCGACAGCGCACCCATCCCCGTCGAGGTCTACGAGACGCCGGCCAGTGGCTATGCAACCTCGTCTTCCGACGAGAGCGATGATCCCAAGGCCGGGCAGACGTCGCCGGCTCGCGGCAAGGTTTGATGATTCTTTTTGGTTTCTACTCAGCAAGGTTTCTATATGAGTTTTGATCGCATCCCCGCCGGCAAGAACCTGCCGGAAGATTTCAACGTCATCATCGAAATCCCGATGAATGCCGACCCGGTCAAGTACGAGGTCGACAAGGAAAGCGACGCGATTTTCGTGGATCGCTTCATGCTGACGGCGATGCACTACCCGTGCAACTACGGCTACATTCCGCAGACCCTTTCGGAAGATGGTGATCCCGCCGACGTGCTGGTGATTTCGCCGTTCCCCATCCAGGTCGGCGCCGTCGTGCGTTGCCGCGCTCTGGGCGTGCTCGAAATGGACGACGAGTCGGGCGGCGATGCCAAGCTGCTGGCTGTGCCGGTTGAAAAGCTCTACCCCCCGTACCGCAACATCAAGTCGTACGAGGATCTGCCGGCCGAAGACGTCGCGCGCATCCAGCACTTCTTCGAGCACTACAAGGATCTCGAAAAGGGCAAGTGGGTCAAGGTCAAGGGCTGGCAGGGTGTCGAAGCTGCGCATCAGGAGATCGTGCGCAGCGTCGAACGCTACGCCAAGGAAGGCTGATTTTCTGCGCTGCCCGCGCGGGCAGCGCCTTCTGCACACGGCAGTCGCGGCCCGGGGTCGCCACTGCCGTGTTTCGTTTCCGCGCCGCCCATTCCGAGGGCCGGGCCACTGCGGTGCCGGCCGAAAAATCGGGATACACTCGCGCATTATTCGCCTTTTCCGCCGGCAGCGCCGGTAAAGTATTCGACGAGGTTTTCGGTCATGGAATATGTCATCCCCCCCATGGAAACGGTCGCTCTGCCGGTGGCTGGCAGCAACGCTGCATTTCCTGTTCGTCGTGTGTATTGCGTTGGGCGTAATTACGCCGAGCATGCCAAGGAAATGGGTTTCACGGGGCGCGAGGATCCGTTCTTCTTCAACAAGCCTGCCGATGCTGTCACGGTGGTGGCCGATGGCGATACGGGCGTGCTGCCGTACCCGCCGCGTACCTCCAATCTGCACTACGAAATGGAACTGGTCGTGGTGCTGAACAAGGGCGGGAAGAACCTCACGGTCGAGCAGGCGGGTGACTGTGTCTGGGGCTATGCGCTGGGCCTGGACATGACGCGCCGCGACCTGCAGGGCGAGGCGAAGAAACTTGGTCGTCCCTGGGAAGTGGGTAAAGGTTTTGATTTCTCCGCGCCGATGGGGCCGGTGCATCCGCGCAGCGTTGTCGGCACCCTCGAGAAAGGCGCGATCTGGCTGGACGTCAACGGCCAGCGCAAGCAATCCAGCGATATCGATCAGATGATCTGGAATATTCCGGAAAGCCTGGCCTATCTCTCGACCCTGTTCGAACTGCAGCCTGGCGATATCGTCTTCACGGGCACTCCCGAAGGCGTGGGCGCGGTGGTGCAGGGCGACGAGATCGTGGGCGGCGTCGAGGGCCTGGGCGAACTGCGCGTGCGCATCGCCTGAGGCAGGAGCGAGCTCATCATGCGTAACAAGCTAGTGCTTACAGCGTTTGTCGTGTTTGGCCTCGTGTTGCAGGGCTGCAATACGGTGGCTGGCATGGGCAAGGATGTGTCCCACGCCGGCAACGCCATTACCCAGGCTGCCGAGCGCTGATGTCCGGGCGGCAGGCAAAGCCTGAGCCAGTGATGAGGGCCCCGTTCAGGCTGTCTGCCGAAACAGCGGCCTGGCTCGAGGCCCGGGCCGAGGCCCTGGATCGGGGCGAGCTTGGCGGCCCGCCTGTGCTGGCCCGGCTGGCCGAGGCACAGGTGTTCGGCCTGGGCGTTGCTCCTGAATGGGGCGGCGCGCCAGGGACGGACATCGGTCATGCGATCGAGGCCATTGCTGACCTGGCGCGCCACTCCTTGACGGCCGCTTTCCTTGCCTGGGGGCAACGCGTCGTGATCGAGACCCTGCTGCGCAGTGGCAATGTGCCGCTGGCCCGCCGCTGGGTGCCGGACCTGATGGCCGCAAGGCTGGCAGGCGCCTCAGGCCTGTCCAATGTCATCAAGTCCTTGGGTGGTTTCGACCGCTTGCGCATCCAGGCGCGTGAAGGCGCAGGGGGCTGGCGACTTGACGGCCGCATCGATTGGATCACCAACGCCCAGCCGGACGCCTTTGTGGCGACGGCGGCCACGGCCTTGCCACAGGGGGGCGTGGCGCTGGTCGCTCTGCATCATGGCCTGCCTGGCCTGCAGCGCTCGGCGGACCTGCCGCTGTTGGGGCTGCGCGGCAGCGCAACCGCCCAGATCGATTTGCAGGATGTCCGGGTGGCTGAGGATCAGGTGTTGCAGGCGGACGCCCGGCAGATCCTGCCCGGCCTGCGTCCTCGATTGGTCGGGCTGCAATGCGGTCTGTCTTTGGGGCTGGCACGGGCTGCGCTGGATGTGGCGCAGCGCGCGGGGTTGCCTGGCAAGGGCTTGCAGCCGCTTTGCGATAAGCTGAACGAGCGCCTGGAGGGGAGTGCGTCGGCGCTGATCAACGGGGTGCGGCAGGACATGTTCGTCTCTCATCCTGCTGCGCTGTTTCGTCTGCGGATCGCCCTGGCCGAGATCGCCCAGCAAGCGGTCGAACTCGAGTTGCAGGCCACGGGCGGGGCTGCCTACCTGATGGCGCCGCACGGGGGCGGGTTTGCGCGCCGTTGGCGCGAGGCCGCCTTTCTGCCCATCGTCACGCCCAGCCTGGTCCAGCTCCGTGCGGAGCTGGCCAAGCTTGAGGCGGCAGCGCAGGGCTAGGGGCTATCCCTGTGCCGGTTTGTCCGAGCCGGTCGGGCAAACCCCCTCGATTGCGCACTTGAGCGCATCCTCAACGGTATCCAGCAGAACGAACTCCAGCTTCTCGCGCGCATGTGCCGGCACATCCTCAAGGTCGCGGGCATTGCGTCTGGGCAGCATCACGATGCGGATGCCCGCCCTTAGCGCAGCGAGGGTTTTCTCCTTGACCCCACCGATTGGCAGCACCATGCCGCGCAGGCTGATTTCTCCCGTCATGGCCACAGCCGGGCTGACTGCTTTGTCGCTCAATAGTGACACCAGGGCCACGAACATCGCCACTCCTGCGCTGGGCCCGTCCTTGGGCGTGGCGCCGGCCGGCACGTGGATGTGGATATCCTGCTTGTCCAGCGCGTCGCCCAGCCAGGTCTTGGCCAGCGTGAGGGCAGTCTGGCCCGATTCCTTCATGACATCACCCAGCTGGCCGGTCAGGATCAGGCGGCCGCTGCCAGGCGTCTTGCTGGCCTCGATGAACAGGATGTCGCCTCCCACCGGCGTCCAGGCCAGGCCGGTTGCCACGCCGGGCACGCTAGTGCGTTGCGCGACTTCGTTCTCGAAGCGTTGAGGCCCCAGGATGGCGGCCAGGTCGGCGCTGTCGATATGCACCTGCCCGGTTCGTCCTTCGGCGATCTGCATGGCGGCATGTCTGAACACCGCGCCGATTTCGCGCTCCAGGTTGCGCACGCCGGCTTCGCGCGTATAGTCGGCCACGATGGTGGCCAGCGCGGCGTCGGTGATGTCGGCCTGCGCTTCGCGCAGCCCGTTGGCCTCGCGCTGGCGCTGCACGAGGTAACGCCGGGCGATCTGGATCTTTTCTTCCTCGGTGTAGCCGGGCAGCGCAATGACTTCCATCCGGTCGCGCAGCGGTCCGGGGATGGTGTCCAGCGCGTTGGCCGTGCAGATGAACATGATATTGGACAGATCGAAATCCAGGGCCAGGTAGTTGTCGCGGAATTTCTGGTTCTGTTCCGGGTCCAGTACTTCGAGCAGGGCGCTGCCTGGATCTCCGTGAAAACCGCCGGCGCCCAGTTTGTCGATCTCGTCGAGCATCAGCACCAGGTTGTTGGTGCCGGCGCGTTTGATGGCCTGGATGATGTTGCCGGGCAGGGCCCCCAGATAGGTGCGGCGGTGGCCCCGGATCTCCGCCTCGTCGTGCACCCCGCCCAGCGCCACGCGCTGAAAGGCGCGATCGGTGGCGCGTGCGATGGATTGGCCCAGCGATGTCTTGCCGACGCCGGGCGGGCCGACGAAACACAGGATCGGGCTGCGTCCCTGGGGATTGAGCTTGCGCACCGCCAGGTACTCAAGGATGCGGCGTTTGATCTTTTCCAGGCCGTAGTGGTCCTCGTCGAGAATGGCGCGCGCCTGCGCCAGGTCGATAGGCGATGGCGTCTGTACACGCCAGGGCAGTTCAGTCAGCCATTCGAGATAGGTGCGCAGCATTGCGCTTTCGCTGCTGTTCTCGCCCATGCGCTGCAGGCGGGAGAATTCCTTGCGTGCATGGCGTGCCGCGTCATCGGGCATGCCAGCCGCATCGATGGCGGACTTGAGTTGCTCCAGTTCAGCTGCGGTGTCTTCGCTGTCACCCAACTCGCGCTGGATCTGGCGCAGTTGCTCGCGCAACACGGTTTCCCGTTGTTTCTCGTCAAACTGCGCGCGCGTGCGCTCGCCGATTTCCTTGGACAGGCGCAGCACCTCCAGGCGTTCGCCCAGCAGGGCGATCACCTTGTCCAGGCGCGGCACCAGATCGATCGTTTCCAGGATGGCCTGCTTGGCCTCCGGCTTGATATCGACCAGGTTGGTCACCATGTCGGCCAGCAGACCGGCCGAATCGATGCTCTGGATGACGGGCCCGAGCTCGGTGGGAACATTGGGCAACAGTTCGATCGCCGAGAGCGCCTGCTGCTTGAGTTGCAGCAGGCGGGCCTCGATCTCGCTGTCGCCGCTGTCGCTTGCCTCCAGGAGCTCGACGCGCGCCACCAGAAACGGCCAGCCATCGAGAAACTCCAGCACGCGGAAGCGGCTCTGTCCCTGGACCAGCAAGTGATGCGCGCCGTCCTGGCCGGTCATGTAGCGGGCGATGGGCCCCAGCGTGCCGATCTGGTGCAGATCGGCCGCAGCGACGACATCCTGCTGGGGATCACGTTGCAGCAAGAATCCCACGGGCTGTTCCGTCTTGACCGCCTGCTGGGCCGCCGCCACGGAAATCTGGCGGCGAACCGTCACTGGCGTCAGCACGCCGGGGAAAAGCACGACGTCACGCAAGGGAATGAGGATGCGGGCATCGTCGGGCAGCGCTCGCAGTTCGGTCATGGTGTTTCCCTCAGTTTGTTCAGGGTCAGAATCAGGCAGCCATCGGCCAGGCGCGGCTCGTCGGGTTCCAGCGTGTGCAGGGGCAGGCGGATACGGCGGCGGAACTGGCCGTAGGGGATCTCCAGGCGATGAATGTGGGCGTTGTAGCCGGCGGGGATCGGGCGCACGCCGCTGACGGTGATGCCGTCAGGGTCGAAGCTCACGACCACCTGATCGGCGCATACCCCGGGCAACGCCACGATTACCAGCAGCTGGCTGGCCGATTCGATGATGTCGACCGGGGGTTCCCAGGCGTGGGACGCGGCCTGGGCAGATTGCAGCATCTGGCGCTGCATGCGTTCTGCCTGGTGGAGCAGGGCCAGCGCATCGCCCCAGATCCACGATGAAAAATCGCGGGATTTCATTGGACTCGAGACCTCTTGGCAGGGTTCAAGCAAATGGCCGGGCTGATGCCTACAAGGCGCCGGACGCTGGTTTCAATATAACTCAGCCATTTCCGCGGCTGAACACCCTGCGCTCGTTCGAACCCTCGGCTGGTGCGAATTGCCGGCTTGCGATGGACTCTCCAGACTGGGTGCTCACCAATCCTCAGAGGAGCATGCCTCATGCAACAGGCAAAACGCCAATCCGGTCAGGCCATGACCGAATACATCATCGTCGTCGCCCTGGTGGCCGTGGCTGCCATCGCCGTCTACCAGTATTTCGGCCAGGTGCTGCGCTCGCAAACGGCAGCCATGGCGCGCGAACTGGCCGGCGAGGACGGCAATGCCCAGATCAAGCAGGCGCAGTCTGCGGCAAGCAAGGCGGCCGCGCAGGCCAAGGCGCGCAACCTGAAGTCCTTCGCCGGCAACGCAGGCGCCAAGTGAGTCCTTGCCCAGCATCCCGGTCGTGGCCCTTGCGGGTCGACGCAGGCCGGCAATGCGGGCAGGCGCTGGGTCTGGGCCTGGTGGTGCTGTCCGTGTTGCTGCTGGCCTGGGCCGGTGCTGCGCTCACCTCGCGCATGGCTGCGACCGGGTTGCGGCTGGGGCAGACGGCCGACGCCGTCGCCTACAGCGGCGCGCTGATGCAGGCCCGCCAACTGAACCTGCTGGCCTACATCCAGCGTGCGCAACTGGCCCACCAGGTTGCCATGGCCCATCTCACGACCCTGGTGGCCTGGCAGCAACTGGCCGCGACACAACGGCGTCGTCGCCTGCTGGGTAATCCGCCAGCCTTCCTGATCGGCAAGTTGTTCGGGCCGCAATTCGGCCTGGCCTATGGCGCGGGTCGTGGCGGTCAGGCGTCTGGTTCCTACAGCGTGGCTTCGCTGCAGGCCTCATTGAAACAGCATGATTCGGTGGTTCATCAGATCCTGGCCCAGGTTGCGCAACAGCAGTGGTCGGCCACCACGGCCCTGCGAGATGCTCACATGGCGCGCATCCTGCAAGCCAACTATCGCCTGCCCGATGGAACCGAAACCAAGGTGCCCGAGATGATGCTGCTGCACGATAGCTTTCCCCGCCTGTTGACGAGCCAATCCCCGGATCACCCTCAGGGCCTGCGGCGCCTCGCGCTGGCGGCGGCAGGCCGCTATCCCTTCCTGAGGGCTCGCGACATGACCCGCAGCAATGCCTGGATCGTGCAGCTGCGCTGCCCGAACCGGCGCCATCAGCTGCGCCGGCGTGGGCGGACCTTCCTGGACGAGCAGGGGAGGTGGGGCGCGTATGACACCTTGTCTTTTCATGCCTTGCGCAGCAATCGCTGGATCGGTTGCTATCTTCGCGAGTACCCCATGGGCTGGGCTGCCAACGGTGCAAGGGTCTGGCGTCAAGGGCGAGATTACGTCGCCAAGCCGCCGGAAGACTTTGCCTTGCTCGATTATTGGCAGTGGTTTCAGCAGCAATCGGGCCTGCTGGCCGGGGCTTGGCGCAACAATCCCTTGGCCAATTCCTACGCGCAGCGAGACGCGACGCGCCCGGGCGGTATGCGTGGCCTGCCCGAGGGCGTGGGGTTGGCAGGCGGCCGGCAAGCAGAGCCGCGGGCCACGTTGGCCGTGGTACTGCGCAATCAGGGCGGATACTCCGATCTGGGTCTGCCACCTGCCGGTTGGCTGCGCTTTGCCCGGCAAAACTGGTTTGCCGACGGGTTTCAGGAGCAATCCTCCCGGGCGGCTGCGGAAACCTATTTCTCCGCACCTCTTGCGGGCCGGAAAGCCGACCGCTCTGCGGTCGTCGCTTCGCTCTGGCAGCCTTATTGGCAGGCCCGGCTGATTCCCTGGCCCACGCCGCAGAAAACCCTTTCCGGGGGCCAGCCATGAAAGCCAGGCGCTTCACGTGGTTCCGCCAAGCCTGCCGCCGGGCGGGCAGGTTCGCCGAGCGTCTCCCAGGTTTGGTGCGCAGGCATGGCAAGCGGGGAGCCTTGCCGATTGATGCCGATATGCCGCCGCCCCGGCGTGCCTGCACGGCGCGTACGCCACCGGCAGCACATCAGACTCGTGCCTATCGGCAAAGTGGTCAGGCCCTGCCGGAAATGCTCCTTCTTACCACGCTGCTGCTTTCGCTCTGGATGGCGGTGGACTACCTGGCGCGCAGCCGCATGGCTGCCATGGAGGCCGCGCAGCTCAGCCGGCGATGGGCATTCGTGGATGCCCAGGGGGGCGACTTGCCTTCCGGTGACGACGTTCAATCCATCCAACGCTTGACGGCCTTGCCTTTTCAGGTCGCCGAGACAGGCGTCAGCCGGCAGGGCAGGCAATTGGCCTCGGATTGGTTGGCATTACCGGCAAGCTGGTCAGTGGTGCAGGCACGTGCGCAGGTCGCCGGGGCCGGCATTGTCCGCCATACGGCGTTGGCGGGCGGTTCGGGGGCCGTCGCGGACGCGGTGGCAACCCAGCTTCGACTGGGCCAGTCGGCGCTGGCTTGGCAAAACGTGGCCAGCGTTTCGCTCGCCCGAGCCCGCCAGGCCGATCTGGCTTTGCGCCCCCTGGACCGGCCCTGGGCCGGGCGCAAGCTCGATCCGGACTGGTTGATGCCGTGGGCTGGCCTGCCTGCGGCCAGCAGGGCCGATCGATGAGGCCGCCACCGTGGTTTGTCGGAGCCAGAGCATCCGGCTGGCGGCGAAGGGTGGGGTGGGGCGCCGCGATAGCGGGGATGGCGCTGCCCGGGGCGGGCTTTCCGGGCGAGAACGTGCCTTGGGCAGATATCCCGACCGAGGCCGCGCCAGGCGGCCCTGCCTGGCTGCAGGTCTCGCTGGCCCCAGGGGGTGCACTGGTGCTCTCGGGCCAGAGTCTGCCGTTGCCGCCAGCGCGTGCGTTGCCCGGCTTGCTGGAAACCCTGCCCGATCTGTCCACCTTGTTTTTGCTTCCCGATCAGTTGTTGCTGAGCCATCAAGCCGGCGACTGCCATGTGCTTGTGCGCGTGCGCGCCAGCGGGGCAGGCAGTGAACTGGGCGAGTCTCGTCTGTGCCCTGGCGCCCCCGTCGGTTCGCTTGACCTGGGTGAGCCGGCGCGCCGCTGGCAGGCCTATGCCGAAGACGGTGTATCGCTGTCGCTGTGGACCCTGCCCCTGGAAATCGAGGCGGCAGGCCGATGGCTGGACGAGCGCCTGCAAGCGCTTGGTTGGCAACGGCTTGATGCCGGGGCTGGGACTGGTCGGTGGCAGCGGAACACGCAGCATCTGGAGGCGTTTCTGACGTCATTGGCACAGGAGAGCGGCATGCTGTTGTTGAAGCAGGGCGTCGATGACTGACGAACAGCGGCGTTCACGGCTGGCCGGTCTGATGGCTTGGGTGTGCAGTCCTGCGGTGCGGCAGCGATGGTCGGGCGGCGTGGCGTGGTTGCTGGCCGGCGGTGCTGCCCTGGCGGCCGGCTGGACGGTGCAGCACTACCTGGACGGCAAGGAGCGGGAGCTGGTCGATCGCAATACGGTGGTGCTGATTCCGCGCCTGGTGGCCGCTGCCGATCTGGCCGCCGGGCAGGTGCTCACCGAGGCCGACCTCGCGCTGCGAGATCTGCCAGCGGCCTGGGCATCCTCGCGCGGGCTGGGCGCGGAGCAGGCCGATCTGTTGCTGGGGCTACGCCTGCGCGTTGCGGTCACGGCGGGTGATCCCTTGCTTCTGGATGATGTCCAGGCTGAGGCGCCGGCGATTGCCGCGCGCCTGGCGCCCGGCATGCGCGCCTTGACGCTGTCGCTGCGCGAGCTCTCTGAAGCGCCGCCAGCGCTGCAGGCGGGGGATCGCGTGGATCTTTACCTGTCCTTGCAACGGCAGGGAAGGCTGTTGACATTGCCGCTGCTGCAGAACGGCATGGTGGTCGCTCCTCCTGATTCCGAGCGAGCCCAGCTGGTGCTGCAGGCCAGCGCGCAGGACGCACTGCGAGTGATTGCCGCGCGCCAGATGGGAGCCCTCACCCTGACACTGCGGGCCGAACAGGAAGGTGCCTCGGCGGGGCCGGCCCAGGCGGTCGATGCGGCCGATGTCCTGGGCCTGCAGGTGCCCGTGATCGAAGAGGTGCCCGTGTTGTATGGCGATGCCGCCCAGGAGGGCACCGACAAGGAGGAACCGTGATGTATCGGACAGGGCTGCAATGGGCGTTTTGCATGGGGCTGGGTCTGACGGGTGCGGTCAGCGCAGCGCCAGTGGCGCTTGACATGGAGGAGGGCAGCACGCGTGTATTGCCGGCCGCCGGGGTCACCCGGATCGCGGTTGGCAGCGGCCAGGTGGCGCAAGCCCTTGCCGTCGACGGCAAGGAGGTCGTCGTGTTCGCCCGCAAGGAGGGCAGTTCCTCCCTGCACATCTGGACGCGATCAGGCGCGGTCAAGGCCTACTCCCTGCAGGTGCGGCCTGCCGGATTCGGGCGGATACGCGCCGAGGTCGAGCAACTGCTTGCCGGCCTGCCGCAGTTGCGCCTGAGCGTGGTGGGGCGTCATCTTGTCATTGAAGGCAGTAGCCTGTCCGATCAGGACAAGGCCCGGGTCGCCGCCATGGCGGCGCGTTACACCGAGGTGCTGGACCTGACGGGTGACGTCGGTTGGGAGCAGATGGTGCTGCTGGATGTGCAGGTGGTGGAGCTGCCGCGGGCGCGGTTGCTGGAGTTCGGCATGCGCTGGAGCAGCACGCCGATGGAAGGGGCGGTGGCGCAGCTGGGCGGGCGCTGGGCAGGGTTGCAGCTGCAGGGAGTCCGCGCGGCTCTGGATGCGCGGCTGCAGGCGCTGGCACAGACGGGCGAGGCTGTGTTCCTGGCGCGCCCCCGTCTGTTGGCACGCAGCGGCTCGCCGGCGACGTTTCTGGCCGGCGGAGAGTTGCCGTATGTCACGGCGGATGACAGTGGCCGCGGCACCACGGTCTTCAAACCCTATGGGGTGGCGCTGACCATCACGCCGCGGATCGACCCGCGCGGCACGATCCGGTCTCGTATCGAGGTCGAGTCCAGCAGTATCGACGCCACCGTGACAGTCCCGGCAGGGCCGGCCATGCGCACCCGCCGGGCATCAACCGAATTCAATGTCCCATCCGGGCAGACGCTGGTGCTGGGCGGATTCCTGGGGCGTGAACAGACCCGTCAGCGCCGTGGGCTTCCCTGGCTGAGCCGTATTCCGATCCTGGGCTTGCTGTTCGGTGAGCAAAGGGAGCAGACCCAGGAGACAGAGCTGCTGATCATCGTGACGCCCTATCTCGTGGGCCCGCAAGAGCCGGCCCTGCAGCGTCAGATCGCGCGCGGCCAGGCCGCTGTGCGGCAGGCATTTCCCGAGCCGCCCCGCTTGTTTGAAGATCCCGAGGCCCCAGCCGCGCTGGCCGACTGGGCCCAGCCCGGGTCTGCGGCCTCCCAGTGGGCACCTGCGCAGGCAAGGCCTGCGGCCTTGCCGCCGGCGCACGCAACCCTTGGGCACACGGAGCCATAATCGATGCGGCTGGAACTGACGCTGCACTTCGAGAACGGACAGGTAAGCCACTTCTCGTGTTGCCTGGAGCCGGGGGCTGTTGTCCTCATCGGCCGTGCCCGCCATTGTGAGCTGCCTATCGCGAGCTGGCGCGTGGCGCGTGAGCATGCCCGGCTGGCCTGGAGCGCGCAGGGCTGGATGCTCGAGGATCTGGGCAGCCTGGCCGGGACCTATGTCAACGGTCTGCGCATTGCCCGCCACGGCCCCTTGGGGCTGGCCGACCAGATCGTGATCGGGCCCTGCCGCTTGCGGCTGGCTGCAGTGGGCGCTGCCGCAGGGCAGGCCGGGGTAGTGACCGACGGGCCGTCGCCGACCTCCGCCCGTGTCGGCGCGAGTCCGGATGAGCGTGCGCCGCAAGGCGGGGGCCTTGCGGCCCCGCTGTGGCCGGCAGAGACGCAGATGCCGACGCCCCTGCCTGCAGAGGACGCGGCCGCCTTGCCGGAACACGCCGGGGCGGCTGCGCTGTCTGCCTGCCGGGTCGCCTTGCACGAGGCACTGATCCAGGCGTTGGATCTCAGGCGCAGGGATGTGTCGGCCATGAGTGACGGGGCCCTGCGGCAAGAGGCGGCCGCCAGCCTGGCGCAGATTCTGCGGGAGGGGCTGGTCCAGGTGCCGGCTTCGGTGGATCGTGATGAGCTCAGCCGGCTGGTGCTGGACGAGGCGGTGGGGCTGGGAGCCCTGGAGTCCTTGCTGGCTGAGCCGCAGATCAGCGAGATCATGGTCAACGGGCATGCACAGATCTACGTGGAGCGGGCTGGTCGCCTGGAAAGGCAGGTCGGCAGCTTCAGCAGCGAGCAGGCCTTGCGGCATGTGCTCGAGCGCATCGTGACGCCCATCGGCCGGCGTATCGATGAGGCTGCTCCCATGGTCGATGCGCGGCTGGCGGATGGTTCGCGGGTCAACGCCGTGATTCCGCCGATTGCCCTGCGCGGCACCTGCCTGACCATACGCAAGTTTCCGGCGCGCCATCTTGCCATGGAGGATCTGCTGGCGGCCGGGGCGCTGAGCCCCGACATGGCGCAGTATCTCGAGCGCAGCGTGCGTGAACGACGCAACGTCGTGATCTCCGGCGGCACGGGAGCCGGCAAGACCACCTTGCTCAACGTACTGTCCAATGCGATTCCGCTCGATGAGCGGGTGGTCACCATCGAGGACGCGGCCGAGCTGCGTCTGGCCCATGAACATCTGGTCGCGCTTGAGGCGCGGCCCGCCAACATGGAAGGCAAGGGGCGCGTCGAGATCCGTGATCTGGTGCGCAATGCCTTGCGCATGCGGCCGGACCGCATCGTGGTGGGTGAGTGCCGGGGGGGTGAAGCCTTTGACATGCTTACGGCGATGAATACCGGGCATGAGGGGTCGCTGACCACGCTGCATGCCAATTCGCCCCGCGATGCCCTGGCCCGGCTGGAGTCCATGGTGCTGATGGCGGGCCTGGACCTGCCGGTTGCAACCGTGCGGGAGTATGTGGCCGCCAGTGTCGACCTGATCGTGCAACAGGCGCGCGGCGCGGATGGCCGGCGCCGCGTGGTCGCCATCACTGAGGTGTGCGGCATGGAAAGCGGCACCATCCAGCTGCAGGACCTCTTTTGCTACCAGACCGATCAGGGGTTCGTGGCGCCGCATTGGCAGGGCTGGCCCGGAGCGTCTCCATGAGCATCCCGCTCACCCTCGCCTTGATACTGGCGCCGCTGTCGGCGGCGCTGATGGCCTGGCAACTGCTGGCGGTCCTGAGGCCGGCCTGGGCCCGCTACCGTGGCGCCTACCAGCAAGGGATGCGGCTGGGCTTGCAGGAGGTATTCGTGTTCGTAGACCCGCGTCAGCTGTGGGGGCTGGCGCTGGCGGGCGCCGTGTCGGCCGGCGGCGTGGCCGGTCTGCTGAGCGGGCAGTGGATGCTTGCCCTGTTGGTGGCGCTGTTGGCTTGGCATCTGCCCGGTTGGGGCCTGGCGAGGGCGCGGCGGCGTCGCCAGCAACGCCTGCTGGCGCAATTGCCGGGCGGCTTGTTGAGTCTGGCTGCCGCCCTGCGCGGCGGCGCCAGCCTGGCGGTGGGCCTGCGGCAGCTGGCGGATCTGGCGCAAGCGCCCCTGGCCCAGGAGGTTGGCCTGATGCTGAGGGAACAGCGCCTGGGCGTGTCTTTCGATGATGCGTTGAGCCGCTGGGAGGCGCGCGCCGGATTGCCCGAGCTGCATCTGGTGACTGCGGCTTTTCGCGTGGCGGGGAGTGCGGGCGGCAATCTCGCGCAAACCCTGGAGAGCATCGCTCAGGCCTTGCAGGAGCAACTGCGTGCGCAAGGGAAATTGCGCGCGCTGACCGCGCAGGGGAGGATGCAGGCCTGGGTCCTGAGCGCCATGCCAGCCGTCTTGGGCATGGTGCTGTACGCCTTGCGGCCCGAGTCGATGGCGGCTTTGTGGCGCACGGCGGCCGGCTGGGTGGTCCTGGCGTTAGTGGCCTTGTTGCAGGTGGTGGGGTGGTGGATGATACGGCGCATCCTTGCCGCCAGCGCCCCATGAGCACGGCTGCCTGGCTGGCGGCGCTGGGGGTCTTTGTGCTGGTTCTGAGAGTGGCGGCCACGTTGCGCAGCGCACGGCCCAAGCCAGAGGGCCTGTCCGCGGTGGAGCGGCTGGCCTGGCCATGGTTGAGTCGGCTCAGTCTGGCCCTGGAGCCGGCGCTGGGGTGGCATTGGCGCGACCGTCTGCGAATCTGGATGAGTCGCGGGCAATGGCCCGCCAGTCTGCCGGTAGCGTGGCTGGCCGCGCGTGGCTTGCTGGCTGGCGCGGTCGGGGCAGCGGCCGGGGCCGCATTGGCGCTCTGGATCGATGCGCCTGCGGGGCATGAGGCCAATGCCGTCGTGGCTGCCGGCAGCGGGCGCTGGGGGCTAGGCTTGGTGCTGGGAGCAGGCGTTGCGGTGGCTGCAGCAGTCTGGCAGATACGTGGGCGCATCCGGCGTCATCAGCGGGCTGTGGCCAGGCAGTTGCCGTTTCTGCTGGATGTGATGACCTTGTGCGTCGAGGCGGGGCAGAGCCTTGCCAATGCTTTGTATCTGGCCGCCCGCTATTGCCCCCCAGGCGCCCTGACTGCCGCATTGTTGCAGGCCTTGAGCGAACAGCGGGCCGGGCGCGCGCAACGCGAGGCCCTCATGGCTCTGGCCCAGCGGCTCGATGTGCCGGGCGTGCATGCCTGGGTGTCGGCGCTGGCGCAGGCCGATCGCTTGGGCGGCGCAGCAGGCCCGGTGCTGCGCGGCCTGTCGCGTCAGTTGCGTGACGAGGCCTATCAGCAGGCCGAGGAGCGCGCCATGCAGGCTCCGGTGAAGATGTTGTTCCCGTTGATGACCTGCATTTTTCCCTGCACCTTTCTGGTGCTGGCCTTTCCTCTGGCGGTGGATTTGTTTGCAGGAGGGGGCTGGTGAGTGGCTGCGGCAAGTGCGAAGCGGGTCAGGACGTATCGCGGCGGGACGGAGCGGCGCCGGATGAATGCGTTGCCAGGCCTTGCCGCGTGCGCCTGCTTGTCGCCTCCGGCGCATGGGGGCGTTTGCGCGGTTTGCTGGGCAGGAGGCGGCCGCTGGGCTTGCGTAGCGGCCTTTTTCTGTACCCGTGTCGGGCGGTGCACAGTTGTGCGATGGCCTATCCGATCGCGGTCTGGTTCATCGGGCCGGACGGGGGCGTGTTACGGGCCTGCCGCTTGTCCCCCTGGCGCTGGCTGTCATGCCCGCGGGCGGTGGCGGTAGTCGAGACCCACGAGCGTCTTCTGGCGGGCGGGGAGGGCTCCCGCTACCGGGTCGAGGAGCAGGCCCGGCGCTGCCTGGGCCGCATGCGGCGACAGATCAGCCGGGTTGCTGGCGATTGACTGAGACGTGGCAGGCCCGCATGGCTTGAGGCGCGGGCAGCAGTCGCAGACGGCAGGCGCAGCGTGGCGGTCTGCAGCGGGCCGCCACAGGCCGCCTGCGCAGCCTTGTGTTCAGGCCGAGGCGGGGTCGCTGTTGTCCAGCGCAGCCGCGTGGTCCTCGATGCCGAAGGTGGTGGTGTAGATCGGATAAAGGGTGCTGTAGAACACGGCGCCGGCGGCAAGCTGGACCGGCATCTGCAGGATGGTCACGATGGTGGCATCCAGCCCGATGGCGACCAGCAAGCTGGCGGCCAGGTCGATGCACAGGAAAACCAAGGCCCATACGACGCCATAGACCAGGAAGGCCCATTTGTTGCGCCAGCAGGCGATGGCCGAGAAGAACATCGCCTGGATCAGGCGCAGGTTGTGCCAAGCGACCAGCGCCGGCGCATGCCAGAACAGGGCTGCCACGATGACGTACAGCACGACAAAGATCAGCAGCGGGGTGCGCACCGCCTCCAGGAAGGGCATGATGTCCTGCTGGATCTGTACCAGGCGCAGCGCGGCCGAGAGCTCGCCCCAGAAGGGGATGAAGGCGACCAGCCCGGCCAGCAGGCCCAGGGCCGCATAGAGCAGGCCCATCAGGAAGAGCTTGCGGAAAACGCCGGGGCGCAGCAGGGGCCGGGGCCACATCGAGGGCACCATGATGCGGCCGGCCGAGATGTGTTTGCAGGCCTCAAGCGCCATCAGGGTGAAAACAGGCATCAATGCGACGAACAGCAGCGGCCCGACGAACTGTGCCCGTGTGGCAAATAAAACGAACAGGCTGAGAGCCATTGCCCAGAAGAACATCGGCATGGGTTGCTTGCCGAAGATCTTCAGGCCGTCTTTGACCCATTGCCAGCCATAGGACGCGGGTAGGGTTGCTGCTTGCATAGATTCCGTGAACTCTCTGGGGACAGATGGCATGCCTAGCGCCCATTATGCGGCGCTGGGCATTTAGGGCAAGGCGGGCAGGGCTGAACGGTGGCGTGCCTGCAACACTCTTTCAAAGTGGCGCGGGTCGTGCGGCTTGAGCGTCTGTGCCGGGCGGGGCAGATGGAAGTCGTACAGGCGCGACAGCCAGAACCGCAGGGCGGCAGCGCGCAGCATGCCGGGCCAGGCGCGGCGTTCGGCCTCCGTGAAGGGGCGCTCCCGGGCATAGGCCTGTAGCCAGGATTGCACCAGCTCGGGCACGAACTCGCCGCTGTCGCGCTCGATACACCAGTCATTGACGGCGACGGCGACGTCGAACAACCAGGTGTCCCAGCCGGCGAAGTAGAAATCGATGAAGCCGCCCATCAGCGGGTTGTCGAAGGTGCCTGCGAACAGGACGTTGTCGCGGAACAGGTCGCAATGCGCCGGGCCTTTGGGCAGCGTGGCGTAGTCTGGGCTGGCTGCGGCGGCCTGTTGGGCGGCCAGCTCGCAGGTGAGCAATTGCGCCTGCTCGGGCGTCAGGAAAGGCAGCACCTTGGGCGCGGTCTGCTCCCACCAGGGCAGGCCACGCAGATTGGGCTGGTGGATGCCGAAGTCGGCGGCTGCCTTGTGCACGCGCGCCAGGGTGGCGCCGGCCAGGGCGCAGTGCCCGGCGCCCGGCGCCGGTTCGTATCCGCCGGGCAGGCGGCTGACGATGGCGGTGGGCTTGCCGTGCAACCGGGTCAGGCGTGTGCCGTCATGCAGCGTCTGCGGCTGGGGCACGGGGATGCCGCGCTCGGCCAGATGGTGCATGAGTTCGATATAGAACGGCAGTTGCTCCTGTGTCAGCACTTCGAACAGCGTCAGCACATACTCGCCGCGCGTAGTGTGCAGAAAGAAGTTGCTGTTTTCGATGCCTGCGGTAATGCCGCGCAGAGAGATCAGCTCTCCAAGGTCGTAGCGGGTGAGCAGCGTGCGGGCGTCGTGGTCGGAGACAGGAGTGAAAACGGCCATTGATGAGCGGGAAAAGGAATTGCAGGAAGGGTGCCTGGCTCCCGCTGGAGCGCGGGGCGCTGCAATTTTAGACCAGTGCTCCGGGTCGTGCCGGGCACGCCGGCGGCGAGCGCCGTAAAATGGCAGGGACTTTCCCCATTGCCTTGAATCGAGCCGTCCTTGAATCCGCCTGACTGGCGACTTTGCGTCGCCCCCATGATCGATGTGACAGACCGCCATTGCCGTTTTTTCCATCGGCTGCTGGCGCCGCACGCCCGTTTGTATACCGAGATGATCACGACCGGCGCCCTGCAGCATGGCGATGTGGCTCGTCACCTGGACTTCGATCCCAGTGAGCATCCTGTGGCCCTGCAACTGGGCGGCAGCGAGCCGGCGGCGCTGGCGGCGGCGGCACGCCTGGGCCAGCAGTGGGGGTTTGATGAAATCAACCTGAACTGTGGCTGTCCTTCCGAGCGGGTGCAGAAAGGGGCATTTGGCGCCTGCCTGATGGCCGAGCCCGAGTTGGTGGCCGATTGCATCAAGGCCATGCAGGACGTCGTGGATGTGCCCGTGACGGTCAAGCATCGTCTGGGGCTGGACTACGACGAGTCGTATGGTTTTGTGCGCGACTTTGTCGGCAAGCTGTATGACACCGGCTGCCGCGTGTTCATCGTGCATGCGCGCAATGCCGTGCTCAAAGGGCTCACGCCCAAGGACAACCGCGAGATCCCGCCATTGCGCTACGACGTCGCGGCACAGCTCAAGCGCGACTTCCCCGATGCGGTGATGGTGCTCAATGGCGGTCTGGCCAACGCGGATCAGGCTTTGCGCGCCGGCGAGGGGTTCGAGGGCGTGATGCTGGGTCGCGCTGCCTGGCATACGCCGCGGGTATTGTCGGAGGTCTCGGCGAAACTCTGGCCGCAGACGGTTCTGCCGACCGATGCGCAGGTGGTGGATGCCATGGTGGGCTATACCTCCAGGCAGGTGGCGCGTGGCGTGCCCTTGCGGGTGATGCTCAGGCCCATGCTGGGGCTGGTGAATCAGCAGGTGGGGGCGCGCACCTGGCGGCGCTTGCTGTCGGACTCCACGCGGTTGAGGGCCAATGACCCTGCCGTGTTGTACGAAGCCTGGCGGGCCCTGCGCCCCGTCATGCGGCGCGACGGTTAGCCAAGGCGTCAGGCCCGGATGGGCTGCGAGGTCGCGCCGCCCTGCGGCGCGACCTCGGGCAGAGCGGGCTCAGGGGTTGCCGCTGGCGCTGTCCATGGGCCATTCGCGGATATAGGCCTTGAGCATGTTGTTTTCGAACTGCTGCGCGGCCACGATGGCCTGGGCCATGTCGTAGAAGGAGATCACACCCAGCAGCGTCGGGCCATCCATGACGGGGATGTAGCGTGCGTGCTTGTCCAGCATCAGGCGCTGGACTTCTTCGGCGCTGGTGTTGGGCGAGACGCTGACCGGCGCATCATCCATGATCGCGCGGATGGTGGTTTCGCCAACGTTGCCTTCGTTTTGATCCAGGTGGCGCATGATCTCGCGGAAGGTAAGCATGCCGGCGAGCATGCCGGACTCCATGATGACCAGCGAGCCGATATCCTGTTCGCTCATGGTGCTGATGGCCACGCTGACCTGGGTGTCCGGGGTGGCGGTGTAAAGGGTATTGCCCTTGACCCGCAGAATTTCACTGACTTTCAACATGATTGTTCCTCCCTGAGGCCGGGCCTCTATTTGCATGGTCTGTTGGTCCCTGTCTCCATTCGGACGCGCTATCGGGGCGACTGGTGGTTTTCCAGTGGCAGGACCGTGACAGAGGGCGTCTCGGGCGGGATGCCGGCAGGCGGCACGGGCTCGATGGCGTTATTTTGCGCCAGGCTGGCCAGTTGTTCCAGTTTGAGGGGCGAATTTCCATCACCCAGTCGTCTGGCCAGCTCGGCCAGGGCCGGATCACGGTGGACGCGGCGCTGGTCGCGATTGAAAAGAAACTGGTCATAGAGCGGGGACAGATCTGCGTGGGCCGGGTCACAGGCGAGCACCCATCTGCTGTCGGCCGTCAGCGCGATCAGGCCCAATTGCTGCAGTTGCTCCAGGACCGCGACAAGTTCCTGCTGGTTGAGCTGCAGTTCCTGGGCGAGGGCCTGCAGAGACAGGCCGGGCGGGCAGAGGCCGCGTGCGGCGAGCAGCTGCTGCAGTACCTGTATTGCGTCGACGAAGGGGGCGCCTGCGGCGCGGTTGATGTCCCAGCGCCCCAGACGGATGAGCGGTGCGCTGGCGGCGATGGCTGCCCCGAACAGCACGACCAGCCAGGACAGGTAGATCCACAGCAGGAAGATGGGCAGGGTCGCGAAAGCGCCGTAGATGATGGTGTAGGCGGGGAAGCCCGTCAGGTAGAACGTGAAGCCGGCCTTCATGAGTTCCAGCGCGATCGCGGTGAAGAAACCGCCTGCGAGCGCGTCGCGCCAGTACACCCGGCAATTGGGCACCACCACGAACAGTGCGGCGAAGCCCAGCCCGGTCAGCACCAGCGGCACGAAGGACACTGCGAGGCTGACCACCCCGGGAACGTCGCTGACCAGCCCCATCGATTCGCGCGCCACGAAGGAGGTCGCCCACAGACTGGCGCCGGTGGCGATCGGGCCAAGCGTGATGATGGCCCAGTAGATCAGGGCCCGCTGCGGCAGCGGGCGTTGCTTGCGTACATGCCAGATGTCGTTGAGCGTTTTGTCGATGGTCATGATCAGCAGCAGCGAGGTCACGACCAGGAAGGCGCCGCCGATCGCCGTCAGGCGCGAGGCCTGGCGTGCGAACTGGTTGAGGTACTCCATGATGTTGTCGGAGACCGCTGGCGGCATGAGATTGTTGGCCAGGAAGTCTTCCAGCGCGAGGCGGAAATCCTGGAACACCGGAAAGGCGGTGAACAGCGACAGCACGACCGCAAGCATCGGCACGATGGCCAGCACGGTCGTGAAGGTCAGGCTGGAGGCGACCTGCAGCAGCCGCTCTTCGTCGACCACGCTGCCGGCGAATCGAAAAGCCTGGGCTGCCCGGGAGATCCGGGAGCGTCGGCGAGGCTCGGGGCGGGGGCTTTCCCCGGCGGTATTGGCGTCAGGGTCCATCGGGGGATAATAGCAGCCTGACTGTCGAATTCGAACCCGATTTCCGCCGGCAGGGCCGGCGTTGCCGCCGTCGCATGCCTGTCGGACCCCGCAGGGAGGGCGCCCATGTTGCGCAAACTAGAAGACCTGGCGCTGGACAACAGCTTTGCCGCTTTGCCGGCGGATTTCTACACCCGCCTGCCGGCGCAGGCGCCTCAGGCGCCGCGCCTGTTGCACGCCAATGCTGCCGCGGCTGCGCTTATTGGCCTGGATCCGGCGCAGCTGCAGAGCGAGGCTTTTCTGGCGGTGGCCAGCGGTCAGCAGCCCTTGCCGGGCGGCGATACGCTGGCGGCTGTCTATAGCGGGCACCAGTTCGGGGTCTGGGCCGGCCAGCTTGGCGATGGCCGCGCCCATCTGTTGGGCGAGGTGCGCGGCCCGCAGGGCAACTGGGAGCTGCAGCTCAAGGGGGCCGGGCGCACGCCATATTCGCGTATGGGCGACGGCCGCGCCGTATTGCGCTCGTCGGTGCGCGAGTATCTTGCCAGCGAGGCCATGCATGGGCTGGGCATCCCGACCACCCGCGCACTGTCATTGGTGACTTCGCAAGAGCCGGTGATGCGTGAAACGCGGGAGACGGCTGCCATCGTATTGCGCATGGCACCCAGCTTCGTGCGTTTCGGCTCCTTCGAGCATTGGGCGTCGCTACGACGCACCGATCATCTGCGCACGCTGGTGGATTATGTCATCGACCGCTTCTACCCCGAGTGTCGCGATGCGGCGGGCGAGCACGGCGACGTGCTCGCCCTGCTGCGCGAGGTATCGCGTCGCACGGCGTCGTTGATGGCCGACTGGCAGGCGGTGGGTTTCTGCCATGGCGTGATGAATACCGACAATATGTCGATATTGGGCCTGACGCTGGATTACGGGCCTTTCGGTTTCATGGATGGGTTCGACCTCGGCCATATTTGCAATCATTCCGACTCGCAAGGGCGGTATTCCTGGAGCCGCCAGCCTTCAGTGGGCTTGTGGAATCTGTATCGGCTGGCGGGCAGCTTGCACGCGCTGGGGGTTGATGCCGATGACTTGCGCGCGGTGCTGCAGGAGTACGAGGCAACCTTCACGCAGGCTTTCCATGCGCGCATGGGGAGCAAGCTCGGTCTGTCGGGATGGCAGGAGGGCGATGAGGCGCTGGTGGATGATCTGTTGCGCCTGATGCATGGCAGCCGGGCGGACTTCACGCTGACCTTTCGCAGTCTGGCGGATGCGGTGCGCGGCGAGACCGGGGCCTTCACGCAACGCTTCATGGAGCCCGAGGCGGCGCAATCGTGGTGGCAGCGTCTGTCCGCCAGGCACGACGCCGATGGGCGGACAGGCGCGGCGCGCGCAGCAGCAATGGACCGCGTCAATCCGCTGTATGTGTTGCGCAATCACCTCGCCGAGCAGGCCATCCGGGCCGCAGCCGAGGGCGATGCCGGCGAGATCGAGCGTCTTCTGCAGGTGTTGAGCAAGCCCTGCGAGATCCAGCCGCATGCCGAGGCTTATGCCGCGCCCGCGCCGGATTGGGCGGCACACCTGGAGATCAGCTGTTCGTCCTGACCCCGTGATCTGTCGCTCCCCCATTTTGAGGAAAGGCCCTAAGCCCAGGTAGAATTTAGCAACATAATGTCAAATGATGATGCCGCGTGGGTGGCGGCGTCGATGATGCGGATCTGGGAGAACACATGCTGGCGGCAGACGGTTTATTGCGCATAGGGCTTCTGGAAGACGACGAGGATTTTCGTGACGAATTGGCGCTGGGCCTGGAAGGGTTCGGCTTCAAGGTCGTTTTCGTGCGGGGAGATTCGGCCTCCTTCTATGAGGCATTGCAGGCGCAGGCCTGCGACATCGTGATCCTCGATGCCAACGTGCCGGGCGACGATGGTTTCTCGGTGGCCACTCGCCTGCGGGCGCATGGCAATCTCGGGATCATCATGTTGACCGGGCGCGGCGCCCTGGAAGATCGGGTGCGTGGGCTGGAGGGGGGGGCCGACGCCTATCTGACCAAGCCGGTGGATCTGCTGGAGCTCAGTTCGGTGATCCGCAGCCTTGCCCGTCGCATGCGGCTGGCGCGGCCGGCGGCGGGCAGCCTCATGCCGACGCCGGTGGCTGCCTCGCCGCGCCCCTCAGCCCAATGGGCGTTGCAGGATGGCGGCTGGGTGCTCTCGGCGCCTGATGGCGCCACCTTGCACCTCAATGCCCAGGAACGGGCCTTCCTGATGACGCTGATGGAAAAGACCGGCGAGGCGGTCACGCGTCAGGTCCTGGCCGAGATCATCCAGCCCGAGAACCCGGATAACTTCGAGCCGCGGCGCGTCGATGTGATGGTCAGCCGTCTGCGCGCCAAGGCGCAGTCGGCCGGCCTCAAGTTGCCGGTGCTGTCGGTGCGTGGCCAAGGCTACGTGTTCGTGGCCTGAGCGCCGGGCGGCTACAGCGGATCTCCTTCGGCCGGCAGTCCGGCCAGCCCGGCTGCCGGCAGCGCAATCACAAAGCGCGCGCCCTGGCCGGGCTGAGCCTGCGCAGTCAGGCTGCCGCCCTGGCTGATGCAGATCTCGCGCGCCAGGTGCAGTCCCAGGCCGGTGCCGGGCGTCTCGCGGTGTTCCTCACGCCGGTAGTGCGGCTCGAATATCCGCTGCGTGTCTTCTTCGTTCAGCCCGGGCCCGTGGTCGCTGACGGCCAGCCAGGCCATGGTGCCATCTTGGCTGCTGCTCAGTCCGGCGTCGATCAGCACGGGCTGATTGGCCGGTGAATATTTGATGGCGTTCTGGATCAGATTGCGCAGCACCAGCGACGTCAGCAAGGGGTCGCACAGCACGGGCACGGCATCATCGGCACGCACGATCAGGGGATGGGCGGAATCCGGCTGCATGCTGTGGCACAGGTCGCGCGCCAACTCTCCCAACTCGACATTTTCCAGGCGTGGCGCCATGGCTTGATCAGCATTGCGTTCGGGGTCCAGCATCTGCTCCAGCATGGTCGTGATCCGTCCCACGGCCCGCCGGATCCGGGCCAGACGGCTGTCGACTTCCTGGCCGCTGCCGGCAAGGATGGTTTCCAGCGATTGGGCGGCGGCGCTGATGGTGGCGGCCGGCGTGCGCAATTCGTGCGACAGCAGCGCCTGGAACTGGCGCTGGGATTGCAGGGCGCCCGCCATCTCGGAGAGTCGCTGCGTGCTTTGATCCTGGCGCTTGCGTTGGCTGGGCGGCAGGTTGGCCGGCAGTGTCGGCAGCAGGGGGGCAGCGGGCCGGGGCGGCAGCGCTTCTGCCGGTTCATGCTCGCCGGCCAGCGCTTGCAGCACCGTAAACCCTAGCGACTGCGCCAGTGTGGCCAGCGTATCGTCGTGCACGTCGGTCGCATAGGGGATGACGTGCGCGGCCTGTGCGCTGCGCGCCAGGGTGGCGGCCAGTTGCCGATTGGCGGGGCTGTCGGGCAGGCTGTGCACGAAGGCACCTCCCACTTTGATGTAAACCACCGGCAGAAGATGCAGTTTCTCCAGCGCGGTCAGGTGCTCGCTCACGCGGTTGATGCCCACGCGGGCGCCGACGTCGGCCGTCAGGGCGCACAAGGCCCGGACATTGTCGTAATCATCGATCAGGCATTGTGCTTCGATCTGCAGGATCAGTTGGCGAGCCTGCGCAGGGCGGTCCTGCAACAGTCGGCACGCCCGGCTGAGAAACGAGCGGCTGGCCATGGAGGCGGGCGTGAGCGGCAGCATCATGACGCCCGGTTGCCGGCTGCGATCGTCCAGCGCCAGGCGCAGGGCCTGGATATCGCAGTCGATGGCCAGGCCCAGGCGCGCGGCCGCCGGCATGAAAGCGCTGGCCGGCAGCGCCTGGGGGCCGCCCAGGACCAGGCTGGCCTCATCCTGCACGCGCCGTCCGGTCTGGTCGTGGCGCGTCTGCACCTCGAGATAGAAGCGGTGCTCTTCCAGCGCGCCCGTGATGAGAGCCTGCCAGCGGTACTCGCCGTCGATGCGCGGCTCATCGTCGTGATTGGTCAGTTGCAGCGTGTCGCTGTTGCTGGCCTCGGCACGCATGAGGGCGTTGTCCAGGCGGGCCAGGATGGCGCCGACCTGCTCGCCGGTTTCATAGGCGCCCAGCGCAATGGCCCAGCGGCACCATTCCTGCTGGCGCAGCGGCAGGCGGCGCAGGCGCAATTCCCGGCGCACTTTTTCGGCCAGCAACAAGGCAGGTTGCGGGGCCAGATCGGGCAGCAGCGCCGCGAAGTCGGAGCCGTTCAGGCGGGCCAGCAGCGTGCGCGGCCCGCCGAGTTCGGTGATCAGGTGCTGCAGCTGGGCTGCCGTCAGACGCAGCCATTGGTCAGTGCCTTCGTGCAGCATGCTGCGGTTGATTTCGGCCATGTCGCGCTGGCGGAAGATCAGTACGTGGCCATGGGCGCGCGGGCTGTCATTGCGCAGGATTGCGCGGAACACATCAAAGAAAGTCTTGCGATTGGCCAGCCGCGTGATGGCGTCGCGGGTGGCCTCATTCTCCAGGGCGACGATGCGTTGCTGCAGGTGTTCGATGGCCTGCTCGTGTTGTTCGCGATTGGCGGCCAGGGCGTCCTGCAGGGGCTGCAGCTCGGCCACCGGATTCCGCGCGGGGGCATCTTCGCCGCGCGCCGTGCGCAACAGCATGTCAAAAGGGGCATGGCTTACGGTGCGGGACAGGCGGCGCAGAGACAGGGCGCCGGCCAGCGCGGCCAGCAGGAAAAGCAGAGTTTGGATCAGCCCTGCATGCAGCATGGCGGCAGGCGGATCCTGCGCGCTGTTGCCATAGACCAGGACCTCTCCCTGGCTGGCGCCGTCGGCGCTGCGGTAGGCGCTGCGCGCCAGGATCGGCATGCCGGGAGCCGGGGCGGCGCGTTCATTCCAGTAAGGGAAGCTGCGTGACGAAGTGTCGTCATCGATGCGCCGCGGCAGGGCGTCCTTCGCGGGAGGCGGCAGCCGCGCGAGCCAGTCCTGCGGCTGGCCCGGGTGCTGGCTGATGGCGAGAGCCAGCGAGGCGGCCGCCGCTTGGGCCCGTTGCTGCTGCAGGGCCGTGGCATTCTGTCGTTGCACCCAGACGTTGCTCAGTTGCGTTCCCAGCCACAGCAGACCAAGCAGAATCAGAAAGCCGAGCAGAAGGCGTCGCGATAGATGCATGTAGGCCTCACCCCGCTGGGGGGCAGTCGTCGATTGGGAGGGGGTTTGCTCTTTCGTACAACAGGAATCGAAAGATTACCGGCTGTACCGCCAATTGGCTAATTGGCTGGAACAAAAGAGTGAGGATTTAGGGACAAATACGCAGTCCTATTCTATCCAAATCATGCATAATCCCATTGATAACCTGTAATGGTTAAAGGTTGGGTCCGTGCCGCATAAACGGACGCTGTGCTCGCTGAATGAGGGGGCTCCGTGGGCTTGGATGACCTGGTGAGGCAGTGTCTGTCGCCGGGATTGGCGTTGCTCGCCATATGCGTAGTGTTCATGATCCGGGAATATCGGTTGCGCCGTCGACTGGCCCGGGATTCATCCACGCTTGCCTTGACGCCCGACAGCTTGCGCAGCCGGGCCAGCACCTCCATGCGGCGAGTCGGGCAGGGGGCGGTGTTCCTGGTGCAGCTGATACACCACCCGGCCTTGAGCGCCATGCTGGCCGTCAAGGATAATCGCGCGTTGCTGGCGATGGTGGCCGAACGTCTGCAACAGCAATCCGAAGACTTCATGGTGGCCCGTTACGCATCGGACTCCTTTCTGATCTGGGCGCCGGCCACCCAGGCATGGGAAATCGCCGAATTCGCGCCTCACATTCTTGAGCAGCTTTCCTGGCCTTACGAGTTGCGTGGCCAGCCGCTGATCGTCGATTTCCGGATGGCGGCGGCGGTCTATCCGGATCATGGCGACAGCTTCGACGAGCTGGAGCGCGGCGTGCAGATCGCCCTGATGCAACAGGAAGAAGACGGTCCGCACTGGAGTGTGTTCGAGCCGGCCATGCTGGAGCGGCAGCGCCATTATCAGGGCCTTGAACATGATCTGCGGGTGGCGCTTGCCTCCTCGTCGATGGATCAGTTCGAGGTGCACTACCAGCCCGTATTCGATACCCAGACCGGCAACATCGAGGGCTGTGAAGCCTTGTTGCGCTGGCAGCACCCTGTGCATGGCAACGTGTCGCCCGGCGTGGCGATTGCGCTGGCCGAGCGCACCGGGCTCATTGTTCCGCTGGGCGCCTGGGTGCTGGATACCGCTTGTGCGCGGGCCGTCACCTGGCCGGCGCATTGGCGTCTGCACGTCAATCTGTCCGTACGCCAGATGTATGCCGAAGAGCTGCCGATGCAGGTAGCGCATACGCTGGCCAACAGCCGCCTGGCACCGCACCGCCTGGTGCTGGAAATCACCGAATCCCTGTTCATCCTGCAATATGAGCGCCACGTTGCCACCTTGAACGGTCTGCGCGCGCGCGGCATACAGGTGGCGCTGGATGACTTCGGCGCCGGTTATTCCAGCCTGACGCATTTGCGGCGCCTGCCCATCGACTGGGTCAAGGTGGATCGCGGTTTCATTGCCGAGCTGGAATCGGATTCGGCCAGCCAGGAGGTGGTCAAGGCGCTGATGGGCATGTGCCGCGCGCTGGGCCTGCTGGTAGTGGCCGAAGGCATCGAGACCGAGGCGCAACGCGATATCCTGACCCGTCTGGGGTGCCGTTATATGCAGGGTTTTCTGCTCGGCCGCCCGGCGCCGGCGCATCAGATCCGGTGTCTGGCGGCATCGGTGTCATAATCCCGGCTGCCCCTTTCTCCGCTTTTTTGCAGATTTGCTATGTCCGGCAATACCTTAGGCTCTTTGTTCCGCGTTACCAATTTCGGCGAATCTCATGGCCCGGCCATCGGCTGCGTGGTGGATGGCTGTCCGCCCGGATTGCCCCTGGAGGCCGCCGATATCCAGCGCGAGCTGGACCGGCGTCGTCCAGGCACCTCGCGTCACGTCACGCAACGACAGGAGGCCGATCAGGTCGAGATCCTGTCGGGCGTCTATGAGGGCGTGACCACCGGGACCCCGATCGGTCTGTTGATCCGCAATACCGACGCGCGCAGCAAAGACTATTCCAATATCACCGACACCTTCCGGCCCGGGCATGCGGACTTCGCCTACTGGAGCAAATTCGGTCAGCGCGATCCGCGTGGCGGCGGGCGCTCTTCGGCGCGCCTGACCGCGCCGACCGTAGCGGCGGGCGCCATTGCCAAGAAATGGCTGGCGCAGCAACATGGCACGCAGGTGCGCGGCTACATGAGCCAGCTGGGGGAAATCGAGATTCCCTTCGAGTCCTGGGATGCGGTGCCGGAGAATCCGTTCTATGCGCCCAATGCCGGCATCGTGCCGCAACTGGAAGCCTATATGGATCAGCTGCGCCGCGATGGCGACTCGATCGGCGCGCGCATCGAGGTCGTGGCCGAAGGCCTGCCGGCGGGTTGGGGTACGCCCATCTATGACCGGCTGGACGCCGATATCGCCCACGCCATGATGGGTCTGAACGCGGTCAAGGGCGTGTCGCTGGGCGTGGGTTTCGGCTGCATCGCGCAGCGCGGCTCCGAACATGGCGACGAGATCACGCCGGGGGGCTTTCTGTCGAACAACGCCGGCGGCGTGCTGGGTGGTATCTCCACCGGCCAGCCCGTCACGGTGTCGCTGGCCATCAAGCCGACCTCCAGCATCCGGGTCGAGCGCCGCTCGGTCAATCGCGCGGGCGAGCCCGTGATGGTGCAGACGCTGGGCCGGCATGATCCTTGCGTGGGCATACGCGCCACGCCGATCGCCGAGGCCCTGCTGGCCCTGGTGCTGATCGATCATGCGCTGCTGCATCGCGGGCAATGCGGGGGCTGAGGTCGCAACATCATGTCCAGGATGCTTGCCCGGATTCCTGCGTACTTGCTGGCTGCTGCGCTGGCCGGTTGTGCCGGGATCAGTACGACGCAATCCGGTGCGGTCGGCGTCGACCGCAAGCAGTATGTGTCCGGGCTGGTGCCGCAGGCCCAGCTTGAACAGGAGGCG
Source organism: Bordetella trematum (assembly GCF_900078335.1). Lineage (GTDB taxonomy): Bacteria > Pseudomonadota > Gammaproteobacteria > Burkholderiales > Burkholderiaceae_B > Bordetella > Bordetella trematum. Next base: position 271,520 of record NZ_FKBR01000009.1, read on the forward strand.
CGCAAACAGTACCAGGCGGTGCTGAATCAGGCGCGCAGCCAGGGCAGGCTGGACCGCGATGCGGCCCAGCTCCAGCGCATCAAGTCCATTACCCAACGCCTGGTCGCGCAGGTGCCGGTGTTTCGCGGCGATGCCCGCGACTGGGACTGGGAAGTTCACCTGATCAGCGAGGACGAGGTGAACGCCTGGTGCATGCCGGGTGGCAAGATGGCGGTCTATTCAGGGCTGATCCAGCGCATCCAGCCGACGGATGATGAACTGGCCGCAGTACTGGGGCACGAGATCGCGCATGCCTTGCGCGAACATGCGCGCGAGCGGGTTTCCCAGCAGATGGCCGCGCAGCTCGGACTGACCGTGCTGTCCATCCTCACGGGCTCGCAACGGGCCACGGACCTCGGGTCCAACCTCAGCCAGGTAATGTTTACGCTGCCCAACAGTCGTTCGCACGAGAGCGAGGCCGACCTGATCGGGGTGGAGCTGGCCGCGCGGGCGGGCTATGACCCGCGTGCCGCTGTCACGCTGTGGCAGAAAATGGGTGCGGCTCAGGGTGCGCAGGCGCCTCCCGAGTTCCTTTCCACCCATCCCTCGGCCGCCACGCGTATTGGCGATCTGCAACAGGCGGCGCAGCGCGTCATGCCGCTATACGAGCAGTCGCGGCGCTGACGCCGCGTAGCCAGGAGGCCTGAGGGCCGCACAGCCGTGCGCGGTTGCGGCTCTGATCCGAATCCCTTGTTTCCTTCCGTTTTCCGCCGCCAGGTGGCGCTTCGTGGCGCACGGCGGCGGCGTTTGTCGTGTGTTTTCTTGTCCGGCACAGGATGGCCGGTGTTTCGAGGTTGTTATGTTGTGGCATTTGCTGGCCCCTGCGCTGGCACCCCTGCTGGGGCTGTTCATCGTCTGCATCGGCAGCGGTTTTCTTTCTTCCCTGACGACGTTGCGCCTGGATGCGGACGGTGTGTCGGCCACGATGATCGGCGCGGTGTCTTCCGCGTATTTCATCGGTCTGGCCCTGGGAGCCTTGTTCAACGACCGCCTGACTGTGCGCATCGGGCATATCCGCGCCTACAGCAGTTTTGCCTCCATGATCGCGGTCACGGCATTGCTGCAGGGGCTGGTTTCGGATCCGTGGGCATGGTTCTTTTTCCGCTTGCTGGGCGGGTGGGCCACGGTCGGGGTGTTTCTGGTGGTCGAGAGCTGGTTGCTGATGGCAGCCGACTCGGCCATGCGCGGGCGCTTGCTGGCGTTCTACATGATCGCGCTGTATGGCTCGGGGGTGGCCGGGCAGGCGGCGCTGGGCGCCATCGCCGGCTGGGGTGAGGCCGCGCCCTTCATGGTGGCTGGCATGCTGGCCTCGCTGTCGGTGTTGCCGATGGTGATCCTGCCGCGAGGCGGCCCGGTGGTCGAGCGGGTCGAGCCCCTGTCGCCGCGCAATCTGCTGCGGCTGACGCCCACCGGGGTCGTGGGTTGCTTCGGGTCCGGGCTGGCGATCGCCGCGGTGTATACCTTGCTGCCGCTGTATCTGCAGCGCATCGGCATGGAGATCGGCGAGGTTGGCGCCATGATGGCCTGGACCATCCTGGGGGCGATGGTGCTGCAATACCCGGTGGGGCGTTGGTCGGACCGGCATGATCGCCAGCGCGTGCTGATCGCGCTGGGGCTGGCCTGCACGGTGCTCTCGGCCATCATTCTGATGCTGCCGGCCGGCTCGTCCTGGCTGGCAGGCATGCTGTTTCTGTTGGGCGGCGGCATTTTCGCGGTATATCCGGTGGCGGTCAGCCATGCGGCCGACCGGGCGCCGGCCGGTGCGCTGGTACGCATGATCCAGGGTCTGTTGCTGATCAACTCGCTGGGCTCGGTGGTGAGCCCGTTGATGATCTCGCCCATGATGAGCGAACTGGGGCCGGGCGGACTGTTCTGGGCTTTTGTCCTGATCAATGCGGGCATGGTGTTGTTGTTCCTGCGCCGCCGCCAGGAACGCCCGGCCCCGGTCCCGGTGGCGCCGTTCGCGGCGGCCTCGCAGATGACGCCGACCGGCGTGGAACTGCGCGTCACCGAGGATCTGGTGCAGGGCGCGCTCGATCACGAGGCGGCCGAGGATTTGTCTGGCCTGGTGCCTCCCCCGGCGGGGGCGGCGCCTTCCGAAACCTGAGATGGGTGGCGGCGTACGGTGCAGGGGGGTAGTGCTTGTACTAGGATAATTGCTTAAGTTGTACTAGCTTTATCGCATGGGCATAATCGCTGCATGCCGCCGGATCTTGTGATCGAAAGCGGTTCGCCTACCTTCAGAGCGCACTCATGGCCCAGACTCTTTACGACAAACTCTGGAACGACCACGTCGTTCATCAAGAGGCAGACGGTACCTGTCTGCTCTATATCGACCGCCACCTGCTGCACGAGGTGACCAGCCCGCAGGCCTTCGAGGGCCTGTCGCTTGCCGGGCGCAAGCCCTGGCGCGTCGCTGCCAACCTGGCGGTGGCCGATCACAACGTGCCGACCCTCAACCGCGCGCAGGGAATCGAAGACCCGATCTCGCGCCTGCAGGTCGACACGCTGGACGCGAACTGCGACAAGTACGGCATTACCGAATTCCGCATGAATGACCTGCGCCAGGGCATCGTGCACGTGATCGGGCCGGAGCAGGGCGCGACCCTGCCCGGCATGACGGTGGTCTGCGGCGACTCGCACACCAGCACGCACGGCGCGATGGGCGCGCTGGCATTCGGCATCGGCACGTCCGAAGTCGAGCACGTGCTGGCGACGCAGACGCTCTTGATGAAAAAAGCCAAGAGCATGCTGATCAATGTCGAGGGCGAATTGTCTTTCGGCTGCACCGCCAAGGATGTGGTGCTGCACATCATCGGCATCATCGGCACGGCAGGCGGCACCGGCCACGCCATCGAGTTCGCCGGCAGCGCCATCCGCGGGCTGTCGATGGAAGGGCGCATGACGGTCTGTAATATGGCCATCGAGGCCGGCGCGCGTTCCGGCATGGTGGCCGTCGACGACAAGACCATCGACTATTTCCGCGGCCGCCCGTTCTCGCCGGTGGGCGCGGCCTGGGATCAGGCCGTGGCGTACTGGCGCACCCTGCATTCCGATCCGGGCGCCAAGTTCGATCAGGTGATCCAGGTCCGGGCCGAAGACATCAAGCCGCAGGTCACCTGGGGCACGTCGCCCGAGATGGTGTTGCCGGTCGACAGCCGCGTACCCGATCCCGACCGCGAGAAAGACGACGTCAAGCGCAGCGGCATGGAGCGCGCGCTGGAGTACATGGGCCTCAAGCCCAACACGCCCCTGACCGACATCCGCATCGACCGGGTGTTCATCGGCTCGTGCACCAACTCGCGTATCGAAGACCTGCGCGAAGCCGCAGCGGTGGCGCGCGGCAAACGCGTGGCCTCCAATGTGCGCCAGGCCATGGTGGTGCCGGGTTCGGGCCTGGTCAAGCAACAGGCCGAGCGCGAAGGGCTGGACAAGATCTTCATCGACGCCGGCTTCGAGTGGCGCGAGCCGGGGTGCTCCATGTGTCTGGCCATGAACGCCGACCGCCTGGAGCCGGGCGAGCGTTGCGCCTCGACCTCCAATCGCAACTTCGAAGGTCGCCAGGGCCAGGGCGGGCGCACCCACCTGGTCAGCCCGGCCATGGCTGCCGCCGCTGCGGTGGCGGGTCATTTCGTCGACGTGCGCAGCTATCGCTGAGCAGGGGAATCACATGCAAGCATTTACCTTTCACGAAGGCCTGGTCGCGCCGCTGGATCGCGAGAACGTCGACACCGACCTCATCATCCCGAAGCAGTTCCTGAAGTCGATCAAGCGCTCGGGTTTCGGTCCCAACCTGTTCGATGAGCTGCGCTACCTGGATCATGGCGAGCCGGGCATGGATAACAGCAAGCGTCCGCTGAACCCGGACTTCGTGCTGAACCAGCCGCGCTACCAGGAGGCCTCGGTGTTGCTGGCGCGCAAGAACTTCGGCTGCGGCTCCAGCCGCGAGCACGCGCCCTGGGCTTTGCAACAGTATGGTTTTCGCGCCATCATCGCGCCGTCGTACGCCGATATCTTCTTCAACAACAGTTTCAAGAACGGCCTGTTGCCCATCATCCTGAACGAGCTCGAAGTCGCGCGCCTGTTCGATGAGGTCAAGGCTTTTCCGGGCTACAAGCTCAAGATCGATCTGGAGCGCCAGGTGGTGATCGGCGCCGACGGTCGCGAACTGGGTTTCGAGATCGACGAGTTCCGCAAGTACTGCCTGCTCAACGGCTTTGACGATATCGGTCTGACGCTGCGCCAGGCCGACAAGATCCGGGCCTTCGAGGCCGAGCGCCTGGCGCGTCACCCGTGGCTGGAAAGCCGCCCGGTGGCCTGATCCGCGACGGACCTTCCATCAGCCATACCTTTCCGGGCATCGTGTGATGCCCGGCACTTATTCGATACACAGGAATTGCCATGACTCAGACTATCGCCGTCCTGCCGGGCGACGGCATCGGCCCGGAAATCGTTGAACAGGCGGTGCGCGTGCTCAAGGCCCTGGACCTGCCGCTGGAGCTGGTCGAGGCCAAGGTGGGCGGGGCTGCCTTCGACGAGTTCGAGCATCCGCTGCCGCCGGCCACGCTGGAGCTGGCCAAGCGCTCGCGCGCGGTGCTGTTTGGCGCCGTGGGCGACTGGAAGTACGACAGCCTGCCGCGCGAGTTCCGCCCCGAGCAGGCCATCCTGGGTCTGCGCAAGGCCCTGCAGCTGTTCGCCAACCTGCGTCCGGCCATCCTGTATCCGGAGCTGGCCGGCGCTTCGTCGCTGAAGCCGGAAATCGTGTCCGGCCTGGATATCCTCATCATCCGTGAACTGACCGGCGATATTTACTTTGGCACGCCGCGCGGCGTGCGCAGTGCGCCGGACGGCGCCTTCGCCGGCGAGCGCGAGGGCTTCGACACCATGCGCTATGCCGAGTCCGAGGTGCGTCGCATCGCGCGCGTGGGCTTCGAGACCGCCCGCAAGCGCGGCAAGAAGCTGTGCAGCGTGGACAAGGCCAACGTGCTGGAGACGTCGCAGTTCTGGCGCGATCTGGTCATCGAGACGGCGCGCGATTACCCGGACGTGGAGTTGTCGCATATGTATGTCGACAACGCCGCCATGCAGCTGGTGCGCAACCCGCGCCAGTTCGACGTGATCGTCACCGGCAACCTGTTCGGTGACATCCTGTCCGATGAAGCTGCCATGCTGACCGGCTCCATCGGCATGCTGCCCTCGGCCTCGCTCAATGCCGATGGCCAGGGTCTGTACGAGCCCAGCCATGGCTCGGCGCCTGACATCGCCGGCCAGAACCTGGCCAATCCGCTGGCCACCATCCTGTCGGCCGCCATGCTGCTGCGCTATTCGCTCGATCAGGCGGCTCAGGCGGATCGGATCGAGGCCGCAGTGCGCAAGGTGCTGGCCGATGGCCTGCGTACGCCCGACCTGTACGAGGAAGGCACCACCAAGGTGAGCACCTCGCAGATGGGCGATGCCGTGCTCAAGGCGCTGGCCTGAGTGCTTCCCGCCAGCCGGATGCCCGGCATCGCGGCTGGCGGACCCATATTGTTTGAATGCGTTGCAGCATCGCGGCGCGCATTCTGATAAATTCTTGCCCTTACCCCGTTTTTTTACTCCAGACCCCTAAAGAGCCCTGAAATGACGCAAGCCGTAGGCCTCGTCGGTTGGCGCGGAATGGTCGGTTCTGTCCTCATGCAGCGTATGCGTGAAGAGAACGACTTCGCACTGATCGATCCCGTGTTCTTCTCCACCAGCAATGCCGGTGGTGCCGCGCCCACTTGGGCCGATGGCGCCGGCCCGCTGCAAGATGCAAACGATATCGAGGCCCTCAAAAAACTGCCGATTATCGTGACCGCGCAGGGCGGCGATTACACCAGCGCGGTGTATCCCAAGCTGCGCGCGGCAGGCTGGAACGGCATCTGGATCGACGCGGCCAGCACCCTGCGCATGGCCGATGACGCCATCATCGTGCTGGATCCGGTCAACCGTCCGGTGATCGACGCCGCCCTGAAGCGCGGCGTGCGTAATTTCGTGGGCGGCAACTGCACCGTCAGCTGCATGCTGATGGGCCTGGCCGGCCTGTTCAACAACGACCTGGTCGACTGGATGACCTCCATGACCTACCAGGCTGCCTCGGGCGGCGGCGCGCAGCACATGCGCGAGCTGCTGACCCAGTTCGGCCTGCTGAACGAGGCGGTCCGCCCCTTGCTGGACAACCCCGCTGCGGCCATCCTGGATATCGATCGTGGCATCCTGGCCAAGCAAAAGGATCCGGGCCTGCCGCGTGAGCACTTCGGCGTGCCGCTGGGCGGCAACCTGATTCCCTGGATCGACAAGGACCTGGGCAACGGGATGTCGCGCGAAGAGTGGAAGGCCGAGGCCGAGACCAACAAGATCCTGGGTCGCGGCGAAGCCTTCGGCACCGCTCCCACGCCGATCGACGGTCTGTGCGTGCGCATCGGCGCCATGCGCTGCCACAGTCAGGCGCTGACCATCAAGCTCAAGCGCGATGTGCCGCTGGACGAAATCGAGGACATGATCGCCGCCGGCACGCAGTGGGCCAAGGTCGTGCCCAATACCCGCGAAGCCACGGTCGAGCAGCTGACGCCGGTGGCTGTCACGGGGACGCTGGATATTCCCGTCGGCCGTCTGCGCAAGTTGTCCATGGGCTCGCAGTATCTGGGCGCCTTCACCGTGGGCGACCAGCTGCTGTGGGGCGCGGCCGAGCCGTTGCGCCGCATGCTGCGCATTGCGCTGTCCGAGGCTTGAGGCGAGCTCCGCCTCTGCAATCGAAAGGCACCGGAAGGTGCCTTTCTTTTTTCGGCGCAGTCCGGCTGTTTGCCTCGCGCCTGGCAAGGCAGAGCCAGGAATCGGTTTGGTTTATCAATCGGGCCCGATCCATTACACTTTTCACCAGCCTTGCCTTGGTTCAGAACACGGAGTCCCCCCTTATGCGTTCGTCCTCGCGCCACTCGCGGCCCCGTTGCTTTGCATTGAATCCCCGCCGTCAGATGCTGGCGCTGGCCTTGGTGGCGGGTCTTGCGCCGGGCGTCTGGACGGATGCGCAGGCCGCGCGTCTGGGCCATGCCCGCGTGGTGTCGGCCCCGGGCGAGCCCTTGAGGATCGCCTTGCCGGTGCTGGATATCACGCCGGATGAAGCGCAGGGCCTGCAGTGGTCGCTGGCCGAGCCCGACGCCTGGCAGAGCGCCGGCCTGACGCCGCCGGCGCCGTTGGCCACGCTGCGCCTGCAGGAGCAGCCGCAGTCGGATCCCAGTCGCCGGCAATTGATCCTGAGCGCGCCTGAACCCCTGCAGCAACCCTCCGCCGATGTGTTGCTGGCGCTGCGCACGCCTGCCGGACAGCGTCTGCTGCAGGTGACGGTGATGGTGCCGCGCAGCGAGCTGAACGTGCGGCCGGCGCAACTGGGGCGTGCGGCCGCCGCCCCGACCAGTGTGCCCGCCGGCGCCAGCATCCGGGTGCGGCAGGGCGATACGCTGTACGGCATCGCGCAGCGCAACCAGGTGGCAGGGGCCAATATTCATCAGATGCTGGTGGCCTTGTGGCGCGCCAATCCGAATGCCTTCAGCGGCGACAACATGAGCCGCCTGAAGGCGGGCGCGCGCCTGACCCTGCCGGATGCGCAGACGGTCCGCGCCATCGACCCGGCCGAGGCGCGTCGGATCTATATCGAACATGTCGAGGCCTATGCACGCTATCGCGCCGGCCTGGGGCAGGCCGCGGGCGGCGCGCGCGTGGCTGGCGGGTCGGCTGCCGCCGGCAAGGTTTCGGGCGCGGATACGCCGGCTGGCGCCAGTCTGGAGTCGGCCCAGGACAGGCTGCGCCTGTCTGGCGCGGCGGGCAACGATGCCCGAGGCGATGCGCGTACGTCGCAGGCGCGCGAGCTGGCCGATGCCAGCGGTCGCGTGGGCGAATTGGAGTCCAACGTACAGGCCTTGAAAGAAGCCGGGCAGGGCGCCAGCGCGCCGGTCGGCAGCGATGGCGAGCGCGCCGCAGCCGGTCAGGCTGCCGGCGCCGCTGCGGCGGCCATGGCGGGTGCATCGCCCGGTTCGGCCGGCGCGCCTGCGAATGAAGCGGCGACGGCATCTTCGGACTCCGGTTCGGCGGCCGGCACTGCCAAGGCCGCGACGGCCGCCGGCGGCGCCGCAGCAGGCCCGGCGCCGGCTGGCGGCGCTGCAGCGGCTGCCGGCGGTGTTGCCGCCGCAGGCAGCGCGACAGCCGGCCCGTCACGCGCGGCAACCGTGCCCGGTGCCGCCGAAAGCGCCGCCGATGCCCGGCCGGCCAAGGCGCCGGCATCCCAAGGCGCCGAAAGCAGCCTGCCGGCCTGGCTGGCCAATAATCTGCTGATCATCGTTACGGGCATCCTGGCCTTGCTGGTCCTGATCATTGCCTTTGCGCTGCGCCGTGCGGGGCAGCGTCGCGGCGACGACACCGAGAACAGCGACGACACGGATGAGCCCGAGGACACCGACGACGGCGATGATCCGCCGCGTGCCGGCCCCGCCCTGGACGAGGCCGCGCTGGCCAGGCGCCTGGAGTCCATCAACCTGGATCTGGATGCGCCGTCTTCGGACACGGCGCGTCGACCCTGACAATATTTTTTCATGACGCGAATTGCATTGGGGCTGTCTTATGACGGCTCAGCCTGGCAGGGTTGGCAGACTCAGCCGCACGGACAGACCGTGCAAGACACGCTGGAGGCCGCCTTGGGGCAGTTCGCCGGCACGGGCCAGCCCCTGGCCACGACTTGCGCCGGGCGCACCGATACCGGTGTGCATGCCGCGATGCAGGTGGTGCATCTGGACACCGACCTGCAGCGTCGTGACGAATCCTGGGTGCGCGGGGTCAACGCCTTTCTGCCGCCCAGTATCAGCGTGCATTGGGCTCAGCCTGTCAGCGAGGCGTTCCACGCCCGCTTCGCGGCCGAGTCGCGCAGTTACGTCTATCTGTTGTGGCGTGGCCGCGTCCGTCCCGCGCTCTGGGCGGGGCGGGCCGGTTGGTGTTTCCAGCCGCTGGATGTGGCAGCGATGCAGCAGGCGGCGCAGGCATTGCTGGGCGAGCATGACTTTTCCAGCTTTCGCTCGTCGCAGTGCCAGGCGAAGCACCCGGTGCGCACCTTGCAACGGCTGGACATCGTCGAGAGAGGCCCGTTTCTGGTCTTCTCGCTGACGGCCAATGCCTTCCTGCACCATATGGTGCGCAACATCATGGGCGCGCTGTTGCAGATCGGGCAGGGGCGCGAGCCGGTGGCGTGGATGGCCGAGGTGCTGGGGGCGCGCGATCGTCGCCAGGCTGCCCCCACCTTTGCGCCTGATGGCCTCTACCTGGCTTCGGTGGCGTATCCGGCGACCTTCGGCCTGCCCGGCCTGGACAGCGCCGCCGGACAGTTGGCGCCGTTTCTGGCGGAATGATCCAGGGCAGCGTTTTTTTTCTTTTTCTCGACGCTGTCTCTGCCCCCCTGCAAGGCGCGAGAGGCGGGCCGCTGCCATCGCGCGCCCCTGGGGGGCGTTAGAATCCTCGCTGGCGCGCCGGCGCGACCATCGCGGATGGCAGGACGCCCGGCGGGGCATCAATACCGATGGCGGCGCTGCAGGACAGCATCCCGGCGCCGCTATGACATGACATGCTGCAAGGAGTGGAAATGGCAGTCCGAACCCGCGTGAAAATATGCGGCCTGACGCGCGAGGCCGATATCGACCAGGCGGTGCAGGCCGGCGCCGATGCCATCGGCTTTGTGTGTTTCGCGGGCAGCAAGCGCTATGTCGATCCGGCACGCGCGGCCGAGTTGCGCCGGCGTGTGCCGGCTTTCGTGAGCGTGGTGGCGCTCTTCGTCAATCCGACGCCGCAAGCGGTCAGGCAGGTGCAGCAGGACGTCGCCCCCGACCTCCTGCAGTTCCATGGCGACGAGAGTCCTTCGGAATGCCGCCGTTATGGGCAGCGCTATCTGCGTGCGTTCCGGGTCGGCGCGCCCGGCCTGGACAGCGCCACCTCGCTGGCTGCGGCATGCGCCGATTACGACGATGCGGCCGGCTGGCTGTTCGACAGCTACAGCGCGGGCTTTGGCGGCAGCGGACAGGGCTTTGACCACCGTCTGCTGGCCGATGTGCTGCGCGACCCTCGGGCCCGCCCCCTGGTGCTGGCTGGCGGTCTGCACGCAGACAATCTGGGCGGTGCGCTCGCGCAGGTGCGACCCTGGGCCGTCGATGTCAGCAGCGGCGTGGAAAGCGCGCCGGGCCTGAAAGACGCGGCCAAGCTCGCCGCTTTCTTCGATGGCATAAAAAAATTCGACCACGACTTGCACATCTGAAAAAACCTCTATATAATTCTTTTTCTTCGCTGCACGAACACAGCAACGCAAACAAAGCCACACGGCAGCGTTTGAAAACTGCAGGATTCGTCAGGCGCTGAAGGCGGTTAGCTCAGATGGTTAGAGCGCTACGTTGACATCGTAGAGGTCGTTGGTTCGATTCCAATACCGCCTACCAGATACCTTGCAAGTGCTGCCAAGCACGGCAAAGAAAACCCCCGGATTGATTATCCGGGGGTTTTTTCATTTCCGGGCGCCGGTCATGGTTGATGACCACGATTGCTGATGTCGGACCAAGATATCAATCCCTTTTCATGCCTTCCGCGGGCCTATGAAAGCACCCGCTGCCTCCTATAATCCGCATTTTGTCGGATAGCATTGCGGTAAATGCGCGGGGGCCCCGGGGGATCATGAGTTCGGAAAGTCTGTATGCCCACCTTGCGTCAAAGGTGAATCTGCGAAAGCTGGTGACATCACTCGCTTTGCTGAGCGCCCTGGTCGCAGTGTTGAATACTTTCGTCGCTTCGTATCGGGTGCAGCGGCATCAATTGATGCATGCGACCCTGGAGGCCAATCGTACCTATGCGGCCAAGCTGGCCCAGAGTACCGACAGCTTTCTGAAGTCGGCCTTGCGCGAATTGCAGGTCAGTGCAGGCGTCATCGCGGGTTTGATCAGCGATGAGGAGGCCTTGCAGAAAGAGGCGCACCGCGTACGGTTGCAGAATGAGAGTTTCAATTCTGTGGTGGTGGTCGATGATACCGGCCTGGTCCTGGCCACCTCGCCCGATGTGCTGAACATCCGGGGCAAGCAGCTGGTATCCGCTGCCAATGAACAGGCCCTGCGCCAGCGCGCGCCAATGATCAGCGATCCTTTTGTTTCCTTGGCGGGCAATTATCTGATCAATATCTCGCAGCCTATCGTGTCCGAAGAAGGACATTATCTCGGCTATGTGAGCGGCACCATTTATCTCAAGGAGGAGAACGTCCTCGGCTCCCTGTTGGGCGAGCATTATTACCAGGACGGCTCTTCGCTGTACGTGGTGGATCGCAGCGGACGCATTCTCTACCATCCGGACCGCCGGCGCATCGGTGAGCGGGTTGCGGGGAACATGGCCATTCAGTCGGTCATGCGCGGCGAGTCGGGCGCGCAGCAGATCCTGAACAGCCAGGGGGTCGAGATGCTGGCAGGGTATGCCCATGTGCCGGCCAATGGCTGGGGCATCATCAGCCAACGGCCGCTGGCCTCGACGCTCGCCCCCTTGAGCGGCCTGATGCGGGATGTGCTGCTGCATACCACCCCGTTGGCCTTGATTTCCCTGATCGTGATCTGGCTGTGCGCGCGCGAGATTTCCCGCCCGCTCTGGTTGCTGGCGCGTTATGTGCGCGGTAGCGACACCGGTGGCGCCTTGGGGAGGGTGGCCAGCGTGCGGCCGTGGTATTTCGAGGTGGCCAGCCTGAAGCAGGCGGTGCTCTCCAGCCTGTTTGCCTCGCAGGCCAAGATAGAACGCCTGTCCAGGGACAGTTCGACCGATCCGCTGACAGGGGTGCTCAATCGGCGCGGCCTGGACGAACGATATGGCCTGCTGCGGGCGGCACAACTGCCAGGAGCATTGCTGGCCCTGGACCTGGATCGTTTCAAGCGCATCAACGACACCTTCGGACATGACACCGGCGATCTGGTGCTCAAGGCCTTTGCCGACATCCTGCAAATGACTTCGCGCGAGGCCGATGTGGTGGCGCGGGTGGGCGGCGAAGAGTTCGTGGTTCTGCTGCCGGGGGCCGATCTGAGTGTCGCCTTGTCAGCGGCCGAGCGGATCCGAGAGCGCGTGGCGGCCCATGACATGCCGGCTTCGGTGGGGCAGGTGACGGTGTCCATCGGCGTGACCGTCTGGCCGGCGGGCATCCATGCGCTGCGCGAACTGCAGATTCAGGCGGACAAGGCGCTCTACGAAGCCAAGGATTCGGGCCGCAACTGCGTGCGGGCGTATACGTCCGCCTAGCGCAGGGCGGCCTCGAGCGTCTGGCGCAGTTGCCGGGCTGCCGGGTCGGTCAGGTGGTGGCGATCGCGATAGAGGGTCTGGCCGTCGCGGGCGACCACGCAGCCCTGTGCGTCGCACAGCAGGTCTGCCGGATCCAGCAATTGGAAACCATAGCGGGCCTGCAGCCTGCGCAATACGGTTTCAACCTGCTGCTGGCGCGCCCGATGCTGCGCCAGCGCAGGTCCGGTGGCGGCTGCGCCTGCATGGCTGATGCTCTGCAGCGTTTGCGTCAATGGCGTCTTGTCAGAGTCCAGTTCCGGCACGTCGAGCAGGATGCTGATCTGCCGGCCCGGGCGCGCCAGGCGATCCAGCGTGCGCGTCAGGCCAGCCTCCAGAATGGACTCGCCCGCCTGCCGCGCCACACCCTCCATTTCCTTGAAGCTGTCGTCGGCATCGACCCAATAGCCCGCCAGGACGATGCGATCGATGTCGGATCGCGCGAGATAGTCGATCGCGGCTTCGGTGATGGCGCGGCATTCCGGGCGAGTCGGAGGGATGGCATCCAGCAAGGGCGTACAGCTCGAGTAGGTCAGGGCGATGCCGGGCAGGTCAAGTTCGTGCGCCAGCTGGTCGGCGCCGGCGGTCCACATGCGGGCGTGCGAGTCACCCAGCAGCGCAAAGACGGCAGGCCCTTCGCCAGCGGGCCCCAGGGTGCATCCTCCTTGGCCGGCGCGTACCTGCGCCGGATCGGGTCGTCCTTCGCACGCAATCCCTGGCGCCCGGGTCATGTCGCGATCCAGTTGCTGCAGGGCCGGCGGCAGGATCTGCGCCCAGGGCCGCCCGGTGGTGGCGATGCGCTGGGTGAGCGCGCCTGCGCCAAAGCACAGCAACAGCGCAAGTACCGCCACACCCAGCACGCGATTGTCCGGCAGGCCCGGACGCCCGTGGCGCAGGGGCTGTTCGATGAAGCGCCAGGACAACCACGACACCAGCAGGATGAGCGCCAGCAGCACAGCCAGGGGCAGGGCCGGCATGCCATACGCCTGCCAGCCGGCCGAACGCAGCATGACCAGCAGCGGCCAGTGCCACAGGTACATCGAATAGGAAAGCAGGCCGATGAATACCAGGGGCCGCCAGGCCAGCAAGCGGCTGACGGCGCTGGGTCGCGAGCCGCTGCCGGCATAGATGATCAGCAGCGCGCCTACGCTTGGCAGCGCGGCGTGCAGGCCGGGGAAAGGCGTGCGGGCGGTGTACAGGAAGATCGCCCATAGAATCATCGCCAGGCCGCTTGCACCGGCCAGCTCCGCTACCCAGGGGCGGGCGGGTCGCCCGCCGCCGGCTGCGACGCGACAGGCCAGCAGGCCGCCCAGCAAGAGCTCCCAGGCACGCGGCGGCAGGGTGTAGAAAGCCGCCGCCGGATCGCGCGCCATCAGCCACAGGCTGCAGGCTGCGCTGGCGATGGCAAGCAGCAGCAATAGCGCCTGCGGGCTGCGTGCGCGCGCTTTCCAGTGCCACAGCGCCAGCAGTGCAGGGATGATGAGGTAGAACTGTTCTTCGACAGCCAGCGACTATGTGTGCAACAGCGGCTGAGTGGCCAGGGCGTTCTGTTGCCAGTAGTCGTTTTGCGTATGCCAGAACAGGTGATTGGAAAAAAAGTAGGCGATCTTCTCCGTTGCCCGGCCGGCCTCGCGCAGTTCGCCCGGCAGCAGCAGGAAGAAACCCGCCACCAGGGTGACCAGCACCATCGCCAGCAGTGCGGGGAAGATGCGCCGTACGCGGCGGGTATAGAAATGGCGCAGCGAAAACCGATCTTGGGCGAAATCCGCCAGCAACAGGCGCGTGATGAGGTAGCCCGAGATCACCAGGAATACGTCCACGCCAACGAAGCCGCCGCTGAAGGCCTGCACATCGGCATGAAACAGCACTACGGGGACAACGGCGAGGGCACGCAGGCCGTCAACATCCGGGCGGTACTTCATGGCATCGCTGTAAAGGAACGGGAGCGCGCAAGTATAGCGGGGCAGATGCGGATTCAGGGTGCCGGCCGCCAGGGGGGATGGGGCTGGAAGGCCGCCTTGAGCAAGGCGATGAAGTGGCGCGTGCGCGCCGAGGCTACCTTCGACTGGGGCACCAGCGCCATGATGTCGGCATTGGCGGGCTGGTGCTGCGGCAACAGTTCGACCAGACGGCCGTCGGCAAGGCTGTCGTGCACATCCCATTCCGAACGGATCATCACGCCCTTGCCCGCCAGGCACCACTGGTGGATGACTTCGCCATCATTGCTTTCCATGGCAGCCCGCACACGCACCGTCTGCGGCGCGCTGCGCACGCCGCCGTTGTGAAAACGCCAGAGCGTGACATCTTCGTCGTTCTCGCGCAGCACCAGGCAATCGTGCGCAGCGAGATCGGCCGGCTTTGCCGGCTGCCCGACGCGTTTGAGATAGGCGGGCGCGGCGCACAGAATGCGACGATTCGGGGCGATGCGATGCGAGATCCAGCGCGAATCCGGGATCTCGCCGATGCTGATGAGCAGATCGAAGGCATCGCGGCCGTGTACCGGCAGTTGCGGCAGCATCAGGTTGTCGGAAAGATAAAGCTGGGCCTGCACATTGGGATGCTGCTCGCGGAACTGTGCCATCAGGGGAGCCAGATGGCGCCGCCCGAAACCCAGCGGGCCGTGCACCTTGAGCTTGCCGGCCACGACCTGGCTGCGGGCCCGCAGCGCCTCTTCAATGGCCTGCATCTGGCCCAGCACGCCGATGGCGTGTTGCGCCAGCAGATGGCCTTCATGGGTCAGCTGCAGGCGGCGCGTGGTGCGCAGCGCCAGCCGCACTCCCAGGCGCGCCTCCAGCTGGTTGAGCCGCTTGGTGACCGCCGGCGGCGTGATGTTCTCGGCGCGCGCCAGGGCCGCCAGACTGCCGTGGCGATCCAGTTCGAGCATGAATCGCAAGTCGTCGATATCGAGTTTCACGCGTCTGTTATTTACCAATTGGTTAATTAAGAAATTCTATTCCATTAACCAACTCGGCGGCCTCGGTGCCTACACTGAGGGTTCTCTGATTTCTGTCCGCCCAGCCATGACACGCCAATACGATTTCGTTCTGTTTGATCTCCTGACCGCCTTGCTGGATTCCTGGACCCTGTGGAACGAGGTGGCCGGCAGTGAGCAGGCCGGCCGCGACTGGCGCGCCGCCTATCTGCGGCGCACCTACGCCTGCGGGGCCTATCGGCCTTATGAAACCCTGGTGCGCGAAGCCGCCCGGGAAACCGGCCTGCCGCCCGGCATGGCCGACGCGCTGGATGCGCGCTGGGGTGAACTCAAACCCTGGGACGGTGTGGTCGACGTGCTGCATAGTCTGCGTGCCACGCACAAGCTGGGCGTGGTGACCAACTGCTCGGAGCGCCTGGGCCGGCTGGCTGCCGATATTCCCGGCGTGCCATTCGATGTGGTGATCACCTCCGAACAGGCCGGTTTCTACAAGCCTGACCCGCGTCCCTACCAGATGGCCCTGGATGCGCTGGGCGCGCCTGTCTCGAAAACCCTGTTCGTGGCCGGTTCCGGTTATGACCTGTTTGGCACCTCGGCGGTGGGCATGGACACCTTCTGGCACAACCGCGTGGGCCTGAGCCTGCCGGCAGGCGCCCCGGCGGCGCTGGCCGAGTCGCCCCAGATCGCACCGCTGTTGGAGATCGCCGCCCGCCGCTAGGGCGACACCCGCCATACGGACCCCCGCCCACCCGCTTTACGTTTTCAGGAACTGCTATGAAACTTGCCGCCCTGGCGGGCGCGTTGACCGCGTTCGCCCTTGCCGCGCCGCACTCACAGGCGCAGACCTGGCCGCAAAGGCCCATCACGCTCATCATGCCTTTTCCCGCCGGCGGGCCCAGCGATGCGCTGGCGCGCGCCGTGGCGGCCAAGATGGCGGGGGCGCTGAAGACTTCCATCGTGGTCGAGAACGTCGGCGGGGCGGGCGGCTCCATCGGGTTGCAGCGCGTGGCGCGCAGTGCGCCCGATGGCTACACCATTGGCTTTGGCACGGTGGGGACGCACGCGGCCAACATGCTGCTGTACGCCAAGCCGGCCTACGATGCCCGTGGCGATTTCTCTCCTCTGGGGCAGATCGGCTCGGCGCCGACCGTACTGCTGGTCAAGCAGGGTTTGCCGGTCAAGAGCTTCGACGAATTCGCCGCCTACCTGAAAGCGCATGCGGGCGAGATGTCGTATGGCAGTGCCGGTGTCGGTTCGATTTCGCATCTGGCCTGCCTGATGTTGCTGACCGATCTGAAGGCCGATGTGGTGCACGTCCCCTACAAGGGGGTTGCGCCCGCCATGACCGGCCTGATGGGCGGGGAAACGGATTTCATGTGCGACCAGACCACGACCGTGTTGCCTCAGGTCGCGGGTGGGCGTGTGCGCGCCATCGCCATGCTGACCCGCGAACCGTTTGACGGGCTGCCCGGCGTGGTGCCGGCCCAGGCCAGCGGCCTGACCGCTATCGATTTCCGTTCCTGGAATGGTCTGTTCGCGCCTCGCGGCACGCCGGCGCAGATCGTGCAGCAGTTCAACACAGCCATCAACGATGTGCTGGCCGATCCCGAGCTGGTGCGCCAGATGGGCGAGGTCGGCGTCGAGTTTCCCGAGCGCCAGGCCAATACCCCGGAGCAGCTCGCGCAACAGGTGGATCAGGCGCTGCAAAGCCTCACGCCGCTGCTGCAGGGCGAACGCGCACAACCTCATTGAAAGCAGGAATCTTATGCAATTCGAATCTCTGGAAACCCCCGCCTTGTTGCTGGACCAGACCCGCATGGCACGCAATATTGCGCGGCTGCGTGAGCGTCTGGCGCCGATGGGCGTGACGCTGCGCCCGCATGTCAAAACCAACAAGTCCGCTGATGTCACCCGTGAGCTGGGCGGGCCTGCCCATCCGATCACCGTGTCCACGCTCAAGGAGGCCGAGTACTTCCTGGCTCACGGCTGGCGCGACATTCTCTACGCCGTGGGGGTGGTGCCCTCGAAGTTGCCGCATATCGACCGCCTGGTGGCGGGCGGTGCGCGTCTGAGCATCGTGCTCGATAACGTGGAAGCCGCCTGCGCAGTGGCGCAATATTGCCAGGAGCACGCCCTGTTTCTGCCGGTGCTGATCGAGATCGACACCGACGGCCATCGCTCGGGAGTCGCCCCCGAAGATCCATTGTTGCTGGATATCGCGGCCCAATTGCCGGGCACCCCGAGTAGCGGCGCCTGGCTGGCCGGCGTGATGACCCATGCCGGCGAGTCGTACAACTGCCGCAGCCAGGCCGCCATCGAAGCCTGCGCCGAACAGGAGCGGGCTGGCGCGGTGCGGGCGGCTGCGCGGCTGCGCGAAGCCGGATACGAGGCGCCGGTGGTCAGCGTGGGCAGCACGCCGACGGCCCACTTTGCGCGCAGCCTGGAGGGTGTGACCGAAGTGCGCGCGGGGGTCTACGTGTTCTTTGATCTCGTCATGCATGGATTGGGCGTGTGCGCCCTCGACGACATTGCCCTGTCGGTGCTGTGCACGGTCATTGGCCATCAGCGCGAGAAGGGATGGTTGATCACTGATGCGGGCTGGATGGCGATGTCGCGCGACCGGGGCACATCGCGCCAAGCGGTGGATCAGGGTTACGGTCTGGTCTGCGATGTAGACGGCGAGCCCCTGGGCGAGCTCATCGTGGCCGACGCCAACCAGGAGCATGGCGTGATCCGCCATCGCAGCGACCCGCAGGCCACGCCCATGCTGCCCATCGGCACCCTGTTGCGCATTCTGCCCAACCACGCTTGCGCGACCGGTGCGCAGCATGACGCCTACCATGTGTTGCGAGGCCCGGATCACACGGTGCATGCCCGTTGGCCGCGTCTGAATGGCTGGGGCGCGCTATGAGCGCGGCCCTTGTCCTGACGCCCGCCGTGGCTGGCCTGGCCGCGCCGCGGGGGCATTATTCGCATGTTGCGTCCGGCGCCGGCATGGCCTACGTCTCAGGGCAACTGCCCCTGGATGCGCAGGGCGTGCCGCAAGCGGATCTGTCTCTGGAGGCGCAGGCGCGTCTGGCGCTGGCCAACGTGCAGGCGGCGCTGGCAGCTTGCGCCTGCGGCTGGCATGATGTGCTGAAGGTAACGGTGTATCTGGCCGGCGTGGAGCATTGGCCGCAATTCGACGCGGTCTATCGCGAAGCGCTGGGCAAGGCACGCCCGGCGCGTGCCGTGGTGCCGGTGCCCGCCCTGCATTATGGTGTGCTGGTGGAAATCGAGGCCGTGGCGGTGTTGCCAGCCTGAGCCGGCGGGCCTCAGGCGGCGCTGGTGGCCTGAGGCAAATCGGGCGAGTGCGTCGCCTGCATGGCCAGCCAGGTTTCAAAGCCTCCCTGCAGGTGGCGGGCGTTCACGAAGCCCAGGCGACGCAGGCGGTGCGCGGCGCGCGCCGCAGTGGCGTCATGGGGGCAGGCGCAAAGCGTCACGATGCAGGTGGTGCGTGGCCATTGCCGCACCAGACGCGGCAACTGCGCCAGGGTCACCAACTGGGCGCCAGGGATGGTGCCCAGCTCGGCCACCAGGGCCGGGCTGCGCAGGTCCAGCACTTGTGGCTTGCGGGCGTCGCTGACCAGTTCGCGCCAGTGTTCCTGGGTAATCGAAGGCATGGCCGCCAGGCGCAGGAAGGCGTGACGATGCCAGAGTTTCCAGGCCAGCCATAGAAGCAGCAGGCTCATGGCGGCCAGGCCCAGGACGGGCGCATGGCTCTCCAGCAGCGCGAGCGCTTCGTCGACCTGCGTTCGCAGCAGCCAGCCGGCCAGCAGGGCACTGCCGGCCCACAAGGCTGCGCCCCCGCCGGCAGCCAGGGTGAATCGCGCCAACGGCATGCGCAGCACGCCCGCCATGGGGGCGGCCACCGCGGAGAAGCCGGGGATGAACTTGGCGAACAGCAGCGACCAGGCGCCCCAGCGGCCGAAGCGATCGGCCGTCTGCGTGACACAGCTGCCCGGATTGATGGACAGCTTGCACATCCAGGCCAGCACGCGATAACCGAAGCGCCGGCCTATGCCATACCAGAGACGGTCGGCCAGCATGGCCGCCAGCAGCGCGATCGCCATCAGCACCAGCAGTTGGGGGGCGCCGGCAGCCAGGCTGCCCGCCAGTAACAAGGTGGGCAGCACCGGAATGGGCAGGCCCATCTGCTGCAGCAGCACATTGGCAAAGACCACGCCCGGGGCGTAGAAGGTGAGGGCGGCGCGAATCGCCGCAGCGTCAAAATCCATACAGTGGCGGCCGCGTGGGCCGATAGCGGGCAGTATCGGGCCAGGGCCGGATGAACCTCCTGCCCTGGCCGACATTTTACTGCGCCACCCGGCGAGCCGCCCTCATACCCCTGCGCGCCGTGTGCCGGGAAGGGGCCTCAGGCGTTGACGTCGACCACCACGCGCCCGCGCACCTGGCCCGCCAGCAGGGCTTGCGACACCGGTATGGTCTCGCCCAGGCCGATGGTCGGCCCGGTCAGGCGCGCCAGTTTGTCCTTCTTCAGTTCGGTGGCCAGGCGCTGCCAGGCTAGCTCGCGCTGCTCCGGGGGGCAGAGCATGCAGTTGATGCCCAGCAGGCTGATGCCGCGCAGGATGAATGGCGCAACCGAGCCGGGGAAATCCATGCCCTGGGCCAGCCCGCAGGCGGCCACAACGCCGCCGTCGTGCAGGGTGGCGCAGACATTGGCCAGCGTGTGGCTGCCGACCGAATCGATCGCCCCCGCCCAACGGGCCGTGCCCAAGGGCCGGCCGGGCTGGTTCAGGGTGTTGCGATCGACAATCTCGGCGGCGCCCAGCGCCTGGAGATAGGCGGCCTCCTGGGGGCGGCCGGTCGCCGCCGCGACCCGGTAGCCCAGGGTGGAGAGCAGGGAGACCGCCACGCTGCCCACGCCGCCGGCCGCGCCGGTGACCAGGATGTCGCCATGTTGCGGCGTCAGGCCCTGACGCTCCAGCGCCATGACCGCGAGCATGGCGGTATAGCCGGCCGTGCCGATGGCCATGGCCTCATGCAGGTTCAGTTCCGGCGGCAGGTGCACCAGGCCGTCAGCCGGGACGACGGCTTGCTGGGCCAGGCCGCCCCATCGGCTCTCGCCCAGCCCCCAGCCGGTGATCAGCACTTTGTCTGCGGCCTGAAAGCGTGGGTCGGAGCTGTCCTGCACGGTGCCGGCCAGGTCGATGCCCGGCACCAGCGGAAAGTGCCGCAGGATGGGCGCGCGCCCGGTGATGGCCAGCGCATCCTTGTAGTTCAGGGTGGAATAGGCCACCTTGATGCGCACGCCTTCGGCAGGCAGGCGGTCCTCGGTCACGGTCTGCAGGCTGCTGCGGTAGCCGGCGTCGTCTTTCTCGGTCAGTATGGCTTGAAACATGTCGGATCCAGAAAAGAGAGGCTGAGATTCATTCGCGCAACGGGGCAAAGCGCGGCGCCAGCCCGGCCCGGTGACTGCCGTCGGCCGCGGTGGTGAAAACGGCGCGCGACTGGTTGTGCGGGTGCAGCGGCGCTTCGCTCAAGGACAGCACCGGGCTGACGCAGGCATCCAGCGGTTCGAATACGGCGCTCCAGTGCGCGCGTGTCCGGGCGAGGAAGCACTGCGTGAAGCGCTGGCGCAGCGCATCCCAGTTCGCCGGGTCATCGCGCGAGGGCAGGGCGGCTTCGTCCAGGCCCAGCGCCTGCACGAACACCCGGTAAAACTGCGGTTCGATGGCGCCCACCGCCATGTAGCCGCCGCAAGCGGTTTGATAAACACTGTACCAGGGGGTGCCGCCGTCCAGCATGTTGACCCCGCGCTGATCGCGCCAGCTTCCCTGGGCCAGTCGTTCATAGACCACGCCGCTCTGACGTACGGCGCCATCCAGCATGGCGGCATCGACCACGCAACCCTGGCCGCTGCTGCGGGCGCGCAGCAGCGCCGCCAGCAGTCCGATCACCATGAAAGTGCCGCCGCCGCCGTAGTCTCCCACCAGGTTCAGCGGGATGGTGGGTGGCCCATCCCTGGGGCCGATCGCATGCAGGGCGCCGGACAGGGCGATGTAGTTGATGTCATGACCGGCGCGCAGCGCCAGCGGGCCGTCCTGGCCCCAACCCGTGACGCGCACATAGACCAGCCGCGGATTGAGGGCATGGCAGTCCGCCGGCCCCAGGCCCAGCCTTTCCATGACGCCAGGCCGCATGCCTTCGATCAGCACGTCGTGCTCGGCGATGAGGGCGCGCACCTGTGCCTGGTCGGCGCCGGACTTCAGATCCAGATGGACGTCCCGTCGGCCGCGCTCGCTGAGCGTGTCGGCAGCCTTGGACGGCTGGCCCGCTTGCGGCCGGCAGACGCGGGTGATCTGGGCTGCCATGTCGGCCAGCAGGCTCACGCCCCAGGGCACCGGGCCGATGGCGGAGAATTCCAGCACTTTCAGCCCGGCCAGCGGGCCTGCGGCCGGGGTGGTTTGCAAGGGGGCGAGACTCATCACAACACTCCTTCGGATTGCAGGCGCTGGAATTCTTCGGCGCTCATGCCGAGCTGCTCCAGGTAGATCTCTGCATTGTGCTGGCCCACCGCCGGGGCCGGTTCGACCTTGCGTTGCGGCGTGTGGCTGAAGCGTGGCACCACGCCCTGCATGCGGATCGGCCCCAGGGTGGGGTGGTCGACCGACACGATGTTCTCGCGCGCAGCATAGTGCGGGTGCTCGACGATATCGGCGATCGTCAGGGCGATGGCATAGGGCACGCCCTGCGCATCGAGGGCGTCGCAGACGGTTTGCAGCGGTGTCTCGCGTATCCATTGGCCGACGATGTCATTGAGCTCTTCGACCCGGTTCCAGCGCTGGGCATGCGTGGCCAGCTCGGGATCCTGGTGCAGATCGGGGCGTTGCATGGCCTGGCACAGGCGGCGAAAGACTGCGTCGCCCGAGCAGGTCAGGGTCATGTAGCGGCCGTCGCTGGTCTCGAAATTGTTGCCCGGCGCGGCGCCGTAATGCACATTGCCGGTGCGTGTACGCACCAGGCCCAGCCGGTCATAGGCGGCTGTCATGGATTCGGTCATGCGGTACATGGACTCGTACAGCGCCAGGTCGATCTGCTGGCCGCGCCCGCCATTGACGTCGCGATGATAAAGCGCGGTCATGATGGCGAAGGCGCCCAGCGTGGCCGTGAAGTAATCGGCCATGGACGTGGCGATACGCACCGGGGGCCGGTCGGGATAGCCATTGAGCGCCATGATGCCGCTGAACGCCAGGCCGATGCGGTCATAGCCGGCCCGGTTGGACAAGGGGCCGGTCTGGCCGAAACCGGAAACGCTCAGCATCACCAGCCCAGGGTTGATCTCGGCCAGCGCCTCGTAGCCCAGGCCCCACTTCTCCAGGGTGCCGGGGCGAAAGTTCTCCAGCACGACATCGGCGCGTGCGACCAGGCGCTTGAGGATGGCCTGCCCTTGTGGCGTGCGCAGGTTGAGCGTGATGGATTTCTTGTTGCGGCCATCCACGTTCCACCACAGGCTTTCCTCTTCGAGAAAGGGGCCCAGGCCGCGCAAGGTATCGCCGCTGCCGGGTTGTTCGACCTTGATGACGGTGGCGCCGAAATCGGCCATCAGGGTGCCGGCCACCGGAGCGGCCACCATGGTGCCGATGTCGATGACGACGAGTTTGTCCAACATGGCGCCGGCTTTGGCCGCGGCGGGTTGGGAGGGTTGCTGCGAGGTGCTCATGCTTGGTCTCCTCGGGCCAGTGACGGATGCCCTGGCTTGATTGGTATGGCGGCGCCGCGTATGGGCGCGGGCATGCCGCCCGCATGGATGCGGGCGTGCTTGCAGTCCGGGGTGGGGCAGGGTCAGCGGTCGGCGAACACCGGCGCGCGCTTCTCGCGGAAAGCGGCCACGCCTTCGGCGTAGTCATCGCTTTGGGCGATGGCCTGCAACTCGCGGTTGACGCGCACAAACGACTCCGAGGGGCCGCTGGGCACGACCTGGCCGACGAATTTCTTCAGGGTCCGCAGTACCATGGGAGCCAGCGTGGCCAGGTGGCGGGCCATCTCCAGGGCTGCCTGCACGTGTTGCCCATCGGGCGCCAGCTCGTTGACCAGACCGACGTGGTAGGCGCGCTGCGCGCTCATGGGCTTGCCCAGCAGGATGATCTCCATCGCGGCCTTGTGCGGGATGCGTCCGGCCAGGCCGGCGATCATGCCCTGGGTCAGGCCGAGACGGCCTTCGGGATAGCTGAATCGCGCGTTCTCGGCGGCCACGGCCAGGTCGCTCATCATGGTCATCACCAGCCCGCCGCCTACGCACCAGCCGCTGACGGCGGCGATGATGGGTTTGTGGGTCGCAATGCCCAGGCCCGGCAGACAGCGCCACAGCTCCGGCATGCTGTCGATATCGGCGCCGGCCGAGAAGGCTTCATTGCCTGCACCGGTGATGACGGCCACGCGCCGCCGGGGCGAGGCGTCGAACTCAGCGAAAGCCTCCTGCAGATCAATGGCGGTCTGGGCGCTGATGGCATTGCGCCGTTGCGCCCGGGTGATCGTGAAGAGGCTCACGCCATCTTCGAAATGCTCCACGCTGATATTGCCCACGTTGTCTCCTCGATGTAATGGGGCAGGGCCTGGCGGCCTTGCCATGGTCTACCTGGGCGTGATGGGCTTGCGCGTTGCATCCGCCGCAGTTTTATCGTTGCGTGTAGCCGAGCCGGGCCGAAATGCTGTTGGCCAGTTCGATCAGGCGCGGCACGGTATTGCTGATGACTTCGTCGGTAATGCGTTCGGCCGGGCCGGAAATCCCCAGCGCCCCGACCACGCTTGTGGTTGCGTCGCGCAGCGGTGCGGCGACCCCGATGACCTGCTCGCGCCATTCGCCGGTGTTGACCGCGTAGCCGATGCTGCGGATGCGGCGCAACTGCCGATGCAGTTCCTCGGCGCTGACGATCGAGCGCGGCGTATGGCGCTGCAACTGTTCGGCAGCCGCGGCCACGGTGTC
Organism: Bordetella trematum; assembly: GCF_900078335.1. Classification (GTDB taxonomy): domain Bacteria; phylum Pseudomonadota; class Gammaproteobacteria; order Burkholderiales; family Burkholderiaceae_B; genus Bordetella; species Bordetella trematum. Next base: position 295,819 of record NZ_FKBR01000009.1, read on the forward strand.
TTCGCTGGACCAGGCCAACAGGGCCTTGCCGGTCGCCACGCAGGCTGCCGGCGCGCGTCCGCCGACCGTTGTGTAGGCGCGCACCGGTTGCGGGCTGTCTATTTTTTCGATGTACAGCACTTCCACGCCTTCCAGGATGGAAAGGTGGACGGTCTCCTGGGTTTCCTTGGCCAGCAACTCCATGTAGGGCAGGGCCTCGCGCCGCAGGTCCAGGCGGCGAAACACCTTGGCGCCGAGCTCCCACAGTTTCATGGTGAGCTGGTATCTGCCGGTTTCGCTGTCCTTGCGTGCGAAGCCCTGGTGCACCAGCCCCTGCAGCAGACGGTGCACATTGCTTTTGCCCAGCGAGAGCTGATTGGCCAGTTCCGTGACCCCAGAGCTTTTTTCGTTGTTGGCCATGGCTTCAAGCAGAACCAGGCCCTTGAGGAATGTCTTGTCCACGTTATCTCGCTTCCATAAATGGTTGTGCCGATCCGGCGCGCGCCGACGCCTGCTTGTGGCAGGAGTGGTGCTGCGGGCTGGACGGGCATAGAACGGCCGTGCGGGCCCGTCCGGCGACATCATGGCGGCGATCCGTCGAGGATCGGAGAGAAGGGGCCGGTGCGCAGCATCCGGCCGGGGCTGGCCGCGCGCGCAGCTGCGGCGGCCGCGCATGCAGGCCGGGCGTCAGTCGCCCGCACTGTGTGTCGCCAGGCGGTTTGCCGGCTATCTTACGGCATCCCCGTTGCGCACCGGCGCCGGCACGGCGTCGCAGCGGCAGGGAAGCGGTCGGAAAGCGGGCGGCCGTCATGGTGCGATTCCGGGCGGTGCGCAGCCGGCCTCAGCCCGCCTGGACCGAGGCGTATCCGGAGACGAAGCGCTTGCGCTCGCCACTGGCCGGGTCGTAGACATGGCGCTCGACTTTGCCGATATCGGCGCCGTAGACATGAATGCTGATGGACACCCGGTCGTCAAAGACATTGGAGACGCGATGGATGTCGCCGATGGTCGGCGACACGCAGGCCGTCATTCCGGGTTGCAGGGTCTGCCTGTCCGTGATGGCGTAGCCGCCGCCGGCCTGCGGCTCGAATTGCTCGGAGAGTTCGGCGCCACGCAACATGCCGATCACGCCCCAGACGGTGTGGTCGTGCACCGGGGTTTTCTGGCCAGGCCCCCATACGAAGCTGACGATGGAAAAATCACCGCGCGGGCAGGCATACAGGCAGTACTGCTGGTAGTACTGGGGATGGGGCTGGGCGAAGCGCTCCGGCAGCCAATCGTCATGGCGCACCAACGCCTGCATGAGCGGCTCGACCGAGGCCAGCAGGCGCGTCTCGTCACCCTCGGCCTCAGCGATCTGCTGGCGCAGGCGGTCTATGAAATCATTCAGGCGGTGTGCGGTCATGGCAGGGGCTCCGGCAGCGGTAACGAGGCAGGAAAGGGGGCAGGGCGGGCCGCCTCTGGGGCCCGCCCCGGCGTGGCGATTTATTTGCCGATGAAGACCGGCTCGCGTTTCTCGCGGAATGCCTTGAACCCCTCCTGGGTGTCGTGGCTGCGCTCCAGCATGTGCAGCTGGTACAGCGTACGCGCCATCTGCTCCGAGGGACCGCGCTTGACCACCTCATCGGTGATGAAGCCCTTGAGCGTGCTGTGGACCAGCGGCGCCATGGTGGCCAGCTCATCGGCCATGGCGACTGCGGCCTCGACCTGCTTGCCAACGGGAACCACCTCGTTGACGAAACCCAGCTGGTAGGCGCGCTTGGCGTCCAGGGTGCGGCACAGCAGAATCACTTCCATGGCCACGTGGTAAGGCAGGCGGTTGACCAGGCCGGAAATGATTCCGCCGGTAAAGCCCACCTTGGCCTCCGGGTAGTAGAACTTGGCCGACTCCGACGCCACGATCATGTCGGCCATCATCGCCATCACCAGCGCGCCGCCGATGCACCAGCCGCTGACCGCGGCGATGACCGGCTTGTTGGTCTGCGAGCCCACGCCGGGGATGCCGCGCCACAGTTCCGGCATGTCCTTCAGGTCGGCGCCGGCCGAGAATGCATCGTCGCCCGCGCCGGTCAGCACGGCGGCACGGCGGCTGTCGTCGCGGTCGAAGTTGATGAAGGCATCCTGCAACTCTTCGATCAGCTTCTTGTTGAGTGCATTCTTCTTGTCCGGCCGGTTCAGCGTGATGATGCTCACGCCGTTGTCCTTGTTTTCGACGCGGATGAACTCGTAATTCGACATGTCTCGCTCCAGGGTTGTCGTTGTAATGGGCAGGGCGGCTTGCGGGGCCGCTCAGCGAATCAGCAGGCGGGCGTCGACGGCGCAGGCTTCGTCGGCGTTCACCAGCAAGGGGTTGATGTCGATCTCGAAATCGTGCTTGCCCAGGTCGTGCATCATCCAGCTCAGGCGCACGATGGATTCGACCACGGCGTCCAGGGCGACGGCCTTGCCGCGATAGCCTTGCAGCACCGGCCACAGCGTCAGGGACTGCAGGCCTTGCAGCACGGCCTGACGCGTGACCGGGGCCGTGGCCAGAAAACGTTCCGGCAGCAGTTCCACCAGGGTGCCGCCTGCGCCTACCACGATCACCGGGCCGAAGGTGGCATCGCGGCGACCACCCACGATCAGCTCCACATGGCCGTGCACCATGCGTTGCACCAGCACCCCGTCGATGCGGGCGCCGGGCCGGCGCAGCGCCACGTTCTGCAGCATCTGGTCGTGAGCCTTGCGGACTTCCTCCTCCGATGCCAGGCCGGTCACGACGCCGCCGACATCGGATTTGTGCACGATGTCGGCCGAAACGATCTTCAGCACCACCGGATAGCCCAGTTGCCGGGCAATGGCGGCGGCGTCCTCGGCAGTCCGGGCGATGCGGCCTTCATTGGCCGTGACGCCGTAGGCGGCCAGCATGGCCTTGGTGTCATGTTCGCTGTATTGCCCGGGGCCGAAAGACAAGGGGTTGCGCGGGCACTCGGGCGGGCGCGGCTGCGCGGCCACGGGTTGCATGGCCTGCCATTGCCGGGCGTGGCGCAGCGCCTGGACGGCGTCGGCGGTCGAGTTGGCATATGGCAGTCCCAGTTCGGCCAGACGTTGGCGCACCGGGTCGGAGGTCTGCCCGGCATCGACGGCCACGATGACGGGCTTGCGGTGCTGGCGGCCCTGCTCGGCCAGGGCCTCGATCAGCTGCATCTGCCAGGGAATCGGCGCCATGGCCGTCACGCCCAGCACCGCATCGACAGCAGGGTCCTGCTGCACCGCCTGGCAGGTCAACTGCGCGCCGGCGCGCTCGTCGCCAGCCGTGCGGGCGCCGAAATCCAGCGGATTCTTGATCTGACGTGGCGGGTAGCACTGGCTCAGCAGGCTGCGCGTGGGCTCGCCGAACTCGGCCAGTTCCAGTCCGGCTTCGGACGCGATGTCGGCGGCCAGCGCCCCACCACCGCCCGAGGGCGACACGATGACCAGATGACGCAGAGTGCGTGCCGGCTGCGTCGCCAGATAGTTGGCGGTCAGCAGCATGGTGTTCAGGTCGCCGAGCACCAGCGCGCCCTGCTCGCGGCAGGCCGCCTCGAACACGGCCGCATCGCCGGCGATACTGGCCGTATGCGAGAAGGCGGCCTGCTGGCCGGCCTGGGAGCGGCCCGCCTTGACGATCAGCAAGGGCTTGCCTGCGTCGCGCGCGGCGCGGGCGCAAGCCAGAAAGCGTGTGGCGTCCTTCAAGCCTTCGATATAGGCGCAGATGACCTTGGTGCTGCGGTCGGCCACCATGAACTCGATGAAATCGCAGACCTCCAGGTCCGCCTGGTTGCCGACCGAAAAACCATGGCTGAACCCGCCGCCCATGCTCCAGGCCTTGTCGAAGGCGGTCGTCATCAATGCGCCGCTCTGGCTCACGAAGCCCACGGGGCGCTGCGGCAGGCTGCTGCGCTCCAGGATCGGCGACGAGCACAGCACCAGCCCCTTGTCGACGCTGATGAGGCCCAGGCAATTCGGGCCCACCAGACGCATGCCGTGGCGTCTTGCGATGTCCACGAGCTCGCGCTCTTGCGCCTGGCCGGCCTCGTCGACATCCGAGAACCCCGCCGAAATGATGATGCCCAGGCGGGTGCCGCGCTGGGCGGCCGCGATCACCTGGTCGCGCACGAGGTGGCTGGGCAGCGCCAGCACGAAGGCGTCGGGCGCGGCGGGCAGGGCGTGCAGATCCGGATAGGTCTTGATGCCGAACAGTTCCTGGCGGCCGGCGTTGATCGGGTACACATCGCCGCCGAATCCGTGGCGCAGCAGATTCTTGAACAAGCGTCCGCCGAATTTACTCTGGTCTTCCGAGGCGCCGATCACGGCCACCGAGCGTATGTCCAGCCAGGGAGCCGGCCCCTCGGAGAGGGCGGGCACGTCGGCCGGGCAGGCTTGTTCAGTCATCTTGGTGTCTCCAAATTTAAAACATGATTCCAGAATTTAGAACAGCATGGGATGTATTTAAAACTGCTATTCGGGATGCCGTCAACCGCATATTTCCCCTTATCCTTATAACCTGACGATTTATTAGGGGAAACACTTTGTTGACCCGGTTTGCCAGCCTCCCATATCATAAATTTGGTGGAACATCGTTCCATTATTTAGAACAAAGGAGACGGGAAGATGAAGCTTCAGAATTTGCTGTTAGCTGGGTTGGCCGTTGCAGTGGGGATGCAGGCGTTACCGGGAGTGGCGTCGGCGCAGGGGCTGCAGGGCAAGCCGATCACCATCGTGGTGCCCTTCCCGCCCGGAGGGACGTCGGACCTGATGGGTCGCATCATGGCCAAGGGTATGTCCAAGCGTCTGGGCGTGCCGGTCGTGGTCGACAACAAGGGCGGCGGCGGCACGCTCATCGGCTCGCAGCATGTGGCGCGCGCCGAGCCCGATGGCCATACTTTGCTGCTTGCGGCCACCCCGCACGCCATCAACGCTTCGCTCTACAAGAACATCCCTTACAACACCCGCAAGGATTTCCGTACCGTGGCCTACATGGCCGAAATGCCTCTGATGCTCGCCGTGCCGGCCGACAGCGAGTACAAGACCGTCCAGCAGCTCGTCGAGGCGATCAAGTCGGGCAAGAAGGAGCTCACTTATGGCTCGTCCGGCGTGGGCGGCTCGCCGCATCTGGCCACGGAGCTGTTTCTCAAGCCCATCGGTGGCAAGGCCGCCCATGTGCCCTATCGGGGCAGCAACCCGGCCGTGATGGATCTGGCTGCCGGCCGCACGACCTTTGCCTTCGATACGCTCTATCTGATCATGACCCAGGTCGAGGCTGGCAAGCTTCGCCCGCTGGCCCATACCGGCACCCAGCGGCATCCGCGCGTGCCCGATGTGCCGACCCTGAGCGAAAGCGGCTTTCCCGACTACAACGTCACGTCCTGGTTTTCGATCGCCGCCCCGGGCGCCACGCCTGATGCCGTGGTCGAGACATTGAATCAGGCCATCAATGACACCCTGAAAGACCCTGAGGTGGTGGACTTCCTGACCAAGCAGGGAATGATGATCACCGGCGGCAGCGCCAAGGATGCCCAGGCCCGCCTGTTGAAGGAAATCGACACCTGGGAGCAGGCCGTGAAGATTTCCGGCGCTTCGATGGACTGAACCGGCTTGGCCCGTCTGTCGTCGTGGCGGGCAGGAAAACAGATAAAAAAAGGCCAACCGGTAAAGGTTGGCCTTTTCAGTGCTTTGGAATCTGGTGGAGCCGGGGGGAATTGAACCCCCGGGCTAGCCAGTGTTTATGCGGCTCTTGGAGGTAATGTTGACCAAATGCTGACCGTTCGATGTCCCGTACAGGGCCTCAGCCTTGGACCCTGCGTCGGGGGCGGCGTCAGGCATCCAGCGGCCGTACACGCGGCGGATCATGCCCCAGTCTGCGTGGCCCATCTGGCTTGCGACCCACATAGGATGCTCGCCAGCAGACAGCATCATGGATGCGTAGGTATGTCGTGTCTGGTATGGCACGCGGTAACGGACCTTGGCGCGTTTCAGAGCGGGCTGCCATAAGGTCTTGCGGATCGGCTGGTCTCCCTCCCACGGCGCGTCTGTGCGTGGGTTATGAAAAACGTGGGCGTTCGCCAGCAGGGTAAACGCCTTTTGCGCTTCCAGGGCGTCACGGGCTGGTCCGAGCAGCTTTACCATGCGCTTGCTGCTGCTGGTCTTCGGGGCTTCGGCGGCTCCTTTGGCCGCCTGGGTCGTTGCACGCCGAATCCGAACTTCCCCACGGACCAGGTCGACATCTTCCCACCGCAAGCCCACCATTTCGGACGTTCGAAGACCTGTCCACAAGGCGAACTGGACGAAGTTCCGACCCTGTCCATCGAGCGCTTTGAGAATTTCCGCCTGTTCCGCAGCCGTGAACGGGTCTACATCGTCCTCTTCTTTAGGGGCCTCGTTCTTCGCGTAGGTCCAGCCGGCAATGGGGTTGGCCTCTATCAATTCGTCCGTCACGGCTTCGTCCAACGCCGTGCGCAGGACGGACAGGACATTCGCAATGCGTTTATTCGTCACGTCCATCCCTTCGCACATTTCGCGAACGTGGGCGCGCCGCAGATCTGCAAGCTCGTGCTTGCCGAGTGACGGTACAAGACGGCCGTTGACTACTTTGCGATAGCCGTCTGCTGTACTGGCCTTGATGGTTTTGGCCTTTCCGTCTACCCAGCTCTCAAGATAGGCCTGAACCGTTCTGCCCAGGGTCTTCGGGCTGAATTTGGCCGCGTTCTTGCTCTCTGGGAAAGTTGTTGCATAGCTGAAGGTGCCGCGCGCGATCGCGTCGAGAATCGCAGCGCGATGGTTTGCCGCCCGCTTTAGGTTAGCGGGGGTGGGCTGGAGCTTGATGCGTTCCCGGCACCGCTGGTTCGCATAGTAGAAGTCGATTTCGATCGACGACTCGGAAGCTGGCCGAACGCCATCGTACTGCTTGCCCATTCGTTATAGCCCTCGGTGTCGATGAGAACCCGGCCGTCTGGCGCTTTGACCCAGACAGATCCTTCGCCCCAAATTCCGTCCCTTATTTTTGTCCTTATGCCGTCTTCAGTATAGCCAGTCTCCAATGAGAACTTGCGGATCGTCAGATAGCGAACTGACATATCGCCTCTCCAAAGAACGGCCCGCGCTAGGCGGGCCTCCATGCGTTACGTGTGGTGTCCAGCATCTGCTGGATGGCTTCGGTCATTTCGGTGGTCTATAAGCCCAGCAAAAAGTGGATTTGTGACTCATATATGAGTCATTCTGGTTGCAGCTTTTCCAGCCCGCTCACCACGGCCATGATTCGGGCATAGTGGGCTTTTGCTTCCGGCTCGCCGGTCCAGTCGCCGGGCGCCAGGGTGTGGCAATCGCGCAGCCCAGAGGCCTCTTCGGTGAGTAGCTGGATGGCCTCGGCAATGGGGTTTGTCGTGCTGCTGGTGTTGGGGGTCATGCGGCAGCCCTTTCGATGTCGCGATACATGCGGTCCACGGCCTTCTGTCGGGCGTCCAACTTCCTGATGCGTGCCAGGTGATCGTGCAGGGCTTTGTCGTATGGTTCGATCTCGAGTAGCAGCCGGAGCTTTTCTTGGTGGTCGGTGGTCGCGTTGCACTGGGCGGCCAGTGCGTCGCGCTTCGCGAAGTCGGGCTTACCGGCTTCCCAGCGGGAAAACTCCGCATCGTAGTCGGCCAACAGCTTCTCGCTGGCAATCCTCCAGCGGATGAAAAGCAGGTCTCGGCGGCTGATGCGCAGAAAGAGTCCCTTTTCGCGCACGAAGGCGATGAGTTCTTCCTTCGTGAACTCGTTAAGGATATCGACGCTATTTTTCATGCTGCCCCTCCTTCGCCCTGGCTGGATGGGGCGGCTGGCTTCATGAACGTCAGCCAGTGCGTTTTCTCGCGCTTGCCCGACTTGTGGCCGAACAGCGGCCGGTGATCGGTCAGGGCAAGGATCTGGCTAACCGGGATTTGCACCTCTGCCCACTTGAAGATCAGTACGCCTTCGGGGCGCAGGACGCGGAAGCACTCAGCGAGGCCTCGCCGCAGGTCCTCGCGCCAGTCCTCGGTCAAGATGCCGTACTTGGCGCGCAGCCAGGAATCCATGCCCGCACGCCGAAGATGGGGCGGGTCGAACACGACCAGGGAAAATGTGTCGTCTGCGAACGGGATGGCCCGGAAATCCATGTTCAGGTCGGGCGTGATGTTGAATGCACGGCCGTCGCACAGGGTGTGCTCTTCGCTGCGGATATCGCCGAACAGGGCGCGTTGGTCCTGGCGGTCGAACCACATCATGCGGCCGCCGCAGCAAGGGTCGAGAATTGCCGTATCCATCACGCTTCCCCCTTGTGCTGCTGGGCGACGAAGTCGATAGCGTCTGCAACCGCGCGCAGGTGTTTGGCTGCGCAAGCGTTGCAGATGACGCCCCTGTCCGTCACATAGGAGATATCCAGGCGCATCGAGAGTGTCAGGGTCGCCGTTACATCGCGGTCGCTCCACAAGGTGTCCTTGTGGACTCCGAAGATCGACAATTCCGGCACCTCAGACCTGCACACATCGCACTCGTAAACCGTAGTTGTGGTGGTTTTGATGCCCATCACGCACCCCCTTCGCCCTGCTGGGCGGCAATGGCGGCGTTTACTGCCTCGATAACCAGACGTGCGCCCGCTTTGATGAATTCCATCTGACGGGGCGTTGCGTTGAAATAATCGAACCTCATCCCGTCGATAGCCGCCTGGATGGATGCAACCACCGCGTCCTTCGCATCCCGCCCGTCTGCGGCATGGGTTTTCCGCTTCTGAATTCCTCCAACGGCCCATGCCCCCGGCGAGTGCGCGTCCATGTATGTCTGGATTCGTTGGGCTGCATCCAACAACCAGCGCGGCACGGCCGGCGCGGTGCCACCCATCGACACCATTTCGACACCAGAGTCCTGCGGCGGTTGAGCGGCAGGCCCACTTGCCAGGGCGGCAATCACGTCATCGCGCAGGAGGAACGCGCCATCGTCGCGCTTGAGCGAACTCAAGTACCGGCCGCCGTTCCCATCGTCGGCATAGCCAAAGCCGTATCGCTGCAGCGATCTGACCGACGACTGCGCCTCCCCGGCTACAGGGGCGCTTGCCAGGGCGGCAGTGGGCTCGGCGTAGAGTTGACC
>NZ_FKBR01000010.1 GCF_900078335.1 Bordetella trematum
ATCGGTGCGCACTCACATCAAGTGCCCACACTTATCGGTTGTTGAGTTGTTAAAGAGCGGCACTGCTAAAATCTGGCCTGCCTTGCTTTCAAACCTGCGCCGCGCGGTGACGTTGCCGTCGGACCGTTTGGCGCTGCGCTGTCAGCAGCAGAGAAACGAGATTATGAAGAAGTTTTTAGGGTTTGTCAACTCGGTTTCGATTTATTTTCAAAACCTCGCTGTCCCGCCGACTTGCTTCCGAAGACTCGCGCCTTCGACCTCACTTCCCCTGGCGTGCTATCC
>NZ_FKBR01000011.1:0-153731 GCF_900078335.1 Bordetella trematum
ACAGCCATTACAGGGCACGGTGGGGATTAATGTAGTCTGGTAGGAACCGCCACCGCATTTTGAGCCAGGGCAGCAGCCCTGGCTTTTTGCTGTGTGATTCTCCATCGATGCGGCCGGTTTTTTTATCTGGGGAGGATCGGCCGGGATAGCCCAGGCTGTTTTGATGCCAGCCCGGCTCAATGGGAAAGCATTGCGGGCATAGCGCTAGAGAAAGGCGCAAGCCCTGACCCGCGCCGCCAGCCAGCGCTGCGCCCACACGGGTTCTGCGGCGGACGGCCAGGCATAAAAAAGCCCGCGCAAAGCGCGGGCCAAAAAACAGGATTGGGGTACTACAGAACTGCCGCCAATCAGCTGGCGTACTCGACCGGAATCTGTTGAATCCCGGCCAGCAGCCAACCGCCGCTGTTGGGTTTGAACAGGTTCCAGACTTCTTCAAAGCGGAAGGCCTCAGTACCTGGGGCTTCACGCAGCATGCCGGAGAAACGCACACTGGCCAGGTGACCGTCGGAGACGGTTTCGATGCCCAGGAGTTCGGCGTTCAGCAGCACGACTTCGGTTTTGTTGGCTTGCTCGCCACGGGCTTCAAGCTGCGGCTTGAGTTCGGCGATCAGATCGTCGGTCAGCAGATCGCGCAGCTGGCTGACGTCGCCGCTGTCCCAGATGCCCTGGATGCGAACGAACTGGTCCTTGGCCTGCTGCAGAAAGCGCGGGGTGTCGAAATCGCCCGGCACGAACCAGTTGCCGTCGTCGCCCGCCTTGGGCGCAGCGGCATCCTGGACCGGCGCAGCGGGCGCAGCGGCAGCCGCAGGCGCGGCAGCCGGCTTCAGCGCCTCACGCCACATGGGTTGCTGGCCTTGCTGGCCGCCTTGCGGCGCATTGTTGCCGCCATAGGCACCTTGCATGGCCTGGCGCGGCGCGGAAGCCCCCCGCAGACGGCGCACGATGAACAGCACGGCAAAAATGACCAGGCCGATCAGCAGGGCGCTGCTGAGGAATTCGGCCAGCGCACCGCCCAGCCCGAGGCTGGAGAACAGCGCAGCCAGGCCCAGGCCCGCGGCGATGCCGGCGATGGGGCCGAGCCAGCGGGATGCGCCGCTCTTGGCGGCCGCGCCTGCCGCGGCCGTACCGGCGGCAGCCGTACCCGCGGCGCCTGCCGTGGTGGCGCCAGCGCTGGGCGAAGTGGGCGGCTTGGTGGCCTGACGTTGGGTGGTTACGTTGGAAGATTGACGCCCGACGCTCATGCCGCCGCCAGCGCGACGGGCTTCGGCGTCAAAGGACGCGGTGACGAGCGCTGCGCCGGACACGGCGATCAGCGCTGCAGCCAGCCCACGGGACAGGCCAGACTTGATGGACATTAAAGAAGCTCCTCTTGTAGTACGCGCCCGAAAGCGCGGGCGGCGGACGATCGCCACCGCTTTCTTACAACAAACTGAATGGTGACAAGAATAACGGACAAGCGTATGCGCCACAAGTTCCGAATTTCTTTTTTCAGGCCAGCCGGGTTCCTTCGTGCAGGGCGGCCACACCGGCAGTCATGTTGAAGTACTGCACGCGCTCGAGCCCGGCAGCGCGCATCATGTCGGCCAGGGTGTCCTGGTCGGGATGCATGCGGATGGATTCGGCCAGGTAGCGGTAACTTGCCTCGTCCTGGGCCACCTTCTTGCCCAGCCAGGGCAGCACATTGAAGGAATACCAGTCGTAGGCCGGCGCCAGCGGCTTGGCGACCCGCGAAAACTCCAGCACCAGAAGCTTGCCGCCCGGCTTGAGCACACGCGTCATTTCGGCCAGGGCACGATCCTTGTGCGTCATGTTGCGCAGGCCAAAAGCCACGCTGACCCGGTCGAAATGGCCGTCCGGAAAGGGCAGTTTCTCGGCGTCACAGACCGCCACCGGCAACAGCAGGCCCTGGTCGGCCAGACGATCCCGCCCGACACGCAGCATCGAGTCATTGATGTCTGTCAGCCAGACCTCGCCCGTAGGGCCGGCGCGCTTGGCGAAAGCCCGCGCCAGATCACCCGTGCCGCCGGCAATGTCCAGCACCTTCATGCCGGGGCGCACGGCCGCGCGGCTGATGGTGAAGGCCTTCCAGACGCGGTGCAGGCCCGCCGACATGAGATCGTTCATGACGTCATAGCGGGAGGCCACCGAGTGGAAGACCTCGGCCACTTTGCGGGCTTTGTCGCTTTCAGGCACGGACTGGAAGCCGAAGTGCGTGCTGCCAGACGGGGACGAATCAGGGGAGGAGGAAGGGTTTTGCATAGAGAATTCCCGGAATTTGGCCCAATGGTAGCCGATTGGCGCGGGACGATCGGCGCCGCCGTCAGTCACATACCTGAAATATTGCGGCCATACTATGGCAACGTTCGCGCCATCTGGCGCATTGCAACGAACCTCGCCACCATGTCTAGCACCATTCTTGTCGTCGAAGACGAACCCGCCATCCAGGAATTGATCGCGGTGAACCTATCTTTCGCCGGCCACAAGGTTCTGCGGGCTTTCGACGCCGAACAGGCCCAGACCCTGATCCGCGCGGAACTGCCCGATCTCATTCTGCTGGACTGGATGCTTCCCGGCATTTCCGGCCTGGCTCTGGCGCGCAAGCTGCGCGACGATGAACGCACCCGCAACGTCCCGGTGATCATGCTGACGGCCAAAGGCGCCGAGCAGGACAAGGTCGATGGCCTGGAGGCCGGCGCCGATGACTACATCACCAAGCCGTTCTCGCCCAAGGAACTGATGGCCCGCATCAAGGCTGTGCTGCGCCGCCGTGCGCCCCAGCTGACGGACGACCTGATCGACGTCGGCGGCCTGCGCCTGGACCCGGTCACGCATCGGCTGTCCGGCAACGGCCTGGCACTGCAGATCGGGCCAACCGAATTCCGCCTGCTGCACTTCTTCATGACGCACCCGGAACGCGTTTTCTCGCGCTCGCAGCTGCTGGACCAGGTGTGGGGCGATCACGTCTTCGTCGAAGAGCGTACGGTCGACGTGCATATCCGCCGCCTGCGCAAAGCGCTGGAACCCAGCGGCCACGACATCCACGTGGAAACCGTGCGCGGCAGCGGCTATCGTTTCACGGCTCAGGTGCCGGCGCGGTAAGCTACCCTCCCTGCCCTAGAATCCGCGACGATGATCTGGTTGCGCACGCTTACGCTGATCGCCCTCTGGGGCATCCTCAGTCTTCTGCTTCACAGTGTGGCCGGTTCCCCGGCCGGCTGGGTGTTGTTCTCGGCTGCCATGATGGCCATGGTGCTGTGGCGCAGCTGGCGACTGCAGCGGGTCTCTGCCTGGGCCCACGACCCGGACTCCGCCCCCCCGGCAGGCGTGGGGCCCTGGGAAGACATCCTGGCGCCGCTGTATCGCTACACGCGCGCGCGCCGTCGCGAACTGGCCGAGCAGCAGGAAACCATGCGCAGCATGCTGGCTGCCGCCCAGGCCCTGCCCGATGGCGTGGTCACCCTGAACGAAGAATTCCAGATCGAGTGGGCCAACCGGATGGCCCGCCGCCATCTGGTGCTGCGCCTGCCGGCCGATCGTGGCCAGAACATCCTGAACCTGCTGCGCGCGCCTGAATTCGTGGCCTATGCGCACCGCGGCCACTGGCCCGAACCCATGCTGGTTCGCCTGGGCCACAACGGTCAGGAACGGGTCATGATGATCCAGCTGGCGGCCTATGGCAGCAACCGCCGTTTGCTGATCTCGCGCGATGTCACGCAGATCGAAAAGCTGGAAACCACCCGGCGCGACTTCGTGGCCAACGTCTCGCACGAATTGCGCACGCCCCTGACGGTGCTGGCCGGTTTCCTGGAAACGCTGCAGGACATGCCCGACGATGCGCTGGACGAGGCCCAGCGGGCCCAGTACATGGCCATGATGCTGGAGCAGGCGCAGCGCATGAAGGCCATCGTCGAGGACCTGCTGACGCTTTCCACGCTGGAGTCATCACCCGAGTCGGACCCGCAGGCCGTGGACATTTCCTCGCTGCTGCAGACCATACGCCAGCAGGCTGAGGCGCTGTCGGCAGGCCGACATCAGTTTCATTGGGACATCGCCCCGGGCCTGGATGTCCTGGGCAGCGCCACCGAGCTGTCCTCGGCGCTGGCCAATCTGCTGACCAACGCGGTGCGCTACACCCCGGAAGGGGGTGACATCACCATCACCTGGCAAGGGCACCCCGAACAGGGCGCGCGCTACAGCGTGCGAGACACCGGCATCGGCATCCCGGCGCGCCATATCCCCCGCCTGACGGAGCGTTTCTATCGGGTGGATCGCGGCCGCTCGCGCGCCGTAGGCGGCACCGGTCTGGGGCTCGCCATCACCAAGCACATCGCCTTGCGTCACGATGCCGAACTGCTGATCGAAAGCGAGCCGGGCAAGGGCAGTACGTTCTCGCTGCAGTTTCCCGCCGACCGTGTCACGCCGGCCGACAGCGACGCCAAGGACTGAGCCCGGCCGACGAACGAGCCGGACTATGATGCGCCCATCACCCCGCAGCAGGCTGCGGGGCCTGTACGACTGACTTCGAGGCGAATCATGACCCACCTTGTTGCTTCCCGCCGCCGGCTGCTGGCCGCCGCGCTGCTTGCCCCCTTGTCTGCGCCGCTGATGGCGCAGAGCGCGCCGGTGCTGGAGGTCTGGAAGACCCCCTCCTGCGGCTGTTGCGGCGTCTGGGCCGAACGCATGCGCCAGGCCGGTTTCTCACTGCGCCTGCATGATGTGCCCGATACCGCGCCGGTGCGCGCCCGCGCCGGGCTGGCGCCCCGCTATGCCTCCTGCCACACGGCCCTGATTGGCGCTTACGCCATCGAAGGCCATGTGCCGGCCGAAGATATCCAGCGCCTGCTACGCGAGCGCCCCCAGGCCGTGGGCCTGGCCGTGCCGGGGATGCCGATTGGTTCGCCCGGCATGGACGACCCGGCCTACGGCGGACGCCGCGACGCCTATGCCGTCCTGTTGGTGCAGGCGGATGGCGGCGCCAGCGTATGGCGCAGCATCGCCGGCGCGTAGGCCACACTGTTACCGGGGGATTGCGGCCCTGCAGCAAAAATCTGAGCCACAATGGGGCTGCCAGTGCCAGCCGGCACTGGCGCCGGGAAATTCCCCGGCGCTTTCTCTTTCTTTACGGCAAGCATCCATGGCTCAAATCGTTTTGTTCGAGAACGTTCATCCCAGCGCCCGCGAAGTTTTCGAGGCCGCGGGGTATTCCGACATCGCTACCCACAGCACGGCCCTGCCCCCGGCGCAGTTGCGCGCCGCGCTGCAGGGTGCGCAAGTCGTGGGGATACGCTCTCGCACGCACCTTGACCGCGACGTGCTGGCCGAATGTCCCGACCTGCGCGTGATCGGCTGCTTCTGCATCGGCACCAACCAGGTCGACCTGGACGCCGCCATGATGCGCGGCATCCCGGTCTTCAATGCACCGTTCTCCAACACCCGCTCGGTCGCTGAACTGGTGCTGGCCGAAGCAATCCTGCTGCTGCGCCGCATTCCGGAGAAGAACACCCGGGTCCACCAGGGACATTGGGACAAGACCGCCACCGGCGCCTTCGAGGCGCGCGGCAAGACCCTGGGCATCGTCGGCTACGGCAACATCGGCTCGCAGATCAGCACGCTGGCCGAGGCAATCGGCATGCGCGTGGTGTTCTTCGACGTCGAGGGCAAGCTGCCCCTGGGCAATGCGCGGGCGGCCGCCTCGCTGACCGAGCTGCTCAACCAGTCCGATGTCGTCACGCTGCACGTGCCCGGCGGCAAGAGCACCGAGAACATCATCGACGCCCAGGCCCTGGCCCAGATGCGCCGCGGCGCCATCCTCATCAACGCCTCGCGCGGCACGGTAGTCGACATCGAAGCCCTGAACCGCTCGCTGCGCGACGGCCACCTGGCGGGCGCGGCGCTGGATGTCTTTCCCACCGAGCCCAAGGGTCCGGACGAGCCGCTGGCCAGCCCGCTGATCGGGCTGCCCAACGTGATCCTGACGCCGCACATCGGCGGCAGCACACAGGAGTCGCAGGAGAACATCGGCCGTGAAGTAGCCGAGAAGCTGGTGCGCTACCTGCAGGCCGGCACCACCAAGACCGCCGTCAACTTCCCGGAGCTCGCCTACGTCGAGCCGGCCGGCACGGCGCGCATTCTGCACGTGCACCGCAACGCCCCGGGCGCACTGGGCACGCTGACCAACACACTGGCCGAGCACGGTCTGAATATCGTCAGCCAGACCCTGCAGACGCGCGGCCAGATCGGCTACGTACTGACCGATGTGGACGGCGTCGTGGGCGACCCGGTCATCGAGGCGCTGCGCCAGCACCCGACCACGGTGCGTTGCGACCGCCTGTAAAACCGGCCTCAGGCCGCTGGCGCAGGGGGCCTGAGCGCCGCCTGCGCCAGGCAGTCGATCATGCTTTGTACCAGTGGCGAGCGCGAGGGACGGCCGATCACGCCGATCTCGCGCTCGAATGCCGCCTCATCCAGCGTCAGCAGACGCAAGCCCCGGCCGTCCAACAGGCGGGTGCGCGGCAGCAGGGCTACGCCCAGACCGGCGCGAGCCAGGTGAGCCAGGGCATCGATTTCATCCAGTTCGACCGCCTCCTGCACGCGCACGCGATGGCGGCGCAGAAAGCCTTCGACCAGACGCCCCCCGAATGACGCGCGATCGTAGCGAATGAAGGGCTGAGTCTGCAGCAGCTCGCGCCATGGCAGCAGCGGCAGCGTGTCCGCCACAGCCAGGACCATCGGCTCGCGCAACAACACCTGCCAATCCAGTTCGGGCGGCAAGGCGAAAGGCGGACGGATCAGCACCACCAGATCGAGTTCGCCGGCATCGACCTGCCCAAGCAAAGACAGCGACACCCCCGGCACCACACGCACCTGCACTTCGGGAAAGGCGGCGCGGAAATCCATCAGCGCGCGCACCAGCAGATCCTGTTGCACTGAAGCAATGGCCCCGATACGCAGCACCCCGCGCACCCGCCCGCCGGCCTGCGATACCGTGCGATCGGCCAGCGCCAGCAAGGCTTCGGCCTGCGGCAGCAGCTCACGGCCGTGGGCATTGAGCAGCGCCGTCCTGGCCCCCCGGTCAAACAGCGCCAGGCCCAGCTGCTCTTCGAGCCGGCGGATCTGCGCACTGACGGCCGACTGGGTCAAGCCCAACTGCCGCCCGGCCGCGGTGAAGCTGCCTTCGCGGACCACCGCAATGAACGTCCTGAATTCTCTGAGCATCACGCATGCCTGGTTGGAGCAAGTGGAAAAGCATCAATTATTTTGTTGCTTAGGGCAAAAAATTATCGTTTTTCTATCAAAAAAACAATACGTACACTATCCAGGCCGCAGCCTCCCGCGCTGCCTGATGCAATGGAAATCCAGCCATGACCCAAGCCATCCCGCCCTTTCACCTCGCTTTCCCCGTGCGCGACCTGGCCGAGGCCCGCCGTTTCTATGGCGAGCTGCTCGGCTGTCCGGAGGGGCGCAGCTCCCCCGAATGGATCGATTTCAATTTTTATGGCCACCAGATCGTGGCTCACCTGGCCCCTGGCGAGTGCGGCGCGAATGCCACCAATGCCGTAGACTCTCACAACGTTCCGGTGCGCCATTTCGGGGTCGTGCTCTCCATGGACCAATGGGAAGCCCTGGCCGACAAACTCAAGGCCGCCGGCACGGAATTTGTCATCGAGCCCTATATCCGCTTCAAGGGCGAAGTGGGTGAGCAGGCCACCATGTTCTTCCTCGACCCGTCGGGCAACGCCCTGGAGTTCAAGGCCTTCAAGCACATGGAATCCCTGTTCGCCAAATAAGCCCTGGCGCCATGCAGGTTTGCCTTGTCCGAGACTGTTGCCGCTTCTCCCTGCCTCGCCCCTGCCTGGCGCCTCCAACCCCAGGGTGACCGCTGTGTGCTCGTCAGCCTGGAGGACGACCTGAATGAGTCGGCCGCCCGCCGCTGTCTGGCCCTGGCCCGCCAGATCCGTCAGGCAGGCTGGCCGGGCGTCAGCGACGTGGTGCCTGCCTTCACGTCAGTAGCCGTGCACTATCAGCCGCAGGAGCCCGGCAACCTCGACCATGCCGAACTGACACGGCGCCTGCAGGCCCTGCTCGCAAAGCCGCTGCCTGACACGGCGCAGACAGGACGCCTGATCGACATCCCGGTCTGTTACGGCGGCATCCACGGCCCGGACCTGGCGCAGGTAGCACAGGCCAGCGGCCTTAGCGAGGCCGAGGTCATCGCCCTGCACAGCCAGACCCCATGTACGGTGCTGATGCTGGGCTTTGCACCCGGCTTCGCCTATCTGGGCATCCATGACGCCCGCCTGGACATCCCGCGCCGCGCCGAGCCCCGCACCGAAGTGCCTGCCGGCTCGATCGCCGTGGCTAACCGGCAGAGCGTGATCTATCCCGGCCGGCTGCCCGGCGGCTGGAACATCATCGGCGCGACCACGCTGACCCTTTTCGACCCCGCCCGGGAACCCGCCGCGCTGCTGCAGCCCGGCGACCGGCTGCGCTTCGTGCCGATCACGGCCGATGCCTTCGCAGTTGCCCGACGCAAGGCAGCCACGCCATGAGCCTGAGCGTGCTGAAACCCGGCTTGCTGTCGACCTTCCAGGACGCAGGCCGCCACGGCCACCAGCACCTGGGCATCCCGGTCAGCGGCGCCATGGACTGGCGCGCCCACGCCCTGGCCAATCTGCTGGCCGGCAACGACACCCGGCCGGCAACGCTGGAAATCACCCTGGCCGGCCCGGTGCTGCGCTTCGAGGCGCCGACCTGTTTCGCGCTGGCCGGCGCCGATCTGAGCGCTACGCTCGATGGCGAACCGCTGGCCTGGAGCCGCCCGCAATGGGCCCAGGCCGGGCAGGTACTGGCCTTCGGGGCTCCGCGCCACGGCGCCCGCACCTATCTCGCAGTCCACGGCGGTTTTGCGCTCACTCCGGTCATGGGCAGTTGCAGCACCTATGTCCGCAGCGCCCTGGGCGGCTGGCAGGGACGTGCCCTGCGCGCCGGCGACCGTATCGGCCTGGCCCGCGCCCTGCCCCCGCATGTCGATGGCCTCCAGGCGCTGCTGGACAACCTGCGCATCTATCTGCCTGCGGCGCTGGGCGACCCGGCCCGGGCGCGCCTGCGCGTACTGCCCGGCGCCCACTGGGATGCCTTCAGCACCGTCAGCCAGCAGACATTGCTGGAAGCCGAGTTCCGCATCAGCGCCCAGGCCGATCGCATGGGCTATCGCCTGCAGGGACCTATGCTGGCCCTGAGTTCGCCGCGCCAGTTCCTCTCCGAAGCCGTGAGTTTCGGCACCGTCCAGGTACCCCCCGGCGGCGAGGCCATCGTGCTCATGGCAGACCGCCAGACCACGGGCGGCTACCCCAAGCTGGCGCAGGTGGCCAGTATCGATCTGCCTGCCCTGGCCCAGCGCCTGCCGGGCGCCACGCTGCGTTTTTCCCTGATCGACCTTGAGACGGCGCAGCGTCTGGATCAGGCCCGCCACGCCGCCCTGATGACGCTGCACGATGCCCTGCAACCTTTGCGCGCCTGCCTGCACGCTGCGCGCCGCCCGCTGCCCGAGGAAAATACCCCATGACCATCACCACGCTCGACCTGAACTGCGATATGGGCGAGAGCTACGGCGCCTGGCGCATGGGCGATGACGCCGCCGTGCTGCCACTGGTGAGCTCGGCCAATATCGCCTGTGGCTTCCATGGCGGCGATCCCGGCACCATGCGCCAAACGGTGGCGCTGGCCCTGCAGCATGGCGTGGCGCTGGGCGCCCATCCCAGCTTGCCTGACCTGGCAGGCTTTGGCCGACGGGTCATGCAGCTCTCACCTCAGGAGGCCTATGACGCGGTGGTGTACCAGATCGGCGCCCTGGCCGGCGTTGCCGCCTCGCAAGGCGCACGCCTGCATCATGTGAAAGCCCACGGCGCGCTCTACAACATGGCCGCCCGCGACCCCGCACTGGCACGGGCCATCTGCGCAGCGGTGCGCGACGTCGACCCCGGCCTGATGCTCTATGGGCTGGCCGGCAGCGCATGGATAGAACAGGGCCATGCAGCCGGGCTGCGCGTGGCCCAGGAAGTGTTCGCCGATCGGTCATACCAGGATGACGGCAGCCTCACGGCGCGCCATCAGCCGGGCGCCATGATCACCGACCCCGCACAGGCCGTGGCGCAAGTACTGCAGATGGTGCGCGAGGGCAGTGTGACCAGCGTGTCGGGCAAGACCGTGCGTCTGCAGGCCGACACCTTGTGCATCCATGGCGATCAGCCGGGCGCGGCCGACTTTGCCCGCGCCATCCGCCAGGCCTTGCAGACCGCCGGCATCGCCGTGCGCGCAGCGGCCTGACGCTCAGCCGGGCTCGCCCTCGATAGCCGCGGCATCCTGAGCGCTGACCGCGGGCTGGATCATATCCAGCACTCCCTGTCTGGCCGCCTCGGCAGCGGCGCCCGTATCTGCCTGAGCCAAGGCAGCGAGGATGCCGCCGTGAAAACGGTCATAAGCCAGGCTGCCCATCGCTGTGCGCAAGTACAGGTAGTGCACCGGTTCGAGTTGCGCGCACAGACGGCTCAGCGTATCGAGCAGCGCCTGGTCGCCCAGCAGACGACTTGGCGCCAGATAGCTGTCGCGAAGCCGGGCCACGTAGGTGTCGATGTCACCGGCCCCATGGGCCTGGCGCAGCTGCTCATCCAGCTCGCGCAGCTGCGTCTCCAGCTGGGCGATCTCGGGTGCTGACTGGATCTGGCGCAGGCCATAGGCAGCCAGTTCGGCATAAAGCGCATAGAGATGACGGATTTCAGTGACGGAATAGTGCCGCACGCGAAATCCCTTGCGCTGGATGTGCTGGACCATGCCCGAGAGCTCCAGCAGCCGCAATGCCTCGCGAATCGGGCTGCGGCTGGTGCCGAAGCGCTGTTCCAGGTCCTGCTCGCGCAGTGGTTGTCCGGGCCGGAACGTACCGTCAATGATCAGACTGCGAATCTGATCTTTGAGAAAGTAGGGGATCGTGGCAAGTGCTTGAAAGGGCACGAAGGGTTCCTCAATCGGACCAGTGGCAGGATTTGCTCGCAAGAATGACACAAATGAAATTTTATTCAATAAAAATTTCACTGTTAGACGATTTATCCATGGATTACCGCTTTCTTGCCGCAAAAAAAACTCAACCGGCAGTTGCCGGTTGAGTATCTGCTAGCCCGGGTGGATCACACCAGTACGCGTTCGATGCCGCCGGTATTGGCCTGGCGCACGTAATCCTCCATCCAGGTGTCGCCCAGGATGTGGCGCGCCATTTCGACCACGATGTAGTCGGCGTCCATGCCGGTGTCGCCCTGGTAGCGCGACAAGCCCTGCAAGCAGGAGGGGCAGGACGTCAGGACCTTGACCTCGCCGTCGTAACCGTCGCTGCGCACCGCCTCGCGGCCCTTGAGCAGCTCTTCCTGCTTGCGGAAGCGCACCTGGGTGGAAATATCCGGGCGGGTAACCGCCAGCGTGCCCGACTCGCCACAGCAGCGATCGCTCTTGATGGCTTCTTCGCCCACCAGCGAACGCACCGTCTTCATCGGATCCTGTTGCTTCAGGGGGCTATGGCAAGGATCGTGGTACATGTAGCGCACGCCCTTGGCCCCCTCCAGCTTGAGCCCCTTTTCGAGCAGGAATTCGTGGATGTCGATCAGGCGACAGCCGGGGAAGATCTTCTCGAATTCATAGCCGGCCAGCTGGTCATAGCAGGTGCCGCAGCTCACCACCACCGTCTTGATGTCCAGGTAGTTGAGCGTGGTGGCCATCCGGTGGAACAACACCCGGTTGTCGGTGATGATCTGCTCGGCCTTGTCCATCTGGCCATTGCCGCGCTGCGGATAGCCGCAGCACAGATAGCCCGGCGGCAGCACCGTCTGCACGCCTGCATGCCAGAGCATGGCCTGCGTGGCCAGGCCGACCTGCGAGAACAAACGCTCCGAACCGCAACCCGGGAAGTAGAACACCGCTTCGGTATCCACCGTCGTGGCCTTGGGGTCACGAATGATGGGCACGTAGTTGGCGTCCTCGATATCCAGCAGCTTGCGCGCCGTCTGCTTGGGCAAGCCGCCCGGCATCTTCTTGTTGACGAAGTGCACCACCTGCTCGCGCAGGGTTGGTTTGCCCACCGATGCGGGCGGGTGCGCGGTCTGTTTGCGCGCGGCACCGGCCAGCAGATCGTGGGCGGCGCGCTGGACCTTGTAGCCCACGCCTACCATCGCCTTACGGGTGACGTTGATGGTGGCCGGATCCTTGGCGTTGAGGAAGAACATCGCCGCCGCCGTGCCCGGATTGAAGGACTTGCGACCCATGCGCTGCAACAGCGCGCGCATGTTCATCGACACGTCCCCGAAGTCGATATCGACCGGACAGGGGGTATAGCACTTGTGGCAGACCGTGCAGTGGTCGGCCACGTCTTCGAATTCTTCCCAGTGCCTCAGGCTCACGCCACGGCGGGTCTGCTCTTCGTACAGGAAGGCCTCGACCAGCAACGACGTCGCCAGAATCTTGTTGCGCGGCGAGTAGAGCAGGTTGGCGCGCGGCACGTGGGTGGCGCACACCGGCTTGCACTTGCCGCAACGCAGACAGTCCTTGACCGACTCGGATATCGCCCCGATGTCGCTTTGCTGCATGATGAGCGACTCGTGGCCCATCAGGCTGAAGCTGGGCGTCCAGGCATGGCGCAGGTCCGCGCCCGGCATGAGTTTGCCGGCGTTGAAGTGGTTGTTGGGATCGACGCGGCGCTTGTAATCCTGGAAGGGAGCCAGCTCCGCTTCGGTCAGGAACTCATATTTGGTCAGTCCGATGCCATGCTCGCCCGAGATCACGCCATCGAGATCGCGCGCAATCTGCATGATGCGATCGACCGCCTCGTGGGCCTCGCGCAGCATGCCGTAGTCATCCGAGTTGACCGGCAGATTGGTGTGCACGTTGCCATCGCCGGCGTGCATGTGCAGGGCCACGAATACGCGGCTCTTGAGCACGCGCGCGTGCGTGGCCTTGATGCCATCCAGGATGGGCTTGGCAGCCGCGCCGGCAAAGATGCCCTGCAGCCCCGCCAATACTTCTTTCTTCCAGGACACGCGGACCGTGCGGTCCTGCACGACGTCAAAGACGCGCGCCTGGGGCTGGCTGCGCAGACGCTCGGTCAGCACCCCGGCCAGGCTGGCCAGACCGACGTCGCCCAGCTGCGGGATGGCAGCCGCCAGCGGCAGGTCCAGGTTGTCCAGCAACCACTGCCAGCGCAGACGCGCCTCGGTCAGCAGTTCGGCCGCCAGACGCGTACGCTCGCTCAGGACCTCTTCGCGGGTCAGGGCGGCGTCGGCGGCATCTTCGGGCTTGCCCACCGGCAGCGGCTGGGCCAGATACTCGCTCAAGGCGTCGAGCAGACGCAGCTTGTTGCGCGTGGACAGTTCGATATTGATGCGTTCGATATGGTCGGTGTACTCGCCCATGCGGTCGAGCGGAATCACCACGTCTTCGTTGATCTTGAAGGCGTTGGTGTGCCGCGCGATGGCCGCCGTGCGGGCACGATCGGCCCAGAATTTCTTGCGCGCCTCGGGGCTGACGGCCACGAAGCCTTCGCCATGGCGGCTATTGGCCAGACGCACCACTTCGCTGGCTGCCGCGGCCACGGCGTTCTCGTCGTCGCCGACGATGTCGCCGATCAGCACCATCTTGGGCAGCTCGGCGCGCTTGCTCTTGGTGGCATAACCCACCGCGCGCAGATAGCGCTCGTCAAGGTGCTCCAGCCCGGCCAGGATGGCGCCGCGCTTGCGGCCTTCGCCATCCAGGTAATCCTTGACCTCGACGATGGACGGAATCGCATCGCGCGCCTGGCCGAAGAACTCCATACAGACCGTGCGCGTGTGGCTCGGCATACGATGCACTACCCAGCGCGCCGAAGTGATCAGGCCATCACAGCCTTCTTTCTGCACGCCCGGCAGGCCGGCCAGGAATTTGTCGGTCACGTCCTTGCCCAGGCCTTCCTTGCGGAAGACGCGACCCGGAATTTCCAGGGTTTCGCTGCGCAGGGGACGGGCGCCCGGGGCGGCCTTGCCATCGAACCACTGCAGTTCGAAGCGCGCCACCTCGACATCATGGATCTTGCCCATGTTGTGGTCCAGGCGCGTGACCTCGAGCCAATCGCCCTGCGGATCGACCATCCGCCACCAGGCCAGGTTGTCCAGCGCCGTACCCCAGAGCACGGCTTTCTTGCCGCCGGCGTTCATGGCGATGTTGCCGCCCACACAGGAGGCCTCGGAAGACGTGGGGTCCACCGCGAATACGAAACCGCCGCGTTCGGCCGCCTCGGCCACGCGCTTGGTGACCACGCCGGCGCCGGTGTCGATCACGCCGACCTCGTCGTCGCGCCCGGGCAGACGCACGCGCTGCACTTCGCTGATCTGGTCGAATTTTTCGGTGTTGATCACCGCCGAGCGCCAGGTCAGGGGGATGGCGCCGCCGGTGTAACCGGTACCGCCTCCGCGCGGCACGATGGTCAGGCCCAGTTCGATACAGGCGCGCACCAGAGCGGCCGTTTCAGCCTCATTGTCCGGCGTGAGCACCACAAAGGGGTACTCCACCCGCCAGTCGGTGGCATCGGTGACGTGCGCCACGCGCGACAGGCCATCGAACTTGATGTTGCCCCGGTGCGTGATGCGTCCCAGCTCCTTGACGGCCTGCTTGCGCAGTTGCTCGGTCAGATCGAACTGGGCTTCGAACTCGGCCACGGCGGCGCGGGCGCGCTTGAGCAGCTCGACCACCTTGGCATCGCGTTGCGGGTCGTGCCCCTCTTCGGCCACTGCACCCGGCTCGCGACGCTTGTCCACTTCGCCCAGGCGATGGTGCAAAGCATCGATGAGCAAGCGGCGGCGCTTGGGATTGTGCAGCAGGTCGTCCTGCAGATAGGGGTTGCGGCGCACCACCCAGATATCGCCCAGCACCTCGTAGAGCATGCGGGCGGAACGGCCGGTGCGACGTTCACCGCGCAGATCGGAAATCAACCGCCAGGCGTCATCGCCCAACAGCCGGGCGACGATCTCACGGTCGGAGAACGACGTGTAGTTGTAGGGAATTTCACGCAGGCGCGCGCCGGTTGCCGGCGGGATCGCCGAAGTCAGTATTTGGCTGGCGAGAGGGGCATTCATGAGAGCAACAGGGAGGGGCCCTAAAAAAGCATTTTAAGACATTACAAAAAACCTTTCTTTCCGCCTTATAAATGACACCCCGTGCGCCAGCGGGTAAAGCCCTCGAATTATTAAGGGACACATGGACAAAGCCTTGTGAATCTGCCCCCCTCCCTGCCGGGACCCGGCCGGCGGACGCGCCGGGCGGGGCTTTTCGCTGTGGTAATCTGCCCCACGCTCATTTTCTACGCACCTACGGCTGTACCATGTCCACCGACTATCTGAAACGCATTCTGACCTCCAAGGTCTACGACGTCGCTGTCGAATCCCCGCTTGAACCCGCTCCCCTGGTGTCCCAGCGAATTTCGAACACGGTGTTGCTAAAGCGCGAAGATACGCAGCCGGTGTTCAGCTTCAAGTTGCGCGGCGCCTACAACAAGATGGCCAATCTGCCCGCTGCCGCGCTGGCGCGGGGCGTGATCGCCGCCTCGGCGGGCAACCATGCGCAAGGCGTGGCCCTGGCCGCCAAGCGCCTGGGCTGCCGCGCCGTGATCGTCATGCCGACGACCAGCCCGCAGGTCAAGGTCGATGCCGTGCGCCGCCTGGGCGGCGAGGTCGTGCTGGCCGGCGAAAGTTTCACCGATGCCTACCAGCATTCGCAGAAGCTGGAAAAGGAAGAAAAGCTCACCTTCGTACACCCCTTTGACGACCCCGACGTGATCGCCGGGCAAGGCACCGTGGGCATGGAGATCCTGCGCCAGCACCCCGGTCCCATCGAAGCGGTTTTCGTGGCCATCGGCGGCGGCGGCCTGATCGCCGGCGTGGCCGCCTACATCAAGCAATTGCGCCCCGAGATCAAGATCATCGGCGTGCAGACCGAAGACTCCGACGCCATGGTACGCAGCGTGCGCGCCGGGCGCAGGGTAACGCTCAACGACGTGGGCCTGTTCTCCGACGGCACGGCCGTCAAGCTGGTCGGCTCGGAAACCTTCCGCCTGACCCGGCAATACGTCGATGACTTCGTGGTGGTCAACACGGACGCCATCAGCGCCGCCATCAAGGATGTCTTCCAGGATCGCCGCAGCGTCCTGGAGCCGGCCGGCGCGCTGGCTCTGGCCGGAGCCAAGCAGTACGCCGCCGAGCACAAGCTCAAGGGCAAGACCCTGATCGCCATCACCAGCGGCGCCAACATGAACTTCGACCGCCTGCGCTTCGTCTCCGAGCGCGCCGAGGTGGGCGAAATGCGCGAAGCCGTCTTCGCCGTCAGCATGCCGGAGCAGCGCGGCAGCTTCCGCCGCTTCTGCGAACTGGTCGGGGCTCGCAACGTGACCGAGTTCAACTACCGCATCTCCGACGCCGAGCAGGCGCATGTCTTCGTCGGGCTGCAGGTGGACTCGCCCGCCGAGCCGGCCAAGATCGCGGCCCACTTTCGCAAGCACGGGTTCGAGACGCTCGACCTGACCCACGACGAAATGGCCAAGACCCACTTGCGCCACATGGTCGGCGGCCGCTCGCCACTGGCGCGCAACGAACTGCTCTATCGCTTCGAGTTTCCCGAACGGCCGGGCGCCCTGATGCGCTTTCTGAACGCCATGAACGCCGACTGGAACATCAGCCTGTTCCATTACCGCAACCAGGGCGCCGACTACGGCCGCATCCTGATCGGCATCCAGGTGCCGCCCTCCGACAAAAAACTGTTCCGCGCCTTCGTGGCCGAGCTGGGCTACCCCCACTGGAACGAATCGGAGAACCCGGCGTACAAGCTGTTCCTCTAAGCCACTCCACGGCGCCAGCAAGGCGCCCCGGAAAAGAACAGGGCCTCCCTTGCGGGAGGCCCTGTTTTCCAGACGACGGCGGCTTGCCGCCACAAACCGGCGGGGGTCGTGTCACTCACGGTCTACGGAGATAGGCGCCGCGAATTCCTGCAAGCAGAGGCGGCCAGCCGTCGTCGCTTAGAACTTGTGACGCAGGCCGACGGCCACGGCCGTGTCGCGCGCATCGCGCTGGAAGGCGTAGTTGTCGGCGTAGGCAGCGTAGGCGTAGAGGTTGGTACGCTTGCTCAGGTCGTAGGTGTAGCCCAGGCTGTAGACGTTGAAAGTGGCGTCGTCACCCGTGAGCTTGCTGTTCTTGGGCTCGGCACGTTGCCAGGAGCCGAACACCGCGTGGCGGCCCATCGGCACCGTGGCGCCCAGCATGTAGGAGTTGGCGCGGAATCCGTCGGCGCCCCGGAAAGAACCCAGGTCCTGCATGCCGTTGGGGGTCGTGCCCATGTCCTGGCCGACGAACCAGCCGTTGCGGGTCTGGCCGAAGGCAGCAGCCACCTTGACCACTTCGAAATCGTACGAACCGGCGATGGCATAAGCCTGAACGGAGTCGGTCGTCTTGCCGCCCTTCAGGTTGTTGCTGACGTTCATGCGGTCATAGACCACCGCAACGTTGACCGGGCCATTGAGGTACTGCAGGCCGGTCGTGATGACGCGGTTGTTGTCGTTGGTCTGGAAGCCCTTGCTGCCGTCTTCGTCCAGCGTGTCATCGGCATTGAAGGCATAACCGATGCCGAACTTCAGGCCATCAAAGCTCGGGGTCTGGTACAGCACCATGTTGTCCAGGCGCATGGTGTTGGCCGAGCTGAACGTGGTACCCAGGTTGGCGGTGTTGTAGCTGATCGAGAACGGATCGATGGAGCCGAGGAACTTGGACGCCATATTGGTCTGGCGGCCGAACTCCAGGCGCCCCCAGTCGTCGCTGTCCAGGCCCACCGTGGCCTGACGGCCGAACAGACGACCGTTCTGGGCCGACTTGCCGTTCATCGGGCCAAAACCGGCTTCCAGGGTGAAGATGGCGCGCACGCCATCGCCCAGATCCTCGACGCCACGCATGCCGAAACGCGAGCCGCTGCTCACGCCCTGCACCGTGCCGACGCGGCTTTGCTTGTGGCCCTTGAACTTGACTTGCTCGTAACCCATACCGGCGTCGATCAGGCCATACAGCGTGACCGAGTCAGCCGCCTGTGCCGCGCCGCCAAAGCCAGCCAGCAGCGCCATGGCCAAAAATGTCTTTTTCATCGTGAATTCCCATGGTGAAAGGGATTGAACAGGCTTGCGCGCGCAACACCCTGAAGAGTGCCTACGCCGTCGCAGCTTGCGTCGGCCCGGCGCGCACCTATGCAGTGTCAGGCAGCGCACGGGACGCGAATAAGCCCGTATCTTGGGAACACTTTTTCATCAATGGGATTATTTGGACGATATTTGTAGATAAAGGGCATTCGTGGGAAGACGCTTTCCCCAGAAAAATCCGGGGTTTGCATACCTCGTCACGAAGCTTCTCGACCCTGCTTCGTCTTATCCGTTGGGCTGGAAAGAATCCGTGCTCCTGTTGTAACCAGGCATCAAACGGAAGCGAACAACCTGCCTGGGCAGCTCATCGCCGTGCCAGCCATCCCGATCTCAATATTTCCATAAATGGAAAAAAGACCGCCATATTGGAGATAAATGTCCAATTCACATAGCAATCAGCGCCCTCTCCGAGCATGCTGCCGCTGCGATGAAATTGAGATTTCCACTGACGCAATAAATGGCGCACGTATGATAGAAAGCTAGCAAGTTTGTTTCGGGAAACACCATGGACATACAGCTCAACGACATCGCGCTATTCGTCGAGGTCGCCAAGCGCAAAAATTTCAGCCATGCAGCCGAGGCACTGAGCATCCCCACCTCCACGCTGTCGCGCCGCGTCAGCGAACTGGAACGCAGCATCGGCATGAAGCTGCTGAACCGCAGCACGCGCCGCATCGACCTGACGGAAGCCGGGGTGATCTATTTCGAGCGTTGCCGCCACATCGTCGAAGAAGCCCGCGTAGCCCACGAACAGCTGCAGGACATGGCGGCACAGCCCAAGGGCAGGCTGCGCATTTCCATGCCGACCAGCCTGGCACAGTTGTTCCTGCCGATCGTCATCCGCGACTTCCGCGAGCAGTACCCCGACATCGAGTGCGACTTCGATCTGAGCATGCGGCCGATCGATCCGATCAGCAACCCCTTCGATCTGGTGCTGCGCTTCGGCCCCCAACCGGACTCCAGCCTGGTGGCCAGGCAGATCGTGCTGATGACGCAGCAGCTCTACGCCTCGCCGGAATATCTGGAGCGCCACGGCGAGCCCCGCGTGCCAGCCGACCTGGGGCACCACGAATGCCTGCGCCCGGCCATGAACGAAGCCTATTCGTACTGGGTGCTGCACTCAGGGGAGAAGGTCGAACGCGTTCAAGTCACCGGCCGCTTGGCGGCCAACAACGTCGGCATGCTGGGCAGATTGGCCAGCAACGGCTTGGGCATCACGCCCTTGCTGGTCTTCGATGCGATGGAACGGGCCATTTCGCAAGGGGGGCTGCTGCGGGTGTTGCCACAGTGGAGCCTGACCCCGATCCCGCTGTTTGCGCTGCTGCCCTCGCGCCGCATTCCGGCCAAGACGAGGGCATTCCTGGATTTCATCCAGCCGCGCCTGGCAGAAGCCGACGCTTGATGCCGGCTATTCGCCGGCGTCGAACTGACAGACGGTGTAGAGCGGCGTGCCGGTATCGGCGATATGTTGCGAACCGCCCAGATAGGGCAGGTCGATGATGGCTGCAGCCTCGACCACGTTAGCGCCCAGGCGCTGCAACAATTTGATGGCTGCCACCATGGTCCCGCCGGTGGCGATCAGATCATCGACCAGCAGCACGCGTTGACCGGTGCGCACGGCATCGGTATGCATCTCGACCGTGGCGTTGCCGTATTCGAGCGAGTATTCCTCTGCCACCGTACGGTAGGGCAGCTTGCCCTTTTTGCGCACCGGCACAAAACCCAGGTTGAGCTCGTAGGCCAGCACGCTGCCCAGGATGAAGCCGCGCGCATCGACGCCGGCCACCAGATCCAGGCGCTGGCGCATATAACGGTAGACGAAGAGATCGATCAGAACGCGGAAGGTGCGCGGATCCTGCAGCACGGGGGTAATGTCACGAAAGGTCACCCCAGGCTGCGGCCAGTCGGGGACGCTGCGGATTGTGCGCCGGATCAGCTCGGCGTAGTCGGTCTGCATGGAGATACCCCCGGTTTTGAAGCAAGGCGAACTATACCCGCGCCGGCGCGCCTAGGCCAGCCGCCCGTCATGCAGGCGCAACACCCTGTGGACAGCCCCCTCGGGCAGGCGCGCATGCGTCGCCAGCACCACGCTGCGGCCGCCGCAGGCGTGGGCAAGATCAGCCAGAAAGGCCTCCTCGTTGTCGCGGTCCAGGCCCGCCGTCGGTTCGTCCAGGAGGATGACCGTAGCCGGCGACAGCAGGACCCGCGCCAGACACAGGCGACGCGCCTGGCCCGCCGACAGACCCGCACCGGTCTCACCGACCCAGGTATCCAGCCCCTGAGGCAAGGAGCGCACGAAGTCGGCCAGACGCGCAGCCTGCAATGCGCGCCACAGCGCCGGCTCGTCTGCTTCGGGCGCGCCGATCAGCAAATTGCTGCGCAAGGTGCCCAGAAACACCGGAGAGTCCTGAGAAAGCAGGCCGATACGGGCGTGCACCTCGGCCTGGGCCGCCTGGCGCAGATCCTGCCCGCCATAGCTGACCACGCCTTCAAGGGGGTCTTCCAGACGCAGCAACAGGTGCAGCAGGGTCGATTTTCCGGATCCGCTGGGGCCCACGATGGCGACCCGCTCGCCGGGCGCCACGCACAACGACACCCCATCGAGAACGGCGGCCGCACGCCCCGGATAAGCAAAGCGCAGGTCCGCTGCCGCCAGGTCGCCGGCTTGCGGCAGAGGCCGGGCCAGCGGCGGGTCCTGCAGATCGGGCTCGGCGCGGGTAAGGTCGCCGATGCGGCGCGCCGCGGCGCGCGCGGCTCCCAGGCGCGAGACGCCGCGCATGATGGGACCGGCCACCTCGAACACGGCCAGCGTGGCCAACACCAGACCTGCCATCAGCGGCCCGGAAATCTCCCCCGCCGCCAGCGCCGGCAGGCCATACCAGAGCACGGCCACCACGGCGGCCCCGGCCGCCAGCTGCACCAGCCACAAGCCCAGCGCCGCCACGTTGGCCTGCGCCTTGCGGGCAGACTGCACCTGGGCGCAATGTTCTGCGAACCGGGCACGCACCGGCCCCTGCGCATGCAGGGCGGCGATGTCCACATGCCCCTCGACGGCTTCAAGCACCGCATGGCGCATTGCCCCCGAACTGGCCTGGATGCGCTCGCCGGGACGGCGCGCGGCGCGCGACAGCCACCCGGGCACGAGCACGCAAGCCAGCAGCAACGCCAACGCCAGCGCCAGGCCGGCGGCCGGCACGTGATAGCCCATCACCAGACAGAAGATGGCGCCGCCCAGCACGGCCGTGCCGACCGGAATGATCACAAACAGGAAGATCGTATCCAGCGCATCGACGTCGCCGGTAAGCCGCGCCACCAGATCGCCGGCCCGGTAGCGTGCCAGCTGGCGCGGCGTCAGACGCAGCAGGGAGCGGAAGACGGTAGCGCGCAGGTCGGCCAGAAGGCGCAGGGTGGCCGAGTGGCCGGCCAGGCGTTCCGCATAGCGCGAGATGATGCGCAGAAAGGACAGCCCGCGCACCAGCGCCGAGGGCACGAACAGATTGAAGGCCACGCCCACGCCGGCCAGGGCGGTCGCCGTGAGGAACCAGCCCGCAACGCCCAGCAGCCCCACCCCGGCAGCCAGCGTCAGCACTGCCAGCAGCAATGCGCCCAGAAGCGCGCCGCGGCGTTTGCCATACAGGTTTTTCAGCAACGCCCACATCTCAGTGCGTCTCCAGGCGACCGTCGGTCAACTGCCAGCGACGCGGCAGGCGTTCGGCCACGGCGGCCGAATGGGTGGCCAGCACCAGGGTGCGGCCCTGGGCAAAGGCCAGGATCTCATCGATGACGCGCGCCTGGGTGTCTTCATCGAGATGGGCCGTGGGCTCATCCAGCAGGATAAGCGCCGGATCGCGCAGAAAGAGACGCGCCAGCGCCAGACGCTGGGCCTGCCCGCCCGACAAGCCGCGTCCGCGGTCGTCCAGCGGCGTTTGCAGCCCCTCGGGCCAATCCTGGATGAATTCCAGCACCCGGGCGCGCCGGGCAGCCTCGGCCACTGCGGCATCGTCGGCCAGCGGACGCGCCAGGCGGATGTTGTCGGCCAGGGTGCCGGCCAGGAGATAGGGCCGCTGCCCGATGAAGGCCACGCGCTCGCGCAAGGCCGCCTCATCCCAGTCGGCCAATGGCCTGCCATCCAGCCAGAGGCCGCCCTCGGCCTGTACGCCCAGGCGTCCGAGCACCTGCAACAGAGAGGATTTGCCCGCGCCGCTGGCGCCCATGAGGGCCACGTGATCGCCAGGCAGCAGTTCGAATGCGGCGCCCTCAAATACCGGTTGCGGACGCCCCGGCATGCGTAGCGACAGGTCCTGCGCCCGCAGGCCGGCTGCCTGGCTGGCGCCCTCGTGCGAGGACGGCGCCTGCGGCATGGCCGGCGTCGTGTCGGGCAGCTCGTCGAACAAGGCGGCCAATTGATGAACGGCCGCTCGCGCCGTACCGCGATCATGGTAGTGCGCAGCAAACTGGCGCAGCGGCGCATAGACCTCGGGCGCCATCAGCAGACAGAAGAACGCCGCCTGCAGGGTCAGGGGCGTACTGCGGATATCGATATAGCCCAGAAAGGTCAGGCCGATATAGACCGCCACGCCTGCCACACCCAGGGCCGCGAAGAATTCGAGCACGGCCGAAGACAGAAAGGCAATGCGCAGCACCGAGAGCGTGCGCCGGCGCAGCGATTCGCTGGCCTGCACTACGGTTTCGGCCTCGGCCTCGGCGCGGCCGAACAGCTTCAGGGTGGCCATGCCGCGCAAGCGGTCGGCGAAAAAGCCCGACAGGCGTGCGAAGGCCTGCAGATGGCGACGGCTGGCGGCCTCTGCGCCCCAGCCGACCAGCGCCATGAACAAGGGAATCAGCGGCGCGGTCACCAGCAGCAGCAGGCCGGAGACCACATCGAAAGGCAGCACCACCACGGCAAAGGCGACCGGCAACACCGCGGCCGCCCCCATGGCGGGAATGTATTTGGAGAAAAAGCCATCCAGCGCATCGACCTGCTCGATCATGCCGCTGGCCAGTTCACCGGAGGCGCGCTCGCGCGACCATTGCGGGCCACGTGCCAGCAGGTTGGCGAACAATGCCTCACGCACCTGGCGCTTGATGGTTTCGGCAGCGCTGGCGCCCGCCCGCTCGCCCACCCAGCCCAGGCAGGCGCGCAGCACGATCAGGCCCGCGATGGCAAGAATGGGCGTCAGCAGGACTTCCCGCGTGACACCCTCCATGATGGCCCTGTGCAGCACCTGGGCCAGCAGCCAGGCCTGCACCACCAGCAACACCCCGGACAACAAGGGCGCCAGCGCAGCCAGGCCGATGGCCCGGCTGGCCAGCCGTCGACGCGACATCAGCCAGCGCGACTGCTCCTTGGGAAGCTGCAGGAGCACGGCCGAGGGGTCGTGCTCCATTGCCGAACGGCCGCTCACTCGCCGGCCGGCGTATGACGCGGATCGTGGGCATGGCCCTCGCGCAGCTCAAACCACATTGCATTGAGGATGGCAAAGGCGCATGCCAGACCCAGGCCGAGAATCCATGAGAAATACCACATGACCGGGCTCCTTCTTCAGTATGAGTTGGGCGTGTCGCCGACGGTTTCCGGGGTCACCTTGCCACGCATGACGCGGTACACCCAGGCGGTGTAGGCCGTCACGATGGGCAGGAACACCACCACGGCAATGACCATGATCCACAGGGTGAGATGGCTGGACGACGCATCCCAGACCGTCAGACCGGCGACCGGGTTGACCGAGGAAGGCATGATAAACGGAAACAGCGCAAAACCGACCGTCAGGATGATGCCTGCCAGCGTCAGCGACGACGCCAGGAAGGACAGCACGTTGGCGCGCATGGCCAGCAAGGCGATGGTCAGCAGCGCGCCGCCCACGCCCAGCGCCGGGGCGATCCAGAACAGCGGCCATTTGTCGAAATTGTGCAACCAGGCTCCCTGCTCGGCGACGACCGTCTTGATCATGGGATTGGCCGGGCCGTTGGGATCGATGGCGCTGGTGATGACATAGCCATCCAGCTTGGCCACCCAGAAGCCGGCCGCCACGAACAGCACCGCCGTCAGCAATGCGGCCAGCTGACCGATGCTGCGCGCACGCCCCGAGATCGGGTCGGTGGTACGCCAGGCCAGCAGCACGGCGCCGTGCATCACCAGCATCAGCACACTGATCACACCGGCGAGCAGCGCAAAAGGCGTGAAGAGCTGGAAGAAATGGCCTTCCCAGAAGGGGCGCAGGGTGATGGCGTCAAAGTTCTGGGGCACGCCCAGGATGACGTTGCCCATGGCCACGCCGAACACCAGCGAGGCGACCACGCCGGAGAAGCACAGCACGTAGTCCCAGTTGTTGCGCCAGCGCGGGTTCTCCATCTTGCTGCGGTACTTGAAAGCCACCGGACGCAGGATGAGCGCCAGCAGCAGCAGCAGCATGGCCAGGTAGAAGCCCGAGAACGAGGCGGCGTAAAGCAAGGGCCAGGCCGCGAAGATCGCGCCGCCGGCGGTCACCAGCCAGACCTGGTTGCCTTCCCAGACCGGGCCGACCACGTTGATGACGACACGGCGCTCGGTGTCGTTCTTGGCGACGACCGGCAGCAGCGCGGCCACGCCGAGGTCAAAGCCGTCCATGATGGCGAAGCCGATCAACAGGGCGCCGAGCAGCACCCACCAGATCACGCGCAGCGTGTCCAGCTCCAGGGGAATCAAGGTATCCATATGCGTTCTCCGGATCAGGCGTCAACAGCGGCGATGACAGGGTTGGCGTCGCGTCCCTGCGGACCCTCGCCCTTCTCGGGCTTGGGACCGGCCTTGATGGCATGCGTCATGACCTTGATGCCGATGATCAGCAGCACGGTGTAGAGCACGATGAACACCGTCAGGCTGATGGCCAGGTCCAGCACCGACAGGCCAGAGGCGGCGTAATACGTCGGCAGCACGCCCTCGATCACCCAGGGCTGGCGGCCGTACTCGGCCACGAACCAGCCGCACTCGATCGCCACCCACGGCAGCGGCATGCTCCAGAAGGCAATCTTCAGCAGGCGCGGATGCGCAGCCAGCTTGCCCCGGGTCGACAGCCAGAAGGCGACTGCGAAGAACACGATGAAATAAAAGCCCAGCGCCACCATGATGCGGAAGGTCCAGAACAGCGGCGCCACGGTGGGCACCGTGTCCACGGCAGCCTGCCGGATATCGGCGTCCGTCACCTTGCTCATGTCGGACTGGTAGCGTTTGAGCAGCAGGGCGTACCCGAGGTCTTCCCAGGTGCGGTCGAAGATGGCGCGCGCCTCGGCATCCTTGGGATTGGCGCGGATGCGTTCGAGCGCCTCGGCCGCCACCATGCCGTCGCGGATGCGCGTTTCGGCGCGGGCGATGAGGTCATCGATGCCCAGCAGCGGCGTGGTGAGCGAACGCGTGCCGATCAGGCCCATCACATAGGGGATGGAGATCGAGAAGTCGTTCTTGCGATCTTCCTGGTTGGGCCAGGCGATCAGGTGAAAGCCGGCCGGAGCAGGTTCGGTCTCCCACATCGCTTCAATGGCTGCAACCTTCATTTTCTGGTGTTCGGTGGTGAGGTAGCCGCTTTCGTCACCCAGCACCACGACCGACAGCGCCGAGGCCAGGCCGAAGCTGGCCGCCACCGCCATCGAGCGCTTGGCCAGATCGATGTGACGGCCGCGCAGCAGATACCAGGCGCTGATCGCCATGACGAACATGGCCGCACAGACATAACCGGCGCTGACGGTGTGCACGAACTTGGCCTGCGCCACGGGGTTGAACAGCACCGCCGCGAAGTCGGTCATTTCCATGCGCATGGTGTCGGGGTTGAAAACCGCGCCCACCGGGTTCTGCATCCAGCCGTTGGCAATCAGGATCCACAGCGCCGACAGGTTGGTGCCCAGCGCGACCAGCCAGGTGACCACCAGGTGGGACACCTTGGACATGCGGTTCCAGCCGAAGAAGAACAGGCCGACGAAGGTGGCTTCCAGGAAGAAAGCCATCAGGCCCTCGAGCGCGAGCGGGGCGCCGAAGATGTCACCCACGTAGTGGCTGTAGTACGACCAGTTCATGCCGAACTGGAACTCCATCACCACGCCGGTGGCCACGCCAAGGGCAAAGTTGATGCCGAAGAGCGTGCCCCAGAAGAGGGTCATCTTTTTCCAGATGGCCCGCCCGGTCATCACATAGACGCTCTCCATGATGGCCACCAGGAAGGACAGGCCCAGCGTGAGCGGCACGAAGATGAAGTGATAGAGGGCCGTCGCCGCAAATTGAAAACGCGACAGGTTGACGACATCGAGGTCAATCATGAGTACGCTCCTCAATAGGCGAGAGGCCGGCGCCGCCGACATGGCCGTCCGGCATCCTTGTCGGCCATGATACGGCCCGTGTATACAGCTTCATAGACTTATTCCCGATTGCTCGCGGGCCGGCCCGAATTCCTGCCCCGCAACTTCCCGGCAAAATCCAGCACCTTCTGGACCTTGGACCCCAGGCGCATCAGGTTCTGGAGGGTCTCGGGCGGCAGGCGCTGCACCTCATCGAACCAGCCGGTAGACAGCTCGATGAGTTCCAACATTTCGTACATTCGTTGTTGCGCATAAGCCTCGTCTTCGCCCGAGGCGGGCGCCAGCAAGGTGTCGCGCAACAACGTGAGCGTGGGATCGATTTCGCGTTTGCGCTTTTCTTCCATGAGGATGCGGAAGATCTCCCAGACATCCTTGGGCGTCTCGAAGTACTCCCGGCGATCCCCCACCTGGTGCATCAGCTTGACCAGGCGCCACGACTGCAGCTCTTTGAGGCCCATGCTCACGTTGGAGCGCGAGAACCCCAGCGCCTCGGCGATGTCATCGGCATGCAGCGGGCGGGGCGACAGGAACAGCAGCGCATAGATCTGACCGACCGTGCGGTTGACCCCCCAACGGCTGCCCATTTCACCGAAATGCAGCACAAAACGTTCAATCTGGGGAGATAGCGCCACGAAAAATCCTGTTACTTTGATTTCAGAAATTCCTGAAATTATCGAATTTCGTGAACAAAAAGGCAAGTTGCAGGCGCCATCGCCCTCTTTACTCTACGTCAGCAGGCATTGTCGTGCGTCGGCGCGCAAAAAGTTCACACGGCCGGCGCACTCCTTTGATCTGGAGCAAACCGGCCGTGCTTGAGGCCATCGGGCAAGGCCGACGCCAGGGCAGGAAACAGCAGCGCGAAGCGGGCTCAGCCCGGCTGCACGCTCACGGCAGCGGACACCCGGCGGGCCTTCTCGCGCGCAGCCTCCGGCGTCTCGGCCGTCGCCAGGCCAACGCCCATGCGGCGTTTGGCAAAGGCTTCGGGCTTGCCGAAAAGGCGCAGATCGGTGCCCGGCTCGGCCAGCGCCTGGGCCACGCCATGGTAGGTCACGCCACGGCCGTC
Organism: Bordetella trematum; assembly: GCF_900078335.1. Lineage (GTDB taxonomy): Bacteria > Pseudomonadota > Gammaproteobacteria > Burkholderiales > Burkholderiaceae_B > Bordetella > Bordetella trematum. The sequence goes on from NZ_FKBR01000011.1 coordinate 27,627, forward strand.
CTGGCCGCCGTAGATGACACTGCTGGCGCCCGGCTGCCGCAGGCTGGTGTCGACCGGCAGCCCCAGCAGAGCGCGGGCATGCAGTTCGAATTCGTTCTGGACCTGGGTGATCATGGTCACCATGCCGGTGTCATGCGGACGCGGGCTGACCTCGGAGAACCACACCTCGTCGCCCGCCACGAACAGCTCGACGCCAAAGATGCCCAGGCCGCCCAGATTCTGCGTCACCTTGAACGCCATGTCCTGGGCGCGCGACAGCGCCAGGGCAGACATCGGATGAGGCTGCCAGCTCTCGACGTAGTCGCCATCGACCTGCAGATGGCCGATAGGGTCGCAGAAACGGGTCTGCACCTGACCGTCGGCGCCACGTGCGCGCACGGTCAGCAGGGTGATTTCATAATCGAAATCGATGAAACCCTCGACGATGACCCGGCCCGCGCCATTGCGCCCGCCTTCCTGGGCGTAGCGCCAGGCCGGGGCGACGTCCTCGGGCCGGCGGATGACCGACTGCCCCTTGCCGGAGGAGGACATCACGGGCTTGATCACGCAGGGGTAGCCGATGGCCTCGTCGATGGCGGCCTGCAGCGCCTGCTCGGTGTCCACGAAGCGATAGGGCGAGGTGGCCAGGCCCAGCGTCTCGGCGGCCAGCCGGCGGATGCCCTCGCGATCCATGGTCAGGCGCGCCGCGCGCGCGGTGGGCGTGACACGCACCTGGCCGGCGTTCTCGAGCTCCACCAGCACGTCGGTGGCGATGGCCTCGATCTCGGGCACCACTACCTGCGGCCGTTCCTGTTCGATCACGGCGCGCAGGGCGACGGGGTCGGTCATGGGGATGACATGGGCGCGATGCGCCACCTGGTGGCCCGGCGCGTCCGCATAGCGGTCGACCGCGATGACTTCGACGCCCAGGCGCTGCAGGGCAATGATGACTTCCTTGCCCAGTTCGCCGCTGCCAAGCAGCATGACGCGGGTAGCCGAAGCCGACAAGGGGGTGCCAAGCACCGGAGCGGGGAAAGTGGTCATGGAATGAGCAGAAGAGACAGGCGACAATGACGGCGGGCGGCCCGGCGCCGCCCCAAAATCGAGCCGCCAGAATGCCATAGCCGCCCGCGCCGGGCAAATGCGCCGGGCTGCGTTTAAAATCGGTCCATGAGCGAACATGTCCCTTCTTCCGCCGATGCGCTGACATCCGCGCGCAACACCCTTCAGACCGAGGCGCAGGCCATCCTGGACCTGCGCGAGCGCCTGGACACCAGTTTCTTCCACGCCGTGGCCATGCTGCTGGCCTGCAAGGGGCGGGTCGTGGTCAGCGGGCTGGGCAAGACGGGACACATCGCACGCAAGATCGCCGCCACCCTGGCCTCGACCGGCACGCCCGCTTTCTTCATGCATGCGGCCGAAGCCGCCCATGGCGATCTTGGCATGCTGACCGCCGACGATGTGCTGGTGGCGCTGTCGCACTCCGGCAGCAGCAGCGAGTTGCTGACCATTCTGCCGCTGGCCCGCCGCCTGGGCGCGGGCGTGATCGCGATTACGGGCAACCCCGACTCCGAGCTGGCGCAACAGGCCGACATCCACCTGGACGCCAGCGTCGAACACGAGGCCTGCCCCCTCAACCTGGCCCCGACCGCCAGCACCACCACGGCACTGGCGCTGGGCGATGCCCTGGCGGTCGCCTGTCTGGAGGCGCGCGGTTTCGGCCCGGCCGACTTCGCCCGCTCGCATCCGGGCGGCGCCCTGGGCCGCCGCCTGCTGACCCATGTGCGCGACGTCATGCGCCACGGATCGGCGCTGCCCACGGTGGCCAGCACCGATCCGCTGTTCCGCGCCCTGGAGGAAATGTCGGCCAAGGGCATGGGCATGACGGTCGTGGTCGATGATCACTTCCGCCCGGTGGGCATCTTCACCGACGGCGACCTGCGTCGCCTGATCGAGCGCCAGGGCGACGTACGCGGCCTGATGGTGGCCGAAGGCATGACGCGCAATCCACGCAACATCGATCCCAATGCGCTGGCCGCCGAGGCAGCCGGCATCATGGACACACACCGCCTGAACCAGATGCTGGTCGTCGACGACGACGGCGTGCTGATCGGCGCCCTCCACATGCATGACTTGATGGCAGCCAAAGTAGTATGACGATGACGACGCCCCCCCGCCTTGCCCATCCGGCCGAAGCCCTGCTGCTGGCCCGTGTCGCCCAGCCGGTACGCGAACGCGCAGCCGCCGTACGCCTCATGGTGTTCGATGTCGACGGCGTGCTGACCGACGGCAGCCTATACTTCGGCGAACAGGGCGAGATGCTCAAGCGTTTCAATGCGCTGGACGGCCATGGCCTGCGTCTGCTGATGGAAAGCGGCATCAAAGTGGCGTTGATCACCGGGCGCGCCGGCCCGATCACGGCGCGCCGGGCCGCCGAACTGGGCATTGCCGAACTGATGCAGGGCGTGCGCGACAAGGGCGCAGCCCTGACTGAACTTGCGCAACGCCTGGGCATCCAACTCAATCAGACCGGGTTCATGGGCGATGACATCATCGACCTGCCCGCCATGCAGCGCGCCGGCTTTGCCGCCAGCGTAAGCAACGCGCCGGCCTATGTGGCGCAGGCTGCGCACTGGGTATCGACCCAGCCGGGCGGCAGCGGTGCGGCACGCGAGTGCTGCGACCTGCTGCTGGCAGCCCAGGGCCGGCTGGGTGCCTTCCTGAACACGCCCGCCGTCCTGACCGGCCCCGGCGCCATCCAGTAACCCATAGGTTTCCATGAAAGACCGCTTCCCCTCGCTGATTGCGCTGTTCCTGCTGCTGAGCCTGGTGGCCGGCACCTGGTGGGCAGCCGATTATGCGCAGCGGGCCATCCCCATCGATCCGCCGCGCCGCATCACCCACGAAAAGGACGCCTGGTCGCGTAATTTCGTGATGTTGCGCACCGACGCGCAGGGCAAGCCCATCAACCGCCTGGAGGGCGCCTACGGCGAGCACTTCCCGGACGACGACTCGTATCACATCACCTCGCCACGGGCGATCGGCCAGCAGGCCAACAACCCCATCACGGTGGCGGTCTCCAAGACCGCCATCATGGAAGACGGCGGCAAGCGCATCGTCATGAATGGCCAGGCGCACGTCTCGCGCAGCGCCGATGCCCGCAATGACGCGCTCGATGTACGCAGCGAGCAGCTGATCCTGCTGCCCGACGACGACGTGGTCTATACCGACCTGCCCGCCCGGGTCGTCAAAGGCAACTCACGCATGAACGGCACCGGCATGCGATACAACAACAAGACGCGCCAGCTGGAAGTGCATGCCTCGACCGGTGTCGAGATCGCCCCGGCCGACTCCCGCCCGGCGGCCCCCCGCAGCGCGCCTGACAACCAGAACCCGACAACACCATGACCCCTTTCCGGACTTTCCTGGCGTCCAGCCTGGCCGGCCTCGCCACGGCCCTGTGCACGCCGGCCCTGGCCCAATCATCCTCGGCCGAAGCTCCCAGCACGCTGATTCTCTCCGACTCGCTGCACTATGACGACGTCAAGCGGCAAAGCGTCTTCACCGGCAACGTGTCCCTGACCCGCGGCCTGATGACCCTGCATGCCGACAAGCTGGACGTACGCGAAGACGCCAAGGGCGGCCAGTTCGGCACCGCCACCGCCAACAAGGGCAAGCTGGTACGCATCCGCCAGGAGCGGCCCGAAACCTTCGAGGTGATCGAGGGCGAAGGCCTGCGGGCCGAGTACGACGGCAGCAAAAGCCAGTTCGATCTGATCGGCAAGGCCGTGGTCACGCGCTTCATCTGTGGCAAGCCCTTCGACACCATTCGTGGCGAACGGGTGCGCTACAACGAAAAAACCGGCACCTACCAGGCCGAAGGCGGACCCAACTCGTCGGCCCCGGGAGGACGGGTGCGTTCGTTCTCGCCGCCGCGCGCCAAGGCCGACGCCGCCATCGCCGAATGCCGCGCCCAGTCCGGCCGTGGCGCCAAATCGAAGTAAATCGCCGCCCCCACTTATGACGCACCCTTTCGCGAACACCTCCTCCGCCACGCTTGCCGCGGGCCAGCAAGGCAATCTGCGCGCCACCGGACTGCGCAAGACCTATAACGGCCGCACTGTGGTGCAGGACGTCTCGCTATCCGTGCAAAGCGGCGAAGTGGTCGGCCTGCTTGGCCCCAACGGCGCTGGCAAGACAACCAGCTTCTACATGATCGTCGGGCTGGTGCCGGCCGATGCCGGACGCATCGAGATCGACGGCGACGACATCACGGCCATGCCCATCCACAAGCGCGCGCGCAAGGGGTTGTCGTACCTGCCCCAGGACGCCTCGGTGTTCCGCCGCCTGACGGTAGAGCAGAACATCCGCGCCGTGCTGGAACTGCAGCTCGATGCGCAGGGCAAACCGCTGTCGGGCCCGCGCATCAACGAGGGCCTGGAAGCCCTGCTGGACGAATTGCAGATCGGCCATATCCGCAGCAGCACCGCCATCTCGCTGTCGGGTGGCGAGCGCCGGCGCGTCGAGATCGCGCGCGCCCTGGCCACCAACCCGCGCTTCATCCTGCTCGACGAACCGTTTGCCGGCGTGGACCCGATCGCGGTCATCGAGATCCAGCGCATCGTGCGCTTTCTCAAGGGCCGGGGCATCGGGGTGCTGATCACCGACCACAACGTGCGTGAAACCCTGGGGATCTGCGACCGGGCCTACATCATCAGCGAAGGCAAGGTGCTGACCGACGGCCACCCCGACGAGATCGTGGGCGATCCGGCCGTGCGGCGCGTCTATCTGGGCGAACACTTCCGCATGTAGCCATGCCCCCGCTGCGTCCTGCAAACCGCTGTCCCGCGACAGCGGTTTTTTTTGCCTGCGCAGTGTGCAGCGCAACACGGGAGGGTCAGTCCCCGGAGAGATCGGCCAACGCCGGATACCCCTTGTCAGAAGCGCTATCCGTCTCTTTCCAAGGCTTGATCCAACACCCTTGTATTCGGGCAAGGAGTCTATACACTAGTACTCAAGGAGCCGGATTTTCCGGCCCGTATCCGCAAAGCAAAGGAGGCTGTCCAACGCGGTACAACGCGCAATCTGCGCAACCTGTTTTCCCATTCTCTTTCTGGAAGGAGAGCGCACTATGAACCTGAGCATCAGCGGTCGTCGCCTCGACGTCACCCCGGCCATCCGGGAATATGTCACGAACAAACTGGCGCGTGTATTGCGACACTTCGACCATGTGATCGATACCCAGGTCATGCTCTCGGTGGAGCCCCTGCGGCACAAAGCCGAAATCACGATGCATCTCAGCGGCAAGGATATCCATTGCGAAGCCGTGGATGAGAACCTGTACGCCGCGATAGACCTTCTGATCGACAAACTGGACCGCCAGGTCATCAAGCACAAGGACAAGCTGCAAAATCACGCCAACGAGTCCGTGAAGCGACACAGCGCCGCCGAAAGCGCGCCGCAACCCTAATCCCGCGCCTCACACCCTCTCGTGGCGGCCCGCCGCCCATCCTGACCTGAGCTGAAACAGCTCGTATCGGAACCGATGTCCCCCCTTTTGCATTACCGGGCGGACATCGGCCCCCTTCCCCGGCTTTCCCAAAATCCAACACCTCGCTTCCCACCAGTGCGCAGTCGGTCTATGCTTGCGTGCTCATCGCCTGCATCGCCTTTTTTTGCACCGCGTCATATAACCCTATAATGATCCGCATGAATCACTTGTCGCGCATCCTCCCCGCCGGCAACGTCGTGCTCGATATGCTCGCTACCAGCAAAAAACGGGCGTTCGAACAAGCCGGTCTGCTCTTTGAAAACCACCATGGGCTGGCCCGATCGGTCGTGTTCGACAGCCTGTTCGCCCGCGAGCGTCTGGGCTCCACGGCGCTGGGGCAAGGCGTGGCCGTGCCGCACGGCCGCGTCAAGGGCCTGGACCAGGCTGTGGCCGCCTTCATCCGCCTGGCGCAGCCCATTCCCTTCGATGCGCCTGACGGCCAACCCGTTTCGATGCTGCTGTGCCTGCTGGTCCCCGAGACCGCAACGCAGCAGCACCTGGACATCCTGGCCGAACTGGCGCAGCTGATGTCCAACAAGACCCTGCGTGAAGCACTGGCCACCGAGACAGACCCGGCCGAAGTGCACCGCATCCTCACGACAGGTCAGCTCTGAGGCACCGTCCCATGCTCACCGTCCAGGAACTGATCGACGACAACGCCGACACCATCCCCTTTCACTGGATTGCCGGGCAGGGGTCGGCCGATCGCAGCATCTCCGACGACGGCCTGGGCGCCGCCGACCTGGTCGGCCACCTGAATCTGATCCACCCCTCGCGCATCCAGGTCTTCGGCCAGGAAGAACTGGCCTACTACACCCGCTTTGACCTGCGCCGCCGCATCCATCACATGGATGAGTTGCTGATCGGCGGCGTGCCGGCGATCCTGCTGGCCGATGGCCTGTCCCCTCCCCAGGACCTGATCGACCAGTGCGACCAGCATCAGGTGCCGCTGTTGTCCACGCCGGTGGCGGCAGCCCAGCTCATCGACCTGCTGCGCATCTATCTGGGCAAGAAACTCGCCCCCACCACCACGGTGCACGGCGTGTTCATGGACGTGCTGGGCGTGGGCGTGCTGATTACCGGCGAATCCGGCCTGGGCAAGAGCGAGCTGGCGCTGGAACTGATCTCGCGCGGGCACGGCCTGGTGGCCGATGACGCGGTCGAGTTTTCCCGCACCGCCCCCAACATGATCGAGGGCCACTGCCCGCAACTGCTGCAGAACCTGCTGGAAGTGCGCGGCCTGGGCCTGCTCGATATCCGCACCATCTTCGGCGAGACCTCGGTGCGCCGCAAGATGCGCCTGAAGCTCATCGTGCACCTGGTGCGTGCCACGGCCCAGGACAAATTCGAACGCCTGCCGCTGCAGGACATCACCCAGGACATGCTGGGCCTGCCGGTGCGCAAAGTGATGCTGCAGGTGGCGGCCGGACGCAACCTGGCCGTGCTGGTCGAGGCGGCCGTGCGCAATACCATACTGAAGCTGCGCGGCATCGATACCCTGGGCGAATTCATGGAACGCCAGGCCATGGCGATCCTGCAAAGCAGCAAATAGGCGGGGCCATACCCCTCATTGATGCATGCGCGCAACCTCGCCGCCGGCGAGGCCGCCGGCCCGGCCGTGGCCGCGCAATTCATGCCACAATCACAGCATGTTAAGAGTCGTCCTCATTACCGGCATCTCCGGCTCTGGCAAGTCGGTGGCCCTGCGTATGCTCGAAGACGCAGGTTTTACCTGCGTGGACAACCTGCCGCTGCGCTTTCTGACCGAGTTCGTCGCAGCCGCCCGCGATGACGGCATGGAGCGCGTGGCGGCCGCCATCGACGTGCGTTCGCCGGGCCAGCTGGCCGAGTTGCCCAACGTCATCACGGCCTTGCGCGCCATGGGCACGCAGCTCTCGGTGGTCTTCCTGGACGCCAGCACCGCCACCCTGACCCAACGCTATTCCGAATCGCGCCGCCGCCACCCCCTCACCGATCGGGCGGCACGCGGCGGACAATCGCTGTCGCTGGCCGACTGCATCGACATGGAGCGCGAACTGCTCGCGCCGGTGCGTGACCAGGAACATGTCATCGACACCTCCGACCTGACTCCGGGCCAGCTGCGCGCCTGGATCCGCGAGCTGATCGACGCCGACCGCTCCCCGCTGGTGCTGACCTTCGAATCCTTTGCGTTCAAGCGGGGCGTACCCAACGACGCCGACCTGGTGTTCGACGTGCGCTGCCTGCCCAACCCCTATTACGACCGCCACCTGCGCCCGCTCACCGGGCGCGACCAGCCGGTGGCCGAGTGGCTGTCGGGCTTCGAGATCGTCCAGCGCATGGTCGATGACATCGACGGCTTTCTGCGCCGTTGGCTGCCGCAATACACCCTGGACACCCGCAACTACCTGACGGTCGCCATCGGCTGTACGGGGGGACAGCACCGCTCGGTCTATGTGGTCGAGGAACTGGCCCGCCGCTTCAGCGAGCACGACCCGCTGCTGGTGCGCCACCGCTCCCAGTTGCCCAAAGACCCGGCATGAGCGTGCGCCGCCTGCCGACCCTGGCCGTCCTGATGCTGGTCCTGATCCTGGCCGGCTGCGGCACCAGCAGCAAGCGCGGCGGCGCCTATTACAAGGATGACGGCCCGCACGCTTCGGTGCCCTCCAACCTGGACAGCATCCCGGACGCCGTGCCACGCCTGGAACCCCTGGCCAGCGGCCCGAACCGTCCCTACGTGGTATTCGGCAAGCGCTATGTGCCCGACACCTCGGAGCGCCCCTATCGAAAGGAAGGCCTGGCCTCCTGGTACGGCAAGAAGTTCCACGGCAACCCGACGTCCAATGGCGAGTCCTACGACATGTACCAGATGACGGCGGCCCACCCGACCCTGCCCATCCCCAGCTACGCGCGGGTGACGAGCCGGATCAATGGGCGCAGCATCATCGTGCGGGTCAACGACCGCGGCCCCTTTCACAGCGACCGCATCATGGATCTGTCTTATGTAGCGGCGCACAAACTGGGCATCATCGGCCCGGGCAGCGGCCCCGTGCTGGTCGAGCGCATCCTGCCGGCCGAAATCCGCGCCATGCAAAACGCTGAGCCCGGCACAGCGCCGCAGGTCTATGCCCTGCCGCAAGCGCCTGCGGCGCGCCCCGTGACCCTGGCGACGGGGCCGGGGATCTATCTGCAACTGGGTGCCTTCAGCCAGGCGGACAACGCCCACAAGCTGGCCAACCGGGTCAATGACATCCTGGCCAGCGCCGGCCCCGCAGCCACCATCGAGCAGACCTCCGGCCTGTTCCGCGTACGGATGGGGCCCTATGCCTCGCGCGAGGCGGCCCAGCAGGCAGCCTCGCAGCTGGCCGAGCAGACCGGCCTGATGCCCAGCGTGGCCGCGCAATAAGCGCATCCTCGCCTTCTTACCAGGGCAGATCCATCTGACCGTCGTTCACACGCCGTGCCCGGGCGGCCTGGCTGCTGTAGCGGTTACCTTCGTGCAGCAGCAGTTCGCGCTTGCGGGCCAGGCCGCCACCGAAACCGGTCAAGGAGGTGTCGCTGCCGATCACCCGGTGACAGGGAATGATGATGGAAATGGGGTTGCGCCCGACCGCCTGGGCCAGGGCGCGCGCCGCGCCCGGCTGCCCCAGCCGGCGCGCCAGTTCGCCGTAACCGACGGTCGTCCCGAAGGGCAGCGCCAACAGGCCATCCCAGACCTTGCGTTGAAATGGCGTGCCTTGCGGCGCCAGCGGCAGATCGAAATCCCGCCGCTCGCCGGCGAACCAGGCCTTCAGTTGCCCCGCGGCCTGCACAAGCCAGCGTTGCTGCTGGGGCGAGGCCTCGGCCACGCCAGGCTCTGCCAGATCTGTCTGATCCATGAACCACAGGCCACACAGCCCGGCCTCGCTGGCCATCAAGCGCACCGCGCCCAGCGGCGTACCGGTTTCCAGGGCTGCCGCCTCGGCGATCACCCGGCTCATGCACGTTCCTTGCGCGCCAGGGCGCGCTGATACAGCACGTCGCGCGGCTGGCCGGTGACCTTGGCGGCCACCCGGGCCGCGTCGCGCACCGACACGGTTTCCAGCAGCGCATCGAGCAGGGTGTCGACCGCCGGGTCGGCCTGCGCGTCTTCGTCTTCGAGCGGCGCCGCATGCAGGATGAGAACGAACTCGCCCTGCTCGCGGTGGCTGTCGGCTGCCAGCCAGGCGGCGGCCTCGCCCAGGGCAAAGGTGTCGATCTCCTCGAAACGTTTGGTGAGTTCGCGCGCCACGGTGAGCTGGCGTTGCGGGCCGCAGACCTGCAACAGATCGGCCAGGGTGGCCGCCAGCCGATGCGGCGATTCGAACATCAGCACCGGCGCGGGCAAGGCGGCCCACTGGGCCAGCCAGCGCTGGCGGGCAACCGCCTTGGGCGGCGCGAATCCGGCAAAAGCGAAGGCCGGATTCTCGTCGCTGGTCACGCCGCTGCCCATGAGGGCGGTGATGACGGCGCTGGGCCCGGGGATGGGCAACACCGGATGGCCGGCGGCCCGCACCGCACGCACGATGCGTGCGCCCGGGTCGCTCACGGCCGGCGCACCGGCATCGGACACCAGCGCCACACGCTCTCCGCGAGCCAGACGGTCGCAGATGGCCTGGGCGGCCTGGGCCTCGTTGTGCCGATGGGCAGCCATCAGCGGCGTACTCACGCCCCAGGCATCGAGCAGCGCACGGCTGGCGCGCGTGTCTTCCGCAGCGATCACATCGGCGCGCGCCAGCGCCTGCCAGGCGCGCAGCCCCAGATCGCCCAGATTGCCGATCGGGGTGGCCACCACGTACAGCGCGCCCTCGGGCCAATGCTGGCCCGCCACGCGTTCGGCGACCCGACGCCAGGCGTCGCCGGCAAGCTGAGGGGTGACTTCTTCATTCATACGGCAACCACTGCGGGGGGAAAGACTGTCAGTGTAGCCCCATGTGTCTGCTGAAATCTGCCCTGCGGGGCCTGGCGCGACTGCGCCCTGCGCCCGCCGACCCGCGCCACCGGGACGGCCGCCGCGCCGAGCGCGAGGCCTTGCGCCTGCTGCGCGCGCAGGGCCTCGCGCTGGTGGCCCGCAACGTGCGCAATCGTTGGGGCGAGCTGGATCTGATCATGCGCGACGGGCCCGTGCTGGTCGTGGTCGAAGTGCGCTGGCGGGCCGGCACGGCAGCCGGCGGCGCGGCAGCCAGCATCGGCCCGGCCAAGCAGGCGCGTCTGTGGCGCTGCACCCAATGCTGGCTGGCCGGCCTGCCCTGGCCGCCGCCCGCCGTACGCTTTGACGTGGTGCTGTTCGAGGCCGGCCGGGCACGCTGGCTGCGCGACGCCCTGCCGCCACCCGTTCATATTGCGTCACAGCACTTACACGGCCGACGGCGGTCACGCTGATACAGAAAGCGTGCGCGTGAGATAATCCGCGCCATGGATATGACCTCTCGCATGACGTCGCACTTCCGCGATGCGATGACGCTGTTCGAACAAAGCATGCACACGCTGGCCGAGCCCCTGGCCAGCGCCGTGGAGCTGCTTTTCGCGGCCCTGGCCAACAACGGCCGCATCCTGGCCTGCGGCAACGGCGGCTCGGCTTCGGACGCACAGCATTTCGTGGCCGAACTGGTGGGCCGCTTCGAGCGCGACCGCCTGCCACTGGCCGGCATCGCCCTGAATACCGACACGTCCATCCTCACGGCCGTGGCCAATGATTACGGCTTTGACGAAATCTATGAGCGCCAGGTCAATGCGCTGGGCCAGCCCGGCGATGTCCTGGTGGCCATTTCCACCAGCGGCAACTCCCCCAATGTAGTGCGCGCCATGGAAGCGGCGCGCGACCGCGAAATGCACGTCATCGCCCTGACAGGCAAGGGCGGCGGCGTCATGGGGGAACTGATCACGCCGCACGACGTCCATCTCTGTGTGCCGCACGATCGCACCATGCGCATCCAGGAAGTCCACATCCTGCTGCTGCATGCCCTGTGCGATGGTATCGACGCCCTTCTGCTCGGAGACACTGAATGATGCTGTCCAAGATCCGCTGCGCCCGTCCCCTGTTGCTGTCGGCCGCGCTGGCCGCCGCCACGGCTTCGCTGTCGGCCTGCGTGCCACTGGTCATCGGCGGCGCGGCCGCCACCACCGCCGTGGTCGCAACAGACCGCCGCAGCTCGGGCGTGCAACTCGATGACCAGAACACCACTTTCCGGGTCGAGAGCCAGATTGCCACCAAGCTCGGGCCCACGGCGCGCGTGAACGCCGCCGTCTACAACGGCCAGGTGCTGCTGACCGGCGATGTGCCCACCGAAGCCGCCAAGGCCGAAGCCGGCGCCATTGCGCAAAGCATCGAACGCGTCAAACGGGTGAGCAACCAGCTGACGGTCGGTCCGGCCGCCTCCTTCTCGACCCGCTCCAATGACACCTGGCTGACGTCCAAGGTGCGCAGCACCCTGATCAACACCAAGTACGTGCCCTCGCGCACCATCCTGGTCACGACCGACAAAGGGGTGGTCTACCTGATGGGGCTGGTCACCCAGGCCGAAGGCGACTACGCCGCCAATGCGACGGCTGGCGTGAGCGGCGTGAACAAGGTGGTCAAGTCGTTCGACATCATCAGCCGCGAAGAAGCCCTGCGGCTGTCGGGCAACGACAGCCAACAGGCCGGGGACAAACCAGCGGTCATCGAAAACAGCAACAGCCCGGCCGGCAGCAGCGGCACGGGCGCCGCAGGCGCCGGTGGCGACGGCGGGCTCGAAATCATGCCCATCCAATGAAAAAGCTCGCGATCGTCCTGGCCCTGGCCATCGTGGCCGGCATCGCCGCCTGGTTCGTCTGGCGGCCAGCGCCCTCGGCGCCCCAGGTGACCTATCAGCTGCTCGACGGCAAGACCCTCACCACCGAAGACCTGAAAGGCAAGGTGGTGCTGGTCAAGTTCTGGGCGACCAGCTGCGTGACCTGCGTCAAGCAGATGCCCGACACCATCAAGGCCTACCAGGCGTACCAGCCCAAGGGCTATGAAACCATCGCCGTGGCCATGCAATACGACCCGGTCAACTATGTCGAGGCTTTCGCCCGCTCGCGCGAGCTGCCGTTTCCGGTGGCCCTGGATCGCAGCGGGGAGATCGCGCGCGCCTTTGGCGACGTGCGCCTCACGCCGACAGCCTTCCTGATCGGCAAGGATGGCCGCATTCTCAAGCGCTATCTGGGTGACTACGACCGTGACGAATTCCACGCCACGGTCGAAAAGGCGCTGGCGGCCGGCTGAGACGGCCGCCAGCGCTCTCAGAACGCCGGAACGACGGCACCCTTGTACTTTTCCAGGATAAAGCTGCGCACGCCCTCGCTGTGCAGGGCCTGCACCAGCTTCTTGACGGCCGGATCATTCTGCTTGTCGCTGCGCGTGACCACGATGTTGGCGTAAGGCGAATCGGCACCCTCGATGAACAGCGCGTCGCGGGTCGGCACCAGGCCGGCCTCCAGGGCGTAGTTGGTGTTGATCAGGGCCAGATCCACGTCATCGAGCGAGCGCGGCAGCATGGCGGCCTCCAGTTCGCGGAACTTGAGCTTCTTGGGGTTCTCGACCACATCCACCGGGGTGGCGACGATATTCGACGGATCCTTCAGCTTGATCAAGCCCTGATTCTGCAGCAGCAGCAGGGCACGTCCGCTGTTGGACGGATCGTTGGGGATCGCCACCGACGCCCCCGGCTTGAGATCGTCCAGCGACTTGATCTTCTTCGAATAGGCGCCGAACGGCTCGACGTGCACCAGCGCGACCGGCACCAGGTCAGTCTTGCGATCCTTGTTGAAGGTATCCAGATAGGGCTTGTGCTGGAAGAAATTGGCGTCCATCTGCTTGTCGGCAACCTGCAGGTTGGGTTGCACGTAATCGCTGAACACCTTGATGTCGAGAGTAACGCCTTCCTTGGCCAGCACCGGTTTGACCACCTCCAGGATTTCCGCATGCGGCACCTGGGTGGCGGCGATGGTCAGCGTCTCGGCCTGCGCCGCGCCCAGCGTCAGGGCGCTGCCCAGCAGCACGGTTTGGAGAATCTTGAACGTCATGTCACTTGCCTCTGGTATGGTGGTTGGCGCAGGCTGTCCGCAGGGCGAACGGCCTGACGTTGCAAAAACGCCCCCAATTTACTCGAAAGCCGGCGGGTTGTCGGGCATATCGTTATGGCGGCGGCGCAAGTTCCCGAGGTCTTGACTACAATCCGGGAAGTGCTTGCCGCCATGTCGATTCCCGCCATGGGCGCAGGCATTTTTTCCATCTTTTTTCCGGGTACCCCCCTATCGCCATGAACGACACCCCCGACCCTGCTGCCGTAATGTCTCCCGCCGTCAAAGCGGCCGTACTCTCCGAAGCCTTGCCGTACATCCGACGATTTCATGGCAAGACCATCGTGGTGAAATACGGCGGCAATGCCATGACGGAAGAGCGATTGCAGCGCAGCTTCGCCCACGACGTGGTGCTTCTGAAGCTGGTCGGCCTGAACCCGGTGGTGGTGCACGGCGGCGGCCCGCAAATCGACGACGCGCTGCGCCGTATCGGCAAGCAGGGCACCTTCATGCAGGGCATGCGCGTGACCGACGCCGAGACCATGGAAGTGGTCGAGTGGGTCCTGGGCGGCCAGGTGCAGCAGGACATCGTCATGATGATCAACGAAGCCGGTGGCAAGGCCGTCGGCCTGACGGGCAAGGACGGCATGCTGATCCAGGCCCGCAAGAAGCTGATGACCAACAAGGAAAATCCGGACGAGCCGCTGGATATCGGCTACGTGGGCGACATCACCCGCGTGGAACCGGCCGTGGTCAAGGCGCTGCAGGATGATCAGTTCATTCCGGTGATCTCGCCCATCGGCAACGGCGAGGACGGCCAGGCCTACAACATCAACGCCGACGTGGTCGCCGGCAAGATGGCAGAGGTGCTGGGCGCCGAGAAGCTGCTCATGATGACCAACACCCCGGGCGTGCTCGACAAGAGCGGCAATCTGCTGCGCAGCCTGTCGGCGCAGACCATCGACGAGCTGTTCGCCGACGGCACCATCTCGGGCGGCATGCTGCCGAAGATCTCCTCGGCCCTGGACGCCGCCAAGAATGGCGTGAACTCGGTGCACATCGTCGACGGCCGCGTGCCGCACTGCCTGCTGCTGGAGATCCTGACGGATCGCGGCGTGGGCACCATGATCAGCTCGCACTGATGCGGGCGCGCCGGCAGTTGAGCGGCCCGGCAACGCGGCCGCGCCGCTCGCCCGGCGCCCCGCCCAGCGCCGGACGGCTGTGGCTGTTCGACCTGGACAACACCCTGCATGACACCTCGCATGCCATCTTCCCGCGCATCGACGCGGGCATGACGCAGGCCGTGGCCGAAGCGCTGGAGGTCGACGCCCCCACGGCCGACCGCCTGCGCACGCTCTACTGGAAACGCTACGGCGCCACCGTCATCGGCCTGGTGCGCCACCATGGCGTGGACCCGCATGCCTTCCTGCACCGCAGCCATGACTTCGACGTGGCGCCGCTGGTGCGGGCCGAGAAGGCCCTGGCCGACAAACTGCGCCGCTTGCCCGGACGCAAGGTGCTGCTGACCAACGCGCCGCTGCACTACGCGCGCGCCGTGCTGCGCCATCTTGGCATCCTGCATTGCTTCGATGCGCTGTGGGGCATCGAGCAGATGCGCCTGCACGGCGAGTTCCGGCCCAAGCCCTCGCCGGCGCTGCTGCGCCACGTGCTCGCGCGCGAGGGCGTGCCGGCCTGGCGCACCGTGCTGGTCGAAGACACGCTGGACAACCTGCGCAGCGCGCGCCAGGTGGGCATGCGCACGGTGCATGTCTATCATCCCGGCACGCCGTTCTCGCGCGGCCATCGGCAACGCCCGGGCTATGTCGACTTGCGGGTAAACTGCGTCAGTGATCTGCTGCTGCGCCGCCGCCCGCTGCGCCGCTGACACCCATACCGTCCTGACCGCAGCCCAGCCATGGCGACCAAACCCGGCGAGAGAAAAACCCAGATCCTGCAGATGCTGGCAGAAATGCTAGAGCAGCCCCACGCCGCGCGTGTCACGACCGCGGCCCTGGCCGCGCGTCTGCAGGTCTCGGAAGCCGCGCTCTATCGCCATTTCGCCAGCAAGGCCCAGATGTTCGAGGGGCTGATCGAGTTCATCGAAAGCACGCTGTTCACGCTGGTGAACCAGATCGCCGTGGCCGAACCTCAGGCCCTGCCTCAGGCCCGCAAGACCGTCTCGATGCTGCTGGCCTTCTCGGAGCGCAACCGGGGCATCACGCGGGTGCTGACCGGCGATGCGCTGGTCACCGAAGACAATCGCCTGCAGGAACGCATCAATCACGTCAACGACCGCATCGAGGCTTCGCTCAAACAATGCCTGCGCAATGCGGTGGCCGAAGGCACCCTGTCAGCCCAGACCGACATCGCCGCCTATGCCAGCCTGCTGACCCACCTGGTCATGGGACGCTGGCTGCGCTATGCCCAAAGTGGCTGGCGCATTGCGCCCACGCTGCACCTGGACGAACAGCTTCGCCTGGTGCTGCCCTGAAATTTCGGTCAAATAAGCTTGCCCTTTCGGGCAACCGTTCAGGATAATCAGACCAACCCACCGCATCCAGCCAGCATTCGGGTCGGCTTGATCGCCCTCAATACGGGTTTTCATCTATTTCTTACACTTGTTTCTTCGTAGTCTGACTTAAGAACGGAGATGGATATGAGCGCGCAAGCCGCCTCCCCTGCCTCGCAAGTCCCCAAGAAAAAAATCCCCATTGGCTTGATCGCCGGCATCCTTGCCCTGATTGCGGTGCTGCTGGTTCCCACACCGGACAGCCTGCCCATAGCCGGGCATCGCATGCTGGCCATCCTGGTTTTCGCCGTGGTGGTCTGGATCACCGAAGCGGTCTCCTACGAAGCCAGCGCCATCATGGTCACCACCTTGATGGCCTTTCTTTTGGGGACCGCCCCCGCCGTCAAGAATCCAGAGGTACTGATCGGCACCTCGGCAGCCATCACCATGGCGCTGCAGGGGTTCGCCAACTCGGCGCTCGCGCTGGTGGCTGGCGCGCTATTCATCGCCGCGGCCATGACCTTCACCGGGCTGGACCGCCGCATCGCCCTGGTCACACTGTCCAAGATCGGCACCAGCACGCGCCGCATTCTGATCGGCGCGATCGCAGTGACCATCGTGCTCAGCCTGGTGGTGCCCAGCGCCACGGCCCGCAGCGCCGCCGTGGTGCCCATCATGATGGGCGTGATCGCCGCCTTCGGCGTGGACAAGCGCTCCAACATCGCCGCCGGCATCATGATCATCGTGGCCCAGGCCACCAGCATCTGGAACGTCGGCATCCAGACCGCCGCGGCCCAGAACCTGCTGACCGTCGGCTTCATGGAGAAGATGCTCGGCGAGCGTGTGAGCTGGGCCGAATGGCTGATCGCCGGGGTACCCTGGTCGCTCATCATGTCGGCCGTGCTGATCGTGGTGGTGCTGAAGATGCTGCCGCCGGAAAGCAATGAAATCGCCGGCGGCAAGGAAGCGGTGGAACGCGAGCTGCGCGAGCTGGGTCCCATGACCGGGCCGCAGAAGCGCCTGATGGCCGTCTCCATCCTGCTGCTGCTGTGCTGGTCCACCGAGAAGGTGCTGCACAACTTCGACACGACCTCGACCACTTATTTCGGCCTGGTACTGCTGCTGCTGCCGCGCTTTGGCGTGATGACCTGGAAAGACGTGCAAAGCCGCATTCCGTGGGGCACGGTGATCGTGTTCGGCGTGGGCATCAGCCTGGGCTCGGCATTGCTCTCGACCCAGGCCGGTCAGTGGCTGGGCAACCAGGTGGTGACGCACACCGGCCTGGACCATGTCAGCCCCCTCATGATCTTCGGCATCCTGTCGGCATTCCTGATCCTGATCCACCTCGGTTTCGCCAGCGCCACCGCACTGACCTCGGCCATGCTGCCGATCCTGATTTCAGTGCTGCAGACGCTGCCGGGCGACTTCAACCGCCTGGGCATGACGATGCTGCTGGGCTTCGTGGTCAGCTATGGCTTCATCCTGCCCATCAACGCCCCCCAGAACATGGTGTGCCTGGGCACGGAAACATTTACCGCGCGGCAGTTCGCCAAGGTCGGCATCCTGATCACGATCATCGGTTTCGCGCTGATGATGGTGATGGGCATGACCTACTGGCGCTGGCTGGGCCTGCTGTAAGGAAGGATGGGCATGCAAATCCGTATCGAAGACGCCCTGGCCTATGGCCAGGCCATCCTGACCGCCCTGGACGTGCCGGCCGACATCGCCTTTGATGTGGCCGAGCACCTGGTGGAGTCCGATCGCGTCGGCTACACCAGCCATGGCCTGTCCATCCTGCCCAACTATGCCCGCGTGCTGCGCGCCGGCAATCTGCGCGGCGACGGCCGCCTGCAGCTGTTGACCGACAGCGGCTCGCTGCTGGCTTTTGACGGCGACAACGGCTTCGGCCAGCACATCGGCAAGATGGCCATGAAAGCGGCCATCGAACGCTGCGACGAGACCGGCTCGTGCATCCTGACGCTGCGCCGCAGCCACCACCTGGGCCGCATGGGCTATTACGGCGAGATGGCAGCCCATGCCGGCCTGATCCTGCTGGCCTTCACCAACGTGGTCAACCGCGAGCCGACGGTGGCGCCCTATGGCGGCGCGCGAGCCTGCATGACGACCAATCCGCTGTGTTTCGCCGGCCCGCTGCCGGGCGGACGCCCGCCCTTCATCGTGGATATGGCGACCAGCTCGATCGCGGTCAACAAGGCTCGCGTACTGGCCACCAACGGCGAGCCGGCTCCGGCCGGCTCCCTGATCGACGCCCAGGGCTTTCCGACCACCGATCCGGCGGCGCTCTTCACGGATCCGCCCGGCGCGCTGCTGCCTTTCGGCGGGCATAAGGGCTATGCACTGGGTCTGGTGGCCGAATTGCTGGCCGGCGTCCTCTCGGGCGGCGGCACCATTCAGCCCGAACATCCGCGCCAGGGGGTGGCGACCAACAACCTGTTCGCCGTGCTCTTCAATCCCCAGGTGGACTTCAATACCAGCTGGCGCACGCACGAAGTGGACGCCTTCATCGAATATTTGCACGCCTGCCCGCCGCAACCCGGCGTGGATCGGGTGCAGTATCCGGGAGAGTACGAGGCCGCCAACCGTGCGCGCAACGCCACGGCCATCACGTTCGCACCTGCCATCTGGCAATCCCTGCAGGCATTGGGCGATGAACTGGGCGTTGCCGCCCCGCAAGCCTGAACCGAAGGCCGGGGCCGCAAGGCCCCGGCTAGTCCTTGACCGCCCGATGGCGGCTGATGCTCATCATGATGCCGAAGGCCACGCCCATGGTAAGCAGGGCCGTGCCGCCATAGCTCATGAAAGGCAGGGGCACGCCCACCACCGGCAGGATGCCGGTCACCATGCCGACGTTCACGAAGACGTAGATAAGCATCATCATGGCCATGGAACCGGCCATGAGACGCCCGAACTGGGTCACGCTGCGCGCGGCGATGGCCAGCCCGCGCGCGATCAGCAAGGCATAGAGCACCAGCATCGCCACCCCGCCATAGAGGCCGAATTCTTCGGCGTAGACCGCGAAGATGAAGTCGGTGGTGCGCTCGGGGATGAAGTCCAGGTGGGTCTGGGTGCCTTGCATGTAACCCTTGCCATACAGCCCGCCCGAGCCCACCGCGATCATCGACTGGATGGTGTGAAAGCCCTTGCCCAGCGGATCGGAACTGGGATTGAGCAGCGTGCAGACCCGATGCTTCTGGTAATTGTGCAGCACCACCCAATCCACATCGGGCTCGCACAGCTGGTCTTCGTAGTAGATCAGGGTACCGATGGCCAGCACGCCCGCCACCACCGCCGGCACCAGCAGCTTGAAGGACAGGCCGGCGAAATAGATCACGAAGAAACCGGCGCCAAACACCAGCAAGGCGGTACCCAGGTCGGGCTGCAGCACGATCAGCACGAAAGGGCCTGCCAGCATCAGGGCCGCCACCAGGAAGTCACGGATGCGCACCTCGCCCTCGTGGCGCTGGAAATACCAGGCCAGCATCATGGGCACGGCGATCTTCATCATTTCCGAGGGCTGGATGCGCGTAAAGCCCAGATTGAGCCAACGTGTCGCGCCCTTGCTGGTTTCGCCGACGAACTCCACGCCTAGCAGCAGCACCACGCCCACGACGTAGAACGGCACTGCCAGCCTGAGCAGCGTTTTGGGAGGCACCAGCGCCGTGATCCACATGGCGCCGAAGGCGATGACGAAATTGCGCGACTGATCGGAGAAGCGCCAGTCGGTGCTGCCTACTGCCGAATGCATGACCGTAAGCCCCAGCACGGCCAGCAGCACCAGCACCAGCAGCAAGGGCCAGTCAAAGGCCGTGAACACACGCAGCAGGATCAGACCCAGACGCTTCATGGTTTTTCCTCTCCTGCGGCCTGGGGCTTGGGTTTGGCCCGGGACGGGATCTGGGCCTTGGCCGGGGTATCCTCCGGCGCCTCGGGCGCATCATCTGCCGGCGACGCGGCCGCAGCCGGCAAGGCGTCCACCTCGATCGCACGGGCACGCACGATCTTGTCCTGGCGTTGCGGCGAGAGCCAGTAATCGAAGATCTCGCGCGCCACCGGGGCCGCCGCACTCGCCCCCCAGCCGGCGTTCTCGACGATCAGCGCCACCGCGATCTGAGGGTTGTCGACCGGTGCAAAACCCATGAACAGGGCGTGATCGCGCAGACGCTCCTGCAGGGCGGCGGCCCGATACTGCCCGCCGCGCAGACTGAACACCTGAGCGGTGCCGGTCTTGCCCGCCGCCTGGTACTTGGTGCCGACGAATGCACGCCGGGCGGTCCCCACACGCACCACATCGGCCATGGCGTTCTTGATCACGTCCACATTGGCCTGTTTGAGCGGGATACGGTAGTCGGGCGTGGACGGAGTGGCGGTCAGTTCGCCGGTGCGCGGATCGCGCACCGCGTGCACCAGGTGCGGCCGGCGATACAGGCCATTGTTGGCCAGCGTGGCCGTGCCCTGGGCCAGTTGCAGCAGGGTGAACGCGTTGTAACCCTGGCCTACGGCGACCGAGATCGTCTCGCCGGCATACCAGCGCTGGCGCTCGCGATCCTTGTAGGTGCGGCGCTTCCATTCGGTGGAGGGCAGCACGCCGGCCCGCTCGCCCTCCAGATCGATGCCGGTGACTTTGCCGAAGCCGAACTGCTGCACGAAGTCATGCAGCGCATTCACGCCGATCTCCGGCCCGAGCGAGTAGAAATAGGTGTCGGAGGACACCACCAATGCCCGGTGCAGGTCGGTCATGCCGTAGACCGCACCGCCGGCATTGCGAAAGCGCTGCCCCCCGAACTCGTAGTAGCCCGGATCGGGGATGCGGTCGGTGGCGCGGCGCTTGCCCAGCTCCAGGGCAGCCAGACCCACGAAAGGCTTGTAGGTCGAACCGATGGGGTAGGTACCCGACAGCGGGCGGTTGATCAGGGGATGATCGGGCGATTCGTTCAGACGCCGCCAGTTCTCGACGTCGATGCCATCGACGAACAGATTGGGGTCAAACGAAGGCTGCGACACGAAGGCCAGCACTTCCCCGGTATTCGGATCGAGCGCCACCAGCGCACCACGCCGCCCGGCGAAGGCTTTTTCGGCCACACGCTGCAGGCCCAGGTCGATGGACAACATGATGTCCGAGCCCGGCACCGGATCGATGCGCCGCAGCGTGCGCACCGGACGCCCGCCCGCGGTCACCTCGACCTCTTCGAGGCCGGTGCGGCCGTGCAGGGCCTTTTCCCAGGTTTTCTCGATACCCTTCTTGCCGATGACATCCGTGCCGCGGTAGTTGCCGAGCTGCCCGCTTTTCTCGAGATTCTCGACGTCGTTGTCGGCAATACGTCCGATGTAACCGACGACATGGCCGGCGACCTCGCCCTGAGGATACTCGCGCACCCAGCGCGCGCGCAGCTCCACCCCGGGAAACTCATAGGCATGGGCCGAGAACCAGGCCGCCTCGGTGTCGTTCAGGTTGTTGCGCAACACCAGGCTGGCATAGCGGCTCGACTCGCCTACCCGGCGCCGGAAGCGGCGCTGATCGGCCGGGCTCAGATAGACCACCGGCGTAAGGCGTTCAAACAGTTCGTCGAGGGGGCCGGCGCGAGCCGGCACGACCTCCAGCGTATAGGTGCGGTAATTGCGGGCCAGCACCTCGCCGTTGCGGTCCAGCACTTCGCCACGGCGCGGCGGGATGGGCAGCACGGCGATCCGGTTGCGGTCGGCACGCTCGGAGAAGCCTTCGTAGCGATCGACCTGCAAATACCAGAAACGGCCGGTCAGAATGCCGAAGCAGACCAGCGCAAACAAGCCGCCGACCCAGGCACGCAAGCGGAAGCGCTGCTTCTGCTGCTGACCGGTTTTCTTGAACTCGAACATGGACAGCCCGCTTAACCGGCGGACGACTCGCCATCATCGCGGCGGCGTTGCGGTAGTTGCAGGACCCAGCCGCAGACCGGC
The DNA here is from genome assembly GCF_900078335.1 of Bordetella trematum. Lineage (GTDB taxonomy): Bacteria > Pseudomonadota > Gammaproteobacteria > Burkholderiales > Burkholderiaceae_B > Bordetella > Bordetella trematum. Next base: position 49,661 of record NZ_FKBR01000011.1, read on the forward strand.
CAGAGCGCCGTGGTCAACAGCACCCCCAGGGCCCAGTCCCAGCCGGCCCAGCGCCCGGCCAGCCAGGCCAGGATGATCTGGGGCAGCAGCCGCGCGCCGAAGAACACCGGCAACATATGCAGGGCCTGGCTCCAGAGATCGAAGCGCTGCATGCGCCGGCTCAGCGCCAGCGCGCCATAGGCGGTCAATGTGTAGGCCAGGGCGTGACCGCCCAGCAGACCGGCGTCATGAACGTCCATGAGCAGACCGAAGATGAAGGCAGTGAACATGCCGATCCGGCGCGGCTCGTAGGCGCTCCAGAAGGCGATCACCAGCAACAGGATATCGGGCGAGGCCGGCCATTGCCGCCACGGCAGCATCGACAGCAGCCAGGCCAGCAACACCGTTCCCCAGACGAAGGCGCCATGCGCCGGTTGCGACAGGCGGTCAGGCTGGACGTTGCCGGGCATGCCCAGCGTACGCCGCGAGGGGCGCGCCGGGGAATTAGGGGGTGCCAAGATCGGCCTCCTGGCGGTTGGCTTCCGCCCCCGCGACATCGACCTGCAACACCAGGAAGTGGCGGTAGCGCTCGGGATGCGCCAGCGGCTCGGCCAGCGCGCGCGCGAAACCCGAAGCGGTGTCGCGTTCGACCGTCGTGATCCGTGCGACCGGCAGGCCGGCCGGGAACAGCCCGCCCACGCCGGACGTGACGATGGTGTCACCGGCCTTCAGGTCGGCATTGGCAGCCAGGTAGCGTACTTCGATCACACCCGGAGTATTGCTGCCGAAGGCGATCAGGCGCAAGCCGTTGCGCAGAACCTGCACCGGAATGGAAACACGCTCATCGGTCACCATGGCGGCTTCGGCGGTCATGGGCGTGACGCGCACGATCTGCCCGACCACGCCGCCCTCATCGATGACTGGCATGCCGGGCGCGATACCCGCCTCGCTGCCCTTGTTGAACACCAGGCGCTGATGAAAGGCATTGGGCGGCTCGTACAGCACCTCGACCACGGTAGCCGGCTGGCCGACGGTGTCGGTCACGCCCAGCAGGCGACGCAGTTGCGCGTTCTCGGCCGCCAGCTGCGCGGCATGGGTGGCCACCTGCGACAGCTCGATGCGCTGACGCTGCAAGGCTTCGTTTTCCGTACGAATACGATTCGCGGCATTGATCCATTCATCGACCCGCTGGACGGCGTCGCGCGGCCACAGTACGGCACGCTGAAACGGATACAGCCCTTGCGCGACAACATTGCGCACCGGCTCGAGGATGCGCATCTGCGAATCCACCACGATCAGGACCAGCGCCAACACGACCAGCACCGCCAGCCTGACCTCGGCCGGCGGTCCGCGCCGAAATAGCGGTGGGGTGCTTTGTCGTTGCATGGATGCTCAGCCCGGACCCGCGGGCCCGGCGCCTTCAGGCCGGCCCGGAATGCGCCTGGGCGCCCCGGAAGCCGGCGGGTAATGAAACTCAGTCGTTGATGAAGATCGCACCGAGTTTTTCAAGATGCTCAAGCGCCTCGCCACAACCGCGTACGACGCAGGTCAGGGGATCGTCGGCCACCACCACGGGCAGGCCGGTCTCTTCCTGCAGCAGGCGGTCGAGATCGCGCAGCAGCGCGCCACCGCCGGTCAGGGCGATGCCCTTGTCGGTGATGTCGGCGCCCAGTTCGGGCGGGGTCTGTTCCAGGGCGATCTTGACGGCCGACACGATCTGATTGAGCGGATCGGTCAGCGACTCCAGGATCTCGTTGGACGACACCGTGAAGCTGCGCGGCACGCCTTCTGCCAGGTTGCGGCCCTTGACCTCGATCTCGCGAACTTCCGAGCCGGGAAATGCCGAACCGATCTCTTTCTTGATGAGCTCGGCCGTGGGCTCGCCGATCAGCATGCCGTAGTTGCGGCGGATGTAGTTGACGATGGCCTCGTCGAACTTGTCACCGCCCACGCGCACCGAACCCTTGTAGACCATGCCGCCCAGCGAAATCACCGCGACTTCGGTGGTGCCGCCGCCGATATCCACCACCATCGAGCCGCTGGCGTCGGAGACGGCCAGGCCGGCGCCGATGGCCGCGGCCATCGGCTCCTCGATGAGGTAGACATGAGAAGCGCCCGCACCCAGCGCGGATTCGCGGATGGCGCGGCGCTCGACCTGGGTCGAGCCGCAGGGCACGCACACGATGATGCGCGGGCTGGGCGCCAGCATGTTGCGCGGGTGCACCATGCGGATGAATTGCTTGAGCATCTGCTCGGTGACCGTGAAGTCGGCGATCACGCCATCCTTCATGGGCCGGATGGCCTCTATGTTGCCGGGAACGCGCCCCAGCATCTGTTTGGCCTCATGACCGACGGCTTGAATGACTTTCTTGCCGTTGGGTCCACCTTCGTGGCGAATCGCGACGACAGATGGTTCATCCAGCACGATGCCCTTGCCCCGGACGTAGATCAGCGTATTGGCGGTACCGAGGTCGATCGCCATGTCGCTGGAAAAATAACTGCGGAGGAATCCGAACATGAGAGCTCAGCTAGATTCAGGAATTGGAGTCGAGCCGCGACCTCCGGGGCCCGGACTGCACTATCGGGGCCTCTGTGCCGCAGCGATTAAACCGTGAATCATAACTTATAATTTCCTTGGAAATAGCGCATAAATCGAGGCTATTGATGCTTTGTAACGGGTCAGCGCCGGGCGTGGCTTCCGGTTACTCTTTCCTGTTACGCCCTTTTTTCTAGACTTTTCCCATGGCGCTAAACGAACAAGACGTGGCTCGCATCGCCCGCCTGGCCCGCATCGAGCTGACGCCCGAGCAGCGTGGCCGCGCGCAGGACGAACTGAATGGCATTCTGCACCTGATCGAACGCCTGCAGGCCGTCGACACCGCCGGCGTGGAACCGCTGGCCCATCCTCTGTCGGCACACGAGGACATTGTGCTGCGCCTGCGCGAGGATGCCGTCACCGAACAGGCCTCGGCAGACCAGCGCGAAGCGCTGATGGCCAATGCCCCCGAACAGAACGCCGGCCTCTTCCTGGTTCCCAAGGTCATCGAGTAAGCCATGACATCCGCACTGCATACTGAATTCGGCGATATCGCCGGCCTGCGCACGGCCCTGGCCGAGCGCCGCGTGAGCGCGGTCGAACTGGCCGAGAGCGGCCTGAAAGCCGCCCAGGCGGCCGCCTCCCTGAACGCTTTCCTGCACATCGAGCCCGAGCTGACGCTGGCCCAGGCGCGCGCCGCCGATGCGGCGCTGGCCGCCGGCCAGGCCGGCCCGCTGGCAGGCATTCCCATCGCCCACAAGGACGCCTTCGTCACGCGTGGCTGGCGCAGCACCGCGGGCAGCAAGATGCTGGCCGACTATGTCAGTCCTTTCGACGCGACCGTGGTCGAGCGTCTGCAGGCCGCCGGCGCCGTGTCGCTGGGCAAACTGAACTGCGATGAATTCGCCATGGGCTCGGGCAACGAGAACTCGGCCTTCGGGCCGGTGCGCAATCCCTGGGACACGCGTGCCGTGCCTGGCGGCTCCTCGGGGGGCTCTGCCGCTGCCGTGGCGGCCCGCCTGGTGGCCGCAGCCACCGGCACCGACACCGGCGGCTCGGTGCGCCAGCCGGCCGCCCTGTGCGGCGTGAGCGGCATCAAGCCCACCTACGGCACGGTATCGCGCTACGGCATGATCGCCTTCGGCTCCAGCCTGGACCAGGCCGGCCCGCTGGCCGCCAGCAGCCGCGACCTGCTCGAACTGCTGGACGTCATGAGCGGCTTTGACCCGCGCGACGCCACCAGCCTGGAGCACTGCGACGGCACGGCCAACGCCCCGGGCCGCATCCGCGGCGCCTTCGAGGCGGCCGTCCAGGCCCAGGAACAAGCCGCCAGCCAGCCCCTCAAGGGCCTGCGCATCGGCGTGCCGGCCGAGTACTTCGGCGCCGGCCTGGCCCCCGACGTGGCCGCAGCCGTCGAAGCCGCCCTGCAGCAGTTCGAGGCGCTCGGCGCCGAACGCGTGGCGATCTCGCTGCCGCGCACCGAGCTGGCAATCCCGGCCTACTACGTCATCGCCCCGGCCGAGGCCTCCAGCAACCTGGCCCGCTTCGACGGCGTGCGCTACGGCCATCGCGCCGCGCAGTACGGCGACCTGAACGAGATGATCAGCCGCTCGCGCGCCGAAGGGTTCGGCGACGAGGTCAAGCGCCGCATCCTGACCGGCGCCTACGTGCTGTCCCACGGCTACTACGACGCCTACTACCTGCAGGCCCAGCGCCTGCGCCGCCTGATCGCCCAGGATTTCCAGCGCGCCTTCGCGGGCCAGTGCGACGTGATCATGGGGCCGGTCAGCCCGAGCGTGGCCAAGAACATCGGCGAGAACCGCGACGACCCGACGGCCGACTGGCTGGCCGATATCTACACGCTGGGCGTGAGCCTGGCCGGCCTGCCTGCCATGTCGGTGCCTTGCGGCTTCGGCCACGAAGGCCGCCCGGTGGGCCTGCAGATCATCGGCAATTATTTCGACGAAGGCCGTCTGCTGGCCATCGCCGACCGCTATCAACACGTGACCGACTGGCATCAACGCACGCCGGCAACGCAGGACGCCTGAACCATGGATTGGGAAATCGTCATCGGGCTGGAAACACACGTCCAGCTCTCCACCGAGTCGAAGATCTTCTCCGGCAGCAGCACGCGCTTTGGCGCCGCGCCCAACACGCAGGCCAATGCGGTCGACCTGGCCCTGCCAGGCAGCCTGCCGGTGATGAACCGCGGCGCGGCCGAGCGGGCCATCCTGTTCGGCCTGGCCATCGGCGCCAAGATCGCGCCGCGCTCGGTCTTCGCACGCAAGAATTACTTCTACCCCGACCTGCCCAAGGGCTATCAGATCAGCCAGTACGAGCTGCCGGTGGTGCAGGGCGGCACGCTGTCCTTCTTCGTGGGCGAAGAAGAAAAAACGATCAATCTCACGCGCGCCCACCTCGAAGAAGACGCCGGAAAGTCCTTGCACGATGATTTCGCGCTGGCCAATGGCGCCCCGGCCAGCGGCATCGACCTGAACCGTGCCGGCACGCCGCTGCTGGAGATCGTCACCGAGCCCGAGATGCGCTCGGCGGCCGAGGCGGTCGCCTATGCCCGCGCCCTGCACAGCCTGGTCGTGTGGCTGGGCATCTGCGATGGCAACATGCAGGAAGGCTCCTTCCGCTGCGACGCCAACGTCTCGGTGCGCCCGCGCGGACAGGCCGAGTTCGGCACCCGCGCCGAGATCAAGAACGTCAACTCCTTCCGCTTCCTGGAGCGCGCCATCCTGTTCGAGGCGCGCCGCCAGATCGAGCTCATCGAGGACGGCGGCACGGTGGTGCAGGAAACCCGCCTGTACGATGCCGACCGCGACGAAACGCGCAGCATGCGCAGCAAGGAAGACGCGCACGACTACCGCTATTTCCCCGACCCCGACCTGCCCACGCTGGTGATCGGCCAGGATTGGGTCGATGCCGTGCGCAGCACCATGCCCGAGCTGCCCAGCGCCATGCGCGCGCGTTTCGCCGCCGACTATGGCCTGCCGGCCTATGACGCGGCCCAACTGACCGTCAGCCGCAGCCTGGCTGCCTACTTCGAGGCCGTGGCGCGCGCGCTGCCGGCCGGGCAGGCCAAGCTGGCGGCCAACTGGGTCATGGGCGAATTCACCGCCGCCCTGAACCGCGACGAAAAAGACGTTGCCGACGCGCCGGTGCAGGCCGCCGCGCTGGCCGGGCTCATCAACCGCATCATCGACGGCACCATCTCGAACAAGATCGCCCGCGATGTCTTCAGCGCCATGTGGGCCGGTGAGCAGGGCGGGCAGGCCGACGCCATCATCGAGGCGCGCGGGCTCAAGCAGATCAGCGACAGCGGCGCCATCGGCGCCATGATCGACGAAGTGCTGGCTGCCAACCCTGCCATCGTGGCCGAGTATCGCGCCGGCAAGGAGAAGGCCTTCAACTCGCTGGTCGGCCAGATCATGAAGGCCGCCCGGGGCAAGGCCAACCCGCAGCAGGTCAACGAGCTGCTGCGCGCCAAGCTGGCTTGAGGCCAGGCTTGCCAGCAACAAAAAGGCGGCCCTGGAGGGCCGCCTTTTTGTTTAACCGACGGGTCACGCCGGCGGCGGTCAGACGCCGTATTTTTCGCGATAGGCCTGCACGGCAGGGCCATGTTCGGCGAACTGGCTGTCATTTTGCAGCAACGCCATGATGTCGGCCAGCGAGGCAATGCTGATGACCGGCATGCCGTAGGTCTGGGCCACATCCTGGACGGCCGAGTGCGCCGACAGCGCATCATCGGGACCGGCGCGCTCCATGCGGTCCAGGGCAATCAGTACGGCGGCCGGTTCGGCGCCGGCGGCACGGATGATATCCACCGACTCGCGCACCGAGGTGCCGGCCGTGATGACATCGTCGATGATCACTACCTTGCCTGCCAGCGGCGCGCCGACCAGCGTGCCGCCCTCGCCGTGGTCCTTGGCTTCCTTGCGGTTGTAGGCAAACGGGACGTCGCGCCCACGCCCCTGCGGATGCGAGGCCAGCGCCACCGCCGTGGCGGTCGCCAGCGGGATGCCCTTATAGGCGGGGCCGAACAGCATGTCGAACTGCAGCCCCGAGTTCAGCAGCGCCTGGGCGTAGAACGCGGCCAGCTTGCCGACCGAGCGCCCGGAATTGAACAGACCGGCATTGAAGAAATACGGGCTCATGCGCCCGGACTTGACCTTGAAACTACCAAAGCGCAGCACGCCCTCGTCAAGGGCGAAGCGGACAAAATCAGTGGCGGAAGAGGAAGGCATGCGGAGATTTCCGAAATGGAATGGAAAACCCCGCCATTATCCGCGATCCGTGCCGCCTGCGCCTGCGCCTCAGAGGGAAAAATCGTAGTCGATGGTCAGCGGCGCATGGTCGCTGAAGCGCTGGTCTTTGTAGATCGCGGCCTGGCGCGCCGTCTCGGCCAGTGCGCAGCTGGCGAGGTGGTAATCGATGCGCCAGCCCACGTTCTTGGCCCAGGCCTGCCCCCGGTTGCTCCACCAGGTATAGCCCTCGCCAGTGGCCTCGGGATGGAGCTTGCGGTAGACATCCACCCATTGCAGTTCATCGAGCACCCGCGTGAGCCAAGCGCGTTCTTCGGGCAGAAAACCGCTGTTCTTCAGATTGCCTTTCCAGTTCTTGATGTCGGCTTCCGTGTGAGCAATGTTCCAGTCGCCGCAGATCACGACCTCGCGGCCGCGCGCGATCAGGTCGGCCAGGTGGGCGAAGAAGTGTTCCATGAAATGGTATTTCGCCGTCTGACGGTGATCGCCGCTGGAGCCCGAAGGCAGATAGACCGACACCACCGAGAGTTTGGGATAGACCAGCTCGATGTAGCGGCCTTCGGCGTCGATCTCCGGCACGCCCAGCCCCACGACCACCGACTCCGGCTCATGCGGCGTATAGATCCCGACTCCGCTGTAGCCCTTTTTCTCCGCGTAATGGAAATAGCCCTTGCAAGGAGCCGGTGCCATCATGGCCTCGCTCAGGTTGGCCTCCTGGGCCTTCAGCTCCTGGACACAGACGAAATCAGGTTTCTGTTCGGCCATCCATTCGAAGAAGCCCTTATTGTTGGCCGACCGGATGCCATTCAAATTGGCGGAGATCACTCGCAGCATAAAAATCCAGAAAGCGCGCGCGGCGCATGCGTTGCCGAAGTCGCCACTATATCGGGATCGCCCGGATTGCGGCCCGATAGCCACAAAATAAAAAAGGGACGCACCATGGCGGAAAATATTTTTACGCCACCGAGCCCAGACTCTTCCCTCCCTTGCGCCATAGGGAAAAGCATTGCGGCCCCGCATCTCACCCATCCCCAATAAAATGGGGACGCATAATAAAAAAGGCACTTTCCCCAGGGGAAACGCGAAACTGCCGTCCTGACAATCCTGCCTGGCCTGTCATCAGGGGGAAATCATCATAAATGCGTCCCCATTTATAAGTCCTTGTTTCGCATGGTGTGACCCCGGTTTCACCCTCTGCCGCACTGCGGAAAACCTTCCTACAATCGCGCTCCGGGTCTGTGCTTTTCGTTACGTCGACGCAATGCGTCCCCGGATTTGCACCGATTGCCCGCCCCCGCACTGTTTTGCAGCAATACCCGGAGAACTTTTCCATGCAGTCACTGAACGACTTCCTCGGCAGCATCGCCGCCCGCGATCCCCATCAACCTGAGTACCTGCAGGCGGTCGAGGAGGTCATGACGAGTCTGTGGCCCTTCATCGAAAAGAACCCGCGCTTCGGTCAACAGGCCCTGCTGGAGCGCCTGGTCGAGCCCGAGCGCGTGATTCAGTTCCGTGTCTGCTGGACGGATGACCGCGGCCAGGCCCGGGTCAACCGCGCTTTCCGCATTCAGCACAATTCGGCCATCGGTCCCTTCAAGGGCGGCATGCGCTTTCACCCCAGCGTGAACCTGTCGGTATTGAAGTTCCTGGCCTTTGAGCAGACCTTGAAGAACGCACTGACCACCCTGCCCATGGGCGGCGGCAAGGGCGGCTCGGACTTCGATCCCAAGGGCAAGTCAGAGGGCGAGATCATGCGCTTCTGCCAGGCTCTGATGATCGAACTGTACCGCCACCTGAGCCCGGACACCGATGTCCCGGCAGGCGACATCGGCGTGGGCAGCCGTGAGGTCGGCTATATGGCCGGCATGATGAAGAAACTGTCGAACTCGGCGGCCAGCGTCTTTACCGGCAAGGGCCTGACCTTCGGCGGCAGCCTGATCCGCCCGGAAGCCACCGGCTACGGCACCGTTTATTTCGCCGAGCAGATGCTGCGCCGCGTGAGCATGTCCTTCGAAGGCCTGCGCGTGTCGGTGTCCGGTTCGGGCAACGTGGCCCAGTACGCCATCGAGAAAGCCATGTCGATGGGCGCGCTGGTCGTGACCGCCTCCGACTCCGGCGGCACCGTGGTCGACGATGACGGTTTCACCCCCGAGAAGCTGCACGTGCTCATGCACATCAAGAACGTGCAACGCGGCCGGGTCGAAGACTACGCCCAGCAGATGGGCCTGCGTTTCCTGCCGGGCGCACGCCCCTGGCAGGTGCCGGTGGACGTGGCGCTGCCCTGCGCCACCCAGAATGAGCTGGATGCCGATGACGCCCGCAGCCTGATCGCCAACGGCGTGAAGTGCGTGGCCGAAGGCGCCAACATGCCCGCCACCCTGGCCGCCGCCCAGGCCTTCATCGACGCCCACGTGCTGTATGCGCCCGGCAAGGCCAGCAACGCCGGCGGCGTGGCCGTCTCGGGCCTGGAAATGAGCCAGAACGCAGCCCGCCTGGCCTGGACCCGCGAAGAAGTGGACCAGCGCCTGCGCGCCATCATGTGCGACATCCACGAGAACTGCGTGCGCCATGGCCATGGCGAGTCGGGTTACGTCAACTATGTCGACGGCGCCAACATCGCCGGCTTCGCCAAGGTGGCCGAAGCCATGCTGCAGCAAGGCCTGTACTGACGGAACGCCCCGCGGCGGCTCAGTGCCAGTCGCCGCGGTAGACGAATTTCGGCATCTGCCAATTGAAACGCAGGGCCAGGAGGCGAAAGGCCAGCCCCACCGTCAGCGCCACCGGCACCGCCAGACCGGCCGCATACTGGTCCAGCACCAGATACAGCGCGCCCGTCACCAGCGACACACTGGCATACAGCTCGCGACGGAACAGCAACGGGATGTCATTGCACAGGACATCCCGCAACACCCCCCCGGCGCAGCCGGTGATGCCGCCGCTGATCATCACGATGGAAAGCGGCAAGTCCATCTGCTGGGCGACTTTGCAGCCGATGATGGTGAACGCCACCAGCCCCAGGGCATCCAGCAGCAGAAACAGCTTGCGCAGGTGGCGCAACATGGGCGCGCCCAGCGCGGTCAACAGGGCGGCGCCTGCCGTCATCGCCAGATACTCGGGATGCGCCACCCAGGTCAGCGGGTAATGGCCCAGCAGCACATCGCGCACCGAGCCGCCGCCCAGCGCGGTGACGCAGGCGATCACGCAGACCCCCACCCAATCCATGTCGCGCCGGCCGGCCACCAGGGCTGCCGTCATGGCCTCGGCCACGATGGCGACCAGATACAGCGTATGCAGCAGCAGGGTGGAAGTCTCGGCGGGCATGTCGATCAGGGCAGAAAGGCGGGGACGGCAAAGGCGTCATTGTAGGGGGGAGCAGGGCTTTGCGGACGCCGCGCCCGCCGGCGTTGACGCCAGTCAAGGCCGTGGGGCAGGATAGACGGCAAGATGGCTGTATTCCTGCACAGTAAGTGCCCCCTATGGGCCTGAGAGCCCGCTTGGAGACGATGCATGACCCAATCTTGCGGCCCCATCCTGCTGGCCACCGACCTGAGCGCCCGCAGCGATCGCGCGCTGGACCGCGCGCTGATGCTGGCCCGCCAGTGCGACGCGAACCTGGTGGCGCTGCACGTCATGGAGCCGCCCGGCGCGACGGCCCTGACCACCCCGGCCTGGCGCCGCCTGACCCCGGATCACAAATCGCTGGCCGAACGCCGGCTGGCCGATGACCTGGCCGATGCCGGCGTGCCCACCGAAGCCGTCGTGGTCAACGGCCGGCCGGTCGATGCGATTCTCGATACCGTGGCCCATTTCGGCTGCTCGCTGATCGTCACCGGCGTGGCCAGTGAAACCACGCTGGGCCGGCTGCTGCTGGGCACCACCGTGGAGCGCCTGGCCCGTCAGGCCGCGCAGCCCGTGCTGGTCGTCAAGGCGCGCCCGCGCAAGCCCTACCAGGACGTAGTGATCGCCACCGATTTCTCGGAAGGCTCGCGCCAGGCGCTGCAGGCCGCCCTCAAGGTCGCCCACGACGCCCGCATCACCCTGTTCCATGCCTATACCGTGCCGCCGCAAAGCAAGGACGTGCCGGCCGACGCGCAAACCCGCAGCTTCTACAACGATGCCCTGCAAAAGGCCCAGGCCTTCCTGGCCGGCATCCCCGAACTGGCCGGGCGCGCGCAGCCAGACATCGTGCTGGAGGCGGGCCAGCCCGAGAACCTGCTGTCGGAGTTCGTGTTCCAGCGCCGCTGCGACCTGGTCGTCACCGGCACCCACGGCCTGACCGGCATTCTGCGCACCGCCATCGGCAGCGTGGCCGAGAAGCTGCTCGAGGCCTTGCCCTGCGATGTGCTGATCGTGCGCCAGAACGGCGCACAAGACTGACGAAAAAACGCCCGGGCCTGACCCGGGCGTTTCGCATCAGAAGATGTGGCGGATACCCATGCCTGCGCCCACCTGCGAGCTGCGGCCGGCGATTTCCACTGACGAGGCGTCGTACACCTTGTTGTAGTCCACGGTGCCATAGACCTGGGTGCGCTTGGACAGCGCGTACTCCGCCACGCCCACCAGGGCCAGGCGCTTGCCCTTGTCGCCATCCTTCTGGACGTTCTTGGCACTGTCGAAGTAGGCCGCGCCGGTCAGGCTCCATTGGCCGGTGGCCTTCCAGGTGGCGCCGGCGAAGTAACCGTTATCCTTGCGCTCGAGCCCCTGCGGATTGACGGCGCTGCCCATCACGGCATTGACCCAACCGGTGCGGTCGCGGCCATTGAAGTAGCCGGCAAAGACCTTGACGCTGTCGAACTGGTAGCTGGCGTTCAGGTTCCAGACGCGCTGATGGTAGTCGGCGTTGGTGTCGGAATAGCTCTTCAGGTAGCCGCCGCCGATCGAGAACGGGCCGTCGGTGTAGGCCAACGTACCGCCGAACTGCTTGCCCAGGTTGTGGTCCTTGAAGTCGCTGCCGAAGGCATACGACAGGATGACATCGAAGCCACCCAGCTTGTTGTTGCGGTAGCGCACCGAATCGGAACTGCGCGCACGCGACATCGCCACCGGCAGCCAGGAGTTCTCGGCGTAGTTGCCGACCGTCAGCGGATCATAGGAGTCGGCCAGGATCGTAAAGAGCGGCGTGTCCTGGCGACCCAGCGAGATCGCACCGATATCGCCGCCATCCAGGCCCACATAGGCGTGCCGGTTGAACAAACGGCCTTGATCGGACTCAAGGCCATTCTGCATGTTGAAGCCGCTCTCCAGGCGGAAGAACGCACTCATGCCGTTGCCGAGGTCTTCCACGCCGCGCAAGCCCCAGCGGCTGTTGGAAATGGCGCCGTTTTCCATCGAAACACGGCTGCCCTTGACGCCCGTCGCCCCGCTGCTGGTACTCAGGTAGCGCAGGCTGACGTCGGCGATACCGTAGAGCGTGACGCTGCTTTCGGCATGCAGCGTGGGGGCCAGGCACAAGCCTGCCAGGGCGATGGCATATCGCTTCATGGGGGGTGTCTCCTCGTGTGCGGGCTGGGTCAGCCCTGTTCGTTTTTCCGTCCCCTCGGACGGCCGGCGAGATAGCGCCGTTCGTTACCATATCACCGAAGCCCCATGCCCCCAGTACAGAAAGACCCTCAACCCTGGGCGCCGCCACGCTCAAGCGCATCGATATCGTCGCGCCGATACCACAACAGCAGCAAACCCGGCAGGGCGATCCCCACCGTAACCAGGAAAAACCCGGGCCAGCCCATATAACTGACCAGCACGGGCGTCAGGGGGCCGGCCAGATAGGTACGCCCGACCGCCGAGAAGGCCGACAGCAGGGCGAACTGGGTCGCCGAAAAGGACTGATTGCACAACGCCATGAGCAGCGCCACGAAGGCGGCCGTGCCCAGGCCGCCACACAGGTTCTCCACCCCCACCGCCAGGCCCATGAGCCAGATGCTTTTGGGCGCCACGGCGATCAGCCAATAGCCCAGATTGGAGACCGCCTGCAGCAGGCCGAAGACCATCAGCGAACGGTACAGGCCCCAGCGGTTCATGAGGACCCCGCCGGCCAGCGCCCCCACGATGGTGGCAGCCAGGCCGAGGATCTTGTTGACGGTGCCCACATCGGTAGCGCTGAACCCCGCGCCCCGGATCAGGAAGGTCGTCGACAAGGCGCCGGCGAACGCATCACCCAGCTTGTAGAGCACGATCAGCAGCAGCAGCGTGAGCGCGCCGCGCCGGCCGAAGAACTCGCGAAACGGCTCCATCACGGCGCTGCCCAGGTTGCGCGGCGCGGCCACCGGCCGCTCCGGCTCGGGGGCCCACAAGGTGCCGGCCACCCCGGCCAGCATCAGCACCCCCATCAGGACGTAGGTCGGCCCCCAGCCCAGCCAGCGGTCGGCCAGCACGAGGGCCAGCCCCCCCGAGGCGATCATGGCGAGCCGGTAACCCAGCACCTTCACGGCCGCGCCGGCGCCCCGCTCGTTCTTGTGCAGGACATCGGTGGAGTAGGCATCGAAGGCAATGTCCTGGGTGGCCGACAGGAACGCCACCAGCACCGCCAGCAGGGCCAGCGGCAGCAGCGACTGCCCGGGCGAGAAGGCGCCCATGGCCATGATGCTGATGGCCAGCAGGAGCTGCGTCAGCAGCATCCAGCCCCGTCGCCGCCCCAGCAGCGGCGGCGCATAGCGGTCGATCAGGGGGGCCCAGAGAAACTTGAAGGTATAGGCGCTGCCGATCAGGGTCAGAAAGCCGATCTGCTGCAGGCTCACGCCCTCGACGGTCGCCCAGGCCTGCAGCGTGCCGCTGATCAGGGCCAGGGGCAGCCCGCTGGCGAAACCCAGCACCAGCAATGGCGCCACGCGACGGCTGTAATAAACACGATAGCTATCGGAGGCGATGATGATTCTCCTGGCGTGGCCCGTCGGGGGCCGGATTGCGGCAATCGGGCATCTTACTACCCGCGCTTCCCCGCCTAGGCTTCGAAACGATACAAGGCCAGGGTGCTACGCCAACTCGGGAAAAGCTTTACTTCCTGCGCCTCGTTGAAGGTCGCCCGCTCGAGGATGCGGACCTGCACATCGCGCGCCAGATCCTCGAAATCGCGCAGCGTGCACAGGTGGATGTTGGGCGTGTTGTACCACTGGTAAGGCATCTGCCCGGTCACCGGCATGCGACCGCGCAAAATGGACCAGCCGTGCGGCCAATAGCCGAAGTTGGGGAAGGACACCACTCCGAAGCGCGCCACCCGGGCCATTTCGCGCAGGATGTGTTCGGTATGGTGCATCGACTGCAGGGTCTGGGACAGCACCACCGTGTCGAACTGCTTGTCATCGAACAGCGCCAGACCGTCCTCCAGGTTCTGCTGGATCACCTCGACGCCGCGTTGCACGCAGGCGATCACATGGGCGTCGCTGATTTCCACGCCCGCGCCGCGCACCTGGCGATAATCGCGCAGATAGGCCAGCAATGCGCCATCGCCGCAGCCCAGGTCGAGCACCCGCGAGCCGGGCGCGATCCAGCTGGCGATACGTTCAAGGTCGGGGCGCAGCGACGGGGCGCCCAAGGGGGAGTTCATGCCTGCGCCTCCTGCGCGCTGCCCGCCTCAAGCAGACCGAGGCTGCGCGCAATGCGTTGGTAATAGGCTCGGACCACTGCGTGGTAGCGCGAGTCCTCCAGGAGAAAGGCATCGTGGCCGTGCGGCGCGTCGATTTCGGCGTAGGTCACGGGGCTGCCGTTCTTGAGCAGGGCGCGCACGATCTCGCGCGAGCGCTCCGGCGGAAAGCGCCAGTCGGTGCTGAAGGACACCAGCAGGAAGTCCGCGCTGGCCGGCGCCAGGGCTCGCGCGAGGTCGCCGCCCGTGCCGCGCGCCGGGTCGAAATAGTCCAGCGCGCGGGTGATCAGCAGATAGGTGTTGGCGTCGAAAAAGCGCGAGAACTTCTCGCCCTGGTAGCGTAGATAGGACTCAACCTCGAACTCCACGTCGTAGCCATAGCGATAGGCGCCATTCTCGGCGGGCTCACGCTGGGTGCGGCCGAATTTCTCGGCCATGTCGTCGTCGGAAAGGTAGGTGATGTGGCCGATCATGCGGGCCACGGCCAGGCCGCGGCGCGGCACGGTGCCATGGGCGTAGTAGTCGCCGCCGTGGAAGTCCGGGTCGGTGATGATGGCGCGCCGCGCCACTTCATTGAAGCCGATATTCTGCGCCGACAGGCGCGGGGTGCTGGCAATCACCACGCAGTGCGCCACGCGTTCGGGCAGCGTGAGCGACCAGCTCAGGGCCTGCATCCCGCCCAGGGAGCCGCCCATCACGGCGGCAAAACGGTCGATGCCGAAATGATCGGCCACGCGCGCCTGCGCCCTGACCCAATCCTCCACCGTCAGGACGGGGAAGGCCGCGCCCCAGGGCGCGCCGGTCTGGGGATTGATGCTGGCCGGGCCGGTCGAACCGAAGCAGGACCCCAGGTTGTTCACCCCGATGACGAAAAACACATTGGTGTCCACCGGCTTGCCGGGGCCGACCATGTTGTCCCACCAGCCGACGTCCTTGGGGTTGTCGGCCGCCACGCCCGCCACGTGATGCGAGGCGTTCAGGGCGTGGCAGATGAGCACGGCATTGCTGCGCTCGGCGTTGAGCGTGCCGTAGGTTTCCACGGCAAGCTCGTAGCCCTCGAGCGACTGGCCATTGGCCAGGGGCAGGGGCTCATCGAAGCGCAGGAATACGGGAGCGACGACGCCGACGGACTGCGGCGCTGCGGAAGAATGCGACCCGACAGGGGCCGCAGCAATAGCTGAGCTGGTCATCCAGACCTCTTTAGCGGGATTTATAAGGGGCGCCCGCAAGCGGATCAGGCAAATCGGCGCCGACAATGAAATGCAAAAGCGAGGCACATTCTAGCACCGCGCCGGGCCGGGCCCCAAGCCGGCCGCCTGCCTCAATGCTGCGTGAACCACAGCAGCGCGGGCGCCACCAGCAGAAACACCACGGTCGACACCAGCACCGCACCGGCGGCAGTGTCGCCCATGTCGGTATAGCGGCGGGCGTACATATAGCTGACCACGGCGCAGGGCATGGCCAGCTGCAACACCAGCGAACCGGCCAGCTGGCTCTCCAGCCCCAGCGCCCATACCACCAGCAGGCCCGAAATCAGGCCGGCCACCAGGCGCAGCACGCCCAGGCTGGCCCCCTGGCGCAGGCCTGCGGCCGGAATCAGCGCCAGCGCATGACCCAGGCTCAACAGCATCAGCGGCACCGTCACCGCGCCCAGCATGCGGGTGGTTTCGATCATCCACGCCGGCACCGGCAGGCCGCTGGCGCGCCAGGCCACCGACACCACCGCCGCCAGCAACACCGGATTGCGCCAGCCGCCCCGTGCCGACACACCCGGCAACAGGCGCACGCCGACGGTGTGCATCACGAAGGAATTGATGGCGAAAAAGGCGATCGCTGCCGACAGGCCGGCATCGCCAAAAGCCAGTTGGGACACCGGCAGTCCCAGGTTGCCGGCATTGGGCAGAAAGGCGGTCGGCAGCAGCGTGCGCACCGGCAGTTTCAGCAAACGCAGGGCCGCCGCGCACAGCAGCCCGCAGACCAGCAGGCCCAGCGCGGTGGCCAGCACGATCTCGGCCAGCGCCCGGTCATCCAGCTCGGTGGTGACAAAGGTGTGGAAAACCAGCGCCGGCGTGGTGACCGATGTCACCAGCATGGTGATGAAGCTGCCGCCAAACGGATAATCGCGCTTGCCCCAGAACAGCCCGATGCCCACGCAGACCAGCAACGGCATGAGCATGATGACGGCGGAAAAATAAAACTGGGCGACAGCAGACACGACCTGGAGGTCTCCACATCCATTCGAGGCGGGGCGGCTCGGCAACGCCAAGGGAAAACATGGCTTGAACCGCGAGACAAACGGCGCTGAAATGGCCTCATCCTGCCCCGCCCGCTACAGCAACAGGCCCCGAATTGTCGCCGATTTTGCCTGCCCCCGCCCTGGCCGACGATGGCACGCCTCTGGCCTGCTATCGCTGGCAGCCGGCCGCGCCACGCATTGGCGCGGCCATCTACCTGCTGCACGGCCTGGGCGAGCATGCCGGGCGCTACGACAAACTGGCCCGATGGCTGGCCGGCCACGGCTGGCGCGTGGCGGCCCACGATCATCGCGGCCATGGCCATTCGGGCGGCCCGCCGGCGCAATTGGCCCAGCGCGACGACCTGGTGCACGATGCGGCCGGCCAGATCCGCCGCTGGTCGGCAGAGCTGGGCCATGCGCCGCTGGTGCTGGGCCACAGCCTGGGTGCGCTGGTGGCCCTGCGGCTGGCCCTGGCCGGGGCTGCACCGATGACCGGCCTGGTGCTCAGCAGCCCGCCCCTGCAGCTGCGCCTGCCACCCTGGCTGCTGCCGCCGCTGCGGGGCCTGGCCCGGCGCTGGCCCGACGCCGTGCTGCCCTATTCGCTGGCACCGCTGCGGATCTCGCATGACCCGGCGGTGACGCAGGCCTTTCGCTGCGATCCGCTGTCGCATCGCCGCATCAGTGGCCGGCTGGCCACTTTCATCGACGCCTCCATTACCATGGTAATGGCTGCGGCTCCCCGTCTGACCCAGCCCAGCCTGCTGCTGGTGGCCGGCGATGACCGCGTGGTGGCGGCGGCCGGCAGCAGGCGCTTCGCACAGCGCGCGCCCTCGCGCATGGTGACCCTGCGCTGGTATCCCCGCGCCTGGCATGAAGTGTTCAATGAGAGCCCGGCGCTGGCCTCGCCCGTCTATGCCGATCTGCATACCTGGCTGCAACGCCGGCCGATGCCCACAGGCGCAACGGGGCCAAACCCGGGCAGCGTGCCAAAGAACACGTAAAATCGCCGATCGACCATCCAGAAAGCCGCCATCGTGACTGCCAATACCCATCGCCGCCTTGCCACGCTTCAGAACCATCTCGATCTGCTCGCGCAGACCCTGCGCGGAGTCGAGAAAGAAGGATTGCGGGTGGACAGCCAGGGCGCCCTGGCGCTCGGGCCGCATCCGGCAAGCCTGGGCTCGGCCCTGACCAACGAACGCGTCACCACCGACTACTCCGAAGCCCTGCTGGAATTGATCACCGGCACCCATACCCGGGTCGAGCCCTTGCTGCAGGAACTGCAGGACACGCACCGTTTCGTGGCAGGCGCCCTGGACGGCGAACTGATCTGGAACCAATCCATGCCGGCCCGCCTGCCGGCCGAAGCCGACATCCCCATCGCCTGGTATGGCAGCTCGAACACCGGCATGCTCAAGCATGTCTATCGCCGCGGCCTGGCCGAACGTTACGGCAAGACCATGCAGTGCATCGCCGGGGTGCACTACAACTTCTCGCTGCCCGATGCCCTGTGGCCGCTGCTGGAAACCGGGGCCGCCTCGCTGCAGGAGGCCCGCTCGCGCGGCTACATCGCCCTGATCCGCAACTTCACGCGCTATTCCTGGCTGCTGATGTATCTGTTCGGCGCCGCGCCCGCGCTGTCGCGCGAATTCATGCGCGATGATGACCATCCGCTGCAGGCGCTGGGCGCGCATACGCTCTATCTGCCCCATGCCACCAGCCTGCGCATGAGCGACCTGGGTTACCAGAACAAGGCCCAGTCGCAACTCAAGCCCTGCTACAACGACCTGAGCACCTTCCTGGGCCGCCTGTATGGCGCCGTGACCCAGCCCTGGGCACCCTACCAGGAGATCGGCACCCATCGCGACGGCGAATGGATCCAGCTGAACACCAACGTGCTGCAGATCGAGAACGAGTACTACTCCAGCATCCGCCCCAAGCGCGCCACCGGGCGCTGCGAACGCCCCATCACCGCGCTGGCCGAGCGCGGCGTGCAATACGTCGAAGTGCGCTGCCTGGACATCGACCCCGAGCAGCCCTGCGGCCTGGCGGCCGACACGGCGCGCTTCGTCGACGCCTTCCTGCTGTTCTGCGCGGCCTCCGACAGCCCCTTCTTCGCCGCCAACGGTTACTGTCAGCGCAGCGCCGACAACTTCCTGACCGTGGTCAAGGAGGGCCGCAAGCCGGGCCTGCAGCTCGACCGCGAAGGCACTGCCGTCGGCCTGCAGCAATGGGGCGAGGAACTGCTGGACCAGATCGCCCCCTATGCCGACCTGTATGACCAGGCCCTGGGCGGCAACGATTATGCGCGCAGCCTCGAACTGCAGCGCGCCAAGCTGCGCGACGCCTCGCTCACGCCCTCGGCCCGCCTGCTGGCCGCGCTGCTCGACAGCGGCCAGAGCTTTCACGACTTCACCCTGGCGCAAAGCCAGCGCCAGGCCGACGCCCTGCGGGCCGACCCGCTGGCCCCGGAAAAGGCCGCCGAGTACGCCCGGGCGGTCGCCGCATCGCTGGCCGAGCAGCGCCGTATCGAACAATCCGATACCATGGATTTCGACAGCTACGTGGCGCAGTACAACGCCGCGCTGAAGAATCCCTTGCCCGCCCGCGACGCCCAATAAGCACGCGACGGGCTCTTTGTTGGAGAAAACCCATGCGCTCCCTCATCCTGGCCCTCGCCCTGCTGGCCGCCGCCCCGCTGCAGGCCGCGCCACCCGTGCAGCCGGTCGAACACGTCGATCTTGAACGCTACGTCGGCCGCTGGTACGAAATCGCGCGTCTGCCCATGTTCTTCCAACGCCGCTGCGTGGCCGACACCACGGCCGAATACACCCGCCAGACGGATGGCTCGATCGCCGTCACCAACCGCTGCCGCAGCAAGGACGGCGATATCGACGTGGCCAGCGGCAACGCCACCGTGGTGGAGGGCAGCGGCAACGCCAAGCTGGAAGTCAGTTTCGTGCGCCCCTTCAAGGGCGATTACTGGATCATCGGCCTGGATCCCGACTACCGCTGGGCCGTGGTCGGCGCCCCCAGCCGAAAAACCCTCTGGATCCTGGCGCGCAGCCCCGAACTGCCACCCGCCGATCTGGAGCAAGCCCTGGCCATCGCCCGGGCCCAGGGCTATGACCTGAGCGACCTGATCTACACAGAGCAGCACTAGCGTGCCGACAAGGCGCAGATTGCGCCCGAACACCCTCCGTCACATGAGTTCCGGCACAGGCTGCCACGAGGCGATGTTTTATGGCAGGCCCCGCGACGTGGCGACCCACCCGCGGCCTCGCCTCTGAAACGGCGCCGCATCGCAAGCGCCATCAGCCACGCGCCGGCTTGCCGCCTGCGACCTCCGACGACAGCGCCAGCCACTGCGCACGGGTGATGCGGCTGATGTGTTCCTTGCGATAATCGTTCATGTGGGCATTGAACTGACTCTCGGCCGTGCGCCAGGGCCTGAAACCGCATTTTTCCTGGACCCGCAACGATTGCGCATTGCCGTCGAAGTGACCGCAATAGAGCGCCTGCATCCCAAGGCGTTCGAAAGCGTGACGCATGAGCGCGCGCACCGCCTCAGGAATCAGGCCTTGCCCCCAGAACGGCACGCCAATCCAATAGGCGACCTCGGCCTCATTGGCGGCGATCTCGAAGTTGCTGTCCTGGCCAATCAACAAGCCTGCCAGGCCAACGGCAGTGTCCTGCGGGCTGATCGTCACGGCATAGACCTCAGGACGCGCGAACTGCGTCCGTATCACTTCCAGGCTGGCCGCCTCACTGGCATGCGGCGGCCAGCCGGCAACCGGGCCGACCCGTTCGTCGCGTGCGTAGTCATACAGGGCAAGGGCATCCGTCTCGCACCAGGGGCGCAGCACCAGACGTTCCGTGGTCAGCATGCTTTTTCTTCCATCTCTCAAACCTGGCAAAGACAGATTGCAGGGTCGGGTACGGGCATACCCGGTCGCGATCGGATACCGCAAGGGCCGTGCCCGAAAACAGGCGCGCAGCAACAAACGTGTCGGCGGGAGGAAAACCAGGTAGACAAAGAAAGCGACGAAAAGCGTCGGGAAGAACCGCGAGGGCAAAAACCGCTGGCCCACCTGATGCCGAAGGGATTTACCCTTGGACTGTGCTGGCGCGCCCGACAGGAATCGAACCTGTATCAAGAGCTTCGGAAACTCTCATTCTATCCATTGAACTACGGGCGCGCAGAATTGTTATTGTACCTGTTTTTGTGCACCGCGTTGAAGCCCGGATGCCCATGTTGCCTGGCCGTCAGCCCGATCCATGCCATGCTGGCGATCCGGCGTGCCGGCGACCGCCGGGCAACAGCCACCTTTGTTTAAGCCATGTCCGATTTCCATCCTGCGCCTGACCCGTCCCGCCCGCCTGACGCGCCTCTGCGCGCATACCGGCGCGCGGCGGTAGCGGCGTTTCTTGCGCCCATCGCGTTGCTGGCAGGGCTGGTGGTCTGGCTGGCGCTTGACGACGGCCCGAGCCCGGATCCCGGGAAGTTCTCAGAGGCGGCCGTGCTGCAACGCATCGCGCCGGTGGCGCGTCATGTCACGGCGTCGCGGGAGCCAGGCGCCGACACGCCCGATGTGCCGGGCGAACCCGCAGCCGGCAGCCCGGCCGCCGGGGCCGAGGCAGCCATCGGCATGGGCCAGAAACTCTATCAAAGCGTGTGTTTCGCCTGCCATGCCACCGGCGTGGCCGATGCGCCCGTGCTGGGCGATCGCAAGGCCTGGGCGCCCTATCTGGCCACCGGCACCGAGGCGATGCTGCAAGCCGTGATGCAGGGCAAGGGGGCCATGCCGCCCAAGGGCGGCGCCGACGAGGCCACCGAGCAGGAATTGCGCGCCGCCATCGACTACCTGACGGCGGCGGCGCGCTAGCCGGCGGACAGCCGGACTCAGCCAGCCAGCAGCGATAGGCCGAGCTGCACGCGGCGTTGCAGCCACAGGCTGGGACGGTAACGCGGATCGCCGGTCACGCGCTCCATGGTGCGCAGGATTTCCAGGATGCGCGCCGCGCCCAGGGCATCGCCCATGGCCAGCGGGCCCTTGGGATAACCCAGGCCCAGCGTCACCGCGCGGTCGATATCCTCGGCCGTAGCGATCCGCTGCTGGGCGATGTCGCAGGCAATGTTCACGATGGTGGCGACCACGCGCTGGGCCACGAAGCCCGGCGAATCCTCGACCACGCTGACCGCCACGCCATCCTTGGCGAACAGGGCATGGGCGGCATCGCGCCACTGGGGCTGGGTCGCCGGCGACGTCATCAGGGTGCGGCGGCGGCTGACGGCGAAGTCATGCAGCACGTCCAGGCCGACGCAGCGGCTGCCATCCAGGCCCTGTTCGGCCACGCAGGTCGAGACGTCTGCACCCATGGGCGTGACCACCAGCAAGGCGTCGGCCGGGGCCGTTCCGGTGTCGATCAGGTCGGCGCCCAGCTGGCGCAGCAGGGCCACCGCGCGCGCCTGGCCGTCGGCGTGCGCCGGGCTGACCCAGACGCGCAGGCCTTCGGGCAGGGCGGGCACGGCCGGCTCGGCCGGAACGACCTTCTGGCCGTCGCGATAGACATAGAAGCCCTCGCCGACCTTGCGCCCCAGCAGGCCGCCGGCCAGCCGCAGGGTCGTGATCGGCGACGGACGGAAGCGCGGCTCGTCGAAAAACTGGCGGTAGATGGATTCCATCACCGGGTGCGAGACATCCAGCGCGGTCAGGTCCAGCAGCTCGAACGGGCCCATGCGGAAACCCGCCTGCTCGCGCATGATGGCGTCGATCTGCTCGAACGAGGCCACGGCTTCCTGCGCCACCCGCAAGCCCTCGGTGTTCAGGCCGCGCCCGGCGTGGTTGACGATGAAGCCGGGCATGTCCTTGGCGCGCACGGGCGTGTGACCCATGCGGCGCGCCAGCACCGCCAGCTGATCGCCCACGGCAGGATCGCTGCGCAGGCCGTCGATGACTTCGACCACCTTCATCAGGGGCACGGGGTTGAAGAAGTGGTAGCCGGCCACGCGCTGCGGGCGCTGGCAGGCTGCGGCAATGGCGGTGATGGACAGCGACGAGGTGTTCGAGGCCAGGATGCAGTCCGGCCCGACGATGGCTTCCAGCGCGGCGAACAGGTCACGCTTGACATCCAGACGCTCGACAATGGCTTCGATCACCAGTTGGCAATCCGCCATATCCTTGAGCGAGCCGGCCGGCACCAGACACTGCTGCGCGGCAGCCACGGCCTCGGCGGTGAGCTTGCCCTTCTGGAGCAGCTTGTCCCAGGTCTGTGCCAGGGCCTGCACCGCTGCCTGCACCGCCTCGGCGTTGTTGTCGTACAGGCGCACCGTCACGCCCGCCTGGGCGGCGATCTGCGCGATGCCGCGCCCCATGGCGCCGGCGCCGATCACGCCCAGAATCTGGATGTCTGCCATTTGTCTTCTCCTGCGTTTCTGAAAAACGAATCTTGTCTCAAGCCTGGGCCAGCGCCCGGATGTCCGCCTCGGACATGCCAAGCCGCTCGCTCAGGATCTGGTGGGTATGCTCACCCAACATCGGCGCGGGACGCCGGTACTGCACCGGCGTGTCCGAGAACTTGAGCGGGCTGGCCGCAATCGGCACGGTGCCGCCCAGCGCATGGGGCAGCTCGCGGCGCATCTCGCGCGCCTGCACCTGCGGATCCTGGTAGACCTGGTCCAGGGTGTTGATCGGACCGGCCGGCACGCCCGCGGCTTCCAGCGCCGCCAGCCAGTCGTCACGCTCGCCGCCAGCCATGCACTCGGCCAGGATGGGCACCAGCGTGTCGCGATTGCGCACGCGCTGCGGATTGGTGGCAAAGCGCTCATCGGTAGCCAGTTCGGGGCGGCCGATGACGCGGCAGTAATTGCGGAACTGGCTGTCATTGCCGACCGCCACGATCAAGTGGCCATCGGCGGCGGCAAACACCTGATAGGGCACCAGGTTCTGGTGCGCATTGCCGGCGCGGCGCGGCGCCACCCCGGAAGTGAGGTAATTGAGGTTCTGGTTGGCCAGCATGGCCACCTGGCAATCCAGCAGCGCCATGTCGATGTGCTGGCCCAGCCCGCTGCGCTCGCGCTCGATGACGGCGGCCAGGATGCCGACGGTCGAGTACATGCCGGTCATCAGGTCGGTGACGGCCACGCCGGCTTTCTGCGGACCGCCGCCAGGCAGGTCGTCGCGTTCGCCGGTGATGCTCATCAGGCCGCCCATGCCCTGGATCATGAAGTCGTAGCCCGGGCGGCTGGCGTAGGGGCCCGTCTGACCAAAGCCGGTGATCGAACAATAGATCAGGCGCGGATTGATGGCCTTGAGGCTTTCATAGTCCAGGCCATACTTGCGCAGGCCGCCGACCTTGAAATTCTCCACCACGATGTCGCTCTGGCGCGCCAGCTCGCGCACCGCGTCGGCGCCCCGCTCGGTGGCGATATCCAGCGCGACCGAGAATTTATTCCGGTTAGCCGACAGATAGTAGGCCGCCTCGGAAGTGTTCTCGCCGGCCGCATTCTTCAGGTAAGGCGGCCCCCAGGCGCGGGTATCGTCGCCCGAGCCCGGACGTTCGATCTTGATGACTTCGGCGCCGAGATCGGCGAGGTTCTGCGTGCACCAGGGACCGGCAAGCACGCGGGTGAGATCCAGCACGCGAATGCCGGCCAGGGGAGCGTTACGTTGCGACATGGCAATAATGAAATCAGACTTCAGAGAGCTGGCATATTAGCCCCGGCATCGCCGGGGCGTTTTTCGTTTTAGGCAAGATCTTGTGCCGCCGCGGCACAAGATCGCCGGCGTTCAACCGTGGGCCTTGAGCACTTCACGTGCAATGACCAGTTGCTGGATCTGCGTGGTGCCTTCAAAGATGCGGAACAGACGCGCATCGCGGTAGAAACGCTCCACCGGATACTCCGACATGTAGCCCGCGCCGCCGTGGATCTGCACTGCGCGGTCGGCCACACGGCCCAGCATCTCGGTGGAGAACATCTTGGTGCAGGCCGCTTCCATGGTGGTGTTCTCGCCGCGGTCGCGCTTGCGCGCCGCATCCATCACCATGCAACGCGCTGCGTAGATCTCGGCCTGGCTGTCGGCCAGCATGGCCTGGATCAGCTGGAACTCGCTGATGGCCTGACCGAATTGCTTGCGTTCCAGCGCGTACAGCGTGGCGTCGCGCAACAGGCGTTCGGCCATACCCACGCACAGCGCGGAGATATGCAGACGCCCCTTGTCCAGCACGCGCATCGAGGTGCGGAAACCCGTGCCTTCCTTCTCGCCCAGCAGCGCGCTGGCCGGCACGCGGCAGTTGTCGAACACCACGTCGCTGGTGAGTGCGCCGGCCTGGCCCATCTTCTTGTCGGGCTTGCCCAGGGTCAGGCCCGGGGTGTTGGCCTCGACCAGAAAGCAGGAGATCGAGTCGGCGCGGCGCTCGGGCGCGGTGCGCGCCATCACCGAGAACAGCCCGGCGATGGGGGCATTGGTGATGTAGCGCTTGGTGCCGTTGAGGATGTAGTGATCGCCGTCACGCACGGCGGTGGTGCGGATCGACATGGCATCGGAGCCCGCGTCCGGCTCGGTCAGCGCGAAGGAGCCGATCAGCTCGCCGCTGGCCAGCTGCGGCAGGTACTTGGCGCGCTGAGCATCGGAGCCGGCCAGCACGATGGACTGCGAGCCGATGCCGATATTGGTGCCCGCCAGCGACCGGAAGGCCGGGGAGGTCTTGCCCAGTTCGAACACCACCTGCACTTCTTCTTCCATGTTCAGGCCCAGGCCGCCGTACTCGGAAGCGATCGACAGGCCAAACAGGCCCAGCTCACGCATCTCGTTGACGATGTCCTCGGGAATCACGCCGGTGTTGGCCAGCGCCTCTTCGGCGGGCACCAGGCGTTCGGTGACGAAGCGGCGCACCGCGTCCAGCAGCAGGGTCAGGGTTTCTTGGTCCAGGGCCATGGGGTTTACCTCGGTTCAGTGGCAGGGCGGCGCAAGCCGCCGGTGATCAGGTCGAAATAGTCTTGGGCAATAGCCTGAGCCGTCTGGCCCTGGCCGGGTTTGTACCAGCGCACCATCCAGTTGAGCAGCGACAGCACCGCGCGGCCGGTGGCCGCCACATCGCGCTCGCGGAACACACCCTGGGCCACGCCATCGTTCAGGATGCGCCGCAACAGCGCCTCGTAGCGATCGCGCAACCGGGCTGCGTCGGCCTGTTCGGGCAAGGCCATGCCGGAGTAACCGATCAGCATGGTCACGAACTGGTCGTGGTGGGTTTCGAAATAGCTGGCATGCGCCAGCATGAACGCGCGCAGTTGCTCATCGGCCCCCTGCACCGCGTCGCTGGCGTCGGTCACGCGGGTAAGCAGGCCGTCCAGCACCTCGAGAATGATGGCGTCATAGATCTCCTGCTTGGTGGCGTAATAGTGATAGATGGCCGCCTTGGATACACCGAGCGACGCCGCCAGATCCGCAATCGAGCTGCCGTCATAGCCGCTGCGCGCAAACAGCGCGGCGGCCGCGCCCAGGATGCGTTCACGCGGGGCGGCCAACGTGGGCGGACGCCCGGCGCGGCGGGCTGGAGTCGGGGTAGCAGACATGGCGATTTGCAAAAAAGGAAGCGCCGCGCGGGCGGCGCCGGCATTGACAGCGATTTGCCGACTGCCGTTAAATGGTCCGGACTAATTAATTACCGGCCATCCGGTAGGTAATTATAAACCTGCCTTTTATCTTCCTCAACATCGGAAATCGACAGCCATGACCGCCCCGTCCCATCCCCTGGTCGCCGACCTGTATCGCCAGATGCGCCTGCCGGTGATCTGCTCGCCTATGTTCATCGTCTCCAACCCGGAACTGGTGGTGGCGCAATGCACCAGCGGTGTGATGGGCGCCTTCCCGGCCCTCAACGCCCGTCCGCAGACGCTGCTGGGCGACTGGCTGGATCAGGTGCAGGGCGGCCTGGCCGCACACCGCGAAGCCCACCCGCAGGCCGTGATCGCGCCGTTCGCGGTCAACCAGATCATCCACACCTCCAATGACCGCCTGGACCAGGATCTGGCTGATTGCGCACGTCATCGCGTGCCCTACATCATCACCAGCCTGCGCGCGCCGGGCGATCTGGTCGACGAGATCCACGGCTGGGGCGGCAAGGTGCTGCATGACGTGACGACCATCCGCCATGCCGAGAAGGCCCTGGAGGCGGGCGTGGACGGATTGATCCTGGTGGCCGCCGGCGCCGGCGGACATGCCGGCGCGCTGAGCCCCTTCGCGCTGCTGGCCGAGGTGCGCCGCTTCTATGACGGCCCGATCGCCCTGTCGGGCGCCATCGCCACCGGCGCCGGCGTGCTCGCCGCCCAGACCATGGGCGCTGACTTCGCCTACATGGGCACGCGCTTCATCGCCAGCACCGAGGCCAACGCCAGCCCGGACTACAAGGAGGCCCTGGTGGCCTCCAGCGCCGGCGACATCGTGTACACCCCGTTCTTTACCGGCATCCCCGGCAACTACCTGAAATCCAGCATCGTGAACGCAGGGCTGGATCCGGCCAATCTGCCGGCACCCAGCGCCGGCTCCTCCAACTTCGGCAGCACGCGCGCCAAGCCCTGGAAGGATATCTGGGGCGCCGGCCAGGGCGTGGGCAGCATCGCCGCCGTGCGTCCGGCCGCCGAGATCGTCGAACAGCTGCATGCCGAGTACCGCAGCGCGCAGGCGCGCATGGCCGCCCGGAGCTTTGCATGAGCGCCCCGGTGCTGAGCGCGCACGATGACGGCGTGCTGACGCTGACCATCAACCGGCCCCATTGCCGTAACGCCCTGGACAGCGCCAGCTATCTGGCGCTGGCCGAAGCCTTGCGCGCCGCGCAGGCCGACGCCGGGGTGGCGGCAGTCATCCTCACCGGCGCCGGCGAGCACTTCACCGCCGGCAACGATCTGCGCGACTTCCAGGGCGAGCGGCCCGCCGGCGACAGCCCGGCCCTGGTCTTTCTGCGCGCGCTGATCGACTGCGACGCACCGGTGCTGGCAGCCGTCGAAGGCCATGCCGTCGGCGTGGGCACCACCTTGCTGCAGCACTGCGATTTCGTCTATGCCGGTGAAGGGGCGCGCCTGCGCCTGCCCTTCGTGGCGCTGGGCCTGTGCCCGGAAGGCGGCTCCAGTCAGTTGCTGGCCGGCATCGCCGGCACGCGTCGGGCAACCGAGTGGCTGATGCTGGGCGACCTGATCGATGCCACGGCCGCCTGCCAGGCCGGTCTGGTCAGCGCGGTGACGGCAAGCGGGCAGGCCCTGGCCACCGCACAGGCCACCGCCCGGCGGCTGGCGGCCCAGCCGCGCCAGGCCTTGCGCACCACCAAGGCCCTGTTGCGCGGGCCGGGCCGGGCCGAACTGCACGCCACGCTGGATCGGGAAGCGGAGCAATTCGTGCAGCGGCTGGCCAGCGCGGAGGCTCAGGCCGCCTTTGCGCGCTTTTTCAAGCGCGGCTGATCAGAACGGGGCGTCGGGCGCAAAGTTCGGCGCCCGGCGCTCGCGCAGCGAACTCAGGCCTTCGCGCACATCGGGCCCGGAAAAGCCCATGAACTCCAGCGCCAACGAAGTA
This sequence comes from Bordetella trematum, assembly GCF_900078335.1. GTDB lineage: Bacteria > Pseudomonadota > Gammaproteobacteria > Burkholderiales > Burkholderiaceae_B > Bordetella > Bordetella trematum. Next base: position 77,826 of record NZ_FKBR01000011.1, read on the forward strand.
TCGAAGGTCGGGCCCGCCTGACGCAGCCAGTTGTTCAAGGCATATTTGGTCCAGCGTATGGCCGTCTGCGAACCGCGCGCCAGGCGCTGCGCCACCTCGAAGGCGCGCTCGACCAGCTCCGGCTCCTCCACGCACAGCGACACCAGCCCGATACGCTCGGCCTCCTCGCCGCTGACGGTTTCGCACAACAGCAGGTAGTACTTGGCCTTGGCCATGCCGCACAGCAGCGGCCAGACAATGGCCGCATGGTCGCCGGCTGCCACGCCCAGGCGGGTATGGCCATCGATGATGCGCGCATCGCGCGCGGCAATCGAGATATCGGCCAGCAGCCCGGCCACCAGGCCCGCGCCCACAGCCGCGCCGTGCATGGCCGAGACCACCGGCTTGCTGCAGTTGATGATGTTGTAGACCAGGTCGCGCGCCTCGCGCCAGACACGCGAACGAACCTCGAAGCTGTCGGCCATGTCTTCGACCAGATCCAGGTCGCCGCCGCCCGAGAACCCCTTGCCCTCGCCACGTATCACCACCACGCGGGTCAGCGGATCGGTGTCGATGTCGCGCCAGATATCGGCCAGCTCGCGGTGCATGCGGTGATCGGCCGTGGACAGCTTGCCGCTGGCGTCCTTGGCCCCCATGATGAGCTCCAGCACCCCTTCCGGGTGGCGCCGCAGCTTGAGGGATTGATAGCGCGCATAGTGCGCGAGCGTGTCGTCTTGGCTCATGTCGGTCTCCATCAGGCACGCCCAGGCGCGCGCCGTTTTGGGCCACTATAGTGGAAAGCCCTCTGCCGGAGTTTCCATGCCTGCCTCAAACCCCACCCTCATCTCGCCCCGCCAGTTTCCCGCGCTTTTCGCGGCGCGCGCCACCGACAGCCACAAGGGCAGCTTCGGCACCCTGGGCGTGCTGGGCGGCGGCCCGGGCATGACCGGCGCGGCGCTGCTGGCCGCGCGGGCCGCGCTCAAACTGGGAGCCGGCAAGGTGCTGGTTGGCCTGGCCCAACAACCCAGCCCGTGGCCTTGCGACCCGCTGCAGCCGGAGTTGATGTTGCGCGACGCGGACAGCCTGCTCGATGAGCCCCTGGCCTATACCGCCTGGACCGCCGGCTGCGGCATCGGCGCCACCGACCACGCCGCCGGCCTGCTGACCCGCCTGCTGCGCCAGCGGGCCGACGCGGCCCTGGTGCTGGACGCCGATGCGCTCAACCTGCTGGCCCGGGGCGCGCTGGCGCCGGCGTGGGGCGCAGGCGTGGTTGTCCTGACCCCGCACCCCGCGGAAGCGGCCCGCTTGCTGGGCTGCGATACCGCCCGGATACAGGCCGACCGCCCGGCGGCAGCGCGCAGCCTGGCCCGGCGTTATGGCGCCTGGATAGTCCTCAAGGGGGCCGGCAGCCTGGTCTGCGCGCCCGATGGCCGTTGCCAGCGCAACCCCAGCGGCAATCCGGGCCTGGCCACGGCCGGCAGCGGCGACGTGCTGGCCGGCATGCTGGGCGCCCTGCTGGCTCAGCGCCTGCCCGTCGAGCAGGCCGTGCCGGCCGCCGTCTGGCTGCATGGCGCGGCCGCCGACGCCCTGGTGTCACAGGGGGTGGGGCCGATCGGTCTGACGGCAGGCGAACTGGCCGATGCGGCCCGGCAGTTGCGAAATCAACACAAGCAAGTCGCTGATTTCTAAGAAATACCGTCGAAAGTTCGCAAATTTACGACGTCTAGGGTTTTCCCTAGGATTGCTCTTGCTTTCGCCTAGGGTTTTCCCTATAATGGTTTTCACTGAGTAGAGAAACCGAGACCTGGAGAAAGCAATGTCTGATCTGACCCTGAACCACAATGCCCGCCTGACCGACTCCCTGGAGCGCGATCTGCTGCGCGGTGTGATGGAAGAACAATCCGCCCTGCGCCCCGTCGCCGTCATCAAGCGCGTGGCCGGCAGCATCGGCCGCGGTGTGCGCGGTGTGTTCGCCTTCATCGACGAAGTCAACGACGCCATGAACCAAGCGCGCGCCAAGAGCGCCCACTACACGGGTTCGCAGTGGTAATACCCGGCAGGGCCTGAGCGGCCTGCCAACGGCAGCGGCAGTCCGGGTCTCTTACCCGTTGCCGCAACGACGCCCCGCCTCAAGCGGGGCGTTTTTCATGGCCGCGCCATGGACTCAGGGATAATCCTCAGTCGCCCGCCGCTCCCCGATGAAAAGCCTCAATATTCGTATGAAATAACGGTAAATCGCGCCAGAGGTCTCGTTGACAGGCCCCCATTGGCTATCAATAATCCGGGCGGTAACCATTTGGAGTACTCCAACATGAAGTCCCGCATTCTGATGGCCGCCCTGACGGCAGGCGCCGTGGCGCTGCCGGGCAGCGCCGCCCTGGCGCAGTCGCTGAAGATCGCCCTGTCCTCCGAGCCTACCTCGGCCGACCCGCACTATCACAAGCAGACCCAGAACGACGCCTTCGCCGCCCACGTCTACAACTCGCTGGTGGGCCGTGACGCCGACATGAAGCTGCAGCCGTCGCTGGCGACGTCCTGGAAGAACCTGGACGACCTGACCTGGGAGTTCAAGCTGCGCGACGACGTGAAGTTCTCCAATGGCGAACCGTTCACCTCGGAAGACGTGCTGTTCACCATCTGCCGCACGCTGAACAACGAAACCAACGTATCGCAGTCGTACATGGACACGACCAAGCGCATCGCCGATGTGCAGACGCCGGATCCGTACACCGTCATCATCAAGACGGCCGCCCCGCTGCCGCTGCTGCCGGCCGAGTTCGCCCGCAGCCTGCCGATCATCTGGAACGGCATCACCGAGCACGGCAAGCTCACGTTCGACCCCAAGAACGGCTGCGGCGTGACGGGCAAGTGGCCCACGGTGGCCGACTTCAACAATGGCAAGTTCGCCATCGGCACCGGCCCCTACAAGCTGAAGTCGTACGTCAAGGGCACCGGCATCGAGCTGGAGCGCAATGACAACTACTGGGGCGAGAAGCCGCACTGGAAGGAAGTGAAGTTCGTGCCGGTGCCCAACGCGGGCCCGCGTCTGACCGGCCTGCTGTCGGGCGACTTCGACGTCATCGAGAACCCGGCCGCGCGCGACCTGCAGCGCATCAAGTCCAACCCCAAATTCGGCTATGTGGCCACGCCCTCGACCCGCCTGATCTTTTTCCAGCCGGACGTGGCGCGCAACCCCAGCCCCTTCGTGAAGTCGGCCGACGGCAAGAACCCGCTGCAGGACCTGCGCGTGCGCAAGGCCATCTCGATGGCCATCGACCGCAAGACCATCGTGGCGCGCCTGATGGATGGCCTGGCCACGCCCGCCAATCAATACATGCCCGACGGCATGTTCGGCGGCCTGCCCAACGCCCCCGAACTCAAGTACGACCCCGAAGGCGCCAAGAAGCTGCTGGCCGAGGCCGGCTACCCGAATGGCTTCGAAGTGACGCTCTCCAGCACCAACGACCGTTACGTCAACGACGGCCAGATCGTCCAGGCCGTGGCGCAGTACCTGTCGCGCGTGGGCATCAAGGCCAACGTCGACGCCATGACCGCTTCGATCTACTTCCCCAAGCGTGCCAAGCGCGAGTTCAGCCTCTCGATGGGCGGCTGGCCCTCCGAAGTGGGCGAGGCCTCGGGCCTGTTCCAGCTGTGGGTTGCCTCGCAGGACTCGCCCAAGGGCCTGGGCACCAGCAACTACGGCGGTTTCTCGAACGCCGACTTCGACAAGGTCTACCTCGAGGCCATCGGCACGGTCGATCCCGCCAAGCGTGAAAAACTGCTGCAGCAATCGACGCAGATCGCCTTGGACAACGTGCCGCTGATCCCGCTGCACTTCGAAAGCAGCATCTGGGCCTTCCGCGACGGGCTGGACTATGAAGGGCGCCGTGACCAGTACACGCTGGCCAACTCGGTGAAACCCGCCAGCAAGAAGTAAACCGGGCCGGGCCGCCGCTGTACATGACAGAGAGGCCCGACCTCGAGGGCGCCGCCGATGGTGGCGCCCTCGTGCCTTTCTGGAGGGCCGATTGCGATGCTTTTACAATCGCGCCCGCATTCCGGAGTTTTTATGTCCCATACCCCCTCCCGCCCGTTTGAACTGTCCTGTCCCGACCTGGCTCAGGAACGCCTCGGCAACACCGCCACCCCTGGTGTCTGGCACTTCGACTCAGGACAAGGCGGCCGCCAGGTCCTGCTGACGGCACTCATCCATGGCAATGAGCTGTGCGGCGCCTGGGCGCTCAAGACCCTGCTGGCCAGCGGGCTGCGCCCCCGGCGCGGCACCCTGACGCTGGCGTTCTGCAACCTGGCGGCCTTCGACCGCTTCGACCCGGCGGACTACGCCCGCTCACGCTTCGTGGACGAAGACATGAACCGTGTCTGGAGCGCCGACAAGCTGGCCGACGGCGACAGCCAGGAGCGGCGCCGCGCCCGCGAACTGCGCCCCTGGGTCGATCGCGCCGACTGGCTGCTCGACTTCCATTCGATGAGCAACGCCGACGAGCCGCTACAGCTCTCGGGCCTGGCGCCGCGCAACATCGAGCTGGCCTGTGCGCTGGGCAGCCCCGCCCATGTCGTGGCCGACGCCGGCCATGCGGCGGGCGTGCGCCTGCGCGATTACGGCCGCTTCGCCGTCGACGGCGACCCGCAGACCCGTTCGCTGCTGATCGAGTGCGGCTTTCACGGCGCCCCCGAAAGCCGCGCCGTGGCGCTGGATGTCATGGCACGCTTCCTGCTGGCCAGCGAGCTCATCGACACCGACGATCTGCCCGAAGGCTGGCTGCGCCCGGCCACACGGGCGCCGCAAGCCTTGCGGGTGACCGATGCGGTGGCCGCCCGCAGCACGGACTTCCGTTTTGCCCAGGACTGGCAAAGTCTGCAGGCGCTGCCCGAGGCCGGCACGATCATCGGCTGGTCGGATGGACAGCCCGTGACCACGCCCTACGACAACTGCGTGCTCATCATGCCGTCGCTGGCCAATCTGCGCCCGGGCGTCACGGTGTGCCGGCTGGCCCAGCCCCTGGCCTGAGCCTTGGGCGCGCGCCATCCCCGCGCGCCCGCCCTCCCTTAAGACCACCAAGGAAATCGAAACGTGGCCTTGTTTATTCTTCGCAGGCTGATCCAGAGCCTGTTTGTCCTGCTGGCGGTATCCGTCGTGGTGTTCCTGGCGGTCTACGCCGTGGGCGACCCGATCGAACTGCTGGTCAGCCCGGAAGCCAGCGTGGAAGCCCGCCAGGCGATGATCACCCGCCTGGGCCTGGACCTGCCCGTCTGGGAGCAATACCTGCGCTTCCTGTGGCGGGCCCTGCATGGCGATCTGGGCAATTCTTTCGTCCATGGCATTCCGGCCATCGAACTGATCGTGCAACGTATTCCGGCGACCTTCGAGCTGGTGTTCGTGGCCATCATGCTGACCGTGGTGCTGGGCATCCCGCTGGGTCTGCTGGCCGGCCTCAAGCGCGAACAACCGCTGGGCCGGGGCATCATGGCCGGCTCGGTGCTGGGCTTTTCGCTGCCGAACTTCTGGCAGGGCATGATGCTGATCCTGCTGTTCTCGGTCTGGCTGGGCGTGCTGCCGGCCTCGGGACGCGGGCCCACGATCAATGTGTTCGGCATTCCGCTGTCGATCTTCTCGGCCGAAGGCTGGTCGCACCTGATCATGCCGGCCATCAACCTGAGCCTGGCCAACATTGCGCTGATCCTGCGCATGACGGCCACCGGCGTGGGCGAGGCGCAATCGCAGGAGTACGTGAAATTCGCGCGCGCCAAGGGCATCAAGCCCGGGCGCATCGTGCGCCGTCACATCCTGCGCAACATCCTGATCCCCGTGGTGACCGTGATCGGCATGGAATTCGGCCAGCTGATCGCCTATTCGACCATCACCGAGACGGTCTTCGCCTGGCCCGGCATGGGCAAGCTGCTGATCGACAGCGTCTACCAGCTCGACCGCCCCGTGGTGGTGGCCTACGTGATGCTGGTCACGCTGATCTTCGTCATCATCAACCTCGTCGTCGACATCATGTACGCTGCGCTCGATCCGCGCGTGCAGCTGGTCGCCCCCGCTCAATAAGGTGACTCGCCATGGCACTTTCTCCTAGCAATGGCCGCACGCGCACCGTCGCGCCGCTGTCCGAAACGCCGGCCCGCGCCCGCATCCTCAAGCGGCTGCACAGCCGCCCGACCGTGCGCGGCTCGGTCACGGCGCTGGTCATCCTGATCGCCGTGGTAATGCTGGCGCCGCTGTTCGCGCCGCAGAACCCCTACGACCTGGCCAACCTCAACCTGCTCGACGGCCGCCTGGAACCGTACTCGCCGATGACCGACGGCGGCTACTACTGGCTGGGCACCGACGACCAGGGGCGCGACATGCTCAGCGCCATCCTGTATGGCCTGCGCATCAGCCTGATGGTGGGCCTGACCGCCGTGGCCCTGGCCACCGCCATCGGCAGCCTGGCCGGCCTGGTCGCCGCCTATGCCGGCGGCATCGTCGACACCATCATCATGCGTCTGGTGGACTTCATCCTGGGCTTTCCGACCATTCTGGTGGCCCTGGTGCTGCTGGCCATGATGGGGCGCGGGGTGGACAAGGTCATCCTGGCGCTGGTGATCGTGCAGTGGGCGCATTACGCGCGCATCATGCGCGGCCGCGCGCTGCAGGAGCGGCGCAAGGAATATGTCGAGGCAGCGTCCAACCTGGGCTTCCCCGCCTGGCGCATCATCCTCTTTCACCTGCTGCCCAACTGCCTGGCGCCGGTGATGGTGTTCGCCACCGTGCAGATCGCCAATGCCATCGTGCTGGAAGCCACGCTGTCGTTCCTGGGAGTGGGCGTGCCCATCACCGAGCCGTCGCTGGGCCTGCTGATCGCCAACGGCTTTCAGTACCTGCTGTCGGGCGACTACTGGATCAGCCTGTTCCCCGGCCTGGCCCTGCTGTTCCTCATTCTGACCATCAACATCGTGGGCGACCGCCTGCGTGAAAGCCTGGATCCGCGACGAGCATGAGCGACACTATTCTCGATGTGCGCGGCCTGCGCACCGCATTTCATACCGAAGCCGGCGCCTGGCCGGCGGTCGACGGCGTCGACCTTTCCGTCAAGCGCGGCGAGATCGTCGGCCTGGTGGGCGAATCCGGCTCGGGCAAATCCGTGACCGGCTTCTCGCTGCTGGGCTTGATCGACCCGCCCGGCGAAGTCATCGAAGGCGAGGTGCTCTTCAAGGGGCAGGACCTGCGCAAGTACAGCGAAGAGCAGATGCGCCAGCTGCGCGGCAATCGCATCGCCATGATCTTCCAGGATCCGCTGATGACGCTCAATCCCGTGCTGAAGGTCGGCGAGCAGATGCTCGAAGCCATCCTGACGCACGAGAACGTGTCCAAACAGGCGGCCCTGGAGCGCTGCCGCGAAGCGCTCGCCATGGTGGGCATCCCCTCGCCAGAGAAACGCCTGGACAGCTATCCGCACGAGTTCTCCGGCGGGATGCGCCAGCGCGTGGCCATCGCCATCGCCATGCTCAACCGCCCCGACCTGATCATCTGCGACGAGCCGACCACGGCGCTGGACGTGACCATCCAGGGCCAGATCCTCTACCGCATGCAGGAGATCTGCCGCGAGCACCAGACCGCGCTCATCTGGATCACGCACGATCTGGGCGTGGTGGCCGAACTGGCCGACAAGGTGGCCGTGATGTATGCCGGGCGCATCGTCGAGGCCGGCCCGGTCAACGATGTGCTGGACGCGCCACGCCATCCCTATACGCGCGGCCTGCTCGACTCGATGCCGGCGCAATCGCCACCCGGCTCCCGTCTGCACCAGATCAACGGCATGGCGCCCACACTGTCGGCACGCCCTTCGGGCTGTGCCTTCCGGCCGCGCTGCCCCTATGCCATCCCGCGCTGCACCGAGCAGCCTCCCGCCGTCATCCACGAAGGCTCGCGCAGCTTCCGCTGCTATGTGCCGCTTGCCCGCGAGGCCGCATGACCCAGAACGAATCCCCCGTTATCGAACTGCGCGACGTCCACAAGCGCTTTGAAAGCCGCCCCGATATGGCGCAGCGCCTGCTCTCCCTGGCCGGCAAACCGATCGACCGGCGCACCGTGCACGCCGTCAACGGCGTGTCCCTGTCGGTGGCGCGCGGCGAGGTGGTCGGCCTGGTGGGTGAATCCGGCTGCGGCAAGTCGACGCTGGGCCGCGTGGTGGCAGGCCTGCATGGCGCCAGCGCCGGCCAGCTGTTCTACCAGGGCCGCGAGGTCAAGACGCTGAGCGGCGCCGACAAGCTCGCCTATACCCTGGGCGTGCAGATGATCTTCCAGGATCCGCAGGCTTCGCTGAACCCGCGCCAGCGTCTGCACCAGATCCTGGGCGAAGCGCTCAAGGTGCACAAGCTGGTGCCGGCTGCCGAGATCCCCGAGCGGGTGGACCGCGCCCTGGCCGAGGTGGGCCTGGACCGCGAGTACCGCGATCGCTTTCCGCACCAGATCTCCGGCGGCCAGCGCCAGCGCATCGGCATCGCGCGCGCCTTGCTGGTCAACCCCAAGTTCCTGGTGTGCGACGAACCGGTCGCCGCGCTCGACGTGTCCATCCAGGCGCAGGTGATCAATCTGTTCATGGACCTGCGCGAACAGCACGGCTTCACCTATCTGTTCATCAGCCACGATCTGGGCGTAGTGCGCCACATCTCCGACCGGGTGGCCATCATGTATCTGGGCAAGATCGTCGAGCAGGCCAGCGCCAGCGAAATCTTCGCCCGGCCCAATCACCCGTACACTCAAGCCTTGATGGCCGAAGTGCCCGACGTGAGCCGGCGTGGGCGCGCCTTCACGCCGATCCGGGGCGAGATCCCCTCGCCCCTGAATCCGCCGTCGGGATGCACCTTCCATCCGCGCTGCCCGCATGCCATGCCGCGCTGCAAGGAAGAAGTGCCGGTCCTCAAGACTATCGCTCCGGGCCACGTGTCGGCCTGTCACCTCAACGACGTTCCCGCCTGAATATGAAACCCGCCGAACTGAGCAACGTCGATCGCATGGCCATTGAACTGGGCCATGCCGGACGCAACAGCTTTGTGTACATCGACGACGACCGCAACGCCGATCGTCCCTTCACCCTGAACACCTATCGCCCGTACGGCTACACGCCCGAGGACCCGGTGGTCGTGGTGCAGCACGGTGTGCTGCGCAACGGCGACGAGTACCGCGACTTCTGGATTCCCGCGGCCGACAAGCACCGCCTGCTGATCGTGGCACTGACTTTCTCCAATGAGATCTGGCCGGGCGTCGAAAGCTACAACAACGGCCGCGCCTTCAGCGCCGGCGGCAATCCGCGCCACCTCGATGGCTGGACCTACGCCCTGGTCGCCAATGTGCTCAGGGACCTGGCCGCCTCGGGCGTGTCGAACTGCCAGCCGGCCTATCTGTTCGGCCACTCGGCCGGCGGCCAGTTCGTGCATCGCCTGATGAGCTCGCAGCCGCATACGCCGTTCGCCGGCGTCATCACCGCCAACCCGGGCTGGTACACGCTGCCCGACCTGACACTGCCCTATCCGGAAGGCATGGGCGGCGTCGGCCTGACCGATCAGCACCTGGCCCGCCTGCTGGCTTATCCCATGATCATCCTGGCCGGCGACCAGGACACCGACACCAGCGACCCCAACCTGCCGGCCCAGCCCGAAGCCCTGCGCCAGGGCCCGCACCGCTACGCGCGCGCCCAGCATTACTTCGAGGCCGGCCGCCAGGCCGCCGAGCGTCTGGGCCTGCCTTTCGGCTGGCGCTTGCAAAGCGTGCCCGGCATCGGGCACGATGGTCGTGCCATGTCTGCCGTCGCCGCCCACCTGTGGTTTGACGGCGGCATGCCCGACGCCGCCACGCTGGCCGACCTGGCTGGCGATCATTCCGCCTGAATCCGTACAAAGCCATGAACAAACTGCCCAATACCGAAGCCCTCGTCAGTGAAATCCAGACCTGGATTCAATGCGAGTCGCCCACCCACTACGTCGAAGGCATCACCGCCATGGCTCACCTGGCGGCGGAACGCGCCCGCGGGCTGGGCCTGCGCGTCGAGCTCACGCCGCTGGGCGACAACGTCGGCCCCATGGTGTATGCCACCACGCGCGTCCCGGGCGACACCACGCCGGGCATTCTCATCATCGGCCACCTGGACACCGTGCACCCGGTCGGCACCTTGAGCGACAACCCCTGCCGCATCGAGGATGACCGCCTCTATGGTCCGGGCAGCTACGACATGAAGGCCGGCATCGTGCTGGCCCTGGCCGGCATGACGGGCCTGACCGACCACGCCCGCGGCACCCGCCTGCCCATCGACTTCCTGATGGTGCCCGACGAAGAAACCGGCAGCCATGCCTCGCGCCCCCACATCGAGCACCTGGCCAAGCAGGCCAAGTACGCGCTGGTGTGCGAGCCGGCCCGACCCAACGGCGGCAAGTGCGTCACCGCCCGCAAGGGCACCGGCATGTTGCGCCTGGGCGTCAAGGGCCGTCCGGCCCACGCTGGCATGGCGCACGAGAAAGGCCGCAGCGCCATCCGCGAGATGGCCCATCAGGTGCTGGCACTGGAAGGCATGACCGACTACGAGCGCGGCGTGACCGTCAGCGTCGGCACGATCGCCGGGGGCACCGTCACCAATACCGTGCCGGGCTATTGCCGCTGCGTGGTCGACTTCCGCGTGCCCGACATGGGCGCCGCGCAGGACGTGCTGCGCCGCATGCGCGAGCTGTGCGCCGTCACCCCCGACGTCGAACTGGACATCGACGTCCAGCTCAATCGCCCGCCAATGGAAAAGACGGCAGCCTCGGGCGCGCTGCTGGAACTGGCCCAGGGTTACGCCACCCAGGCCGGCTTCCCGCTCGAAGACGCCCCCATGACCGGCGGCGGCAGCGATGCGAACTTCACTTCGGCGCTGGGCGTACCCACGCTGGACGGGCTGGGCGCCGATGGCGACGGCGCGCACACGCTGCATGAGTACATCCAGATCTCCACGCTGGAAATGCGTGCCAAGTTCTGGCATCTGCTGCTGCGCGACCTGGCCTGAGGCAGCATCGGGGCCGGCGCCGCCTGGGGCACGCCGGCCTTATTTTTTCAGCAAGGCCTTGAGCATGCCGAGCCTTTCCTTCGGGCTCATGGCGGCAGTGGCCGGATCTTCGGCAATGCCCGGTTCGGCCAAACCCATTTCCTCGATGAAGCGCGAAGGCTCGCAGATGCGGTCTTCGCGCGCGCGGCGGCGCTTGCGGCACCAGCTCAGATGCAGGCTGCGCTGCGCCCGGGTGATCCCCACGTACATCAGGCGACGCTCTTCCTGAACCCGGCCCATGAGAATGGTGCCGGCGTTCTCCGGATCGATATCCTCGTCGTCGCGACCCAGATGAGGCAGCAGCCCTTCCTCGACCCCTGCCAGGTACACATGCGGGTACTCCAGGCCCTTGGAAGCGTGCAGCGTGGACAGCTTGACCGCATCGGGCTCGTCTTCCTCGCCGCGCTCGAGCATGGTCACCAACGCCACGTGCTGCACCAGTTCAAACAGCGTCATGCCGTCTTCGTCGGCTTTGCGCTTGAGCCAGGAAACCAGTTCCATGACGTTCTGCCAGCGCGTCTGCGCCGGGCGCTCTTCGAGCAGGTCGAACAGATAGCGTTCGTACTGGATGGCCTGCAACAGATCATCCAGCAGCGGACCGGCCGGCTCGGCAGCACGGGTCGCGGCGCCTTCGGCGCCCCGGCCGGCACGCCATTGAATGCGCCGGATGAACTCGCCGAAGGTACGCAACGGCTCCAGCTGGCGCGGCGCCAACAGCGCCTGCAGTCCCTCTTCGGAACACGCCTGCAGCAATGAAATCGCGCGCTGCGCGGCGTACTGTCCCAGCGTCTGCAACGTGCTCTGCCCGATGCCACGCTTGGGCGTGGTGGCCGCACGGATGAAGGCCGGATCATCATCGTCATTGGCAATCAGGCGCAGGTAGGCCAGGATATCGCGCACCTCGGCTTTGTCGAAGAAACTCTGCCCGCCCGAGATGGTGTAGGGAATCTTCAGATTGCGCAGCGCCTGCTCCAGCACGCGCGCCTGATGGTTGCTGCGGTACAGGATGGCGAAGTCTTTCCATTGCGCCTGGCGCTCGAAGCGCGAGGCCGAGATCTTCATGCCGATCGACTCGGCTTCATGCTCATCGCCATCCATGGGCGTGACCGTGATGGGCTCGCCTGCCCCCAGCTCCGACCAGAGCTTCTTCTCGAACAGCTTGGGATTGCGTTCGATCACATTGTTGGCCGCCGCCAGGATGCGCTGCACCGAGCGATAGTTCTGTTCCAGCTTGATCAGCTTCAGATTGGGATAGTCGGCCGGCAGCTTGGCAAGGTTCTCGATGGTTGCGCCGCGCCAGGCATAGATCGCCTGGTCGTCGTCGCCCACCGCCGTGAACATGGCCCGGTCCCCCGTCAGCAACTGCACCAGTCGGTACTGGCAGACGTTGGTGTCCTGGTACTCGTCGACCAGCAGGTAACGCACCCGGTTCTGCCAGCGCGTGCGCACTTCCTCGTTGGTCTCCAGCAATTGCGCCGGAATGCGGATCAGGTCGTCGAAGTCCACTGCCTGATAGGCGGCCAGCGTCGCCGCATAACTGCGGTAGACCGCCACGGCCTCGACCTCACCGGGGGTGATGGCCGCCTGGGCCGCCTGGTCGGGGTCGAGCAGGGCGTTCTTCCACAAGGAGATGATGGATTGCACCTCGCGCAGGCGGGCGCGATCGGTAGTGGCCAGCAGGTCCTGAATGATGGCGATGGCGTCATCCGAATCCAGGATAGAGAAATTGGGTTTCAGACCGGCGTTGGCCGCCTCCTCGCGCAGCAGGCGCACCCCCAGCGCATGGAAGGTGCTGATGGTCAGGCCCTTGGCCAGTTTCCGGTCGACCAGCTCCTTGACGCGCTCGGCCATCTCGCGCGCCGCCTTGTTGGTGAAGGTCAGCGCGACCACGTTGCGGCCCATATAGCCGCATTCGCGCAGCAGGTAGGCAATCTTCTGCGTGATCACCCGCGTCTTGCCGCTGCCGGCGCCGGCCAGCACCAGACAGGGGCCGTCCAGGTAGAGCACGGCGGCTTTCTGCGCCGGGTTCAGGCCGTGGCCAATAGGGGTATCCGTAGACATGGAGCGTCGCTCGCCATTGCAAAAAATTCAAACTCGCGGCCTGGGCCGCACTCGCCGCTGCTGCAGGTGCCTCAGATCTCCATGGGGTCGACCTCAAGCTGCCAGCGCACCCGCGCTTCGCCGGCCAGATGCGCCAGCCAGTCCCCCCAGCCCGGCAGAAAGGCCTGCAGCGCAGGGCGGCTGCTGCTTTCCACCAGCAGCTGGGCGCGCTCGACGTTGGCCACGCGCACGATGCGCAACGGCACCGGATCATAGAGCGTGATGAGCGAGCCGTCGCCCAACTGCGCCCCCAGCCGTTCGCCCGCGTCGCGCGCGGCCTGCAGGTAGGCCAGGGCCTGCGCAATCTCGCGCGCCTCGGCGGTCAGCAAGGCCTGAAAGGCGAACGGCGGCAGCCCCATGGCCTCGCGCTCCTCGAGCGAGTGCCGCGCAAAGCCGGCATAGTCGTGACGCATCAGGGCCTGATAGACCGGCTGCTCGGGATAGCCCGTCTGGATCAGGACCTCTCCGCCGCCCGTATGGCGTCCCGCCCGCCCGGCGACCTGCATCAGTTGCGCGAACAAGCGTTCCGGCGCACGGAAATCCTGTGCATAAAGCATCGAGTCCGCATTCAGTACCCCGACCAGGCCGAGGCGGGAGAAATCATGCCCCTTGGCCACCATCTGCGTGCCCACCAGGATGTCGACCTCGCCGGCATGCACCGAGGCGAACAAGGCCTGCGCGCTGCCTTTGCGGCGCGTGCTGTCGGCATCGATGCGCGCGATGCGGGCCTCGGGAAACCACTCCGCCAGATGCTCTTCGATGCGCTGGGTGCCGCGCCCCATGGGCTGCAGATCCTGGTCACCACAATCCGGACAGGCTCGCGGCACCGGCGCCTGATAACCGCAATGGTGGCACTGCAGCCGGTAGCCGCCGGGGCTGGCGCGATGCAGTACCGTATAGGCCGAGCAGCGCGGGCAATTCGTGACCCATCCGCAGGAGGCGCAATGCAGCACCGGCGCATAGCCGCGCCGGTTCAGAAACACCAGCGCCTGCTCGCCGCGCTCCAGGCGCTCGCCGATGGCATCCAGCAGCTGCGGCGCCAGGCCATTCTTGAGCGGCAGGCGGCGGGTATCGATCAGGCGCACGCGCGGCAGCTCGGCACTGCGCGCCCGGCTCGCCAGGCTCAGACGCAGATAGCGCCCGCGCTCGGCATGGTGCCAGCTTTCCAGCGACGGCGTGGCCGAACCCAGCACCACCGGGATGCCGAGATCGTGGGCGCGCCAGACAGCCAGATCACGCGCCGAGTAGCGCAGACCTTCCTGCTGCTTGTACGAGGCATCGTGTTCTTCGTCGACGATGATGAGCCCCAGCTGCGGCATCGGCGCGAAGATCGACATCCGGGTGCCCAGCAGCATGCGCGCCTGGCCCCGTTGCACCCGTGCCCAGGCCTGCAGGCGCTCGCCGTCGGCCAGGCCGCTGTGCAGCACCGCCAGGCCATCCACGCCTACCAGCGCCTCCAGCCGGGCGCGCAAGGCGGCCTCCAGCTGCGGCGTCAGGTTGATTTCCGGCACCATGAACAGCACCTGCCGACCGGCGGCCAGCGCCTTGCCGGCCGCGTGCAGATAGACCTCGGTCTTGCCGCTGCCGGTCACGCCGTGGAGCAGCACCGGCTTGAACCCTTCGATCGCCTGGATGGCCTGCACGGCTGCCTGCTGAGCCTCATTGAGCGCCGGCGGCGCATCCGGGGCGACCGCCAGGGCCGCCTTGCGCGGCTTGCGCGCGTCCATGCGGGCCACCGGCCCCAGACCAGAGCGCTTGCCTTGATAGGCGGCGGGCTTGCGCAAGGGCGGCGGCAGCACCGGCAGCATGACTTCGCCCAGCGGCCGCTGATAGTACTCGGCGGCAAACCGCGCCAGACGCATCCAATCCGCCGGAAAGGGTGGCAGATCCTGCAGCACCTGTTCGATCTCGCGCACCTGGGCGGCATCGATGGACGGCGCCGCGGGCAACTCCAGTACCACCCCGATCAACTTGCGTCGCCCGAAGGGGACGATCACACGACTGCCCGGCGCCAGTTCCTGCGCGCTCACGCCCGCCGGCGCCCGGTAGTCGAAGGGACCGGGCAGCGGCACATCGAGGGCGACGCGCAGCCAGACGCCAGGAATTTCAGCCATGCCGACTCATGTTCAAGATCGTTGCCACTTAAAGTAGATTCTGGAAGTCGCCGCTAAGCGCCGCGCCGCCAGAGGAGAAGCCACAGACTTTTGCCAGCCTGTGGATAACTTTGGGGAAAACCGCCGGAGAAACCTCTCTGCCGGATTTTCGATTCGCGCCGAAAATTTTCCGCAGCGCCGCAAAAACCATATTTTCGATTTAATTTCATGGACTTAAATCGAAATTACAAGCTTGTGACGAAGCGTTTACGCTTTGCTGCGGAGCCACTCTTGCTGTGCACAACTTGGGAAAGGCGGGCCATGGCCGCGCCTCTTATCCCGCTAGTAGTCACTTACTCGCATGCAGACGGCGGCTGTAGCTGTGGACTTCGTCGACCAGTTCGGTAACCGCTTCGGGTGGAGTGAACTGCGAAATGCCGTGACCCAGATTGAAGACATGCCCGCCCTGGCCAACCGGCCCGAAACTGTCCAGCGTACGGCGCGCCTCGGCGCGGATCGCCTCGGCCGAACCGAACAGCGTCATGGGATCCAGGTTGCCCTGCAAGGCCACCGCATCGCCCACGCGCGCACGCGCCTGACCCAGGTTTACGGTCCAATCCAGCCCCATGGCGTCGCAGCTGCTGGCGGCGATGTCTTCGAGCCACTGGCCGCCACCCTTGGTGAAGGCGATCACCGGCACGCGGCGGCCTTCATGCTCGCGCTTGAGGCCGGCGATGACCTTGCGCGTGTAGGCCAGGGAAAACGCCTGGTAGAGCCCGTCGGCCAGGACGCCGCCCCAGCTGTCGAAAATCATCACGGCCTGCGCGCCGGCGTCGATCTGGGCATTCAGATAGCGGCAGGTCGCCTCGGCATTGATTTCCAGGATGCGATGCAGCAGATCCGGCCGTGCATAGAGCATGGTCTTGATCTGGCGGTAATCAGTGCTGCCGCGCCCTTCGACCATGTAGCAGGCGATGGTCCAGGGGCTGCCGGCAAAGCCTATCAGGGGCACACGTCCATCGAGGGCGCGGCGGATGCTGGCCACAGCGTCGAACACATAGCGCAGCTTGTCCATGTCGGGCACCGCCAGACGGGCCACATCGGCCTCGTCACGGAGAGGGTGCGCAAAACGAGGACCTTCGCCTTGGACGAAATCCAGGCCCAGGCCCATGGCATCAGGAACGGTAAGGATGTCCGAGAACAGAATGGCCGCGTCAAGCTCGAAGCGCTCCAGGGGTTGCAGCGTGACCTCGGTGGCGTACTCCGTATTTTGGGCCAGGCCCATGAAAGAACCCGCACGGGCACGCGTGGCCTTGTACTCGGGCAGATAGCGGCCGGCCTGACGCATGAGCCAGATCGGGGTGTAGGGCACGGGTTCACGCAGCAAGGCGCGCAGGAACACATCGTTCTTCAGGACGGCAGTCACGACTTTCCTCTATGACAGGTAGCCCCCGATTTTAGCCTCCTGCCGCCGTCCGGGCGAACTCGCCGCCGCGCTAGCCCGGATCTCGGTCGCGGGCCTGCTCCCGGTAGGGGGCAGCCTGGATGCGGTGCTTGCGCATCAAGGCCCAGAAGGCGCGCCGATGCTTGGCCGCCGCTCGCGCCGCCTGGGTGACATTGCCCTCATGACGCGCCAGGCTGCAGTGCAGATAGGTGCGCTCGAAGTGCCCCACCACCCGCGCCTTGGCCGCGCCGAAAGGGGTGTCCAGCAGGGAGGCGTCCAGCGCCGGCTCGGCGGCCGGCTCGGACAGCTCGGCAGCAGGCGCCCAGTCTGGCGCTGGCTGGCGCTGGCGCCGGCTGGCCGCCAGCGCCACCCGCAGGCGCAGCTCATCCGGGCATTCCGGGCGCAGGAAGTCCTCCAGGCCCAAGCGCAGCAGATCCCGTACGGCGATGGCGCCCACGCCCTCGACCAGGGCCAGCACGGGCGTGCTCAACTCCTGCCGGGCCACCGACAGGGCCGTGCGGACCCACGACAGCGTAGCCGCCTCCACGGGCAGCAGGCAGGCATCGAAGCGGCGCAGGGACAAGGCCGAGGCGCGCAGCCAGACCGTGCTGGCCTGCTGCCCGGCGCATTCGGGAAGCTGGGGGAACAGGCGGGGATGCCCGGCGCGCAGGCTCTGGCCCTGGTGGCGTCGCAACCATTGCTGCAGCCAGGGGCCATGGCCGGGGATCAATACGACGGCGCAATCGTAAGTGTCACGCATCGGCTTTTCCTCTCTTTCCAAGGATGAGCGGAAAGGCTACGCGAGCATCTTGGGGTAGGAAAAGACGCGCCAGCCACAATACGGCAACTACGCACTGGCAAAAACACACCGCACAAAGCACAAGGCGGCCCGAAGGCCGCCTTGCTTGATCCCCGTTTGCGGGAGCCGGACTCAGTGCGAGTTGCGGCCCTGACGCAGACGGCGTGCGGCGGCAGCCTGAGCGGCCAGCATGGCCAGCTCGGCTTCGACCACGGCGATGTCCTCGCTGCTCTTAGCATTGCTCAAGGCCTCTTCGGCCTTCTTGCGTGCCTCGACAGCGCGGGCTTCGTCCAGGTCGGCAGCACGGATGGCCGTATCGACCAGTACCGTCACGCTGCCAGGCTGCACTTCCAGAATGCCCCCAGCGACGAAGATGTTTTCCTCGCCTTCGTCGGCACGGACGATTTTGACCGTCCCGGGGCGGATGCGCGAAATGAGCGGGGTATGCCCGGGCAGAATGCCCAGCTCGCCCGACTCGCCAGGCAGGACCACGAACTTCGCCTCACCGTTGAAGATCGCTTCCTCCGCGCTGACCACATCGACATGCAGGGTAGCCATAATGGTTCCTTATTGCAGTTTCTTGGCCTTCTCGAAGGCCTCATCAATCGAGCCAACCATGTAGAAGGCCTGCTCGGGCAGCGCATCGCACTCGCCTTCGACGATCATCTTGAAACCACGGATGGTTTCGGCCAGCGGCACGTACTTGCCCGGCGAACCGGTAAACACTTCGGCCACGTGGAAAGGCTGCGACAGGAAGCGCTGGATCTTACGAGCACGCGCCACGGCCTGCTTGTCTTCCGGCGACAGTTCGTCCATGCCCAGAATGGCGATGATGTCGCGCAGTTCCTTGTAGCGCTGCAGCGTCTGCTGCACGCCACGGGCCACCTGGTAGTGCTCTTCGCCCACGACTTGCGGGTCGAGCTGGCGGCTGGAGGAGTCGAGCGGATCGACGGCCGGGTAGATACCCAGGGCGGCGATGTCACGCGACAGCACGACGGTCGAGTCCAAGTGCTGGAAGGTCGTGGCCGGCGACGGGTCGGTCAAGTCATCGGCAGGGACGTAAACGGCCTGGATGGACGTGATCGAGCCGGTCTTGGTGGAGGTGATGCGCTCTTGCAGCACGCCCATTTCCTCGGCCAGGGTGGGCTGGTAGCCCACGGCCGACGGCATACGACCCAGCAGGGCGGACACTTCGGTACCGGCCAGCGTGTAGCGGTAGATGTTGTCCACGAAGAACAGGATGTCGCGACCTTCGTCACGGAACTTCTCGGCCATCGTCAGGCCGGTCAGGGCCACGCGCAGACGGTTGCCCGGGGGCTCGTTCATCTGACCGAACACCATGGCGACCTTGTCCAGCACGTTCGACTCTTCCATTTCGTGGTAGAAGTCGTTGCCTTCGCGGGTACGCTCACCCACGCCGGCAAACACGGACAGACCGCTGTGCTGCTTGGCGATGTTGTTGATCAGCTCCATCATGTTGACGGTCTTGCCCACACCGGCGCCGCCGAACAGACCGACCTTGCCGCCCTTGGCGAACGGGCACACCAGGTCAATCACCTTGATGCCGGTTTCCAGCAGCTCAACCGAGGGCGACAGTTCGTCGAACTTCGGGGCCGGCTGGTGGATCGAGCGCTTTTCTTCGCTGGCGATGGGGCCGGCTTCGTCGATCGGACGACCCAGCACGTCCATGATGCGACCCAGGGTGCCGTGACCGACGGGCACCGAGATCGGCGCGCCGGTACGGGCCACGGCCATGCCGCGACGCAGACCGTCGCTGGAGCCCAGCGCAATGGTACGCACCACGCCGTCGCCCAGCTGTTGTTGCACTTCCAGCGTCAGACCCTTTTCGGCAAACGAGGAACCCTCGTCAGCCAGGGTGAGCGCCTCGTAGATCTTGGGCATTTCATCGCGGGGGAACTGAATGTCCACCACGGCGCCGATGCACTGAACGATGGTTCCGTTGCTCATGTCGATTCCTTGATATTTTGACGGGATACTGCCCGGTTTACACCGCGGCAGCGCCCCCTACGATTTCCGAAATTTCCTTGGTGATCGCGGCCTGACGGGTCTTGTTGTAGACCAGCTGGAGATCGGCGATGACCTTCTTGGCGTTGTCCGACGCGGCCTTCATGGCGACCATACGAGCGGACTGCTCCGAAGCCATGTTCTCGGCCACGGCTTGATACAGCAGGCCTTCGACGTAGCGCTGCAGCAGATCGTCGATCACGCTCTTGGCGTCCGGTTCGTAGATATAGTCCCAGCTATAGTCGGACTTGACTTCGGTGGTGCCATCCAGCAGCTCCATGCCCGACTGGAAAGGATCATCCAAACCCGACGCCAGGGGCAGCAGACGCAGGAACACCGGCTCCTGCTTCATCGTATTGACGAAGCGGGTGGTCGCGACGTACAGCGCGTCGATGCGGCCTTCCAGGTAGTCGTCCAGCTGGACCTTGATGGCGCCCAGCAGGCGATCCAGGTCGGGCTTGTCGCCCAGCTGGGTTTCCTGCGACACCAGTTTGGCACCGATACGGGTCAGCAGGCCGAGGCCCTTGTTCCCGAAGGCGGTCGTCTGCACCTTGATGTTCTTCGCATCGAAGTCCTTCAGGCGCGACAGGGTCAGACGGCTGACGTTGGTGTTCAGGCCGCCACACAGCCCCTTGTCGGTGGTGACCAGCACCACGCCCACCGACTTGACTTCACGCTCGTGAAGATAAGGGTGGTGATACTCGGGGTTGGCCTGCATCAGGTGCGCGGCGATCTCGCGCACCTTGGTGGCGTACGGACGACCGGCGCGCATCCGTTCCTGCGCCTTGCGCATCTTGGACGCGGCGACCATTTCCATCGCCTTGGTGATCTTGCGCGTGTTCTGCACGCTCTTGATCTTGGTTCGGATTTCCTTGATTCCGGGCATTGCGCTTTCCTGTTGAGACGGCTGGCGGGTCCGGCCTGAGGCCTTTCCCGCCCTACCGTAGGATGGGCGTTAACCCATCGACTACGCCAGAACTTGCCTTAAAAAGCACCGTGCTTCTTGAAATCCTGGACAGCGGCGGCCAATTCGGCCTCGTCGTCCTTGGACAGTTCCTTGGTGTCTTCGATGCGCTGGATCAGCGCGGCATGCTTGGCCTTGAGGAAATCCTTGAGGGACTTCTCGAAGGACAGCACCTGAGCCACGTCCACGTCATCCAGGTAGCCGTTGTTCACGGTGTACAGCGACACGGCCAGTTCCCACACCTGCAGCGGCTGGTATTGCGGCTGCTTGAGCAGTTCCACCACACGCTTGCCGCGCTCGAGCTGGCGACGGGTCGCGTCGTCCAGGTCGGAGGCGAACTGCGCGAAGGCGGCCAGTTCACGGTACTGCGCCAGGTCGGTACGGATACCGCCGGACAGCTTCTTGATGACCTTGGTCTGAGCGGCGCCACCCACACGCGACACCGAAATACCGGCGTTGATGGCGGGACGGACACCGGCGTTGAACAGGTCGGTTTCCAGGAAGATCTGGCCGTCGGTGATCGAGATCACGTTGGTCGGAACGAAGGCGGACACGTCGCCGGCCTGCGTTTCGATGATCGGCAGCGCGGTCAGCGAGCCGGTCTTGCCCTTGACGGCGCCGTTGGTGAACTTCTCGACGTACTCTTCGTTCACGCGAGCGGCGCGCTCGAGCAGACGCGAGTGCAGGTAGAAGACGTCGCCCGGGTAGGCTTCGCGGCCCGGCGGACGGCGCAGCAGCAGCGACACCTGGCGATAGGCCCAGGCTTGCTTGGTCAGATCGTCATAGATGATCAGGGCGTCTTCGCCACGATCACGGAAGTATTCGCCCATCGTGCAACCGGCGTAGGCAGCCAGGTACTGCATGGCGGCCGAGTCGGAGGCCGAGGCGGCCACGACGATGGTGTATTCCATGGCGCCGTGCTCTTCGAGCTTGCGCACCACGTTGTTGATGGTCGACGCCTTCTGGCCGATGGCGACGTACACGCAAGTGACGCCCTTGCCCTTCTGGCTGATGATGGTGTCGACAGCCACGGCGGTCTTGCCCGTTTGGCGGTCACCGATGATCAGTTCGCGCTGGCCACGACCGATCGGCACCATCGAGTCGATGGCCTTGATACCGGTCTGCAGCGGTTGCGACACCGAGCGGCGGGCGATAACGCCGGGAGCCACTTTCTCGATGATGTCGGTTTCTTTGGTGTTGATCGGGCCTTTGCCGTCGATGGGCATGCCCAGCGTGTTGACCACGCGGCCCTTCAATTCGGGGCCGACCGGCACTTCGAGAATGCGGCCGGTCGTCTTGACCTGGTCGCCTTCGGAAACGCCCGTGTAGTCGCCCAGAATCACGGCGCCGACGGAATCGCGTTCAAGGTTGAGCGCCAGACCGAAAACGTTGTTGGGGAACTCGAGCATTTCGCCCTGCATCACGTCGGACAGACCGTGGATGCGGGTGATGCCGTCGGTCACGGAGACGACGGTACCTTGGGTACGAACATCAGTCGAAGCGCCCAGGCCCTCGATGCGGCTCTTGAGCAGTTCGCTGATCTCGGAGGGATTGAGTTGCATATTGACTCCTGGAATCCTGTTAGTCTCGCGTGCCTTTTCAGGCGGCCAGCGTATCGCGCAAGCGGGCCAGTTGGGCTTTCACGGAAGTATCGAGCACCTGGTCGCCGACAGCCACACGCACGCCGCCGATGAGGGAATGATCGACGGTGACATGCGGCTTGAGCTTGAGACCGAATTTGACTTCGAGCGCGCCGACGAGCTCAGAGACCTGGGCCTCGCTCATTTCGAACGCGCTGGTGATTTCCGCCTGCGCCGTGCCTTCGCGACGATTCTTCAACGCGACGAACTGGGTGGCGATGATCGGCAACAGCAGCAGCCGGTCATTCTCGACCAACAGTTCGATGAAATTGCGCACGGCCTGCGGCAACGACGATTTGATCAGGCTGGTGAAAACCTCGACGCGCTGGGCGTTCTCCAGACGCGGGTCGGACATCACCTCGCGCACGTCAGGGTTCTCGGCAACCTGGGCCAGCTCGCCGACGAGGTCGGCCCAGGCAGCCAGGCCAGCCTTGTCGTCGCACGCAGCGCCGAACAACGCTTCGGCGTAGGGGCGGGCAACAGTGGAAAGTTCAGCCATGACGTTCCCGGATTAAAGCTGCGCCTTGAGCTGGGTCAGCAGCTCGGCATGGGCGCGGGCATCCACCTCGCGCTTGAGAATCTGCTCAGCACCCTGAACAGCCAATGCAGCAACGGCGTCACGCAGCGAATCGCGCGCACGCTGGGCTTCCTGAGCAGCATCTTGGGCAGCTTGAGCAATGATGCGGGCACGCTCGGCCTCGGCTTCGCGGCGGGCCTGTTCGATCAGGACAGCGGCTTGCTTCTCGGCGTCGACAATGCGAGCATGAGTTTCAGACTTGGCAGAAGCTTCGATCAGACTGACGCGCGCTTGGGCCTGGGCCAGGTCGGCTTTCCCTTTCTCGGCGGCGGCAAGGCCGTCGGCGATTTTTTGGCGGCGCTCTTCGATCGCCTTCGTCAGGGGCGGCCACACGAATTTCATCGTGAACCAGCCCAGAACGAAGAACACGATCATCTGGAAAAAGATTGTCGCGTTCAGATTCACGGTCGTTCCTTTAACACCTTGCGGCCCCGGCTACCCGAAAGAGCGGCTCGGAGCACTCGATACTTGCCGGTGCGCGGCGCCATGCGCCACGCCCGGCTGCGGGCCCGCCCATAAGCCGGCGGGCGGGGCCTTTAACCAACGAAGGGGTTGGCGAAGGCGAACAGCATGGCGATACCCACGCCGATCAGGAACGCCGCGTCGATCAGGCCGGCCAGCAGGAACATCTTGGTTTGCAGCGCGTTCATCAGTTCAGGCTGACGAGCCGAGGCTTCCAGGTACTTGCCACCCATCAGTGCGATACCGATGCAAGCGCCGATAGCGCCCAGACCGATGATGAGACCGCAAGCGAGAGCAACGAAAGCGACGTTGGTCATGACAACTCCTTGGTTAAAAATCTGAAATCAAAAAAATGTAGGAAACGGGTACTGCTGGAATGCAAGAAAATCTTGCCATCGGCGCCCGCCACTGCGACAGGCGCCGAAAATTGGGATCAATGACCTTCGTGAGCCTGACCGATATACACCAGAGTCAGCATCATGAAGATGAACGCTTGCAACAGGACGATCAGGATGTGGAAGATGGCCCACACCGAACCGGCCAGCACCTGCCCGATACCCAAACCGATGCTGGCGGCATTCAAGCCGGTCCAGGCGCCGCCCAACAGGGCGATCAGCATGAAGATCAGTTCGCCGGCAAACATGTTGCCGAACAACCGCATGCCCAGCGACACGGCCTTGGCGGCGTACTCGATCAGGTTCAGCAGCAGGTTGAACGGGGCCAGCACGATGGCGGCCAGGCCATGCCCATGGAAGGGGGCAGCGAACAATTCTTTGACGAAACCGCCCGGGTGCTTGATCTTGATGCCGTAGTACAGCATCAGCAGCAGCACGCCCAGCGACATGCCCATCGGGATGTTCAGGTCGGCGGTCGGCAGAATACGGTGGTAGTACAGGGGATCGCCATGCTCGGCTCCCAGGCCGGTCAGGCGCCAGATGGTCGGCAGCAGGTCCACCGGCAGCAGGTCCAGCATGTTCATCAGGATGATCCAGAGGAACACGGTGAGCGCCAGCGGCGTCACGAACAGGCGGCTGGTGGGGTTGTTGACGATGCTCTTGGCCTGGTCATCGACCATGCCGACGATCATCTCGATGAATGCCTGGAAGCGGCCCGGCACGCCCGCGGTTGCGCGGCGGGCGACCATCCACAGGCAGAAAACGACGATCAACCCCATCAGCAAGGACCAGAACATCGAGTCATAGTTGACGACGTCGAACTGGGCGATGACGGATTGCTTCTCACCCAGGTTGTTCAGGTGCACCAGGTGGTGCTGAATGTACTCGGACTGAGGCGATGCGCCACTGGCTGCGGCCATGTGAAATCCTACCCTGTTTGCAGTGCGCCACGACTTGCGTCGCGGAGCGCACGATGGTTAATTGCGCTAAGACAGTTTGCGAAACATCAGCAGTACGAGGTAGCCCTTGAGCGTCAGGATAAGCCCCAGCAATACCGCGGGCCACACCAACCAGGCCTGCGTGTAGTACCAGATCAGCCACAACAGCAGTGCTGTCATGAATAGCTTGACCAGTTCGCCAAAGAAAAATGTCGCTGGATTGGGCCGCACGGACCTGACGACGTTAATGAGCAAGCGCAATGCAAACAAGGCATTGGGCAAGAAATATGCCCCCGCTCCCAATAACGCCGACGTCGCCGCCGCCGTTCCTGCAACAATCCCCGCGATTGCTGCCGCCACGAGTCCCATGAGCCCCTGAGCCAAAACGGCCATGAAGAGCTCCCGGCAGGCCCGCGCATTGATCGCCGCGCGGTCGGCATCGGTAAGTACCAAACTCTTCTGCATCAAGCATCCCCGCTGAGCCCGCCCTCGCGCCACTGCGAATGACCGCAGGGCAATCGGGCCCGCTGCTTTCAAGACCTGTTCTCAGTGCCGATCCCGTATCGCTCACCCGGCACCGCACCGACCATTGCTGGCCGTTCAGAACCCCGGTAAAAACGCCCGATTGCCTGTGGACAGGCCCCGGACGGGAATCGGGCCGCTGATCGTGGCCTCTCTTTGCGTTTCCGCCTAATTTTGCTATGGCCGCCTGGGCGCAGCTTTTTAAGCTACGTGTTATCCCGCAAGCGTCAAACCGCGAAAGTATAGCTTGAAAGCAATTCCACAGACAAATCTAATCGGCGCCGCAAGATAGGGGCGGCAACAGCCATTTCAAGGGCCGCGCCCGACGAGCGCCGGCTTCCTACAGGGAGAACGGCCCCCCCGCTGTCCGCCCGGCAAGCCTTCAGACCCGTTTAACCTCGCCAGAATGTTGCGCCACCGACACAAAACAACGGCAAATTTGTCGGATTAAGAAGAAAAAGGCCGCTACCCATCAAAGTCGGACAGCGGCCTTGCGGGCCGGCCGGCGGCCGGCCCCAGCTCAACGGTGCTTGAAGTCGGGCTTGCGCTTCTCGACGAAGGCAGCCATGCCTTCTTTCTGATCTTCGGTGGCGAACAGCGAGTGGAACACCCGGCGCTCGAACAACAGGCCTTCATTCAGGGGGGTCTCGAAGGCTCGGTTGACGCACTCCTTGGCCATCATGGCCGATGGCAGCGACATGGAGGCGATCACGGTGGCGGCCTCCAGCGCCTCGTCCAGCAGCTTGTCGGCCGGGACCACGCGCGAGACCAGGCCGGCGCGCTCGGCCTCCTCGGCCCCCATCATGCGGGCCGTCAGGACCAGATCCATGGCCTTGGCCTTGCCCACGGCATGCGTCAGGCGCTGAGTGCCGCCGGCACCCGGGATCACGCCCAGCTTGATCTCCGGCTGGCCGAAACGGGCGCTGTCCGCAGCGATGATGATGTCGCACATCATGGCCAGCTCGCAACCGCCACCCAGTGCATATCCGGCCACTGCGGCGATCACGGGCTTGCGGATGCGCTTGAGGGTTTCCCAGTTGCGGCTGATGTAGTCGGTGCCGTACACATCCATGTACGACCAGTCCTTCATGGCGCCGATGTCCGCGCCGGCGGCGAAGGCTTTCTCGCTGCCGGTGATGACGATCGCGCCAATACCCGCGTCCGCTTCGAAAGCCAGCAGGGCCGCTCCCAACTCATCCATGAGCTGATCGTTCAAGGCATTGAGGGCCTTGGGCCGGTTCAGGGTCAACAGGCCAACCCGGCCACGGGTTTCAACCAAAACAAACGACTCGCTCATTGTGAATGTCTCCTGCGAAGTTGAACGAAGCTTGGGGAATACGGATAGTAGAGCCTGCCGGCACTAAAATGGTCCAGGCCATTTTGCTGAGCAGGTTCTGGAATGAACGACAACGCCATACTGTACCGCCTCGAGCCCTTCGACCTGGCGGGCCACCGCTACCGGATAACCCTAACGGTGCCGCAGCCGGATCCGCTGGGCCAGCAGTTGTCGCTGCCGGCCTGGATTCCCGGCAGCTACCTGATCCGCGATTTCTCGCGCCAGATCGAAACGCTCACGGCCCGCGCCGGCAAGCAGGTGCTGGGCAGCCACAAACTGGACAACCACACCTGGCGCATCGACCCCTGCGACGGGCCGCTGGAAGTCGAATACACCGTCTATGCCTGGGATCTGTCGGTGCGCAGTGCGCACCTGGACGAGACCCACGGCTTTTTCAACGGCACCAGCGTCTTTCTGCGCGTGCACGGCCAGGAGCAGCGCCGCTGCCTGCTGGACCTGCAGGCGCCGGACCAGGCGCGCGGCTGGAAGGTCTACACCAGCCTGCCCCTGTCGGGCGGGCGGCACGGGGCAAGACGCCATGGTTTTGGCCGCTACGAAGCGCCCGACTACGATGCCCTGATCGACCATCCCGTGGAGATGGGCACGCCGCAGGTGGCGCGCTTCGAGGCCCACGGCGCCCTGCATGAACTGGTCTTCACCGGCGTGATCCCGCAACTGGATCTGGCCCGCATTGCGCGCGACGTGCGACGCATCTGCGAGACCCAGATCGCCTTCTTCGAGCCGCGCTCACGGCGGGCGCCTTTCCTCGACAGCGCCGATCGCTATGTCTTCATGACCATGGTGACCGGCGACGGCTATGGCGGCCTGGAGCATCGCGCCAGCACCGCGCTCATGGCCGCGCGCAAGGACCTGCCGGTCATCGGCCAGGATGGCCAGAGCGAGGGCTATCGCAATTTCCTGGGCCTGGTGAGCCACGAGTACTTCCATACCTGGAACGTCAAGCGCATCAAGCCGGCGGCGTTCGTGCCCTACGATCTGCAACGCCCCGACCTGACCCGCCTGCTGTGGGTCTTCGAAGGCTTCACGTCCTACTACGACGATCTGCTGCTGCTGCGTTCCCAGGCCATTACCGAAGCCGACTATCTGCGCCTGCTGGGCAAAACCATCAGCGGAGTGATGCGCAGCCCCGGGCGTCACAAGCAATCGGTAGCCGAAAGCTCCTTCGATGCCTGGACCCGCTACTACAAGCAGGACGAGAATTCACCCAACGCGCTGGTGAGCTACTACACCAAGGGTTCGCTGGTGGCGCTGGGCCTGGATCTGCTGATCCGTCGCGAGAGCGGCAACGCGCACTCGCTGGATGATGTGATGCGACTGCTGTGGCAGCGCTTCGGACGCGATTTCTATCGCGGCCAGCAAGCCGGCCTGGACGAAGACGCGCTGCCGGGACTGATCCGCGAGGCAACCGGCGTGGACACGGCGCGCTTCATCCAGCGCTATGCCTACGGCACCGACGACCTGCCGCTGGCCGATCTGCTGGCCGGACAGGGCATCTCGCTGCGCTGGCAGGGCGGCGAAGGTTGCACGCTCGATGTCCGCACGCGCCGCCAGGGCGACGCGCTGGTCCTGGCGACGGTATTCGAGGGCGGGGCTGCGCATCGCGGCGGCCTGTCGGCCGGCGACGTGCTGGTCGCCATCGATGGCATCAAGGTCGACCCGGCCGGGGGTCTGGAGCCGCTGCTGGCGCGCTATCGCGCGGGAGACCGGCTGCGGGTGCACGTGTTCCGGCGCGACGAACTGCGCAGCTATCGGGTACGCCTGGGCGCGCCCGAAGCGCTGGATTGCGAGCTCAGCCGCCGCTGACAGATCGCCCGCCGGTCCGGGTCGCGCAAGCCCGCAGCAGGCCTCAGCTCCGCTCCCAGCGGCGCTGGATATCCTTGGCGGCCACCACGCCGTCGGCCATGGCCGTGACCACGCAGGGATGGGCCCGGTTGGCGACCTCGCCGATGGCATAGACATCGGGCAGGCTGGTGCGCGCCGTCGCGGCATCGGTCTGGATGTAGCCGCGCGCATCGCGCGCCAGCGCCAGCCCATCGGCGAAACCGGCCTGCGGCTCCCAGCCGTAGAACACCAGGATCAGGTCGTAGGGCTGGCCGTTGACCGTGCGCGCGGCCGGGTCGACCTCGTAGGGCCCGACGCTCACGCCGTCGCGGCCGGCGCGCTGCACCCACTGCTGCTGCGCCCGGACGCTGCGCGCATACAAATGCACCCGCCGCGCGCCGCGGTTGCGCACATAGACAAAATTCTCGAAGGCGTTGTCGCCACCGCCCAGCACCGCCACCGACAGGCCGGCGTAATCCTGGGCCACGATGGACGAACCCGGCCCGATCAGCACGCCGGGCCAGCGGGCCTGGGGCGGATGGCCCGGCAGGCCGCGGGCGCGAACGCCGGTGGCGATCACCAGGCAGCGGCCATGAAACCATTGGGGCGCCCGCGCATCGCCAGCGGCCAGCGCAATGCCTCCCTCACAGGGCACAACCTCCTGCGCCGGCGCATCGCAATGCAGCGGCACCCCGGCGTGCGTCAGGCTGAGGCCGATACGCTGGGCCACTTCCTGGCCGGTCACGCCCGGCGCAGCCACGATCCAGTCATCCGGGAAAGGATTGTGGGCAGCCAGGCCGCCCACCTGCCCGGAGGCTTCGATCAGCACCGGCGCCAGGCCCAGGTGCGCCAACCACACCGCGCATGACGCGCCGGCCGGGCCCGCACCCACAATGACCGCATCATAGAACTGCCGCATCTTCCTGTTTCTTCCTTGAACGCGCCGCAAAGGCGCCTGTCTGCATGGAGCACCACCGATTGTAGTCAGCCCCCGCCGCCAGCGGCCGTACAATCCCGGATTCTTCTGCCCCGAGTTGACCATGCCCACCCGCCGAATTTTCATTTCCGGCCTGGCCCTGGATGCCCGCATCGGCATCCTCGAGCACGAACGCCGCGCCACCCAGCCCCTGCATGTCGATGCCGAGTTCGATATCGACATCACGCGCAATGTCGATGACCAGGATATCCACAGCGTGCTGGACTACCGTCGCCTGCGCGAAGCCATCGTGCAGCAGTGCACCCAGGCCCACGTCAATCTGATCGAAACGCTGTCCGAGCAGGTGGCCGAACGGTTGCTGGCCGACTTCGCGGAAATCCGCGCGCTGCGCCTGCGCATCAGCAAGCCCATGGCCTTTTCCGACTGCAACGCCGTCGGCGTGGAAATCCAGATCAACCGCTGACATCATGAGCACCCCCGGAATCGAACGCCCGGCGCGCAGCCCGGCCGAGGAAAAAGCCCGCTACGAGGGCAACAAGCTGACCAAGCGCCTGGCGCGCGAGACCACTCGCGCCCTGTCCGACTACAACATGATCGAAGAGGGCGACCGCGTCATGGTCTGCCTGTCCGGCGGCAAGGATTCCTATGCCATGCTGGACATCCTGATGGCGCTGCAAAAGCGCGCGCCCTTCCGCTTCGAACTGATCGCGGTCAACCTGGACCAGAAACAGCCCGGCTTTCCGGCCGAGATCCTGCCCGAGTACCTGAGCGGGCTGGGCGTGCCGTTCCACATCGAAACCCAGGACACCTATTCGATCGTCACGCGGGTGCTGGCCGAAGGCAAGACCATGTGCTCGCTGTGCTCGCGCCTGCGCCGCGGCATCCTGTATCGGGTGGCCGACGAGCTGGGCGCCACCAAGATCGCCCTGGGCCACCATCGCGACGACATCCTGGGCACGCTGTTCCTGAACCTGTTCTATGGCGGCAAGCTCAAGGGCATGCCGCCCAAGCTGGTCTCCGACGACGGCCGCCACACCGTGATCCGGCCTCTGGCCTACGTGGCCGAGACAGACCTCATCGCCTACGCCGAGCTCAAGCAGTTTCCGATCATTCCGTGCAACCTTTGCGGCTCTCAGGAAAACCTCAAGCGCAAGGAAGTCTCGCGCATGATCCAGGAATGGGATCGCAAGTATCCGGGACGCTCCTGGAATGTGTTCAATGCGCTTTCGCGCGTGGTGCCCTCGCACCTGATGGATCGCGAACTGTTCGATTTCGTGGGCCTCAGGCCCACCGGCGTGCCGGACGCCAATGGCGATATCGCCTTCGATGAGCCCGACCTGCCCGCCGCTCCCTGTAGCGACGACGCACCGCAAAACGCCCAGGAAGGCCTGCAGGAGCAGGCCCTGGTGTTCAGCCGGACGCGCTAGGCGTTCAAGACATGAACCGGCGTGCCGGCCTGCCAGGCCAGCACGGCCTTGAGCGCGTTGCGGTAGAAGGCCTCGAAGTTGGACTGGCTGACATAACCCAGGTGCGGGGTGAGGATGACGTTATCGCGATCGCGCAGCGGATCCATCGGCGGCAGCGGTTCTTGCGGATAGACGTCAAGCCCCGCGCCGGCGATACGGCGCTTGTCCAGCGCGTCCATCAGCGCGCTCTGGTCGACCAGCCCCGCACGCGAAGTGTTGACCAGATAGGCCGTCGGCTTCATGGCGGCCAGCGATTCGGCGTCGACCACCCCGCGCGTGCGCTCGCTGAGCACCAGGTGGATGCTGACGGCGTCCGCCGTGGCGAACAGCTCGGCCTTGTCGAGCCGCCGCACACCCGCCTGGGCGGCGCGCTCGTCGGTCAGGTTGGGGCTCCAGGCCACCACATCCATGCCGAAAGCCTGGCCCACCCGGGCCACGGCCTGACCCAGCTTGCCCAGGCCCAGCACGCCCAGGCGCTTGCCGGCCAGAGGTTGCGGCATGCCGGTCTGCCACATGCCGCGGCGCATGGCCGCGTCTTCCTGGGGCAGATGCTTGAACAGGGCCAGCAGGTGCGCCCAGGCCAGTTCGGCGGTGGCGCCGGCCGCCTCGGCGCTGCCGGGCGCGCCGCAGACCAGCACGCCGCTTGCCGAGGCCGCCGCCATGTCGATGGCCTGGTTGCGCAGGCCCGTGGTGACCAGCAACTTGAGCTGCGGCAGGGCCCGGATCAGCTCGGCCGGGAAAGGCGTGCGCTCGCGCATGGCCACCACCACGTCGAAAGGCAGCAAGGCCTCGATGCGCGCCGCGCCTTCGGGCAGCGGATCGCGCAAGGCCGTCACCTCCGCATCCAGCACGGACCAGTCGGCGTAGCGCAGCGCCACATCGTGGTAGTCATCCAGCAGGGCGATCTTCATGAGGCGACTCCGGGCAGGGTCAGCGCGCGGCCTGCAGGCGCGCCTTGAGTTGATCCAGCGACATGGCGCCGCTTGCGCGCGTGCCATTCTCGAAAAACACGGTGGGCGTGCCTCGCACCATCAGCCGGCGCCCCAGCGCCACCATGGCGTCCACCGGCGCATCGCACTGCGCAGCAGACGGGCGCTGCCCGCTGAGCATCCAGTCATCCCAGCTCTTGCCCGGATCGTCGGCGCACCAGACATCACGCACCTTGCGGTTCGAGTCGGGCGACAGGATGGGATACATGAAGGTGTAGATGGTCACGTCATCGAGTTGCTTGAGCGTCTGGCGCAATTGCTTGCAGTAGCCGCAATTGGGGTCTTCGAAGACAGCCAGCTTGCGCGTGCCCTTGCCCTGGACCTGCCTGAGGGCGAGATCCAGCGGCAGCTCGGAAAACGCCATGGCGCTGGCGCGCTCCTGGTTGGCGCGCGTGACGTCGCGCCGGGTGGCCGCGTCGATGAGCGGCCCCAGCATGACCCAGGTCACGCCCTCATCGGTGTAGATCATGTCGGTGCCGACCTGCACTTCGAACAGGCCATAGGGGGTGCGCTTGACGGCCACCACCTCCATGTCGGTGAAGCGCAGCTTGAACCGCTTCCTGACTTCGTCGGCGGCCGGATCGTCCGGCTGCAGGGAGCGCGTGCCATAGACCTTGTCGGCTGCCGCCGCCTGCCCGGGCTGGGTCGAATAGACCTTGTCCTGGGGGGCCTGCTGGGCCTGGGCAGCAGCGCCCGGCAGACCCAGACTTGCCAGAAGAAAACCGAGGCCCATGACGGCGAAACGGGCTTTCATGCGGTGAGGCTCCAGAGAGGGCGCGAACGGCGGTCAGTTGCGCGAGGCTTGTTCGATAAGGTGGCGTTTGAGAAACGGCAGGTCATCGACCAGCCGCATGCCGGCATTGCGCAGGAAGGCCATCGGTGCATTGTGGGCGGCAAACAGGCGGTGCAGGCCATCGGTGGCCAGGCGCATGGCGGCCACCGGCTCGGCGCGCGCGCGCTGGTAGCGCCGCAATACGCGCAGATCGCCCGCCGCGCGGTAGGGCTCGCGCTCGGCGATCACGCGGGCCAGCGCTTCGACATCGCCCAACCCCATGTTCAGGCCCTGCCCGGCCAGCGGATGCAGGCGATGGGCGGCATCACCCACCAGGGCGATGCCGGGCGCCACCGGCTGGGATTGCTCCAGGGTCAGGGGGAAGCCGTGCAGACGGCTGCGCACGCGCAGGCGACCCAGACGCTGCTGGCTGGCCTCCTGCAGGCGGCGTTCAAGCTGGGCGGCCTGCTCCCCGGCGGGCAATGCCAGCAACTCGCGGGCCTGCGCCTCGCGCATCGACCAGACCATGGAGACCTGCGATCCGTCGCGCGTGTCCGGCAGCGGCAGCAGCGCCAGCACGCCATCGTCGCGGAACCATTGCAGGGCGGTGCCATGGTGCGGCAGTTCGGCATCCAGGTGCACCACCAGGCCGATGTCGCCATAGGAACGGGCTTCATGCTTGAGGCCGGCGGCCGTGCGCAACGGCGAGGCCGCGCCATCGGCGCCGATGAACAGCTCGGCCGCGATACGTTGCCCGGCGTCCGTTTCGATCTCGCCGGGACGCCAGCCAGTGGCGCGCGCTTCGATCCAGGGAATGCCGAACATGCGCACCGCCTGCAGCAGCACGCGTTCGATCTCGCCCGACTCAACGATCCAGGCCAGCTGTTCATGGGCCGCCTGCCAGGCCTTGAGTTCGACGCGGCCGTCGCCATCGCCGTAGATTTCCATGCCGCGCACCGGGGTCAGGCGCGCCTCGGGGATGGCATCCCAGATGCCCAGCTGCGCCAGAAAGCGCTGGCTGGCCGGCGAGATGGCGTAGACGCGCGGGTGGTAGACATCGGGCTCGGCCGGCGCCAGCTGGGCACGCGGCGCCAGCAAGGTGACGCGCTGCTGACGCCGGGCCAGCGCCAGCGCCGTGGACAGGCCGACGATGCCGGCCCCGCATACGAGAATCTGTGGTGTCATCGCGCCGACGGCTCCCCGGCCTGCTTGGGCCACAGCAGCCACATCTGGCCGCGCTGCTTCATGCGGCCGGCCTGCTGCCCGGCCTCTTCGCCAAAGCCCCAGTAGTAATCGGCCCGCGCCGCGCCCTTGATGGCCGTGCCCGTGTCCTGAGCGAACACCAGGCGCTGCAAGGGACGATCGGTGGCGGGATAAGTGGTGCTCAGGTAGACCGGCGTACCCAGCGGCACGAAGGTGGGATCGACCGCGATGGCGCGCCCGGCTGCCAGCGGAATGGCATAGGCGCCCTTGGGCCCCTGCTCGGGATCATCGACCGCCTCTTCGCGGAAGAACACCACGGCCGGATTGGCGTTGAGCATTTCCGGCACGCGCGCCGGGTTGCGTTGCGCCCAGGCGCGGATGTTCTGCATCGAAGCCTGGTTGGCCGAGAGTTCGCCACGATCGATCAGCCAGCGGCCGATGGACGCGTAAGGCCGCCCATTGTGATCGGCGTAGGCGACCCGTATGGTTTTGCCCTTGTCCGGCCCGTCGGTCAGCAGCACCCGGCCCGACCCCTGCACCTGAAGAAAAAAGTTGTCGACCGGATCATCGACCCACACCAGCGCCGGCGGCTTGCGCGAACCGGCCTCGATCTCGGCCCGCGCGTCATAGGGCACCACGCGGCGGCCGTCGAGCTTGCCGCGCACACGCTTGCCGGCCAGATCAGGGTAGACGGACCCCAGGTCGATGATGAGCAGATCATCCGGCACGGCGTACAGGGGCCATTGATAGCGCCCGCCGCGTTCGCGCGAGCCGCGCACCAGCGGCTCGTAGTAGCCGGTGACGGTATTGGAGGCCGGCCGTGCATCGGCGCCATTCAGGCGCCAGGGCTGCAGATGAGTCTGCAGAAAGCGGCGGACGGCCGCGGCGTCGCCGGGGGCCGGCGCGCGCGCCGGATCGGCGGCGGCCGCACAGACCGGCTGCCAGGCGCGCGGCGTGGCGCGCGCCGGGGCGGCCAGATTGCCCGAGGTCGGGCGCATCAGGCCCTTGCAGTTGCGCAGCACCAGCGGCCACAGGCGCGACAGGTCGTCGCTTTCCCAGCCCGGCAGCTCCGACCAGGCGGCGCGTTGATAGCGCCCGGCCAGCGCACGCGGCGCCGTGTCGGGCAGCGAGGCCAGCGCGGGCACCCGCAGCGGGCCTTCTGGCAGGCTCGCGGCCGGGCCCTCGCCGGCAGGCGGCGCCATGTCGGGCGTGGAGCATGCCGCCAGCAGCGCCGACAGCAGGGTCAGGGTAAGAAGGCGTTTCATGGTGGCGAAAGACATCCGTTCAGTGCAGCGTGCGCGGCATGGCCAGCACGAACTCGGCGATCGGCACCTCGAAGGGGATGCCGTTCTCGCCGACACAATGGTAGGTACCGCGCATCGTGCCTACCGGGGTCGGCAGGGGACAGCCGCTGGTGTATTCGAAGGTTTCGCCCGGCGCCAGCAGGGGCTGCTGACCGACCACACCCAGGCCGCGCACTTCCTGCACCTGCTGGTTGCCGTCGCTGATGATCCAGTGGCGGCTGATGACCTGGGCCGGCTGCGCACCCGTGTTGGTGATGCGCACCGTGTAGGCGAAGACATATTGCTGCTGACTGGGATCGGACTGCTCCGGCACAAAACGCGGGGTCACGGATACGGTCAGATCGTAAGGTTTCACAGGCCTTTCCCGGAATTGGACATTCAAGATTGGCGGGCGCGGCCGGCAGCCGTCACACAGTTCTGCACGCCAAACTACAATAATTGCACATTATGCCCCCGGAAATCCCCAACATCATGTCCTCCCAGGCCCGCTGCCGCATCGCTCCCAGCATTCTATCCGCCGACTTCGCCCGCCTGGGCGAAGAAGTGCGCAACGTCGTCGACGCCGGCGCCGACTGGATCCACTTCGACGTCATGGACAACCATTACGTCCCCAACCTGACCATCGGCCCCATGGTCTGTGCCGCCATCCGGCCCCACGTGAGCGTGCCCATCGACGTGCATCTCATGGTCGAGCCGGTCGACGAACTGATCCCCATGTTCGCCAAGGCCGGCGCCGACATCATCACGTTCCACCCCGACGCCAGCCGCCACGTGGACCGCACGCTGTCGCTGATCCGCGACCACGGCTGCAAGGCCGGCCTGGTGTTCAACCCGGCCGAATCGCTCAGCCACATGGATTACGTGATGGACAAGCTGGACCTGGTGCTGCTGATGTCGGTCAACCCCGGCTTTGGCGGCCAGTCCTTCCTGCCCGCCACGCTGACCAAGCTGCGTCAGGCGCGTGCGCGCATCGACGCCTGGACGGCCAGCGGCGGCCAGCCCATCCTGCTGGAAGTCGACGGCGGCGTGAAGCCCGACAACATCGCCGAAATCCGCCGCGCCGGCGCCGACACCTTCGTGGCCGGCTCGGCTATCTTCGGCCAGCCCGACTACAAGCAGGTCATCGAAGCCCTGCGCAGCGAAATCGCCAAAGGCGAATCGCTGCAGGCCTGAACGGAGACCGCCCATGACGTCATACCGCGCCGCGCTGCTGGACCTGGACGGCACGCTGCTGGACTCCATTCCCGATCTGGCCATGGCCGCCAACGCCATGCGTGTCGAGCTGGGCATGCCGCCCCTGCGCGAAGACGTGCTGGCCACCTTCGTGGGCAAAGGGGTCGACAACCTGGTGCGCCGCACGCTTGCCGCCAACCTCGATGCCGACACCCTGGACGAAGCGGTGTTCGCGCGTGGCCGGGCCTCGTTTCATCGCCACTATCACCTGGTCAACGGCGACCGCGCCCGGGTCTATGACGGCGTGATCGATGGCCTCAAGCGCATGCGCGAGACAGGCCTGCGCCTGGCCGTCGTCACCAACAAGCCGACCGAGTTCACCCTGCCGCTGCTGCAGCGCACCGGCCTGGCGGGCTTCTTCGAACTGGTGGTCTGCGGCGACACCTGCGCACGCCGCAAGCCCGACCCCGACCAGGTGCTGCATGCCTGCGAACAAATGGGCATCGACCCGGCGCAAGCCGTCATGATCGGCGACTCGGTCAACGACACGGTGGCCGGCCGGCGGGCGGGCACGGCGGTGCTGGCCGTGCCTTATGGCTACAACGAAGGGATGGACGTGCGTTCGCTCGAAGTCGATGGTATAGTGGATTCACTTGTCGAGGCCGCCGACTGGATCGGCCGGCAAGCCTGATACCCGATACCTCGTATCCGACCACCCAAAGAACGCTGCTTTCATGATCGCCATCTCCCTGACCCAAATGCGCAACGCCTCGTGGCGTTGGTGGCGTTTGTCTTCCGGGTGGCGATAAATCCTTCCCGGCCCTAGACGCGTGCACCGCGCCGCGCTAGAGCCAGCAGCCAAAGCCCGGAACCTTCAAAGGACCGGGCTTTTTTGTTTGTGTGTCTGGTCCTTCGGCAACCCTGATCCCGAGACCCGACATGACCGAACTTGAATTCAAAGCCCTCGCCGCCCAAGGTTACAACCGCATCCCGCTGGTGGCCGAGACCTACGCCGACCTGGACACGCCGCTGGCGATCTACCTGAAGCTGGCCCACAGCGGCCCGCAGAACGGCCGCATGAGCTGCCTGATGGAGTCGGTGGTGGGTGGCGAACGCTTCGGCCGCTACTCCTTCATCGGCCTGCCGGCGCGCACCGTGATCCGCGCCAGCGGCACCCTCACCGAAGTGCTGCGCGACGGCGTGGTGGTCGAGACCCACGAAGGCGACCCGCTGAGTTTCATCGAGCAATACCAGGCCCGCTTCCGGGTGGCCCTGCGCCCCGGCATGCCGCGTTTCTGCGGCGGGCTGGCTGGCTACTTCGGCTACGACACCGTGCGCCACATCGAACCGCGCCTGGGCCCGGCCACCAAACCGTTCCCCACCGGCATGGAAGAAGGCACGCCCGACATCATGCTGCTGCACGTCGATGAGCTGGTCATCGTGGACAACCTGGCCGGACGCACCTATCTGATGGTCTACGCCGACCCGGCCGAGCCCGAGGCGTACACCCGCGCCCAGGAACGCCTGCTGGCGCTGCGCACGCGCCTGCGCAAGCCGGTCGACATCCCCTACAGCCATCCCAGCCTGCAGACCGAGGAGCGACGCGACTTCGCCAAGGAAGACTATCTGGCGGCCGTACGCCGCGCCAAGGAGTACATCGCCGCCGGCGACCTGATGCAGGTGCAGGTCGGCCAGGTGATCGCCAAGCCGTTCCGCGATGCGCCGCTGTCGCTGTACCGCGCACTGCGCTCGCTCAATCCCTCGCCCTACATGTACTTCTGGAACTTCGGCGACTTCCAGGTCGTGGGCGCCTCGCCCGAGATTCTGGTGCGTCAGGAGCAGATCCAGGAAGATGGCCAGGCCAAATCGCAGATCACCATCCGACCGCTGGCCGGCACCCGCAAGCGCGGCGCCACGCCCGAGCAGGATCAGGCCCTGGCCGCCGAACTGCGCGCCGACCCCAAGGAAGTGGCCGAACACGTCATGCTGATCGACCTGGCCCGCAACGACGTGGGCCGCGTGGCCGAGACCGGCTCGGTGCGCGTGAGCGACACCATGGCCATCGAGCGCTACTCGCATGTCATGCACCTGGTGTCCAACGTGACCGGCAACCTCAACCCCGGCATGAGCAGCATGGATGTGCTGCGCGCCGCCTTCCCCGCCGGCACCCTGACCGGCGCGCCCAAGGTGCGCGCCATGGAAATCATCGATGAACTCGAGCCGGTGCGCCGCGGCATCTATGGCGGCGCGGCCGGTTACCTGAGCTATGGCGGCGAAATGGACGTGGCCATCGCCATCCGCACCGGCGTCATCAAGAATGGCACGCTCTACGTGCAGGCGGCCGCCGGCGTGGTGGCCGACTCCAGCCCCGAGCTGGAATGGGCCGAAACCGAAGCCAAGGCGCGCGCGGTGCTGCGCGCCGCCGAGCAGGTCCAGCACGGCCTGGACGAGCCCATCTGAGCCCCGACCCGAACCGCCCCCTCATTTTTCAAGGTTGCACTCCCATGCTGCTGATGATCGACAACTACGATTCCTTCACCTACAACCTGGTGCAATACTTCGGCGAGCTCGGCGAAGACGTGCGCGTGGCGCGCAACGACCAGATCACGCTGGAAGAGATCGCCGCCCTGGCGCCGGATCGCATCTGCGTCTCGCCCGGCCCCTGCTCGCCGGCCGAGGCCGGCATCTCGGTGCCGCTGATCCGCGAATTCGCCGGCAAGCTGCCCATCCTGGGCGTGTGCCTGGGCCACCAGGCCATCGGCGCGGCCTATGGCGGGCGCATCGTGCGGGCCCAGCAGATCATGCACGGCAAGACCGTCACCCTCAGCCATCGCGGCACCGATATCTTCCGCGATCTGCCGTCCCCGTATACCGTGATCCGCTACAACTCCCTGACCATCGACCCGGCCACCCTGCCCGAGGAGCTGGAGGTCACCGCCACCGCGCAGGACGGCGACATCATGGGCGTGCGTCACAAAACCCTGCCGCTGTATGGCGTACAGTTCCACCCGGAATCGGTGCTGAGCGAGCATGGCCATGCCCTGCTGCGCAACTTCCTGACCCTCTAAGAACAAGGCAACCACCATGACGATTACCCCCACCGAAGCGCTGACCCGCTGCATCGAGCACCGGGAAATATTCCACGACGAAATGCTGCATCTGATGCGCATGCTGATGCGTGGCGAAATGTCGCCGCAGATCTCCAGTGCCTTGCTCATGGGGCTGCGCGTCAAAAAAGAGACGGTGGGCGAGATCACCGCGGCGGCCGAAGTGATGCGCGAGTTCGCCACGCCGGTGGTCACGCCCAACCCCGATGAGTTGCTCGACATGTGCGGCACCGGCGGCGACGGCAGCCACACCTTCAACATATCCACCACCGCCATGTTCGTGGCCGCCGCTGCCGGCGTGCCGATTGCCAAGCACGGCAACCGCAGCGCCTCCTCGTCCAGCGGCAGCGCCGATGTCCTGGAGGCGCTGGGCGCCAACCTCGTGCTCTCGCCCGAGCAGGTGGCCGAATGCATCCAGGCCACCGGCATCGGCTTCATGTTCGCGCCGGCCCATCACGGCGCCATGAAAAACGTCATGCCGGTGCGCAAGGAGCTGGGCGTGCGCACCATCTTCAACATCCTGGGGCCGCTGACCAACCCGGCCAATGCGGCCAACCAGTTGATGGGCGTGTTCCACCCCGACCTGGTGGGCATCCAGGTGCGCGTGCTGCAGCGCCTGGGCTCGCGCCACGTGCTGGTGGTGCACGGCAAGGACGGCATGGACGAGGCCTCGCTGGGCGCCTCCACGCTGGTGGGCGAGCTCAAGGACGGCGAAGTGCGCGAGTACGAGATCCATCCCGAGGACTTCGGGCTATCCATGATGTCCAACCGGACCATCAAGGTGTCCAATCGCGAGCAGTCACGCGAGCTGGTAATCGAGGCATTGGAGAATGTCGAGGGCACCGCCCGTGATATCGTCGCCCTGAACGCGGGCCTGGCCATCTATGCCGGCAACAAGGCCGCAAGCATCGAGGCCGCGCTGGCGCTGGCGTTCGAAACCATTGCTAACGGCTCGGCACGCGCCAAGCTGGAAGAATTCTGCGCCTATACCCGGAAATTTTCGACATGAACGATATTCTCGCGAAGATCCTCGCCATCAAGGCCGAGGAGGTCGCCACCGCCCGTCAGTTGCGCAGCGAAGCCGAGCTGCTGCGCGAAGCCCAGGCCCGCCAGGACGTGCGTGGCTTCGCCCAGGCCATCGAAGACAAGATCTCGCAGGGCAAGCCCGGCATCATCGCCGAAATCAAGAAGGCCTCGCCCTCCAAGGGCGTGCTGCGCGAAAACTTCGACGCCTCCGAAATTGCCTCGTCCTATGCAGTCAATGGCGCGGCCTGCCTGTCGGTGCTGACCGACGTGCAGTTCTTCCAGGGCTCGCATGACAACCTGCGCCGCGCGCGCGCGGCCTGCGCGCTGCCCGTGCTGCGCAAGGACTTCATCATCGATCCTTATCAGATCATCTCGGCGCGCGCCATGGGTGCCGACTGCGTGCTGCTGATCGTGGCCGCGCTGGCGCCGGCCCAGCTGCGCGATCTCGAAGCCCTGGCCATGGGCCTGGGCATGGACGTGCTGGTCGAGGTCCACGATGAGGCCGAGCTGGACACGGCCCTGGCGCTCAAGACGCCGCTGCTGGGAATCAACAACCGCAACCTGCGCACCTTCGAAACCAGCCTGGAGACCACGCTGCGCCTGCTGCCGCGCATCCCGGCCGGCAAACGGGTGATCACCGAGAGCGGCATCGTCGCGCCCGAGGACGTCAAGCGCATGCGCGACAACGGCGTGCAGGGCTTTCTGGTCGGCGAGGCGTTCATGCGCGCCCCAGACCCCGGCGTCGAGCTCGCGCGCCTGATGGGTTGACCCGCCGGCGCTTGCGATCAAGGCCCTCTCCGGAGGGCCTTTATTTTGTCTGAGCGCAAGCGCTGCGACAGCTTCCTGGGTTAATTTGTCAGATCCCGCGCTATGCGTATTTCCCTTCTTCGCGCGGGCCTACTCAGGAGGTCATCGCATGGCAACCACGATGAAAGCCGCTGTCGTCCGCGAGTTTGGCAAACCCCTCGTGATCGAAGACGCGCCCATTCCCCAGCCCGGGCCGGGCCAGATCCAGGTCGCCGTGCAGGCCTGCGGCGTCTGCCACACCGACCTGCATGCCGCCGAAGGCGACTGGCCGGTCAAACC
Source organism: Bordetella trematum (assembly GCF_900078335.1). Classification (GTDB taxonomy): domain Bacteria; phylum Pseudomonadota; class Gammaproteobacteria; order Burkholderiales; family Burkholderiaceae_B; genus Bordetella; species Bordetella trematum. The sequence goes on from NZ_FKBR01000011.1 coordinate 119,083, forward strand.
CAACCCCCCTTTCATTCCCGGCCATGAAGGCGTGGGTTTCGTCTCGGCCGTGGGTGCCGGGGTCAAGCACATCAAGGAGGGCGACCGGGTCGGCGTGCCCTGGCTTTACTCGGCCTGCGGCTACTGCCGCCACTGCCTGGGCGGCTGGGAAACCCTGTGCGAGTCGCAACAGAATTCCGGCTACTCGGTCAACGGCGCTTTCGCCGAATACGTCGTGGCCGATCCCAACTATGTCGGGCACCTGCCGGCCAATATCGGCTTCGCCGAGATCGCGCCGGTACTGTGCGCCGGCGTGACCGTCTACAAGGGCCTGAAGGTCACCGACACCAGGCCGGGCGACTGGGTCGCGATCTCCGGCATCGGCGGGCTGGGCCATATGGCGGTGCAGTATGCGCGCGCCATGGGCCTGCACGTGGTGGCCGTGGACGTCGATGACGCCAAGCTGGAACTGGCCAAGCGGCTGGGCGCGGAGATCGTCGTCAACGCCAGGACGCAGCCCGACCCGGCCGCCAAGGTCAAGAAGCTGACCAGCGGCGGCGTACAGGGCGTGCTGGTGACGGCCGTCTCGCCCAAGGCCTTCGAGCAGGCCATGGGCATGTGCGCGCGCGGTGGCACGATCTCGCTCAACGGCCTGCCGCCGGGCGACTTTCCGTTGCCCATCTTCAGCACCGTGCTCAACGGCCTGACGGTACGCGGCTCCATCGTCGGCAGCCGCCTGGACCTGCAGGAATCGCTCGATTTCGCCGCTGACGGCCTGGTGGCCGCCACCATCGGCATGGCGCGGCTGGACGACATCAATCAGGTGTTCGACGACATGCGCCAGGGTCGGATCGAGGGACGCATGGTGCTGGATCTGGCCAGCTAGGCTCAACCCTTGCCGCGCGGCTCGTCCGTCGCCGCGGCGGGCGTGTCGCCCTGACGGTGGCGCCAGTGGAAGGTTACGCGCCGCAGGCGTGCGCCGCGGAATTGAAGCTGGGAGCGGCTGCCCGGCATGGGCGCACCGCGTTGCGTGCTGTTTTTCATTGCGGGTCTGTCTTCGCAAGACCAAAAAAAACCTGCCGGGGCCCCGCCCCGGCAGGCACAAAACCTGTCAGTGAACGCGTTCGCGCGCCCACTGCAGGGCGTCTTCCAGACGGTCGTTGCCCCAGAACATCTCGCCCTGAACCATGAAGGTCGGCGCACCAAAGATGCCCAGCTGACGCGCCTGATCCACCTGGCGTCGCAAGGCTTCCTTGCAGGCGTCGCTGCGGGCGCGCGCGAGCCAGTCATCGGCATCCAGGCCCAGGTCGGTCAGCAGGGTGTGCATGACATCCTCGGCCTGGATGTCCTGGTCGGCAGCAAAATTGGCGGCGAACACCGCGCGGCAGAAGTCCAGGCCCCAGGTCTCGTCCTGGCCCAATAGGGCCAGCCGGGCCGCCAGTACGCTCATGCGTGGAAAGATGGAGGGACGGCGATAGGGCAAGCCATATTTGTCGGCCAGCCGCGCCACGTCGCGCATCATGTAGGCCCCCTTTCCCGGGAACAGTCGGAACGGGCTGTCCTGCCAACCCTGGGTCTGGAAGATGGGGCCCAGCAGAAAGGGGCGCAGCACCAGCGTGACGCCCGCCTGCCGCGCCAGGGGCCCGACGCGGGCAATGGCCAGGTAGCTGTAAGGGCTGGCGAAATCGAACCACATCTGCACCGAAGGTGCGGGGTCAGGTGTCATGGCATGGCTCCGGCTGATGCGATCCGCCTGCCCCGGGAAAGGGCAAGGCGGGCCGCGAAGCATTCTGATCCATCCTATTGGACGCTGCAGGCTAAGATTGCTCAAGCAATTTCCACGCCCTGATGACATGAGCCATACGCATGCCAATCCCGCTCGCTAAACTGCCGCCGCTCGACCTGATACGCGGCTTCGTGGCAGTGGCCCGACGCATGAGCATCACGCACGCCGCCCACGATCTGCATCTGACCCAGTCCGCCGTCAGCCGGCAGATCCGGGCACTGGAAACCCATCTGGGCGTGGCCTTGTTCACCCGCGGCTTTCGCAGCATTGCCCTCACGCCCGAAGGCGCGCAACTGTTCCGCCTGGCCGATCCCTGGCTGACCCAGCTGGGCGAGCTGGGTGAACGCTGGCGACATCCCGGCCGACGCCAGCCTGTGACGGTGTCGACCACCATCGGGGTGGCGGCGCTGTGGTTGCTGCCGCGTCTGGGCGCCTTTCAGCAGGCGCACCCCGGCATCGACGTGCGCGTGGCCGCCGACAACCGGGTGCTGCCCCTGGGCCAGGACGGGGTGGACATCGCGATTCGCTACTGCCGTGGCCGGCCCGCCGGCGAACCGGCGCAGTGGCTGTTCGGTGAAGCCGTCGTCCCGGTGGCGCACCCGAGCCTTGCCGCTGCGCCCCTGGACGCCGCCAACCTGCCGCGACAGGTCCTGCTGGAATTCGATGATCCCTCGCGCCCCTGGCTGCAATGGGATGAGTGGCTGGGTTCCCACGGCATGCAGGCGCTGCGTCCGCGCGGAATGCTGCGTTTCAATCAGTATGACCAGGTGGTGCAGGCCGCGCTGGCCGGCCAGGGAGTGGCGCTGGGCCGCCTGGCCCTGGTGGCGCCCATGCTGGCCGACGGCCGGCTGCGCGCGCTGGGCGCAGCCGCGCCCGAACAGACGCCCCTGTCGTACTGGCTGGTGCGCCATCCGCGCGACCGTTCACCCGACACCGAGATCGTGGCGCAATGGCTGCTCGAGCAGGCGGAAGCCGGCCAGGCTTGAGGCCTGGGCTCAGGCCACCGACACGCGCCCGTCGCCCGGGCGCATTTCGCCGATGACGGCGGCCTGGCCGAAGCCCCCGGCGGCAAAGATATCCAGCACCTGTGCGGCCGCCTGCGGCGCGCAGGCCACCAGGAGCCCGCCGGAAGTCTGCGGGTCGGTCAGCAGATGGCGATCCGCCTCGCTCAGGCCGGGCGCCAGATCCACGCCCGCCCCGTAAGAAGCCCAATTGCGGCCCGAGGCTCCGGTCACCACGCCATCGGCGGCCAGCTCACGCACCCCGGCCAGCCAGGGCAGTTCGGCCAGGCGCAGCTGCGCCGTCAGGCCGGCGCCGCGCGCCATCTCCAGCGCATGGCCCAGCAGGCCGAAACCGGTCACATCGGTCATGGCGTGCACACCGGGCAGGGTGGCCAGCTCGGTGCCTGGACGGTTGAGCAGGGTGGTAGCCGCCAACATGGCCGCGTAGCCGTCGGCATCCAGGCGGCCTTTTTTCAGGGCTGCCGAGAGAATCCCCACTCCGAGCGGTTTGCCCAGGATAAGGACATCGCCCGCCTGCGCGGCGGCGTTGCGCTTGACGTGGTCGGGATGAACCAGGCCCATCGCGGCCAGGCCGTAGATGGGCTCGACCGAGTCGATGCTGTGTCCGCCCGCAATCAGGATGCCGGCCTCTTCGCAGACCGACTGGCCGCCGCGCAGGATCTCGGCGATCACCTCGGGCGGCAACACATTGATGGGCATGCCCACGATCGCCAACGCCATGATGGGCTTGCCACCCATGGCATAGACATCGGACAGCGCATTGGTCGCGGCAATACGCCCGAAGTCGAAGGGGTCGTCGACGATGGGCATGAAGAAATCGGTGGTGGCGATCAGGGCCTGCTGGTCGTTCAGGCGATAGACGGCCGCATCATCGGCGGTCTCGGTGCCGACCAGCAGATTGGGGTCACGCAGCTGAGGCGCAAAGCGCGACAGCAGATCCGACAGCACGCCCGGGGCGATCTTGCAGCCGCAGCCGCCGCCATGCGAGAGCGAAGTCAGGCGTGGAACACCATGGGCGGACTGGGTCATGCAGCTACTCCTTGAAGGGGAACGGACGCGGGCGCGGCCGGCAATGGCGGAAGGCAGCAGGAGTCGAACCTACCTGGGAACGTCTGACGTCCCCAACTGGGTTTGAAGCCCAGCCGTGCCACCGGGCACGCATGCCTTCCCTGGTGCGGCCCCGGGCCGCGAACGACTGCCTATGATAACGATTCGTCCAGATCCTGTGCAGCCAGGAGCCAGGCGCTGTCGGGGCGCAGGACATGGCTGTCGCGCAGCCGCCGCGTGTGACCGCTGCGGTCGAAGAACTCAAGCACCTGGATGGCGCGCTTGCGGCCCAGCCCGGTGCGGTCGCGAAACACGCCCGCCTGCACGCTGCCGTGCTGCCTGCACAACCCGGTCACCAGCGCGGCCAGCGTCGCCACGGTGGCGCGTGGATAGAAGAGATCGGGCACCACCTGGGCCAGTTCGCCGCGCCGCAACAGCTTGCGCAGCAGCTGCCGCATCTCGCCCTCGGGCACGGACAGAGCGCGTCCCAGATCACGCACCCAGGGCGGGTCGAAGCCGCCGGCCAGCAACAGCGCTAGCGCCTTGTCCGCCAGCGCCTGTTCCGCCTCGCCAAGCACGGCGCCCTGCCCGGGCAAGCGCCACCAGACCCCCTGGCGTTGCACCTGTTCCTGTGCCGCAGCCGCCTGCAGCACCGCCTGCCACAAGGTCTCGCCAGCCTGCGGGCAGGCCATGCGGCGCAGCCGCGCAGCATCTGCGCCGGGCTCATCGGGGAACTGGCGATGAAACCGTGCCAGCGCCTCCTGCAGCGTCGTCTGCAGAGCCTGCCAATGCCGCTGCGTGATCAGCACTCTGCCTCCCGCCTGCCAGCTCGCGCCCGGCGGCGCGCAATCGGGCGGCACCCCGCCCAGGCGCAGCACCTGCTCGCGCGTCAGGCCCAGCGGGGCCTGCGCCAGCAACGCCAGCCAGTCGCCCCCATCGAGAAAGACCGCCAATGCCTGCAGCCAGGCCAGCCGCTGCGGCTGACGCCGCTTGCGATCCGGCGCATTCGGGTCGAGCACCTGCGCCCCGCCCACGGTGGCGCTGGCCTGCGCATTGCGCAGGATGACGCGATCGCCCGGCATGGCGCAGACCGGCTGCGGAAATACCAGCTGCACCAGCCCCTGCGCGCCGGGCGCAAGCTCGGCGCCCTCCAGCGGGAGTGCATGCGCCAGCTGATGCGCCGCGCCCAGATGGACATGGATGGGCGTCCAGCCACGCAGGGCCGCCTCGCCCTGCCAGCGCAACTGGACATCGACATGACGGCTCGGCACAAAGCTGCGCGCATCGGCCACCCAATCGCCGCGCGCCACGTCCTGACGCGCCAGACCAGGCAGGTTGAGCGCGCAGCGCTGGCCGGCAGCGCCGCTGGCGCTGGCGCGGTTTTGCGCATGGATGCCGCGCACCCGCACAGGCAGCCCCGCCGGCATCAGCCGCAGATCGATCGTTTCGTCATCCAGCCGCAGGCAGCCGCCATGTACCGTGCCGGTGACGACCGTGCCATGCCCGGGCAGGGTGAACGCCCGGTCTACCGCCAGGCGAAACAGCCCCTGCGCGGTGCGCGGCGGCCGGGCCAGGGCCTGCGCCTGCAGCCAGCCCCTGAGCGCGTCCACGCCCGCATCGCCCTCACGGGCCGCTGCCACCGCGAAGCAGGGCGCGCCATCCAGGAAAGTGTCGCGTGCCAGCCGGGCCACCTGCTCGCGCACGACCTGCAGACGCTCGGCGTCGACGCGGTCGGCCTTGCTCAGGACCACGGCGCCGGCGCGCACGCCCAACATCTCCAGGATGAAAAGGTGCTCGCGGGTTTGCGGCATGACGCCGTCGTCGGCCGCCACCACCAGCAAGCCCAGATCGATGCCGCTGGCGCCGGCCGCCATGGTGTGCACCAGTTTCTCGTGGCCGGGCACATCGATGAAACCCAGCACCTCGCCATCGGGCAGCGGCACATAGGCATAGCCCAGCTCGATGGAAATGCCGCGCGCCTTCTCTTCCTTCAGGCGGTCGGTGTCCACCCCGGTGAGTGCGCGCACCAGCGTGGTCTTGCCATGGTCGATGTGACCGGCGGTGCCGACGATCATGCGGGCAGCGCCGCCAGCTGGGCGGCGAAGTCGGTTTCTTCCTGCGGCTGCAGACAGCGCAGATCGAGCCACAGCACATCATCGGCCACGCGGCCGATGACGGGCCTGGGCAGCCCGCGCAGGCGCGCCTGCAGAGCCTGCAAGTGGCGTCCGGCGCGCCCGGCGCCCTGGTGGCGCACGGTCAGGCCGCAGCTGGGCAGCTGGTCGACCGGCAGGGCGCCGCTGCCGATCTGGCTGAACATGGCCTGCACCCGGACCTGGAAGGCCTCGCCCAGCGCCTGCTGCAGCGGGCCGCACAGGCGCTCGGCCTGCGCCTGCATGTCGGCCTGCGCACGCGTGAGCAGGCGCAGGGTGGTCAGGCGCTCGGGCAGGTGTTCGGGTGCGCGATACAGCGCCAGCACCGGCTCCAGAGCGGCCAGCGTGAGCTTGCCGACGCGCAGCGCGCGCTTGAGCGGGTTCTTCTTGATCTTGCGGATCAGGTCGGCGCGCCCGACCAGCAGCCCGGCCTGCGGGCCGCCCAGCAGCTTGTCGCCGCTGAAGGTGACCAGATCGGCGCCGGCCTGCAGGGTCTCGCGCACGGTGTCTTCCTTGGGCAAGCCCCACTGAGCCAGATCCACCAGCGTGCCGCTGCCCAGGTCTACCGTGGCCGGCAGACCATGCGCGTGCGCCATCGCAGCCACCTCGGCCACCGGCACGCTCTTGGTGAAGCCGCTGATGGCGTAGTTGCTGCAATGCACTTTCATCAGCATCGCCGTGCGCGGGCCGATGGCGTTCTCGTAGTCGGCCGCGTGGGTGCGGTTGGTGGTGCCGATTTCAAGCAGGCGCGCGCCGGCGCGCTTCATGATGTCGGGGATGCGGAATGCCCCGCCGATCTCGACCAGCTCGCCGCGCGAGACAATCACCTCGCGCCGATCGGCCAGGGCATTGAGCATCAGCAACACGGCTGCGGCATTGTTGTTGACCACGGTGGCCGCCTCGGCGCCGGTCAGCTCGCACAGCAGGTCTTCGATCAGGTCGTCGCGATCGCCCCGCGCACCGGTGTCCAGGTCGAATTCAAGGTTGGCCGGCGCGCTCAGGGCACGCAGCACCGAGGCGATCGCCGCCTCGGGCAGCAGAGCGCGCCCCAGATTGGTATGCAGCACCGTGCCGGTCAGGTTGTAGACCGCCGTCAGGCGCGGCGCATTGCGGCGCGCCAGCTGGGCGCCGGTAGCCGCGGCCAGCTGGGCCACGGCCAGCTCCGCGGGGGGCAGCGCGCCTGCCAGAGCCCGCTCGCGCAAGCCCTGCAACTGCGCACGCAAGGCCGCCACCAGCTGGCTGTGCCCGTAGGTCTGCGCCAACGCCAGATACTCGGCCTGCTGCAGCAGGCGGTCCAGGGCAGGGATATCGCCTGGCCGCGCCGATGCCGCGCTCATTCGGCGGCCTCCTCGCCCTGCCACAGCAAGGGATTGCCGCTGGCACGCGCATACCCGGCCTCACCCATCAGCATGTCCAGCGCGAGGCTGGCCAGATCGTCGGCCACCGCCTCGACCTCCATGTCTTTCTCCTGATAGAAGATCTTACGGTAGCTGTGGCAATGGTCGCAGGACTCGGCCTTGATGGCCTGTGAACCGCCCTCGATGCTGTGATAGGCGATGCCCTCGGTGCTTTCGCACTGGCTGCAGACCACCCGCACCAGGTGCCATTCGCAGGCGCACAGGCTGCAATTCAGGTAGCGCAGGCCTTCGGCCTGCCCCCCCATGCGCACCACGCTGGCCACCGGCAGGCTGCCGCACAGAGGGCATACGCCAAAGGGGCTGGCCACGGGCATGTCCTGCAGATCGAAGCGGCATGCCAGGTCGGTCCAGTAGACCTGCAAGGCTGCCATGACCAGCGGCGCGGCTGCGCTGTCCACCTCGGCGTTGCGATCGGCCAGCAACGCGTCGGCCAAGGCCTCGACCTCATCCGGGCGCTCGCGCAGCGCCTGCCGCAGCCGCTCGCACACCGCGCGCGCCGCCCCGGGCGTATCAGCCGCAGCGGCAACGGCCTGCAACAGGCCGTCGAGCAGCCCGCGCCAGGCGGGGTCGCGCGGCCAACCCATGGCCTGCAACGGTGGCATGCCGTGGGCCTGGGCGCGATCGATGCCGGCGCGATCCGGGCCGGCAAACGCGCAATGATCCAGTGCTGCCTGCTGGGCCTGGGCCAGAGTGGCCATCAGGCTCAGGTAGCCGCCGATCGGGTTGTCGGGCGCCAGCGCGCGCAGGCGCCGGGCGCGCTCGGCGAATACGCTCGCCCGCTCGGGCCGACGCAGACGCGCGATGGCGGTATGGTCCAGGGATTCGATTTCCCCGCGCGGCAAGATACGCTGCAAAAGCTCTCTCCTGAAAAACGGGCAGGGCTGCGGCGCGCCTGCGTCGCAGCCCTGCGGCAACCCCGGCAAAGGGGTTTCAAGCAAGCCCGCAAGCGGCCTTACTTGCCTTCCGATGAGGGTTTGACTTCAGACCGGAACCAGGCCCGATGGTGCTTCCAGGCCCAACCCCAGGTGACGGTGCCGCGCAACATGGCGCGGAACGAACCCTTGACCCAGATCGCCGCATAGATGTGCACTATGATCGCGCAAATCATGATCAGCGCAAACGTTGCGTGCAACACCGAGGCCGCACGCAACACATCGACCGGGAAATACATCGAGAAATACTCGCGCCACATGATCAGGCCGGACAGGATCAGGCCCACCATGCTGATCACCAGGACATAGAACAACAGCTTCTGGCCGCCGTTGTAGCGCCCCACCTCGGGCAGTTTTTCCTCGCGGTTGTTCACCACATCGCCGAACTGGCGCAGCCATTGGACATCGGCCTGGCTCATGCGGTTGTGACGCCACATGCGCGCGGCGAACACCACGAAACAGAGAAACATCACCACCCCGATGAAGGGATGCAGGATACGCGTCCAGGGCCCGCCGCCCAGCAGGGCGTACAGCCACGAGAAGGCAGGGTGGAACAGCGCCAGCCCCGACAGGGCCAGCAGGACGAAGGTGATCGCGATCACCCAGTGATTGCTGCGCTCGCCGGCGGTATACCGCTGGATCAGCTTGGGACGATGGGGGTCAGCCATGACGCGCCTCCTCTTCGGCTTTGCGTTCGTCTTCCTCGTCCGTCTCGTTGGGACCGACACGGATGTAATGGAAGAAACCTGCCAGCGCGGTCAGCGCCATCGCCGCCACGCCCAGGGGCTTGGCCACCCCCTTCCAGATCGACACCATGGGGCTGATCTTGGGCTCGGCCGGCAGGCCATGGTAGAGCTGCGGCTGGTCGGCATGATGCAGCACATACATGACGTGGGTGCCGCCCACGCCGGCCGGGTCATACAGGCCGGCCTGCTCGAAGCCGCGCGACTTGAGGTCCTCGATCCGCTCGGCGGCATGTTGCTTCATGTCTTCCTTGGTGCCGAAGACGATGGCGCCGGTCGGGCAGATCTTCACGCAGGCCGGCTCCTGGCCCACCGCCACGCGGTCCGAGCACAGGGTGCACTTGTAGGCCTTGTGATCCTTCTGCGAGATGCGCGGCACATTGAACGGGCAGCCGGTGATGCAATAGCCGCAACCGATGCAGTGCTCTTCGTGGAAGTCCACGATGCCGTTGTTGTACTGGATGATGGCGCCCGGCGAGGGACAGGCCTTCAGGCAGCCCGGGTCCTCGCAGTGCATGCAGCCGTCCTTGCGGATCAGCCATTCCAGGTCGCCTTTGTCGTTCTCGTACTCCGAGAAGCGCATGACGGTCCACGAGTGCTCGGTAAGATCAGCCGGGTTGTCATAGACCCCCACGTTCACGCCGACCTCATCGCGCAGATCGTTCCACTCCATGCAGGCCACCTGACAGGCTTTACAGCCTATGCATTTGGAGACATCGATCAGCTTGGCAACGCTGCCGGTCGAAGGCTCACGCACCCCGGGCGGCGGGGTGGTGGTGGCGGAGCGGCGTTTGATGTCCAGGGATTGCATCGACATGTCTGTGCTCCTATGCCTTTTCGACCTTGACCAGGAAGGACTTGAACTCGGGGGTCTGGCTGTTGCCATCGCCCACCACAGGCGTCAGCGTATTGGCCAGAAAGCCCGGTTTCGCGATCCCGACAAAGCCCCAGTGGATGGGAATGCCGACCTGGTGCACGGTGCGCCCCTCGATGGTCAGCGGCTTGAGACGCTTGGTCACCAGCGCCACGGCCTTGATGTAGCCGCGGTTGGACGACACCTTCACTCGTGAACCGTTGGGGATGCCCAACTCCTTGGCCAGCGCCTCGCCGATCTCGACGAACTGCTCTGGCTGCAGGATGGCGTTGAGCAGCACGTTCTTGGTCCAGTAGTGGAAGTGCTCGGTCAGGCGGTAGGTGGTGGCGACATGGGGAAACTGCTCGACCTTGCCCATGGCCGCCAGGTCGTCCTTGAACACGCGCGCGGCCGGATTGCTCACCGCCAGCGGCTGCTTGGGGTGCAGCGGGTTGTAGCCCAGCGGATTCTCGAACGGCTCGTAGTGCTCCGGGAACGGCCCCTCGGCCAGGCCGGCACGGGCGAAGAAGCGCGCCACGCCTTCCGGGTTCATGATGAAAGGCCCCATGCCATCGGCCGGATTCTCATCGGCCTTGTAGTCGGGGACGTCCGCGCCGGTCCAGGCCTTGCCGTTCCAGGCGACCAGGCTGCGCCGCGGATTGAAAGGCTGACCTTGCAGGTCACAGGACGCGCGGTTGTAAAGCACGCGCCGGTTGGCCGGCCAGGCCCAGGCCCAGTTCAGCGTCTGCCCGATGCCGGTCGGGTCGCTGTTGTCGCGCCGCGCCATCTGATTGCCCGCCTGGGTCCAGGCGCCGGCGAAGATCCAACAGCCGCTCAAGGTGGAGCCGTCATCGCGCAGTTCGGCGAAGCCGGCCAGCTGTTCGCCGGCCTTGCGCAACACGCGCCCATCCTTGGGGTCGACCAGATCGCTCAGGGCGCGGCCGTTGTACTCCTTGGCCAGTTCGGCGGCCGTCGGGTTCTCCGGATGCACATAGGGCCACCACAGATTGACGATCGGATCCGGATAGGCCCCGCCTTCCTCCTGATAGAGCTGGCGCATGCGGGTGAAGAGATCGGCCATGATCTCGATGTCGCTGCGCGCCTCGCCCGGGGGTTCGGCGCCCTTCCAGTGCCATTGCAGCCAACGGCCCGAGTTCACCAGCGCGCCTTCTTCCTCGGCGAAACAGGTGGTCGGCAGACGGAACACTTCGGTCTGGATCTGCGTCGGATCGACGTCATTGTGCTCGCCGACGTTGCGCCAGAACTCCGAGGTCTCGGTGGCCAGCGGGTCCATGATGACCATGAACTTGAGCTTGGAGAAGGCGCTGGTCAGCTTGGCCTTGTTGGGAGCGGCCGCCAGCGGGTTGAAGCCCTGGGCGATATAGCCGTTCATCTGCCCGTGGTTCATGAGCTCATAGACCTGCAGCATGTCGTAGAGCTTGTCCAGCTTGGGCAGGTAGTCGTAGGCCCAGTTGTTTTCGGCCGTGGCCGCCGGACCCCACCATGCCTTCATCAGGCTGACGTGGAATTTCTTGTAGTTCTGCCAGTAACTCAGCTGGTTGGGCCGCAAGGGCTTGAGCAGGCGCTGGCCGATGTATTTGTCGAAGTCCTGCTCGCCTTCGGTCGGCAGGGTCATGTAACCCGGCAGCAGATTGGACATCAGCCCCAGGTCGGTCAGGCCCTGGATGTTCGAGTGTCCGCGCAGCGCGTTCATGCCGCCGCCGGCCACACCGATGTTGCCCAGCAGCAGCTGCATCATCGCGCCCGTGCGGATGATCTGCGAGCCGATGGAGTGCTGCGTCCAGCCCAAGGCATACAGAATGGTGGCGGCGCGGTCCTTGGTGGCCGTGGACGCCAGCGCCTCGCACACGTGCAGGAACTTGTCCTGCGGCGTGCCGCAGACGCGCTCGACCAACTCGGGCGTATAGCGCGAGTAATGGTGCTTGAGCAACTGGTAGACCGTGCGCGGGTGCTGCAACGTGGGGTCGGACTTCACATAGCCGTCGGCATCGCGCTCGTAATCCCAGGAGGCCTTGTCGTAGCTGCGCTTTTCGGCGTCATAGCCCGAGTACAGGCCGTCCTCGAACGAGAAGTCCTCGCGCACGATGAACGGGAAGTCGGTGTAGTTGCGCACGTACTCGTGCTGGATCTTGTCGTTCTCCAGCAGGTAGCGGATCACACCGCCCAGGAACACGATGTCCGTGCCGGTGCGGATGGGCGCGTAGAAGTCGGCCACGGACGCCGAACGCGTGAAGCGCGGATCCACGACCAGCAGTTTCGCCTTGTTATGGGCTTTCGCTTCGGTGACCCATTTGAACCCGCAAGGGTGGGCCTCGGCTGCGTTGCCGCCCATGATGAGCACGATGTCGGCGTTCTTGATGTCGACCCAATGGTTCGTCATCGCGCCACGGCCAAACGTCGGGGCAAGACCTGCCACCGTCGGGCCGTGTCAGACACGAGCTTGGTTATCGAACGCCAACATCCCCATGCTACGCACGACTTTGTGCGTGATATAGCCGACCTCGTTGCTGCTGGCCGAAGCGGCCAGCATGCCGGTGGTCAGCCAGCGGTTGACCGTCTTGCCGTCATCGGTGCGTTGCACGAAGTTGGCGTCGCGATCCTCCTTGAGCAGGCGCGAGATGCGCGTGAGCGCCTCGTCCCAGGACATGCGCTGCCAGGTATCGGAGCCCGGCGCGCGATACTCCGGATACTTGAGACGATTGGGGCTGTGAATGAAGTCGATCAGGCCAGCCCCCTTGGGACAGAGCGTGCCCCGGTTCACCGGGTGATCGGCGTCGCCTTCGATGTGAACGATGCTGGCTTTGGCGTTTTTGGCGCCATCTCCAAGGCCGTAGAGCAGGATGCCGCAGGCTACGGAACAGTAGGGACAGGTGTTGCGCGTTTCGGTCATGCGCGCAAGCTTGTACTGGCGCACCTCGGCCATGGCGGTGCCAGGCGCCGCGCCCAGCATCACCATGCTGGAGCCGGCCAGCGTGGTTCCTGTCACCTTGAAGAACTGGCGGCGGTTCATGTGGACCATGACGCACTCCCTTCTGGGTGAGAAAAGCGGCGCTGCGGCAGCCTTCGGCGAAGACCCCTGTGGCGTCGCTGTTATTCGCAGTATAGGGCGGGGCCCCTCACACCCGCAATCTGACAGAGCGGTGTGCGATATCTGACGTGGCTGCCCAAACGAATGCGCCAGGGAATGCCGGGTATTCGGCGCTTTCGCGTCCGTTCCGCGCTGCTAGGATGCCGCCAGCCCGTACCGGCCTGCGCCGCTGCAGCGCAGGAATAATCCGACCCCGAATTTCAGGAGCGCCGCATGCGCCGCCCGCTGTCCCTCGTCCTGCTGGCCCTGGCCGCCAGCCTCGCCGCCCCGGCCGTCCCGGCCCAGACTGCACTGGTCAACGCCACGACCGCCGCGCCACTGCAACAGGCTGCGCTGGACGCATATTTCTACCTCTACCCGCTGGTCAGCATGGACCTGGCGCGCCGTCAGGCCGCAGCGGCGGCGGCCACCGGCCAGCCGGGCGCCGCCGCGCCGAACGCCCTGGGCACGCCGCAGGACGATCAGACCTGGCCGCATGCCGGCATGCAGCGCGTGAGCGGTTGGCTGGACCTGCAGGACGGCCCCGTGGTGCTGGAGATGCCCGCCACCGAAGGCCGCCAGCATCTGGTGACGCTGTATGACCTCTGGAGCGAAGCGTTTGCGGTGCTGAGCAAGCGCAGCGCCCCCGCCTCCGCGGCGCGCTACGCCATCACGCCGCCCGGCTGGAACGGCGCGCTGCCGGCCGGCATGCAGCGGCTGGAGGCCCCGACCGTCCATGTGCGCCTGCAGGGCCTGGCCCCGGGCGGCGCCGATGCAGCCGGCTGGCTACGGGCCTTGCGGCTCACTCCCTGGCAGGCCTGGCACCAGGGCAGCACCCAGTCGGTACAACTGCGCGCCGATCCGCAACTGGATGTGCGCACGCCGCTGCGGCGACAACTGGCGACCATGCCGGCCGAGGCCTTCTTCACCTACGGCGCCGAACTGCTGCGCAAGCATCCGCCCCACGCCGCCGACCAGCCCATGCTGGCCAGCCTGCGCCGCGTGGGCATCCTGCCCGGCCGCCAGCTGGCCTTCGACAAACTCACGCTGCAGCAACAGCAGGCGCTGCGCCATGCGCAGCGCGAAGCCCCCGCTTACCTGGATATGCCCGGCGAAACCGCCGGGCCATTGGGGTGGGTGGCCGAACGCGACGCCATGGGCGCCTATGGCAGCGCCTATCTGAAGCGCGCCCGCATGGCGCGCCAGCGCCCCGGCACCGAGCTGCCGCAGGAGGTGCTGAGCTTCCGGCTGATGGCCGACGCCATGGGCCAGCCCATCGATCCGCAGGGCCGCTATGTAATGCGCTTCGAGGCCGATGCGCTGCCGCCGGGCGAGGGGTTCTGGTCGCTGGCGGTGTTCGATGCCGCCGGCCAGCCGCTGACCCACCGTCTGGGGCAGACCAGCCTGAGCGACCGCGATCCGCTGCGCTACAACCCCGATGGCTCGCTCGAACTGTATCTGCAGGACATCGCCGTGGCCGACACCGACCGGGCCAACTGGCTGGCGCTCGGGCCGCAGGCCGCCACGCTGCTGATGCGCCTGTACCAGCCGGCGCCTGAGGCGCTCTACGGCCGCTGGAACCCGCCTGCCGTGTTGCGCGTGGACGACGATGCACAGCCGCCTGCGCAGCCCTAGCTCAGTAGGCTAGGATTGCCCTTTTGCCTTTCTGCGACCCGATATGGACGATGCCTTCAGCCACCAGCTTTCAATGACCATCCTGATGACGCCCGACATGGCGAATTTTTCAGGCAATGTGCATGGAGGCACGATTCTCAAATACCTCGACCAGGTGGCCTACGCCTGTGCCAGTCGCTACGCAGGCCAATATGTGGTCACGTTGTCGGTCGATCAGGTGATGTTCCGCCAACCCATCCATGTCGGCGAGCTGGTGACCTTCCTGGCCTCGGTCAACTACACCGGCCGCACTTCGATGGAAATCGGCATCAAGGTCGTCACCGAAGACATCCGCAACAAACTGGTGCGCCACACCAACAGCTGCTACTTCACCATGGTGGCCGTCGACGAGCAGGGCCAGCCGACCTCCGTGCCGCAACTGGAGCTGCGCACCCTCGAAGAGCGTCAGCGCTTCGAGGCTGCCAAGCTGCGCCGCGCCCTGCGCCAGGAAATGGAAAACCGGCACGCCGTCATCAAGCAACAGGCGCACTATCCCTGTCCGCCGGATCAGGTCTGAGCTGCGGCGCGGGGGCCTGCCGGTCGCGGCCGGCCAGGCGCTTCAAGCCCAGCCACTGCTGGGCCCAGAACCCCCGACCGTAGTCACGCGCGCCCGCCTGCGGCAACTGGTCGTGGATGCCGGTCGGGCCATAGTCGCCGTCAAAGCGCGCCGTGCCGAACACCATGTCCCAGAGCGGGAAAAGCGGCGCGAAGTTGCAGCCGCCCGCCGGGCCCGGCGACGAGGCGTCGTAGGCAATCGAATGATGCTGGCGATGAAACCGCGGACCGACCAGCACGCGTGACCCCCAGCGCCCGAAACCCACCCGCAGATTGGCGTGCGACAGGCTTTCTGCCAATTGCATGATGACCACGATGGCCACGAACTGGCCCGGCGGCACCCCGATCAATTGCGACACCAGCACGATCACCACGTCGCGCAGCATGTCATCGAGCAGATGGTTGCGATTGTCGCTCCAGCAGGTCAGCTGGCGCTGGCTGTGGTGCAAGGCATGCAAGGACCACAGCCAGGCGTAACGGTGCTGGGCACGGTGGTACAGATAATCGACCAGGTCGAACACCAGCAGATAAAGCAGCAGGCTGGTCCAGGGGCCGTCGGTCACGCCGGGCCACAGCTGATCGAGCTGCCAGCCGTTCATGCCCCACAGGTGCAGCTTCCCGAAAGCCGCATCCCAGAGCGGCTCGATCGTGAAGAACAGCACCAGGCGAAACAACCCCAGGCGGTGGATCAGGGTGTAGAGCACATCGACCGCCACCTGCTGGCGATCATGCACGGGCTCGACCGGACGCCAGCGCTCCAGCGCGCCGAAACCCAGCGCCAGGATGAGGATCTGGATCAGGCCGACCAGCAGCCACATGGTGGCGTCGTAGGCATCCTCGATCAGGCTGGCCATGCCGAGGTGAAACAGCAAGGGCTGCACCGCGGTTTCGAACAGCCATTGCTGACAGAGGGAAAACCACTGGATAAGCGTGTCCATGGCGAATCAATGATGCGAAAGCAGCCACGCCTGGTAATCCGGGTGCTCCTGCAGCGTGGCAAAGCAGAAACCCTTGGCCTTCAGGCCGGTGATGAGCGGCTCCAGCACGGCAGGCGCCCAAGGGTCGCGGCGCGACCAGATGCCCAGATGCGCCAGCAGGACGTCGCCCGCACGGATGCTGCGCAGCGCCTGCTGCAGCAAGGCCTCGTTGGGATACCGCTCACTGGGCAGCTCATCGCCCAGAAAGCCCGCCGGCGCCCAGCCCACATGCGCGAAGCCACAGGCGCGGGCGGCTGCCAGCAAGGCCGGCGAGGTTTTGCCGCCCGGCGCCCGGAACAAGGGCAGCATCGTCTGCCCGGTCATCTCGGCAAAGCGCTGCGCAGGTTGGCGCAACGCCTCGCAATACTGCCCGGCCGTCCAGCTCTGGGTGACGCCGGCCTGCGGCCCGGCGCTGGGGCGCACCCGGAAGCCGCCTTGCGGCAGATCCGCGCGCCAGTAAACATGATCATAGGTGTGCGAGGCGAAGGCATGGCCGCGCGCGGCCATCGTGCGCCACCAGGGGGCCCACTGCGCATCCAGGCTGCCGCCCCCGTCCAGCGTCTTCTCGTTGGCCAGGAAAAACGTAGCGCGCACATCCTGGCGCGCCAGCACGTCGGCCACCAGCTCGGCCACACCCATATGCCCGGTATCGAAGGTCAGGTAGACCGGCTTGCCACAGGTCGTCGCGCCCGCCTGCGACAGGACGGGCGCCAGCGCCAGACACAGCAGCGCGCCGGCCCGCCAGGCGCGGCGCGCTCCGCGCGGGTCAACGCATCGGCGCATGGTCCAGGGTCCAGACGCCATGCGGCGACTTGCCCACGCGCACCTGCTGGCTGACCTTCTTGGTGTCCAGATCGATAAAGGTCAGCTTGCCGGCCCAGCGCGAGGTCACCAGCAACTGTTTGCCATCGGCGGTGATATCCATGCAATCGGGGCCACCCGGCGCCGCAAAGGTGTCGGTCACCTTGAGCGTGTCCAGGTCGATGCGGCTGATCGAGTTGGCGCCCCGGTTGCTCACGAAGAGGTGGCGATCATCGCCCTGGCCGCGGAACGCGTGCGCGCCGGCTCCGGTCTTGATGCGCTCGATCAGCTTCGGCGGCTGGGCCGTCAGGTCATAGGCCTCGACATAGCTGTCGCCGGTCAGGGCAACCAGCATGGTCTTGTCGTCGCGCGTGAGGAACACATCGGCCGGCGTGCTGCCGACCGGCAGCGTCCATAGCGGCTGCTGCGTGTTCAGGTCGATGGCAATCACCTCGTTGCTGTCCTGCAGCGTGACATAGGCCACCGTGCTCTGGCTGTCGATGGCGATGTGGCTGGGCGTCTTGCCGGCCGGCACACGCCTGGCCAGCGTCAGTTCGAAGCCCTGGCCCGGGCCCAGCGGTTTGTAGGCATAGATATCGATATGGTCCAGACGATTGGCGGCCGTGACGAACCACTTCATGTCGGGTGAGAACCGCAGGTGATAGGGATCGACGATCCCGGTCAGCGTGCGCTGGACTTCGCCGGTGCGCGGATCCAGCTGGGTGATGGAGTCGCCCAGCGCATTGGCCACCAACAGGGACTGGCCGTCAGGCGTCAGATAGAGATGGTGCGGCTCTTTGCCGGTCGGCACGCGCCGCAGCTCGGTAAAGCTGACCGGATCGATGACACTCACGTTGGCATTGAGCGAATTGAGCACGAAGATCGGCGCAGGGCCGGCAACGGCCGCAAGGCTCAGCGCCATCCCCGCGCTCGCCAGCGCGTAACGGAACAGGGGCAGGGGGTTCAAGGTCTGAAATACCCAAAAAGACAAGCGTCGGCGAGCGCCGGCGTCTGCGCATTTTGGCATAGGACTATGGCGGAAAAACGGCTCGCCCCGGGCTGTTGCTGACCTGCAACAAGGCGTATCGGCAGCGGCGGATCCCGGGTCGCGCACCCGGCCGGCCGTCGGGGAGCAAAAACCTGTTGCGGTTTTCTGCTCATTTTATAGAATGAGAGCAATTTTCATTCGCATTGGTAAATAGCAGTGCCCTATCCCAGCGCCATCCAGAACGATGTTCACCGTCTCTATGCCGATCATCATGGCTGGCTGCAGGGCTGGTTGCGCAAGAAGCTGGGCAACCACGCCGATGCGGCTGACCTGGCACAGGACACTTTCGTACGCGTACTACGCCAACGCTACGAGCTGCCCGGCCTGCGCGAGCCGCGCGCCTATCTGGTCACGATTGCCGGCCGGCTGCTGCTCAACCACTATCGCCGCCGCTCGCTGGAACGCGCCTACGACGACGCGCTGGCGGCCATGCCACCCGACTACGCGCCTTCGCCTGAACACCGCCTGCTGATCCTGCAGACCCTGGACCAGATCGACGCGCTGTTGGCGGCCTTGCCTGCCCGCACGCGCAGCATCTTCCTGCTGGCCCAGATCGAGCACCTGCCCCAGACCGAGATCGCGGCAAGGCTGGGTCTGTCGGTCCGCACGGTGCAGCGCCACATCCTGCAGGCCTACGAACAATGCATCATGGCGCTGGACGCCCCATGAGCGCCTTGACCCCGATCGATCGCCGGGTGGCGCGCGAAGCGGCACGCTGGATGCTGCATCTGTCTTCGGGGCAGGCCAGCCTGGACGACACCGCCGCCTGTGAACGCTGGCGCGCACGCAGCGCCATGCACGAGCAGGCATGGCAACGCGCCCAGCAGATCCGGCACCTGCTGGGCGGCCTGCCACCGGAGCTGGCGCGCGCCACGCTGGGCCGCCCGAACGGCGCACGGCGCACCGCGCTCAAGACGCTGGCGGCCCTCATCATCGCGCCGCCGGTGGCCTGGGCGGCCTGGCGCGGCGGCGAAGCCAGCGGGCTGCTGGCCGATGCCCGCAGCGCGGTCGGCGAACGTCGCGCGCTGACGCTGGCCGACGGCACCCCCGTGCGCCTGAACAGCGGCAGCGCCGTCGACCTGACTGCCGACGGCCTGCTGCTGCGCCAGGGCGAGGTCTATGTGCAGGCTGGCGCAAACCCGAGCGTGATCGCCAGCCGCAGCGGCGACGTGCGCGCGCGCCTGGCGCGCTACAGCCTGCGGCTGCTCGACAGCGGCGCCCGGCTGACCCTTTACCAGGGGCAGGCCTGGCTCAAACCCCGTCTGCACGCCGGTCAGACCCTCAGCGCACCGGCCGCCGTCTGGTTCGACGCCACCACGCTGCATCCCCTGGCCCCGCCCCCCGGCACCGAACCGGCCTGGACGCGCGGTGTGCTGCACGCCGACGGCCTGCCGCTGGCCGAATTCACCACCGAACTGGCGCGCCACCGCCCGGGCCTGGTGCGCTGCGACCCGGCGGTGGCCGCATTGCGTGTCTCGGGGGTTTTCCAGCTCGACAACACCGACGGCATCCTGCGGGCGCTGCCCGCACTGCTGCCTGTCAGCGTGCGCTATCGCAGCGCGTACTGGGTCGTGATCGGCCCTCGCGAGGTCTGAATGGGTGTTGTTACAAAAAAGTGAGGCAACTTTTGTCCGGTTTGAGCGCCTCGCGGGTCATGGAAGGTAACGGCAACCTCATACCTCCACCGGAACGACCACATGGCACCCGTCTCTTCCCCCTGCGCCAAAGCGGGCGCAGCTCCTCTGCTGGCGCGCTGCAGCGCCGCCACCCTGGCCGCCCTGCTGCTGGGCCTGACGCTGCCTGCCCAGACCCGGGCGGACGAGGCTGCGCACCAACGATACGCCATTGCCGCCGCACCGCTCAGCGAGGCGCTTACGCGCTTTGCCGAGCAGGCTGGCATCACCCTGCTGTACGAACCGTCGGCGGTGGCAGGCCTGCACAGCCCCGGCCTGCAGGGCGATTACAGCCCCGAGCAGGCCCTGCAACGCCTGCTGGCGGGCAGCCCCCTGAACGCCACGCGCCAGGCCGGCGGCGCCTACGTGCTGCGCCCCGGCGTGCCGCTCTTGCAGCCCATCCCGGTCGAAGGTCGATTGCCGCGCCAGGAGCCTGCCTGGGTCAGCACGATCTCGCGCCAGACGCTGGATGCCGCCATGGCGCGTAGCTGGAGCGACGTCGGCAAGCGGCTGGAGCCGGGCGTGGCCTTCAACCGGCAGAACAACAGCCTGAACATCCGGGGTCTGGACCAGGATCGCGTGGTGGCCCGCATCGACGGCATCCGCCTGCCGTTCCTGGACGACGGGGCGCGCGGCGTGAAGGGCGGCCTGGATGCCGTGGACTTCAACAGCCTGTCTCGACTGGACATCGTGCGCGGGCTGGACTCCGCCAAGACCGGCTCGGGCGCGCTCGGTGGCGTGGCCGAACTGCGCACCCTGGAGCCCGATGACCTGCTCACCGAGGGGCGCCGATTCGGCGGCCTGGCCAAGCTCGACTACGACTCGGCCGATACCAGCCGCAGCGCCAACGCAGCGCTGGCCGGGCGCGTGCATGACGACACCAGCTGGCTGCTGCAGGCCGGCGCCCGGCGCGGCCATGCACTGGACAATCGCGGCGATGTCGGCGGCTATGGCGCCGCGCGCAGCGAACCCACCCCTGAGCGCTACCGCCAGGAGCAATTCCTGGCCAAGGTGCAGCAGCGCATCGATGGCGGCCATCGCATCGGCCTGACGGGCGAGTACTTCAAGCGCACCGCCGACCTGGACAGCATGTTCGAGCAGGGCGCCGGCACCAGCTACCTCTACGGGGAAAACAGCACCCGCAAGACCGCCAAGCGCGAACGCCTCTCGCTGGACTATCAATATGCCGCCCCCCAGGCCGGCGGCCTGATCGACAACGCCAAGGCGGTGATCTACTGGCAACGCCTGACGCTGGGGCAGGCGCTCAACGGCGAACGCGGCGTGGATGCGCGCGCCAACGCCATTCCGGGCGACCCCTTCCGCTACGGCTATCCCAACGGCGCTTTCGGGCGCGACAACACCATCCGCGAAACCCGCTTTGGCGCAAGCGGCGAAGTCACCCGCCAGTTCGACGGGGCCGTCACCCAGCGCCTGACGCTGGGCGGCGAGTGGATCGGCAACCGCAGCGAGCAATATTCCGACGGCTACGACAATTGCCCGCCCATCCCCCCTGGCCTGCCGGCCCCCATGGGCCCGCGCGCCTGCGACATCCTGCACACCAACCAGGCCGACATGCCGCGCGTCAAGGGCAGCCAGTTCGCGCTGTGGGTCCAGGATGAATTCGGGTTCGACGGCGGACGCTACACGCTCACGCCCTCGCTGCGCTACGACCACTACGAGCAAAAACCCCAGGGCGGCGGGGGCTACGACAACAACAGCAACGCGGCGGCAAGCCTGCCGGCCGCCTCTTCGGGCGGACGCTTCTCGCCCCGACTGCTGGGCACCTGGAAGGCCCGCGAGCAGCTCACGCTCTATGCGCAATACGGCTTCGCCTACCGCGCCCCCAACGCCAGCGAGCTCTACACCAACTACGGCGGCCCGGGGACCTATCTGCGCGTGGGCAATCCGACGCTCAAGGCCGAGACCAGCAAGGGCTGGGAACTGGGCGCCAAACTGGGCGACGACACCCTGGGCGGCTCGGTGGCAGCCTTTGACAACCGTTATCAGAACTTCATCGACAAGGGCGTGCCGCTGGATCCGGCCTCGCCGCACTGGCAACCCGGCTGGAACGGCCTCTATCCGATGGGCGTGACCGGCACGGTCAACCGCGACCGGGTGCGGATCTACGGCGCCGAGGCCTCGGCGCACTGGAGCTTCGCTCCGGGCTGGCGCAGCTGGGCCTCGCTGGCCTGGGCCGTCGGCAAGGACCAGAGCACCGGCCGCCACGTGAACTCGGTGCCGCCGCTCAAGGCCATCGTCGGGCTGGGCTACAGTCGCGAGCACTGGGGCGTGCAGGCGCAACTGACGGCGGCCCGCCAGCGCGATCGGGTGGAGTACGGCGCCTCGGCCGCCAACCCCGATTTCCGTGCCCCGGGCTATGGCGTGACCGACCTGATGGCGTACTGGCGACCGACCAGCGTCAAGGGCCTGCAGTGGCAACTGGGTATATTCAACCTGTTCGACAAGAAATACTGGGAAGCCATCAACGTTCCCACGGCCGGGGCCATGGCGCTGCCGCGTCCTGCCGACTGGTACACCGAACCGGGGCGCAGCGCGCGTCTGTCGCTGACCTATCAATTCTGACCCCCCCTGGCGCGGGCGGGGTCGCCCCCGTCCGCCGGATTTAGGAGAAAGCCGCATGACCGATCAATCATTCGCCGAACGTGCCGCCGCCCTGCGCGCCCGCCATGACGCCCTTGTCGCCGGCCAACCCGGACAACGCGCCCGCAATGCCGCCCAGGCCCTGGGCGTGAGCGAAGCCGAGTGGATCGCCGCCGGCTGTGGCTCGGCCCGCGTCACGCGCCTGGAAGGCGAGCCACAAACCATCTTCCGCGAACTGGGCACCCTGGGCGAAGTGATGGCGCTGACCCGCAATGCCTGGTGCGTGCACGAGCGCCACGGCCGCTACGAAGACATCCAGGCCAAGGGCCCGGTCGGTCTGGTGCTGGGCCCCGATATCGACCTGCGGGTGTTCTTCGCCCACTGGAAGTCTGCCTGGGCCGTCTCGCAGGACGGCCGTGACAGCCTGCAGTTCTTTGACGGCGAGGGCGTGGCCGTACACAAGGTCTACCGTCTGGAGCAGACCGATGCCCAGGCCTGGGAAACCCTGGTCGGCCGCTTTGCCGCCGAGCCGGCCTGGCCGCAGATTGCCGCCATCGAGGCCGCCGAAGAACGGCTCCAGGCCGAAGATCCGCAGGCCTGGCGCGACGCCTGGCTGGCCATGACCGACACGCACGAGTTCTTTCCCCTGCTGCGCAAGTTCGGGCTCAGCCGCCTGGCCGCACTGCAGGCAGCCGGCAGCGACCTGGCCCAGCCGGTGCCTGCCGATGCCGTCGAACGCATGTTGACCCAGGCGGCCGCCAGCGGCCTGTCCATCATGTGCTTCGTCGGCAATCGCGGCATGATCCAGATTCACACCGGTCCGGTGCAGACCCTGCGGCGCACCGGGCCCTGGTTCAATGTGCTCGATCCGCGATTTAATCTGCATCTGAACACCGACAGCATCGCCCAGAGCTGGGTGGTCAACAAACCGACTTCCGACGGGTGGGTGACGTCGCTGGAACTCTATGCAGACAATGGCGATCTGATTGTGCAATTCTTTGGCGAACGCAAACCCGGCAAACCGGAATTGCCTGCCTGGCGCGAGCTGATGCTCGGGCTGTGCGCGCAGCCGCTGGCCGCTTGAGGTATCTATGAAGAGACTGCTGGGCGTATTGATGGGGGCCTGCCTGGGCCTGACGGCACAGGCGGCCGAACGCGTGGTGACACTGGGTGGCAGCGTCACCGAGATCGTCTATGCCCTCGGCCAGCAGGACAAGCTGGTGGGCAACGATCAGTCCAGCATCTATCCTGAAGCGGCCACCCGCCTGCCCCGGGTAGGCTATTACCGCAACCTGCCCCTGGAGGGCGTGCTGGCCCTGCGCCCGGATCTGGTGCTGGCCTCCGAGCAGGCCGGCCCGCCCGACACACTGGAGCGGCTGGCCGCCGCCGGCGTCAAGGTGCTGCGCGTCTCGGACGCGCCATCGCTGCAATCGCTGGAAACCCGCATCGGCCAGATCGCCGAGGCATTGCAGGTGCCCCAGGAAGGCGAGCGGCTGCTGACGCAGGTCCGCGAGGATCTGCAGCAGGTCCGGGCGCTGCCGGACGCCGGCGCCAGCGCCGCCCTGCTCATGAACCGCAGCGGCACGCCCCTGGCCGCCGGCGGCGACACCGCAGCCAGCCTCGTGATGGCGCTGGCAGGCCTGCAGAACGTGCTGCAGGCGCAGCAGGGCTACAAGCCCGTGTCGGCCGAAGGCATCGGCGCGCTGGCGCCGCAAGTGCTCATCATCACCCGTTCCTCGGCCGAGGCCTCGGGCGGCGTGCAGGCGCTTGCCCGCAGCCCCGGGCTGGCCCAGACGCCAGCCGCGCAACGCAACTGCATCGTGGTCATGGATGACCTGTTGGCCCTGGGCACCGGCCCGCGCCTGCCGCAGGCCGTACGCCTCCTGAAACAGACCCCCTGCATCCAGCATGCCCGCCCTGACTGACCCGGCGCGACGCGCGCATTGGGTATTGGCCGGCCTGGCGCTGGCGCTCATCACCGTGCTGCTGCTGGCTACCGCTAGCGGCGCCGTCCCGATTCCCCTGGCAGCGCTGCCGCGCCTGCTGGCCGGCGCAGTCCAGGGCCAGGACGCCTTGTGGCACAACATCATCTGGGACATCCGCCTGCCGCGCGTGCTGTTCGCGCTGATGACCGGCGCGGCCCTGGCGCTGTGCGGCGCCGTGATGCAGGCGCTGTTTCGCAACCCGCTGGCCGAACCCGGGCTGGTGGGCATTTCCCTGGGCGGCGCCCTCGGCGCGGTGGCCGCCATCGTACTGGGCGCGGGCGGCTTCGCGCTGACCGCTGGCGCAGCCTTTGTCGGCAGCCTGCTGGCCACTGCCTGCGCCTATGTGCTGGGCCAGCGCGCGCCGGGGGTGGCCGGGCTGCTGCTGGCCGGCATCGCCATCAACGCCATCTGCGGCGCCTTCATCGGCCTGTTCACCTTCATGGCCAACGACGCCCAGCTGCGCGACCTGACCTTCTGGAACATGGGCAGCCTGGGCGCGGCGCGCTGGTCGCTGCTGGGTTTCCTGGCTCCCTGGACGCTGTTCTGGTGCCTCTGGCTGATGCGCCAGTGGCGTGCGCTCAATGCGCTGCTGCTGGGCGAGCGCGAGGCCCAGCACCTGGGCTTCGCCCTCGCTCGGCTGCGCCGGCGCCTGATCGTGGTGACCGCGCTGGTGGTCGGCCCGCTGGTGGCAGCCACCGGCGGCATCGGCTTCGTCGGCCTGGTCATCCCGCATCTGGTGCGCATGGTGCTGGGCGCCGACCATCGCTGGCTGCTGCCGGCGAGCATGCTGGCCGGCGCGCTTGCCCTGGCCCTGGCCGACTGGCTGGCGCGGCTGGTGGTGGCGCCCGCCGAACTGCCCATCGGCCTGGTCACAGCGCTGGTGGGCGGCCCCTTCTTTCTATGGCTGCTGGCTCGCGGACGCCGAATCGGATGACCCTGCACGCACAAGACCTCACCCTGGCCCGGGGCGGCCAACGCATCCTCACACAGGTATCCCTGACGCTGCAGCCCGGCGCCATGGTGGGCCTGCTGGGCGCCAACGGGGCCGGCAAATCCACCTTGCTGGCCGCGCTCAGCGGCGAGCTCAAGCCCGACTCGGGCAGCGTGCTCCTCAACGGCCGGCCGCTTGCCCAATTGAGCGCTGCGCAACAGGCGCGCCAACGCGCCGTGCTGCCGCAAAAGCCATCGCTCTCCTTCGATCTGGGCGTGCGCGAGGTAGTCGCCATGGGCGCCTATCCCTTCCCCGAGCTAAGCCCCGCGCAGCTCGACCAGCTCTGCGCACAAACGCTGCAACAGGCCGGCGTGAGCCATCTGGCGCAACGGCGCTACCTCGAACTGTCCGGTGGCGAACAGCAGCGCGTGCAGTTCGCCCGGGTGCTGGCGCAATGCCAGGCCGCGCCTGGCGGCCAGCCCCGCTACCTGATGCTCGACGAACCCATCTCCAATCTCGACCCCCGCCACCAGATCGATCTGTTGCGCACGGCGCGCGATCTGGCGCACCAGCAGGGCGCGGGGGTAATGGTCATCGCACATGACGTCAATCTGGCCGCGCACTGGTGCGATCGCCTCATGTTGCTGGCCGATGGCGCGGCGGTAGCCGAAGGCACGCCGGCCGAAGTCCTGACGCCGGCCAATCTGCGCCATGTCTATGGCGTTTCCGCCGACGTGATCCCGCATCCGCTGGACGCCGGCGCGCTGCTGGTGCTCATGCGCTGACGCACAGTCTGCGCGCCCGCAACCCCGACAGAATGCGCTGCGGCCGCCCCGCTCAAGCCGGGGCGAGCCGCCTTCCGCCGATCCTCTGAGACGCAACGAAGTCTCCAGCGCTATCGAGCGACGAATCCGAGAAACCGGACACCCCATCGATCTGGTCTGCTTTGCTCCCCTGGTCTGGGACGCAAGGCCGTCGTGGTTTTTATCTTCTCAGGCTACGTCGTCGTTCATCACTCGCGCCCCCAACCATGCCGATCGCAGACCGCAGCCGAGCCTGAACGGCTCCCCCTCCTTCTCTCAACCTGACTGAGGCAAGCATGACCCTGGGGTCGCGTTTGCTTTTTTATTCCCTATTTCCGGAGAAGACGCATGCCGCTTGCGCCCGCATTCCCACTCAAGCCACTGGTCTGGCTGATGCTATCCCTGCCCCTGGCCGCGACTGCCCAAGAAAGGGTCACGACTGCCGAAACCGAAGAAAAGACACTGAACAGCACCAACGAGAAAATCGAGAGTGGCGACCACACCTACCAGACCCTGACACTCAAGAACGGCACCCTGAATATCCTCGGCGGCGCCAAGGTGCGCAGCATCGGCGCCTTCAAGATCACGGACAGCAGCCACGGCGCCAGCACCCTTAGCCTGAGCGGCGCGGGCAGCAAGCTGGCCGTCGAAGGCGAGACCACCGTGGCCGGCAGCGCCGACGCAGGCGCCAGGCCCGCCGCCCTGCTGGTCCAGAATGGGGCGACACTCGACCTCTCCCATAAAACCGCGTCGTTCAGCAACAGCGCGCTCACGGTCGATGGCAAGGACAGCGAGCTGCTATTTTCCACCGCCGGAATCAAACTGAATGCGAGCACCCTCAAGGTGTCGAACGAGGGGGTGGTGACCCATGCGGGCGAGGCCGTCGACAGCCAGGGCGTGATCACGCTCGAGGGCACCGGCCTGAACCAGATCCTCGTCGAGCGCGGCGGCAGCCTGTACGCCACCAAGCTCACGGGCGGCGACAACACCAAGGCCCGGATCGTCCTCAAACAAGGAGCGACGCTGACGGTCGGCCAGGACAAGAACCCCGAAGACGAGTCGGTGTCGCTCAAGGACCTGGATCTTCACATTTCCGGGGCAGAT
Source organism: Bordetella trematum (assembly GCF_900078335.1). Lineage (GTDB taxonomy): Bacteria > Pseudomonadota > Gammaproteobacteria > Burkholderiales > Burkholderiaceae_B > Bordetella > Bordetella trematum. Next base: position 146,253 of record NZ_FKBR01000011.1, read on the forward strand.
TCAAAACTGGTCAGCCTGCGCCTGAAGGCCAGCGGCAAGGCCATGATCGTCCTTGAAGATGGCGGCACGCTGCAGCTGAACAAGACGCTCACGCTCAGCGGCGAGAACGCCACGCTCGTCATCGGTGGCCGGCAGGCCGCCGCCGCCCCCGGCATCCTCATCACCGACGAAGAGGGCAGCCACACCGGCAACGATGGCATCAAGTTCGAGCACGATGGCGGCAAGCAGAAACTGATCTTCAATCACCTGGATACATCGGGCCAGTATCGCTTCACGGCCAAGATCGACGGCAAGGCCGCCATCGAGCAAAAGGCCGGCTACACCGTGCTTGCCGGACAGACCCTCACCGGCGCAACCACGGTCACGGGCGGCACGCTGGCGCTGGAGCAGACCACGCTCACTGGCGATCTGTCGGTCGGCCAGGGCGGCACTCTGCTGTCCGGCAGCGGGAAGCTGGGCAACACCACCATCAACAAGGGCGGCAGCCTCGTCGTCGGCGCCACGCCGGCCGACGTCAACGGCACCTTCACGCTCGCCCCCGGCGCCTTGCTGGCCGTGACGCTCGATGGCCGGCAAACGCCGCAGCTCAAGGCCAGCGGCGCCGCAAAGATCAACGATGCCACACTGAGCGTGACCGCCAGGGGCGATTTCGAGCTCGGCCAACCGTATACCGTGCTGGAGAGCCCGACCCTGACTGGCACCTTCAAATCGGTACAGACCCATAGCGCGGGCGCCTTCCTCGCCAGCACCGTCGGCTACACCAGCAAAACCGCCACCGTCACGCTGCACAAGAAAGCCAGTTTCGATGCTGTGGCCTCGACCGGCAACGCACGATCAGCGGGGCGCGGTCTCGAATCGCTGAACCAGAATGACCCGCTTTACCGCCATGTGCTGACGCTTGCCGAAGGGCCCGCGCCGCAAGTTCTGCAACAACTCTCCGGCGACTCGCTCACCTCGGTCGCCTCGGCCCTGCAGGGTATGGCTGCCGCTTCGCCGCAGTCCGCCTTGCCCATGAAGTTCCTGCGCGCCAACCTGAACGCCGGCCTGCTGCCCGGGGCTGCGCTGGCGCAATCGTCCGGCGGCCTGCCGGCCTCGGCCCTGCCATCGTCTGCCGCGCTGCCCATGTGGGCCGAGGTAACCGGCATCTGGCAGCGCGAAAATGCCCGGCAAGGCAACCCCGAGGTCCGCGCCAACACCGGCGGCGTGTTCATCGGCACCGACCGCGCCATCTCGCCCCAGTGGCGCCTGGGTGCGGCAGTGGGCCTGACCCACACCGGGGTCCAGGTCAGTTCGCGCAGTGCCAAAGCCGCCATCGACAACTACAGCGCCTCGCTCTACGGCGCCCGTCACTGGGACACGGGGCGCGGCCAGCTGAATCTCATCCTGGGCACGGCCTATACCTGGCACGACATCAACACCCGACGCGACATGGCGCGGGCCGGCCTGCCGGCCACGCTCAGGGCCCACCACGGCGCCAGCACCTGGCAGCTTTTCACCGAGCTGAGCCACTTCATGCCGCTGTCGCCGCGCGCCAGCCTTGAACCCTATGCCGGCCTGTCATGGAGCAACCTGCGCACCCGGGCTTTCAACGAGACCGGCGGCATCGCCGCCCTGCAAGGACAAGCCCAGAGCCAGAGCAACCTCAGCACCACGCTGGGGCTGCGCGGCATCTGGAATACCGAGGTCGGCAGCAAAGCTGCCGCACTGCGTGCCAACGTAGGCTGGCGCCTGATGACCGGCGACCTGACTCCGCGCAACACGCTGGCCTTCAATGGCGGCCAGCCCTTCACGGTGGCCGGCAACGGGATCGCGCGCAATGCCGTGCTGGTGGAACTCGGTGGCGATCTGGCCCTCAACCGCCGCGCCACGCTGGGCCTGGACTATGGCGGCGAGTTCGGTGCCGGCTCGCAGCAACACCGCGCCACGTTACGAGCCCGCTGGGCCTTCTGAGGCGCGCGCTCAGCCGGCAGCGCGCAGGCAGGCGTCGGCGGCCTCGAGCTGGTGTTCGCTGAACACCGGCAAGCCGGCCTGGGCCAGACAGGCTGCCGTCACGCCCATGGCGGGCACCCGCCCCCCCTGGAAGCGGCCATCATAGATGTAACCGCTGCCGCACGAGGGGCTGCCCTCCTTGAGAACCGCCACGGCGATATCGTGGCGGCCCACCAGCGCAAGCGCCTGGCGGGCCCCCTCCAGAAAGGCCTCGCTGACGTCGCCGCCATCGCGCACGCGCACACGCGCCAGCTCCTGCCAGACCGCCTGGCCATCGGCGCCGGGCTCGATTTCGGCAGCCGGACGGGGAATGGGCAGGCCGCCCGCCACCTCGGGACAAAGCGCCACGATGCGACCTTCGTCGGCCCAGCGCTGCAGAATGGGATGCGAGCGCGCGGCATCGCGGCCGTCGTAGCGCACGGCCTGGCCCAGCAAACAGGCGCTGACAAGCACCCGCCTCATGATCCGGCCCTCATGGCCGGCGCGCATCGCGACCAACCCCGGGCGCGCCACGCGCGCTGCGGCAATGGGCGCGGGAAGGCATCGGCCCATTCGGGGCCGACGGGGCAGGCGAAGGAAATGCTGGCGGTGCTCACGGCTATCCTGACGTCATGGCGCGAAGCGCTATTTTCCCCGAAAAGCCCTGGGGCAGGCGCGGCGACGCGGCACCCATGACGGAATTCGAACGCAAGCGGCGGGATGCGCCGGCGCGCACGGCGGTCTAGACTGATGTCGAACCTCTGCCCTGTAGCCATGTCCGACGATCTCGCCCAACGCATCGACCAACGCCTGCGCGCCCATGACTGGGACGCCTTGCGCCACAGCCTGGAGCGGCATGGCCGGGCCGTGCTGCCCGCGCTTCTGCGTCCGGCCGAGTGCCATGCCCTGGCGCAGGCCTACGACGCTGCGCCCGGGCGCTACCGGCAGCGCATCGTGATGGCGCGCCACGGATTCGGCCAGGGGGAATACCAGTATTTCGCCTATCCCCTGCCGCCGGCCCTGGCACTCTGGCGGGCGGCGCTGTATCGCCGCCTGGCGCCGCTGGCGCGCGAGTGGGCCGCGCGCCTGGGTCAGGCTGCCGACTTTCCGCAGGAACATGCCGATTATCTGGCCCGCTGCCATGCCGCCGGACAGACCCGGCCGACTCCGCTCATCCTGCGCTATGGGCCCGGCGACTACAACTGCCTGCACCAGGACCTGTATGGCGAATGGGTTTTCCCCCTGCAATGCGCCGTGCTGCTGTCGCAGCCCGGCCTTGACTTCGAGGGCGGCGAGTTCGTCATGACCGAACAGCGCGCCGGCCATCCTGCGCAGGCCGACGTGGTGCCGCTCACCCAGGGCGACGCGCTGATCTTCGCGGTGCGCCACCGGCCGGCGGCCGCCGTGCGAGGCTGGCAGCGGCGCACGCTGCGCCATGGCGTCAGCACCGTGCGGCGCGGACAGCGCCATACGCTGGGCATCATTTTTCACGACGCATCCTGACATGCAGGCCGATCTGTTCGCCGACAGCGATACCCGCATCCCCCTGGGCCCGCAGGCCTGCGTCCTGCCGGGCCTGGCCCTGCCGCATGTCGACGCAATACTGGCTGCGCTGCAGGACATCGAAGCGCTGGCCCCGCCGCGCCACATGACCACGCCGGGCGGCTTCCGGATGTCGGCGGCCATCACCAATTGCGGCCGGCTGGGATGGACCACCGACCGCCGGGGCTACCGCTACCGCCCGGAAGATCCGCTGAGCGGCCAGCCCTGGCCAGGCATGCCGGCCCTGTTCATGCAGCTGGCTGCCGAAGCGGCCGCGCATGCCGGCTTTGCAGACTTCCAGCCCGACGCCTGTCTCATCAATCACTACGCGCCGGGCGCGGGCATGAGCCTGCATCAGGACAGCAACGAACGCGACTTCGACGCGCCCATCGTGTCGATCTCCCTGGGCCTGCCGGCGACCTTTCTGTTCGGCGGCCTGCAACGCAACGTCAGGCCCGGGCGCATCCTGCTGCAACATGGCGACGTCGCAGTCTGGGGCGGCGCCGACCGGCTGCGCTTTCACGGCGTGCTGCCACTGGCCGACGGCCTGCATCCGCGCCTGGGCCGCCAGCGCATCAACCTCACGCTGCGCCGGGCAGGCTGACATGCTGGGCCGGCAACGCCACCATCTCGACACGCCCCTGGGCGCGGTGCTGCTGGTCAGCGATGCGCAGCAACGGCTCCATGCGCTGGAGTTCCTGGATGCGCCGGCACGCCGACCGAGTCTGGCCGGCTGGCTGGCGCTGCCCGATGCCGCCGTCCCTGCCGCCCTGGCCCAGGCGCTGGCGGCCTACTTCGCCGGCCGGCTGGACGCCCTGCAAGCCCTGGTCCCGCATCTGGCCGGCAGCGACTGGCAGCAGACCGTCTGGCGGGCAGTCAGCCGCATCCCGCCCGGGCAGACGCGCAGCTACGGGGCGCTGGGTGCGCAACTGGGCCGCCACCCGCGCGCCGTGGGCAATGCCAATGCCGCCAACCCCATCGGCCTAGTCATCCCCTGCCACCGCCTGGTCGGTCATGATGGCGGGCTGGCCGGCTATGCCTGGGGCGTGGCGCGCAAGGCCTGGCTGCTGCGCCACGAAGGCGTGCCCGGAATTCAATCGCAAGCCGCGGAGTGCGCCGGGCCGACCGGCACCGTAAAGTGCAGCCATCCCGATCCCCATGCGAGTGCGCCATGACTGCCAATGCCACCGAAACCGATCCGCGCTGGGCCGCCGTGCTGGCCCGCGACGCCCGCGCCGATGGGCAGTTCGTCTATGCCGTGAAGACCACCGGCGTCTACAACCGCCCCAGCAGCGCCGCGCGGCTGCCGCGCCCGGAAAATGTCGAGTTCTTCGCCAGCGCCGAAGCCGCCGAGGCGGCCGGCTACCGTCCCAGCAGGGCTGCCGACCGGCTGCGCGTGGATCAGACCCGCGCCGACTGGGTCGCACAGGCTTGCCGCCGTATCGAGGCCGCCGAACAGCTACCGTCGCTCAACGCCTTGGCGCGCGAGCTGGGCGTCAGCCCCTATCACTTCCATCGCGTCTTCAAGGCTGCCACCGGGCTGACGCCGCGCGAGTACGCCCAGGCCCATCGCGCCCGGCGGGTGCGTCAGGAACTGTCCGATGGCACGTCGGTCACCGAGGCGCTCTACGCCGCCGGCTTTCAGTCCAACAGCCGCTTCTACGCCGCCGCCGACGGCATGCTTGGCATGACCCCGCGCGACTACCAGGCCGGCGGCGTGAATGCCGCCATCCATTTCGCCATCGGCCAATGCTCGCTGGGCGCCATCCTCACTGCGCAAAGCACGCGTGGCGTCTGCGCCATCCTGCTGGGCGATGATCCCGCCGCCTTGCTGCAAGAACTGCAGGATCGTTTCCCCAACGCCGAACTGATCGGGGCAGACGCCGGCTATGAGTCCGTGATGGCGGCCGTGGTGGGGCTGATCGAAGCGCCCGGCACACCGCTGGCGCTGCCGCTGGATGTGCGCGGCACCGCTTTCCAGCAACGAGTGTGGCAGGCTCTGCGGCAGATCAGGCCGGGCGAGACCGTCTCCTATTCGGAGCTGGCGCGACGCATCGGCATGCCACAGGCCGCGCGTGCAGTCGCCCAAGCCTGCGGCGCCAACCCGCTCGCCGTGGCGATCCCGTGTCATCGCGTGGTGCGCAACGACGGGGCGCTGTCCGGCTACCGCTGGGGCGTGGCGCGCAAGCGCGAGCTGCTGCGACGCGAACAGACCGGCGCGGCCTGATCCATGGACTCCCTGGAAACCGAACTGCTGCGGCAAGGCTGGGCGCTGCTGCCCCAGCCTCTGGATGACGCGGCGCGCGAGGCGATCAAGGCCGGCAGCCTGCCTGACTGGGCCGACGCCGTGCGCGAACGCCTGCAGGCCATCGCACAGCCCTGGGGCATAGGCCGGATGCAGGCGCGTCGGCCACGCCTGGCCTTGCAGGTACAAGACGCCGGCCAGGCACTGCCCCTGATGGCCAGCGAAACGCCTGACGGCTTCGCCTTGCATCTGGTGATGCTGCTCTCGGCGCCGGGCCGGGACTTCGACGGCGGCCACACCCTGGCCGTGCAACAGCGCCCGAGGCAGCAATCGCGCCCGATGGTCCTGCCGCTGACGCTGGGCAGCGTGGCCGTCTGCGCCAGCGCGCGCCACCCGCTGGCGGGCCGCCAGGGCGCTGTCACGTTGCGGTTGGGTGCAGGCACGGTGCTGCGCGGCCAACGGCTGGCCGCCACCTTGCACTGGCATGTCTGAGCCCGGACGCTACCGCCTGCTCGATGGCGAGGGCCGCCCTTATCGCAGCGACACGCCCGGCACCCTGGGCGGCCATCGCGCCGGCCGCCGCTATGGCCGGCTGGACTGCCCCGCCGCGCTGCGCGCGCTGGCGCGCGGCGGCTATCTCAGCCAACGGGTTTTCTTTGCCGATGCCGACACCGCGGTGCGCGCCGGCTACCGGCCTTGCGCCGTCTGCCTGCCGGCCGACTACGCGCTCTGGAAGGCCGCGCGCTGAGCGCGGCCGCCCGCCTTACCAGGCGTGCACCGCCTCATCGGGGAAGCGTTGCTCGCGCACCTCGCGCACATAAGCCTCGAAGGCTGCACGCACTCCGCCCGCCTCGGCCATGAAGTTCTTCACGAAACGAGGCGTCTTGCCCAGGCTGGCGCCCAGCATATCGTGCATGACCAGCACCTGACCGGCCGTGCCTGCACCGGCGCCGATGCCGATGGTGTGGCAGGACGGCATGGCCTGGGTAATGCGCGTCGACAGCGCGGCCGGCACCATTTCAAGCACCAGCAGGGTGGCGCCGGCCTCGGCCAGTTCGCAGGAATGCCGCATCAGCAGCTCAGCCGATGCCTCATCGCGGCCTTGCACCCGGTAGCCGCTCAGGGCTGCCACGGTCTGCGGCGTGAGGCCCAGGTGGGCGCACACCGGCACGCCGCGCTCGACCAGATAGCGCACCAGCGGCGCTGTCCAGCCGCCACCCTCGAGCTTGACCATCTGCGCGCCGGCCTGCATCAGCTGCGTGCAGCTGCGCATCGCTTCCTCGTGGCTGCCGTGATAGCTGCCAAAGGGCAGGTCGGCCAGCAACAAGGGCCCGCCGCCGGCTGCAGCCAGGCCGCGCGCCACGCTGGCGGTGTGATACGCCATTTCGTCGAGCGTGACCGGCACCGTGCTGTCGCGGCCCTGGGACACCATGCCCAGCGAGTCGCCCACCAGCACCATGTCCACGCCTGCCTGCGCGGCCAGGCCGGCGAAGGTGGCATCGTAGGCCGTGAGCATCACGATCTTTTCGCCCGCCTGGCGCATTTCCTGCAGGCGGCGTGGCGTGATTTTCCGAACCGGGCCCGCACCGCCGTAGGGCGCGGACGCAGCTTGTTGGGGCGACGTCATTGGGGTTTCCTCCTTGTGAAGATGGCAAGACTACACCAATGGCGCGGCGCCCCGCCCCTGTCAGGCGCAGGGGCGGGGCGCCGCGCCGCTTCAATCC